>DASTJH010000049.1:0-111698 GCA_035716645.1 Terriglobales bacterium | reverse complement strand
TGGAACTTGCGGAAACAAAAAAGCAGCCGAAAAGAGCAAAAATCGCCATAAGAACTGGCTTCTGAGGAGGAGCACCGGAAAAATCACAGCATTTTTCCGCAGCCTGTGAAGTCGTGCCCTTCCCTGAATCTGATTTCCACTACATTTTTTCGCAGTCTCTTTTATGCGTGCCGGCAATCGTTCCCTTGCCCGTTCTCTACTTCCGCTGCTTCAGCTGCGCTGAAAAGCAGCGGGTAGCGAAGACGTCGGAATGGATTCTCCGTTACGGCACGGATGAATCCGTGCCCTTCCCTGAAGCGAACTTTGGTCTACAGTAACTCTGAAATTCCTCAAGTGGACTCGAATAAGCACGGCACGCATTCTTTAGTATGAATGCTTCACTACGTAGAAAATCGATTTTGTAGATGCCATATTCCGTGTACACTGCTCCGGAATGTTTCCAGGCGAAACAGGTATTTTCCGAATTCCGTGGCCCGTGCTCGCCTCGACTTGGTGATCCATGCAGAATAGCAATCCTGGTTACTACCGCTTTCTCTTACTCCTTCTCGCCATAGTCCTCTCCGCCGCGGGTTTTCTGGTGGCTCAAGAAGCGGAACGGCCGTGGATGAATTCCACTCTCAGCGCTGAACAGCGCGCCGAGCTGGTGCTGAAGCAGATGACGCTCGATGAGAAGCTGGCTCTGTTGCATGGCAATGGGATGGCGCACGCTCCACAGTGGCAGATGCCGCTGACCCATCTTGGGAATGGTGGCGCCGGATACGTGGAGGGAATTCCGCGACTCGGCATACCTCCGCTTCTCATCTCTGACGCGGCCTATGGAGTGCGGGACAGCGGCGCCAACGGACGATATTCCACCGCGCTGCCTTCCAATCTGGGAGCAGCATCGAGCTGGGACCCGCAATCTGCCTGCGAATACGGCGAGGTGATTGGCCGCGAGCTTCGAGCGCAAGGCTATGACATGACTCTCGGAGGCGGCGTGAACCTCGCCCGCGAGCCGAGAAATGGCCGCACGTTTGAGTATGCGGGAGAAGATCCGCTGCTTGCCGGCACGATGGTTGGCAACATGATGAAGTGCGAGCAGGCACAACATGTTGTCGGCGACCTGAAGCACTATGAGATGAACGACCAGGAAACAGCACGATCGGCCCTCAATGCCGTCATTTCCAAACGAGCCATGCAGGAGTCCGATCTGCTCGCCTTTCATATCGCGCTCGCTATCGCAAACCCTGGCGCCGTGATGTGTTCCTATAACCGAATCAATGGAGACTTCGCCTGCGAAAACTCATATACCTTGCGTGATGTGCTCAAGAAGGATTGGGGATTTCAAGGCTTCGTGCTTTCAGACTGGGGTGGAACCCACAGCACCGAGAAAGCATCGGCGGCGGGTCTGGACCAGGAGCAGCCGATGGCGGATTACTTCGGTCCGAAGCTCACGGAAGCGGTTCGAGCCGGAAGAGTACCGACCTCGGAGATTGACGACCATGCGCGGCGAGTGTTGTATGCGGAGTTTCTTTCGGGAATCGTTGACGATCCTCCGCAGAAGAGCGTCGTGGAAGTGGAGAAGGGTCTGGAAGCTGCGCAACGAGTGGAAGAGGAAAGTATCGTTCTCCTGAAGAATAGCCAGTCGGTGCTCCCGATCGATCCATCCAAGGTCCACAGCATCGCCATCATCGGCGGGCATGCTGATGTCGGCATGATCTCGGGTGGAGGCTCGGCGCAGGTAGATCCGCCAGGCGGGAACGCGATTATGCCTCCAGGCCAAGGCGCCACACACTGGCAGGACCACATCTGGTTTCCCACGTCTCCGTTGCAAGCTCTGCGAGCAAAACTGCCGAACACAAAGATTGGTTTCAATTCGGGAAAGGACGCGAACTCCGCCGCGAGTTTGGCGAAAAAATCTGATCTCGCGATCGTCTTTGCTTATCAGTGGGAAAGCGAAGGGTTGGACTTGCCCAGCCTCTCGCTTCCTGACAATCAGGATGCGCTGATCGAGCAAGTTGCAGCAGCGAATCCTCGCACCGTCGTCGTGCTCGAAACCGGAACTGCTGTCACGATGCCCTGGATCGACAGGGTTGCCGGAATCGTAGAGGCCTGGTACGCCGGCAGCGCAGGACATAAGGCGCTGGCCGATGTGTTGATCGGCAAGGTGAATCCCACAGGCAAACTCGCGATCTCATTTCCCAAGAGCGAAAAAGATCTTCCCCGTGCGGTAATCCCGCCCGAGCCGCCTCAGGATCAGGCGCTGAATTACGCAGTGCACTACAACGAAGGTCCAGAGGTTGGATACAAATGGTATGAAGCGGAGAGCAAGCAGCCACTCTTCGCCTTTGGTTTTGGGCTGTCTTACACGACTTACGAATATTCGGGACTCGCGGTTGATTCGAGAGCGAAAACAGCGCGGTTCACGGTCAAGAACACCGGCCAACGCGCCGGCGCAGAAATCGCCGAAGTGTACGCCAAACTCCCGCACGGGTCAGCCGAATCCTTCCAGCGGCTGGTTGGATGGAAGCGCATCGCGCTTGCGCCTGGCGAATCGCAAACGGTCACGGTTGCGATCGACAAGCGACCATTGCAAACGTTCGACGAATCGAACAATCGCTGGATGTTCACACCGGGAGATTACGAGGTCATGGTCGGGCCGTCCTCAGACAAGGTAGCCCTCAGAGGAACGCTTTCGGTCCATTGAAGAGTCGCCCTACTCTGCACCGGCAGATTTGAAGTGTGGTTTTTTCATGATCCACACGAACGGGATAGCCGCGAGCAGAAGGAGAGCCATCACGCGGAAGCCATCGAAGTAACTTAACGCTGCGGCGCGTTGCAGCAGTTCGTGGTAGATCATCGCCAGAGCTTGGTGATTGGCAGCGGCGGCTGCGCCGTTGTTTCCATGTCCCAGATATCTTTGCAGATCGGAAAGCGCTGAGGTCAGGCCATTGTCGCTCGTCATCGAGGCGGCTAAACGGGACTGATGGAACTGCTCGCGGCGCGCCACAAAAGCTGTGAACACCGAAATGCCGATCCCGGCGCCGAGATTTCTGGCGAGCGCGATCAGGCTGGTGGCGTATCCCATTTCCTGCTGCGGGATCGGATCGACCGTGATCGTCGCCAGCGGCACGAACATGAAGGACAATCCTGCGCCCATCACCATCTGTGGCCAGAAGAAATCCCACGGGCCTGCGTTCATGTTGAGATACGAAAACATGTAGGCGCCGATCGCGGAAACAAACAGTCCCCCGGAGAGCAGCGCGCGCATGTCCCAGCGCCGGCCAATCAGAAAGCCGGCAATCGGCATCATTGCCATGGTCGCGAGGCCGCGCGGGGCATTCCAGACTCCGGCTGTGACTGCCGGAAAATTCAGCAGTTCCTGCATGAACAGTGGCAGCAGCACGATGCTGCCGTACAGAGCAAAGAAGAGCGCCATCGACAGGCATATACCGGTGGAGAAGGTGCGATAGCGCAGCAGCTTGAAGTGCACGACGGCGTTTTTCGTGTGCAGCTCCCAGATCGTGAACGCGACCAGGCCAATTGCGGCGATGATCGCCATGGTGACGATGAAGTGGGAGCCGAACCAGTCGTCCTGCTGGCCCTTGTCGAAGACCACCTGCAAGGCGGCAATGCCGATCGCGAGCAGTCCCATGCCCCAGTAATCGATCGAAGTCGTAGGTCGGCGAATGTAGGGCGGATCGAAGACGTACGTCCAGACTAGAAATAATCCAACTATGCTGACCGGGAGATTGAGGAAGAAGACCCAACGCCAGGAGTAGTCAGTCGTGAGCCAGCCGCCGAGCATCGGCGCGACGATGGGCGCGATCACGATGCCGAGTCCCCAGAGCGCCATCGCGTGTCCGCGCTCCTCGCGGGGAAAGGCTTCGAGCATGATCGCGCGCGTTGTCGGCTGTAGCGATCCGCCGGCTGCGCCTTGCAGCACGCGAAAGAAAACCAGCATGGGCAGCGAAGGCGCCAGTCCGCACAGGACGCTGGCCAGGGTGAAGCCGGTCACGCTCATCATCAGCAGCCGACGTCGTCCGAAATAGTTGGCCAGCCATCCCGAAAGGGGAAGAACTATGGCGTTGGCGACCAGGTACGAGGTCAAAACCCAAGTAGCTTCGTCCACCGACGCGGAGAGATTGCCCGCGATGTAGGGCAAGCTCACGTTCACGGCGGAGGTATCCACTAGCTCCATGACCGCGCTGACCATCACAGCAAAGGCGATGAGCCAGCGCATCCGCTTGTCGGCTATGCCCACGTCCGCGGAATAATTTTGGAAGCTGGCGCGTGGCGCGTTCCTCGCGATGCTCTGGGTAGAGGACAAGGATCCATTGTGGCGCATCTGTCGGCATTTGTGAGTGCATCGCGAAATCGCGACTTACGCGATCAACCCTGCGGACGTCTCTACAGCGAAACGCAAATAGGGAGATCCTCAAAGCCTATTAGTAGTAGGAAAGTTCGCGCTGGCGTTCGGTGGAGGGCTGGAATTCGGCTGCTGACGACGAGCGGAATGCGATGGTTTCTTTGGTCCAATTGCCGCGCTCGTCATATTCGTAGGAATAGCGAACTTCAGAGTACTGATCCGGGCGAGGTGGCGGGACCTCATCGGCGCTGCCGATGTGCTTGTCTCGCGTGATCTCCAAAACCTTATCGCCATGTTCGTTGTAGATGGTCTCTATCGCTTCCTCGCGATTGAAGACTCGGCGAATGGTGCGAATGATGCGATCGCGCGAGTCATAGCTGTAGACCACCGAATACGGGCCGGGCTGACCCCCCATGAGTTGAGCAAGTTGGTTGCGCAATTCGGCGAGCGATGTCTTCGATTCAGCCAGGATCTTCTCGCGCAGATCCGTGGGAATGAGCGCGTCAGGCGTTTCAAGAATTTGCTGCTCTTCCACGATGCGACCGTTATCGTCGTAGTTTCTTGTCGCGCGACTAATCAGATTGCCCTGAGAATCGCGAACTACGACCACAATCGGGCGATCCTGATCATCGTATGTGGTCGTAGCGGCGCCTCCGTCAGGGCGGTTAGGCGGTGTGTCGAGAACCTCGAAAGGCGAACCCGCGACGCCGAAATTTGGCCGGTAATCCGCCGGAGTAGAAGTCTGAATCTTCGTTTTCCTTCCGTTTTCGTCGTAGCGAAAGATCACCGGACTATCCGGCGAACTACCGTTCGTGATGGCGAGCAGCCTGGCATCTTCGGAGTAGGAGTATTTCGTCTCGATGGCTGTCTGGCCTGCAGTCCAAGAGGACACGTTGAGGAGCTGGCCAGATGGACTATAGGTGTGGCGTCTCACCCACTCTGAGCCGTCATGGTTACGAACGCGTAGTTCGCTGAGACGGCCTGCCATATCGAATTCCCTCGTCTCCAACAACTCTGTTTCCGGTCCACGGCTTCCGTCGGCGGCAATCGTGGGAGCGTAGGTCCTTCGATCGAAGCAGGTCCTTACAGGACCTCGCAGGCCGAGCTGTTGTCGTTCCGTCAGACTTACTCCCCTCGAACTGCCGCGCGCTCACTTTAATCGGTCCTGTTCAGGAAAACACTACTGCGGCGGATTTCGACTAATTGTTTTCGAACAACAATCCTGGCTATTGTGTCTGGATGCGCGCGAGTTCCTTTTTGTAGAGATCGTTCTGCGGATACTCGCGCGAGAGGTCTCCGAGCAGACGGCGCGCGGTGCCAAGATCGTGAGCGCGCAGAGCTGCTACGGACAGCAGCAGCCGCGCGTACGGCGCGAGGTACTGACCTTTGCTGGCCGTAAGACGCAGCTTCTCGATACCTTCCTCTTTATCGGTTTGCGCTCCGTCAAGCTTTAACAGCCAGCGCACCGGAGCCGGATTTATGCCGAGCAAATAATTCTCGACTCCAATGGCCAGGTAAGCGTCGTAATAAGTGGGATCTTCGGCGAGCAGTTTTTCCGCCAGGTTGCGCGCGTTCTTGACGTAGGTGAGGCTGGCGAGGTTCCGCCTCTCGATCATCGCGGTGTAATCTCCGCGCAAACCGTTGGCCATCGCCAGCGCGAACAGCGCGCGCGGGTCTTGCGGGTGAGATGTCAAGTTCTGGTTGGCAATCTCGACGGCCTTCGCCAACTCTTTTTCAAATTCGGTTTTCACGCGCGGATCCGGAGAAAGCTTGGGACGCGATTCAAACTTCGAGTCACTGACGAAGAGATCAAATTCCAGAATCTTGAGCCGGTTGAATTCCGAAAACAAAAATGCCGCGGCATTCGAAACCGGACCAAGCGGATCGTCAGGATGCGCGCGTTCCCAACGGTCGAAAGTACCGTGCGCCCCGGAAAAATCGAGGTCGTACATCTGGTTGTAGCCCTCGTTCAGCGCCGTTGGGCGGACCGCGTCAGGCGTAGAAGTGCACCACGCCAGAGATGCAGTCGTTAAAACGAGAGCGCAAAGTTGTAGGCACCAGCGCAGCATCATGCGAATCCGCTATTTCTTTAAAACACGAATTAAAGATACTTTCTCATTGGATGCACACTCTGCTCCGGTTTTTTGTGGGACGAACGCGAGGTGGATGTCGTGGCGCCGCCGGTCTCGACACACGTCGGCGGTGAAGGCGCAGCTATCCTGGGCCTTTCGGAAGATGATGGCGAAGTGCGCCACTCCGGTTCCGCAGGAGTTCTTAGCGCAAGCGGGTCACACGTGCGGTTGCGGCCAAGTTTGCGAGGTGTCAAAGCGCTGGACCGGGGCGCGTCCGACGAGATAACGCGTCGCCCAGACCGCGGTTCCAGCAACCCATGCCACCAGGAACCAAATGCCGATGCTCGACAGCAATCCGTAGTTTGCGGCCCAGCTTGCGAGTGGGTGATGTTGCGGATTGACGATGTTCTGCGTGCCGGCGGCGTAGATCTGGAAGAAGTAGTGGGCCAGACCTTCGCCTTTCGCAATGGTAAAAACAATCACCGCGAGCGCCAGAATTTTGAAGGCGATCGCGGTTCTGGGAAAACAGCGTGGATGTTCCATTTCGGCACTTACCTCCCGAAATTTTCGGATCTTCGGCGCATGCGGACAACGCAACTGCTCGCGCACGATGCCGGCTGTGAGCGCGAAAAATTCTTTGACATAGAAACCAGCGCGGCGAGAAAGGTCCCCATTTTTCGATTCGCCTTCGGCTTGACGAAAGACTTCAAGGATTTCATCCGCAAAATCGGCGGAGCGGCCGCGTGCATACAGCCGGATCAATGATCGGTAGGGAAAGGTCATGATCACACCTCTCATCCCGCAAGACGCAAAGACGCAACCCGCGTGAGCTGCTTCATGCGCGCCACTTCCAGGCGCAGCAGCTTACGACCGCGCGCCGTGAGCCGGTATCTTTGCCGTCCGCGCGAGGCGTCCTCTTCTTCATAACGCTCGATCCATTCCGCGTCCAGCAGCCGAAAGAGCGCGCCGTATAGCGTACCGGTGCTGAGGTGCACGCGGCCGTCGCTGATCTCCGCGACATCCTTCAAAATCGCATATCCATGCCGTGGACGCTCGGCCAGGCTGAGCAGGATGAACAGAACGGGTTCCGTGAGGGTAATGCTCTCAGGCATGGATTAGCGCATTATACGACATGTCGTGAGATGACATGTCGTCGGCGCTGGTTGCTAGCAAAAGCCGGGGTGAACACGAAGGTCACGGAGGAACACAGAGGAAGCAAGATGGGGCGCCGCATTCACCAGTTGTAGCGCACCGTATAGGTCACTTTCTGCTCGCCGCCTGCGGGCACGGTGATCGGAAATTCGATCGTGGAACTGTCCTTTTTGGTGTAATCCGAAGAATTTTGCGTGATGTCCCAGGTAGCGGCGCGGTAGAGATGCTCGACCACCAAAATGTTCGCCGATTCCTTTTTGTGATTGCGCACCTGAATCTCGAAGGACTCTTCGGCGTTGTTGTTGGCTGTATCGATTTTGAAGCTGGTGCGGCGACGCTCGCCGACCAAGTCGAAGGCGTTGCCGGTATAGACGCGGATGGTCTCGTCTACGGGCGTGTGCTCGATGGTGTTTTCGCCGATGAACTCCAGTTGGCGGTTGTCGTCTTGCCGGTAGAACCGCATTCTTCCTCGGGGCAGTGGCACTCCAAGATGGTTCGCCTCGGAGTTCTTAAATTCCTGCATCACCCAGACGTTCCGGTTTTCCGAGGTCGAGCCGAGATCGCGGTTCTGGCGCAGATACTCCCAGTTGTAAGTCCGATACTGGGGATCCAGCCGAAATCCGTCATATACGTAAATCTTTTTGGACTGGATTCCGGCGGAACGCAGAAATTCCACTTGCTTGATCTCGTGGTTTTGCAGGCTCACGGGACGATGCAGCGTGTACAGGTGGTATTCGTCGAAGGTTTTCTGCGTGATCGGCGGAGCGGAAGGGACACCATTCATCACTGCTCCGGAGATCACTCCCCCGCCATAACCGCCGAATTGCCTCGGTTGAATTTTATTCACATCGCCTGCCATCAGTTCCACGCGTGCATCGCGAAAGCTCTTGCCGCTGTGGTTGTCGATGCTCACCCAGCCGATCAGGTCAAGCGTGTTCCCGGATGGCGGAGCGGTGATGTTGTAATCGGCCTCCCAGCTCAGGCCGCCGGTGATGTAGCCGAGTTCCGCATTGAAACTGCCGCCGTTCGACGCGAGCCTCCAATTCATCATCGGTTTCAAAATGGTTGCGTCGGGCAGCGAAGGAAAGAGCGGGATTCCGGGCAGCGAGAACCGCAACTGCCCGTTGACTTCGATTAACGGTTGTTCCAGTCCGGGCGGCACCTGGGCATTGGCATTCGAGTAGTACTGATTCAGCAGAAACTGGTTGTATCCGGGACCGAAGCGGCGCTCGAGTCCGGCGCGGTCCACATAACCGCTGCGGATGATCTTGCCCTTGACGATTTGCGTACCTTGGGGACCGCGTACTTCAAAATCGATGGTCTGACCCTCGAATCTCGAGAGCATCAATTGCTGGCTCGCGGTTTCCGAACGATAGTTCTGTTCGAGCACTTGCACGGTGTGCTTGCCGGAGGGATCGCGCAAAATCACCGAATCCGGTTCGACCTGCTCGGTGACATCGTCAAAGTTCAGGTCGTTCTCGCCGGACTTCAGCGCGAGAGGCAGAGTTTGCCGGACCACCGCAAAATCCTGGTTGTAGATAGTGAGTGAAGCCGGCGAATTAGATTGCACGCTCTGGCTGGAGCGCTCGCTGTTTGCGGATTGCTGGCCTACGACAACGGCGCAGCACAACAGGCAAAACAACGGAAGAATGGTTGAGCGATGTCTTTCCACGATCGGCTCCCTTGTATCTAGAGCTGAAGCGCATCCAACAACATCCTAAGAACGTTCGACACTGCACCGGCTTGCGCGGTTCCAAGCATTATGCAACCTGCAGGCAAGCGAATCCGATCCTGTTGGAACTCGGGGCTGCAACTGGCGCGGGATCGCGTAATCGGATCATCCTGTAAAATCGAGCACTTATGCTCCGCTTTTGTACTGCAGGCGAATCCCACGGAGAGGCGCTGATTGCGGTCCTCTCCGGCATTCCGGCCGGCCTGCCGATCGATCTCGACTTCGTTCAGCGCGAGCTCTGGCGTCGGCAGCAGGGGTACGGCCGCGGCGGACGCATGCGGATCGAGCGCGATACCGCGCATTTTGTCTCCGGAGTTCGCCACGGGAAGACGATCGGTTCGCCGATCTCGCTGAGCATTGAAAACCGCGATTGGAAGAATTGGGAAGAGGCGCTGCCGGTTGCCGCCGGCGATCCGGCCAAGCACAAGCGAGTGGCTTCGCCGCGTCCGGGACACGCAGATCTTGCTGGGGCTCTCAAATACAACCTTCCCGAAGCGCGTTACGTGCTGGAGCGCGCGTCGGCGCGAGAGTCGGCGGCGCGGGTTGCAGTCGGCGCCATCGCCAAGCTTCTGCTCCAGAGTATCGGCGTCGAGGTGCTGAGTCATGTGATCGCGGTGGGCGGCGCGAAATCCGAAGCGCCGCCGGAGTGGGAACAATTGCGCGCGCTTTCCGCGCGCGATGAGGTGCTGCTCAACTGCGCTGATCCTCAAGCCGAGCAGAACATGAAAGCCGAGGTGGATCGCGCGCTGCGCACCGGCGATTCCGTCGGCGGCATCTTCGAAGTGATTGCACATCACGTGCCTCCCGGACTGGGAACCTATGCTAACTGGGACGAGCGTCTGGACGCGCAGCTTGCCGCCGCTGTGATGTCGCTACAGGCAGTGAAAGCTGTCGAAATCGGACGCGGCGTGGAAGCGGCAGTGTCGTTCGGCTCGAACGTACATGACGCGATCGGTTACAACCGCGATCAGAAGACCCAAAATGGGAAAGAAGCGTTTACCGGCTTTACTCGCGCTCACAATCATGCGGGCGGCATCGAGGGCGGCATCTCCAACGGAGAAGATGTGGTGGTGCGCGGGTATCTGAAGCCGATCTCGACGTTGCGGCGTCCGCTGGAGTCGGTAGACTTTGCCACGCGCGAGCCGGTGAAGGCCGCCTACGAACGTTCCGATGTCTGCGTAGTGCCCGCCGCCGGAGTGGCCGGCGAAGCCATGGTGGCGCTCACGCTGGCGCGCGCGGCCTTGGAGAAGTTCGGCGGCGATTCGCTGGAAGAGTTCACGCGGAACTACCGGAATTACTGCACGCAAATCGCGAAGTATTGACTATCCAGACATGATCTATCCCATTGTGAAGTACGGCAATCAGGTGCTGGAGCGAACCGCCGAGACAGTCACGGTTTTCGACGACGAATTGAAGAGACTCATCGATGACATGTTTGAGTCGATGTACGAGGCGCATGGCGTGGGACTAGCCGCGCCGCAGATCGGAATTGCCAAGCGCATCGCGGTGATCGACTGCTCCTTTAAAGAAGACCCTGCGGCGAAGCTGGTGATCATCAATCCGGAGATCATCAACAAAGAAGGCAAACAGACGCACAGCGAAGGCTGTCTGAGCCTGCCGGACTTTCGCGAAAACGTTTCGCGCGCCATGAGGTGCACGGTGCGCGCACAGGATGTCGATGGCAAATGGTTCGAAGCCAATGGGGAAGAGTTGCTGGCTCGCGCGATGCAGCATGAGACCGATCACCTGAACGGCAAGCTCTTCATCTCGCACGTCAGCGCGCTCAAGCGCGACTTGATCAAGCGCAAAGTGAAGAAACTGGTTAAGGCGGGTGAGTGGTAGGGCCGGCAGTCAGTACGTTTACGCGTAGTCAGTACCGTTCGCGGTAGGGAACGGGCGATGCTGGTACCTTGAGATCGGTCACCCGTTCCCTACGGGGAACGGTACTGACTTGCTCCTGTGCTGACATGGTCTGGAGAGTTCTCAGGAGAAGAAGCTCCTAGGATCGACGTCCAAAATCTTCCATCCTGTCTTCGCGTGCTCAAAGCTAAAGCGCAGCTCTTCTTGTTTGCGGACGGGCTGACCGCCGGACGAGGCCGGACTCTCCTCGATTTCGAAATCGACTGTGGCCGTGCCGCGCTCGTTGTCGCCAGAGGACTGCTCGATAGTGAAATGTACGCGGAATGAGTCGTAGGTATCGAAAAGCGCGTCGATTTGGCGGCGGAACGTCGGATAGTCGGTCATCTGTTCTGCATCGAACGCGGAGAGCATCTTGCGTTCATTGTGCGCGACCAGACCGTCCCGAACTTGCTGCAACAACGTGTGGGCGGCGTTCTCGGAAAAAGCTGCAGTGTCTGTCGACCCGGTGGCGGGCGAGGTCGTTTGCGACAAGCCCGGCATCACGGTCAGAAGCAGGAGCAAAGGTAACAACGCTGCCCGACGGCGGCTCATTTGGCTTTGGCAGAAGCTCTTCGCTTCGCCGTAGTCTCTTTCTTGGCCGGCTCAGTTTTCTCGGTGGCGTCTGCCGCCGCTTTGTCTTCTTCGGCTTGCGCAGGAGGCTGAGCTGCGACTTTCTTCGCGGCTTTCTTAGCTTGCTCCGCCCAGTGCTTCTGCAGGTCCCGCATGTTCCTCGTCTTCATGCCTTAAGGATGTCACAAATTGGCGTTCCGATCACGAAGAGCATCGTACCTTCGTGTATCCCGGCCCCGAGGTAGCTCTGGTATCCTAAGCCATTCATGCGTGTGCTGTTTTTAGTTCTCGTGATTGCCTGTGTTGCCATTGCCGGTAGCGCGACGGCGGTGTTGTTGATCGTACGGCGTCACCGCATGCGCCTGTCCGATGAAGCCCTGCGGCGCGAGCTCGAGCAGATCGAGCAGGAACACGGCACGATCCATCGCGAATAACCACAACTAAGTCCCTCCTTTCGTTCCTCCCACTCAGCTATAATTTTGCGTTCTGTAGCTCGGAGCTTGCCATGTCCCAAACCATCCTGAATGGAAGCAGTAAAGTTGTCCCTGCGGTACAGCCGGCCATGCGCGATGTTCTGCTGGTCGTCAGCGGAAGCCTGCTGATGGCGATTTGCGCCCATGTCGCCATCCCGCTGTGGTTCACGCCCGTACCGCTCACCTTGCAGACCTTCGGGGTGATCCTGCTGGCGCTGAGTCTAGGCGGATGGCGAGCCTTCGCCGCGCTCTCGCTGTATTTGCTGGAAGGCATTTCGGGACTGCCGGTATTCAATCCGCACGGAGCCGGTGGATGGGCGCAGATTGTCGGACCAACCGGCGGCTATCTGATGATGTATCCCTTCGCCGCGCTGGCCTGTGGCTGGCTTGCAGACAAGCTCTCGTTGCGGTCGCGGATCGCGGGTTTCACTTCGGGAGCCGTTCTTTGTACCGCGATCATTCTGGCCGGCGGCAGCTTATGGCTGATGACGACCACGCATCAGGGCTTGTATGCGGTGATGGTGGCTGCGGTGCTTCCGTTCTTGCCGGGAGAAGTCCTGAAGGTGGCTGCGGCGATTGCCATTGCTCTGAGAGCTCGACGGTTCCTGGGCTGATTTCCCACTACCAGTAGAGCAATTTCACAGTTGCTGTAGACCGAAGCTCGCTTCAGGGAGGGGCACGGATTCATCCGTGCCGTAACGGAGAATCCACTGCCGGCACACATAAATGTGTGCCCTTCCCTGAACCGGTCTATATCGACCTTGAGACTGCGCTAAGAATCAGGCTTTCACCAGCCGCAACTGCTGGCGATTGACTGCCGCTTGCACGGCGTCGATCAGCGCATCCGGGCCTTCGGTCCCGGTGACAGTGAAGTCCATATGGACCTTCAGGTCCTGCCACTTGGTTTCGGTCACGCTTATGATTGGCGAATTGGGATTGTTCTGCTGAAAGATCTCGGTGAACTCCAGGATGCTTTGGCTGGAAAGCGTGTAACTCACGACCAGCACGTCAAATTTTTGCGCCGCCAAAATCCTCAACGCTTCTTTGCGGTTCTCCGGCCGCACCACATGAAAACCGGCATCCCGCAGAATGCGGGCGCGCAGAGCGGCGCGCTCTGGATCTCCGCTGAGCAAGAGCAGGGAAGTATCGGTGCCTTTGGCCGCCTCGATCGGCCTCTGCTTCAGGAAGGCGCGGATGGACTCTTCCAGCAAATCTTCGATCGTCGCGCCTAGCCGGATCAGGTCGGGAATCACGTAGCTGATCTGGATTGAAAGCAGGTGCTCCTGCATTTTTCTGCCGATTACGTTTTGCAGGATGCGGGCTTCGCGAATCACCATCGGGACGGTGTATCCCTGGCGAAAGCGCATGACACCATGTTTGACCGCGGCCTTCTTTCCATTCTTCGAAAGCTCGGGTAGCAAAGCTCCGCGCGCGGTTTCATCGAGAAAATTGGGCAGATGATCGGTGCGTTCCGCATCGCTCAGACGCACGGCCATAAGTTCGTCATCTTCTCTGACTTCCCGGAGCCACGTGGCCACGATCTCGTCCTTCAATTCTTCGATCAACTCCGGGAGCCGCCGCGTGGGAATGTGGGCAGTTCGAGTTCGCGTTCCGGACAGCTTAGTTCGAATCAGATTGATCAGTGTGTCCGGCCCGGCGGGCTTGACGAGATAATCGTCCACCTGCTGGCGGATGGCTTCCAAGGCGGTCTCGAACGCAGGGTAGCCGGTAAGGATCAACGTGACCGCGTCGGGCTGGCTGCGGCGCATGGCGCTGACTACAGTAAAGCCGTCTCCCGGTTCGCCGATGTTCAGGTCGGCGAGCAAGACTTGAAACTTCTGGCTGGCGATGAGCTGGAGAGCTTCGGCGACCGTGCCTGCCGTGGTCACCTCGAATCCCGCGTGGCTGAGGATTTGCCCCAAAGTGAGCCGAATTCCCGGCTCATCATCGACAAATAAAATCGAGGGCTTTTCGTCCATGCGGTCTTTCTCGTCCAGGAGCGATTCCAGATTTGTGAACGCTACCAGTTGGATGGCGCAACTATCAATTTTCGTTGTTGCCCAGCCTCCAGGGCAGGAAGAAGGATGATTACTACCGGGAATAACCCGCAGGCGCGAATACCTCAATGCTGCGATCGGAGGATTTGACCTCCAGTCTTTGTATAGACCCTTTCTTTGCCTCGGGCGGGGTGAACGTAAGTAAGTACTGCCCCTGCAGCGGGTCTAAAAGTTTGTGCAGGTACTGACCGGGCCCGTTGAGCACGACAACGTTGCCACCGGTGTTTTGGGCGAGCCTTTGCAAAGCCCTTTTACCGCGGTTAGCGCCCGAAGTCCCCACCAAGGTGAGCGCGAACACCGCCACTCCTTCGCCCTCAGCAATTTGCTCCGCCTGGGACTCGGTCGTGTAACTCGCGTCATCCTCACCATCGCTAATCAGGAACAACACACGTCGGAACAGGGGATTGTTGTTCGTGCGGCTCAGTGGCTGTGCGCATGCTTGCCTGATCGCATCGTAGAGAACCGTGCCGCCTTGCGGTTTGATGTCTCGTGCAAGAAATGAATTCAATACCGGGACAGAAAGGGGTTGGCGGCTAATCGCGACCTTATCGTTAAACCAGCCGAAATATCCTTGATTGCTTCCCTTAGATAGCGCCTCAAAAATTTGGGCTGCGGCTTTCTTCTCGAATTCAATTTTGTCTTTGTTGGATCCACTGAGATCCAGCAAAAGAACAAATCGCACTGGCACCTGGTTCGCGGGCTTGAGTTCGTCGATCTGCACCGGTTGTTTGTCGGCGTACACCTGCAAGACCGCTGCCGAGAGTGGGACAGGGTTGCCCTTGTTGTCTGAGGCGTGTATCAGCACGCGTACTCCAGAGCTCGTAGAGCCTGTTGGAGTAGTTGCCGATTGCGGATATCCAGGGACTCCAAAGAACAAAAACAGTGGCAACAAAAATCGTACTGTTCGTACGAATTTCATTCAGGACGGATTGGTTGTGGGGGTGGATTTGAACCACAGGTCCCGCTCGGCGGGATGATACGCGTCTGCCGGACAAAGCGGGAATTTAGGCCGGTTTTTTCGAAAAAGCATCTACCGCCTTTTTGTCTCTTCAGATCGTTTTCTCGGTGACGCGCCGAAGTGAAGTCGGGTTGAAGTTCTCGGTAGAACGAGGCGCCAAGGACGCAAACGAACAGTCCGATGCTTGCCCTCGGCGCTGTTATGCTGCGCAAGGCCGGGTCCTCAGAGATACCGATAGAAACGACGCCCAGAATCACTCCAAAGGATATATACGAAATATGCCTTGTCTGAAACTCGCGACATAAAAAAGCGGCCTATGCGAAGGCCGCCTTCAGAATGGTTGCGGGGGGTGGATTTGAACCACCGACCTTTGGGTTATGCGATCTGACTCACCTTTCGATGAGAGTCGGACTGTACCTTCGTCCCGTTCTTACGGGACGCTCGCCATCCAGTCTCTACGCCTTCCCCGATCTTCCGAGGCTTGGTTCGGTATTGCCGTATCCCTCACGGGAGTTAGGTTTCACCGACTTTGACGAGTGATCTTCCCGCATATTGCTATGCGGACGCCCATCGCATCTGCCGCTGCTGATTCGGATTACCGATCCCGCAGCGGCGGGATTATGAGCCCAACGAGCTACCAGGCTGCTCCACCCCGCAGATTCATACTATCAGCGGGCTCCGGGATTCTACAAATGTGAGCTTCTTTGCCGCCAGTGACAGTTCAGCCAGTCTTTAGCAGCGCAGTAGGTCTACTGATAGCCTTCTCTCCGTCAGCGGTCTGGCTCTGTGACGCTACTTCGAAATTTTCCGGCAGGAAGACGGAAAAGACGCTTCCGCTGTGGCCTTCTTCGGTTCGGCTGCAAACTTTAATTCGTCCGCCATGGCGTTCCACGATGGTTTTGGTGACCCACAGTCCCAAACCGGTTCCGACTTCCTTTTTCGTGGTGTAGAACGGCTCAAAGATTTTCTTGAGGTGTTCGGAAGAGATACCGGTTCCGGTGTCGGCGATGCTGAGGCGGACACCCCAACCTTCGCCGCGCCAGTTGCGTGTTCTCGAAGACCGCACGGTCAAGGCGCCACCCTGCTGCATGGCATCGATGGAGTTACCGATGATATTCGCAAAAACCTGCCGGATCTCGCCGGCAAAGCCTTTGATTACGGCGTGATTGCGGTAGTCCTTCTTCACGGTGATCTTCCTGCGCAGCAGTTTGCTCGAGTAGAGCAGCAGGAGGTCCTCCAATATGCGAGAGGTTTCCACCTTCACGGGAGAAGTGGCATCGCGGTAGAACCCGAGAGTTTGTTTGGTGATGTGACTCATCCGCATCAATTCGTGATCGGCCATATCGAGGTACTTGCCGGCCTGTTCAGGATTGTTCCGCGCCAAGTACAGGAGATTGGTCACGGCTTCGAGCGGATTATTTACTTCATGAGCGATGGTCGCCGCCAGGCGTCCGGCCGCAGCCAGTTTCTCGGTCGTGCGCAGCGCCTCTTCGGCGCGCTTGCGTTCGGTTAGATCGCTGATCACCAGCAAGAGGCCGAGAACGCGGTCAGCCCTGTCCCGGACGAGACTGCAGGAGATGCCGGCCTGAATCACCGACGAATCGTCCAGAGCCACCTCAGCTTCCAACGACAACGGGCGTTCCGGGGAGCGTTGCAGCAGCTGCGCCGGCGTAGATGGAATTTCTAAATTGGGAAATAGCCGTGGCAGGGTGCTTCCCTGGATTTCCCCCGGCTTCCGATGCAACAGCTCACACATGGCGCCGTTGGTTCTGAGAATGTGGCCGTCGGAATCGACCAGCAGCAGGGAATCGGACATGGAATCAATGAGCTGCTGGAGCAGATCTTCCGTCTGCTCGGTCTTGGCGATCTGGCGCTCGAGCGCAATCTTCTCCAGGCGCCGCCGTTCGGCCATCTCCGCCTGGAGAGCTTCTTCCGTGCGCTTTAGGTCGGTGATGTCGAAGCCAACTCCGTGCACAAACCAGGGCTCGCCATCGTTTCGCCGGACGAGCTTGGCTTCGCAACGGAACCATACGACACGGCCATTGCGCGCGACCACCCGGTATTCCGATCGCAGCGGGCGGCCGGTCATGACTAAGTCGGCTACTTCCACGCTCCAACGCTGCTTGTCTTCGGCGTGAAGCTGTCCGTACCACCGGATCGGGTCGTCGAGCCACTCCTCGCGCGAGAAGCCCAGCAAATGTTCGATTTGCGGGCTCACATAGGCTTCACTCAATCCCGCATCGAGGAACACCAGGAAGACGACAGCGGGAATTTGCTCGACCAGGATTTGATAACGCTCTGCCGGAGTGGGAAGACGATCCTGCGAGAGTTCCACACTGCTCTGGCTGGATTTCTGCGATGACGATTGCGATGACCCCTCGAGAAACCGAACTGCCAAATCCCATAGATTGCTCTGGCCGAGTAAAGCCTCGGCGATGCCGAATGGGGTCTCTGCTTTCTCCGGAATGTCTTTGTGGCTGGAAGACATTATTCCACCACTTCATCGGGCGGGCTGACGGCAGGATAACCCTGGCTCTTAGCAACCGCCTGCGTATGCCGTCGCCAACTCGGAATTTTGTTCATCGATCCCTGAGTGAAGCTGCGGAGAGCGCGAATCATCTTGCCGTAACCGCGAATGGCGTGGGAAGACATCATCGATCCCGGTGGCTGGTTCATGAACGGCATAAATTTCTCTGGAAACGCCGGCATCGTACAGCCGATACAAATGCCCCCTACATTCGGACAGCCGCCGATTCCGTTCATCCATCCACGCTTGCCTACGTTGCACTGGACCACTGGTCCCCAGCAGCCAAGCTTCACAATACACTGCGGCTCGCCATAGCCCTCGGCGAAGTCTGCCTGCTCATAATAGCCTCCGCGATCGCAGCCTTCGTGCACTGTCTTGCCAAAGAGCCATGTGGGGCGGAGACATTCATCGAGCGGAATCGGCGGGGCCTGCCCTGCCGCCATCCTCAATAGATAGAGCAATGTTTCCGACATGTTGTCCGGCTGCACGGGACAGCCCGGGACACACACGATCGGCAACCCTGATTTTGACCTCCACTCATATCCAAGGTACTCGGGCAATCCCATGCATCCGGTGGGATTACCCTCCATAGCATGGATGCCGCCATAGGCAGCGCAGGTCCCTGCAGCCACAAGGGCCCAAGCCCTGGGCGCAAGGCGGTTAATCCATTCGGTAGTCAGAATCGGCTGTCCCGTTTTGGAATCCACTCCAAATCCGGCCCAGTAGCCTTCGGCTTTGTTCCTTTCGTTGGGCACCGAGCCTTCCAGCACAAGGATGAATGGTCCAAGCTCTCCCTCAGCGGCGAGATGGTAAGAGCGCATGAACTCGTCGCCCACTTCCTTGGCGAAGAACGGATTGATGAAATTGAGTTTGGGCAGGCCGGGAATTTGGCCTAAAACCAGGTCTTCGATGCTGGGTTGCGTGGCAGCGGTCAAGGAGACGGTGTCACCGTCGCAGCCCAGGCCGGCCGTGATCCAAAGGACGTAGATTTCATCGAATGGGACGGCGTTGTCCAAAACACCTCTCGCGCAGGAAGGATTGCGATCTGCGAGGCTGATCGCCCGATTCGGCCAGAGCAGCATTCTATCGTAAGAAGGGCCTAGGGGCGTCATTGCAACGCAACCCCAGTCGATCCTCGCCTATGCTAGATTGGCTTCTCGCAATCATTCGCGATGATCCGACTTCGCTCCCAAATCAGGAAAAGGCACTGGTCCCGACGTTTTCTGCTCACCTTTATTGCGATCTTGCTTTGCGCGGTCGCCCAACTTAGCAGTGCGTCGCCTCGCGGCAAGGCTCCTGTTTCTCAGGACGACCCGTTCCGCCATCCAACCTTTTTCCCGGTTTCGGTCTGGTACAGCGGCGGGAAGGCGCGCGCGCCGATGCTCTCTCCAATTACTCCCGATTCGCAGCGGGAATGGAAAGACGATCTGCTCAAGATCAAAGGGTTGGGATTCAATACCGTCCGCACATGGGTCGAGTGGAATGTCGGGGAGCCGCGCGAGGGCGAGTATCACCTGGAAAATCTCGACCTGCTGTTGCGGTTGGCTAATCAAGTCGGCCTGCGTGTGATTGTGCAGATGTATGTGGACTCGGCGCCGGAGTGGGTCGGGCGCAAGTATCCCGACGGCCGCTACGCTGCGCAAGATGGAGAGCCGATTCCCTCGCAAGCTGCGCCGGGCTACTGCTTCGATCATCCCGGCGTGCGCCAGGCTGAACTCGCGTTTTTTCAGGAGGTCGCGCGCCATGCCGATCGCAGTCCTGCTTTCTACGGTTGGGATTTGTGGAGCGAGCCGGCAGCGCTGAACTGGGCGCGCATCGGCTACAAGGCCGAACCGATGTTCTGCTATTGCCCCAGCAGCATGGCCCGATTCCGTGAATGGCTCAAAAAGAAATACACCACACTAGCGAATCTGAACGAGGTCTGGCACCGCACCTTCACCGATTGGGCACAGGTTGAGCCACCCCGTTTTGGAACGATCCTCACCTACACCGACTTCATGGATTGGCGCATTTATTACGGCGACAAGCTTGCTGAAGATTTGAAGATGCGCAACGACGCGGTGAAGGCCGTCGATCCGCTGCACGTAACCACCAGCCACGCGCCGAATCCTTCGCCGCTGGTGCGCACGTTGGCGGATCCGTACGATCCGACCGACGACTACCTGATGAAAGACTCGGTCGATTTCTTCGGTACCAGTTTTTATCCGAAGCTTACCTCGCCGGATCGGAACTGGACGATCGAACGCCAGGCGCTGGCGATGGATCTCACCCACAGCATCACCGGGGGGCGCGGCTTCTACGTAGGCGAACTCCAGAGCGGATACGGCGTACACGGCACCATCGTCGGCTCGCCGGTTACCGGCAGTGACTTTGAGATGTGGGCCTGGGGCATGGTTGCGCGCGGCGCTCGCGCTATCAACTTCTATGCCTTTTACCCGATGAGCGCCGGCTATGAGTCCGGCGGATACGGCATGATCAACCTCGATGGCACGCTCACGGATCGCAGCCGCGTTGCCGGTCAGATCGCGCGAACCATTTCGGGGAATACCGATCTCCTGCTGCAGTCTCATGCCGAGCGAGCCGAGGCTGCCATTGTCTTCAGTCCGCTCGCGCCGCTGGTCGGTGGATACGACGAGAGCGGAAGCCGCACGGCTATTCATCAAGCAGTGGCCGGCTACCATCGTATGTTCTTCGAACGCAACCTGCCGCTCGATGTGCTGAGCTCGCGCGAACTGGCGCAGGACAATCTGCCGCAATACAAGTTGGTCATCGTCCCGTATCCGCTGATGCTCACGGCAGACGAAGCGAAGGTGCTGGAGGACTATGCTGCAGGCGGCGGCCATCTTTTTGTAGAAGCGCGTGCAGGCTGGGTGGACGAACGTGGACACGCACAGCCCCGAGTTCCCGGTTTTGGTTGGGATGCGATGCTAGGCGTCCGCGAGAAACAACTGCTTCCGCGTAAAGAGTTCACTCTCCGCTGGGGCGACGAACGGTTCAAGAGCATGTCCCTGCTGGAAGAATTTGAGACCGAGAGTGCCAGCGCGAGCCCTGTCGCTTACGCCGATAACGGCTCGCCGGTAGCTTACGAAAATAGTTTCAAAAGGGGAAAGACAATTGCCTTCGGCAGCTTTGCCGGACAGGAAAATTACCGCGAACCGGTAAACATGAATCCGCTGGGCGGTATCTTGGCGCAATGGGCAGGATTGACTCTGCCGCAGCTAAAAGCCCCTCCACTCGTCGAGCTCAGGCAGCTGGAAGCTCCCAGCGGCAGATTTGTTTTTTTCTTCAACCATAGCGATCAGCCGGCAAACGTAGAATTTCAGCGCAACTTAGAACGGCCGGCAAAGTCCATTCGCGAAATCACTACCGGAAGCTCGCAGGTAACAAATGGAGCGCATTTGGAGATCAAGACGGAAGTACCTGCGGACGCAGTTAGCATTTATCGGATCGATGAGTGAAGAATCCGCATACCTATCAATCGCTTTGCTCCGGCTCGGCATTGTTAATCCTGCCGAGGATAGTTACTGAGCCGCAAGCTTCTGGTTGTATCTCACCGCTGCCATTTCGCCCAGTGCAGTCAACGGCGATTTCGTTAGGATGCTCTGGCTGTCCTTGCCCTTATGGGTGGCGTCAGACGTTCCCGAATTGGGAAGTGTGCGATTCACCAAGCCGAGAATTTCGGTCACGAGTCCGGGCGCGACTCCATGGAAACGAGCAAGCAGTTCGGCTTGCCAGGAGATGATCAGTTCGGCGCGTCCGCTGGCTGTGGCATCCGCGATCTGCTTCGCGGCCCGAGCCACGCTGATCGACGTGACCGGATTCGTGCCGCTCAGGCTGAACCACGCAAACTCCTGTTTGTGTTTGCCTTTGAATTCCGCATTCAAATGCGAGCCGGTGCGCATGAGTCCCGGCGCGACCGTCACGACCTTCACTCCAGTCTTGGCTAATTCGGCGCGCAATCCTTCCGAGAAGGCCACTGCCGCGAACTTCGAGCAGCTATACGGAAGCAGATGCGGGACACTGACTTTTCCGCCGATCGAGGTGATGTTCACTACGCGTCCTTCGCCGCGCGCGCGCATCTCCGGCAGCACGGCTAGCGTGGTGTAAACCTGACTCCAAAAGTTAGTTTTCATCGCTTCTTCGAAGTCGCCGAGGGTCTGGTTCTCGATCGGACCTACGGCGATGATGCCGGCATTGTTCACCAGAACGTCAATCGGGCCAAGCTGGCTCTTGATCTTCTCCACCGCGGACTGGACCTGTGCTTGATCGGAAACGTCGCAGACCAACGTCAGCACCGTCGTGAGCGCATTTTGCTTGATGATCTCTCGCGCGCGTTCCAACTCAGCTTCGTCGCGAGCGCAGATCGCAATCTTCGCTCCGCGACGCGCGAACTCTTCCGCCATGGCAAGTCCCAGACCGCGCGATCCTCCGGTGATGAACACGACCTTGCCCGCAAACGGAAATCCGCGCCGCCGACGATACAGCGCAGAGGCAGCTAACCCCGCTACTGTGGCTCCGACGACCAAAGTTCCAGCCGCGACTGCGCCGGCTCCGATGATCATCTTTTTGGTTCGAGGGGAAAGCGAGAGATCCACACGATCAATAAAATCCATAAACACCTCAGATTTGCTAATTGCGTAATTTCGAAATTTCATAATTTGCAACAATCGCTTTTTTCAATTACCCGATTGCGAAATTACGCAATTACCCAATTTCCTCAGCTCGCAATGGCCAGTTCGGCCTGCTGTGCTGGTTCTACGCGGATACGAAGTCTGCGGCCGAGTTCGAGAAAGTCGTTCAACCATTCCTGCTGCGCTGCGCCACTGGCGACCATCTCGCGATAGGCGCTACGCGACATCTCGTAATACAAATTCTCCGCCTCCCACAGATTCACTGCAAATGGGATATCGCTGAACAATTCCACAAACGCAAGAATCTTGCGCAACAGTCCCAGGTTATTCGGGCGACGATGGAACTGGCGCATCAACGCGTTCAGCTTGCGCTTCATGCCATACGCCAGACCTTCGGAATCGAGGGGAACGTTTTCATCTCGCGCCTGCGCCAGCAACGCGCGCACTTCGCCGAGATCGAGAAACTCGTTTCTGAACTGCCGCCGCAACGCAGCATTCAAGACAAATTCGGCGGCGGCGGAGAGCGCCTTGGGCCGCGGGAACTTCACATCCGAAAGAAAACGCATGAGCGGTGCGTGATGTTCATAGACGGTACGGAGGCTGGCTTCCGCTTCGCGCAGCGTCGAATCGAGGATGCGATCGATGACTCGCCGCTGCTCGTCGCGAAACAGCGACTTCAGCGAATAGACTGCGCCGCCAAAATTATTGTCCAACGACCGGATCAGCGCGGGAACGTCGGCGCGCGAAAATCCGTGACTCAGCTCTTCGACGGTTTTGGAGTAGCTTTCTGTGCCGCCATATTTGCGCACGCCTGCGCTCAAGCTGTGATCACCCATGTGCAGCACGGCAAACGTAAGCTCTTCGCATTCTTCGGTAACGCGCGAGCAGACGCGCGCTCGTCCGAAAGCGAGCTGCATCTTGCCGGAGGCGAGACGACGATAGTCGCTGGGCTCGATCGAGTAGCAATACTTGCTTGCTCCCGTTTCAAAAATGGAACTAATCGCGTAATGCGCTCCAACCTGCTCCAGTCCGACAACGGCGGGCTTCACCCACTTGCGATAGATCTCCGCTCCATCGCCATGTTCGGGCAGATTGCTCTTCGCGTTCTGAAGTCGCTCGAGAAATCCGGCTTCGAGTGAGTCGCCCTCCTCTTCTGACAGCAACTCCTGCGCGAGCTGAATGACACGCCCGGCGTATTGGATCACCTGCACGGTTTCAATCCCGGAAATCTCGTCGAAGAACCAGCCGCAGCTCGTGTACATGAGCATGGCGTGGCGCTGTATTTCGAGCAGATTGAGCGCGGTGGTGCGCTCTTCCTGAGAGAGCTCGTGGGAAGCATTGTCGCGGAAGAATTGATCAAGGTTCGCGGTCGATCGATCGAGAACGGCGCGAATGTACTCGTTGCGCGCGCGCCAAACATTCCCATCGCCCGCGTCCAGGAGCGGCTTGGCGCGTTCTTCATAGAGCGGCATCACCGAATCACGCAGCCAGTCAAGCGACTGACGCAGCGGACCGCGCCACTCCTGATTCCAGCCGGCGTGGCCTCCGGAACTGCAGCCACAGTTTTCTTTCCAGCGACCTACGCCGTGCGAGCAGCTCCAGGACGTGTTCTCGAATATTTGCGCCTCCTGCTCCGGCGGATGCTTCTCGAGATATTCCCCATAATTCGTGAGCTTGGCGATGCCGTTCGTCTCTATAAATTGCAGCGCATACGACAGCGCCATATCGCCATGGCGGTGATGATGTCCATAACTCTCGCCGTCCGTGGCGATGTGCATGATCTGCGGCCAGTCGCGCGCGTCGGAGAATCCACTCGCCAACCGATTGGCAAACTGCTCGCCGCTGTTCAGCAGACCTTCAAATGCGACGGCCTGTGAGATCGGTCCGTCATAGAAAAAAATCGCGATGCTTCGACCCTCGGGAAGACGGACGAGGTAAGGCCGCGTAGGATCGATCTTGCCGCCGCCGGCGTCGCGATAGGCGCGCGCCCCGATTTTTCGATAACGCCATGCCTGATAAGGCGAGAGGATCGTGAACTTGATCCCGAGCTGCTCCATCATGTCGAGCGTGGGCATGTCCACGGCTGTCTCGGGCAGCCACATGCCTTCAGGCGCGCGGCCGAAGCGGTGCTCGAAGTCGCGCATTCCCCAGTAGATCTGCGTGTAGCGATCATGATTGTTCGCCAGCGGCAGAATCATGTGGTTGTACCCCTGTGCAATCGCGGAGCCGTGTCCGGAAAAGCGCTCGCGGCTCATGCGGTCGGCATCAAGGATCGCGCGATAGACCTCCGGCTCCTGCGCTTCCAGCCACGAGAGCAGCGTCGGGCCGAAATTGAAGCTGATCTTCGCGTAGTTGTTCGCAATTGCGGAGATGAAGCCTTCGCCGTCGAGAATCCGCGATGCCGCATTTGGCGCGTAGCATTCGCTGGTGATGCGCTGGTTCCAATCGTGGAACGGATACGCAGAATCCTGAACCTCGACGGTTTCCAGCCACGGATTCTCCCGCGGCGGCTGATAGAAATGACAATGAATACAGATGTAGCGGTCCATGTGGCGCACGGGCGGGTCTTGACCTTGTCCCATGAAAATCACGGGACATTCCGGTGCAACCTTGCCCAAGTGACAGAAGCTTAGATGCAGGATTGAAATCTGGAGGTTATGGCTTCAAGAGCAGCGCTTCTAGGGGAAACAAGCAGTGGCCCACTACGAGCCCGACATCATCCAAGCTCACGCTCGCGCTCCGTTGGGATAGAGCAGGATTTTGCTGGCTTCGCCCGTTTTAAGACGCTCCATACCTTTCGTGAAGTCTTTGAGCGGCATGCGGTCGGTGATGACCGGAGAGAGGTCGAGTTTGCCGGCTTTGAGCAGGGCCTGCATCTGGTACCAGGTCTTGTACATGAGCCGGCCGTTGATCCCCTGCACCACCGCGCCTTTAAAGATGAGGTCCTCGGCGAAGTTCATCTTGATCGGAACGGAAGGAATCCCAAGGAGGGAAACCCGTCCGCCGAGACGGAGAATATCGAACCCGGTCTTAATGCCGTCAGGATGTCCGGACATTTCCAGCACGACATCTACCCCGGTGCCATTCGTGTGCTCGAGAACAAACTGCTTCACGTTGTCCTTCGCCGGATTGCAGACATGATCCGCTTTCATCGCTTTCGCCAGCTTGCGACGATGCTCGTTCACTTCGAGCGCAAAAACCTGCGCGGCGCCAACGGCGCGCGAGACGGCAATCGAGAACAGACCAATCGGGCCGCATCCGATCACGGCGACGGTCTTGGCCGCAATTTCGCCTGCCAAAACTGTATGGACGGCATTGCCTAAGGGATCGAGGATGGAAGCGTAATCGGCGGGAATGGAAGGATCGAGTTTCCAGATATTCGATTCGGGAATCTTCACGTACTCAGCAAAGGCGCCATCCGCATCCACCCCGATAATTTTCACGAACTGGCAGATGTGCGCCTCGCCTGTTCGACACTGCAGGCACTTGCCGCAGTTCACATGCATCTCGGCAGAGACGAAATCGCCTTCCGTAACGCTTGTAACTTCGCGGCCGATGGCTGCGACGGTGCCGCAGAATTCGTGTCCGGGAACCAGAGGAGGATGAATGCGCTTCTGCGCCCAGGCGTCCCATTCGTAAATGTGTAGGTCGGTGCCGCAGATCGAGGCGACTTTCACCTTCACGAGGACATCGTTCGGGCCGATCTCCGGCCGCGGCACCTCGCGCAGTTCCGATCCAGCGCGCGGCTCCGGCTTTACGATGGCCTGCATGGTCTCCGGCATTCCTAAATCCTTCAGTCGGCGCTATAGACGCCAGAATTCGAGATGAGTAAACTTTTCAGTTTATCACTCGGATGGGCAACAGATTCTTCTGCAAAACGGCCCCGGTGTCCCGTTTTCGCGCTGTCTTGGGACGAGGCTAGGGATAACTCCATTTCAATAAACGAAGATGTTCCCTTGGCCGCATTTCCACAGGTACAGGCACTTGGCCGAACGAAATCTGGCGTGAGCGTAGGCGGAGCGGACGGAACAATCGTCAGGGCAAATGCAGACTGGAGATCTTGTCAGAATCACATGGTTCTCGGACTCGATCACCTGGAGATTAGAGGCGGTTTTGTTCCAAGTACTGCCAGAGCTGCAGCAGCATGGGTCGGCTTTTTCCGGCGATAGCCGGAAAGAATACGTGAAGGATTGACTCCGGTCTGCTCTTCCGCAATTTTGGCATTCGAAACGCGATTTCCTTGCGCTATCCGCAGCAGCACTGAGCAGCAGCGCAGGCCCACTGACGGTCGTCACAGACGCGACGCTCCCGTCGGCATGAACTGTGATATTTAACGATACGTCTCCAGTTATACCTGCGGTGTAGGCAAGGGCTGGATAGGTGAGAGGCGACAGCTCTTTCAGCGCAACACGAGGGGTCAAATCGTTGGGCCTCGTGCTTGTGGGAGCGGATTGCGCAAAAGCGCGAATACCGAGCATCCCCGTAGCGAACAATGTTAGATACAGGCCGAGTGCCGATTTCGCCATCAACGCTTCTGGGCTGCAAGCCGAGCGTAATCTGCTTTTTGCCTGGAACATGACGCGATTATAGGCAGTTTTCCTTTTTGCTCCAGCCGCTTCCAACTCGAAGCCCAAGCTAAGAACACACAGAGTCACGGATTGGACGTTCTCACAATCCCATGATGCACGCGCTCATCCTGCCACATGCGGAATCCGCCGACAAAAGCGTTGCCGTTTTTGCCTAAGCGGGAGTGGGGAGGCAGATGCGAAAGCTTCTTGGCGTTGCCGCCGCCGAGGACGACGTCGTCCGCCTGCATCGCCTGCCACAGCTGGGTGACGACTTCAAAGACATTTTTCTCCCATTTCTTTTTCCCTAAACGGTCTAGCCCGCGCTTGCCAAGATAGTCTTCGAACGTGCGGCCCTTCTTGTAGGGGAGATGCGCAAGCTCCATCGGCTGCAACACGCCATCAACGATCATCGCTGATCCCAAACCAGTGCCGAGGCCGAGGAACAGCATGCGCCCTTTTCGGTAGCTGCCGAGCGCCTGCATGGCCGCGTCATTGATGATCTTCACCGGTTTGCCGAAGGCCCGGCGATAATCGAACTTCACCCATCCCGAGCCGAGGTTATGTGGATCGCGGAGAGGATGTCCCTGCACTACCGGACCGGGATAACCGATCGAGATAACATCGAAGTCCCAGTCCTTCACCGCCGCTCTCACCTTAGCCACCATGGCACGTGCGGAAAGGGTCGGACCGGAGGGAATCTTTCTCGGCTCCTTTTCTCCCGTC
Organism: Terriglobales bacterium; assembly: GCA_035716645.1. Taxonomy (GTDB): domain Bacteria; phylum Acidobacteriota; class Terriglobia; order Terriglobales; family Acidobacteriaceae; genus Gp1-AA112. Next base: position 83,988 of record DASTJH010000049.1, on the reverse strand, counting down.
GCCAGCAGCTTCACATGCGTCCCTCCGATATCGATGGCGAGGACATTGCGCGCGACAACCGCACCGGAGTTTTTAGCTTTCATCGGCATCGTGTTCCATTTCGAGATTACGCATTTTTCTGAATCGGCGGAAGTTAAGTTGAATTCAGAAAATCATAACTGCCGCGCCCTAAGATTCGGTTTTTTGTAGAACGACGAGTCCAGGGACGGTCCATCACAGTTTTCTCGTTTTCTCTCCCGCTCCGATAGCGATTCGCCACTCGCGTTATCGGCTCACGACGGCAGAGCACCTGCTTTCTATTTCCGCAAACAATCACAAGGCAAAGCTTGCCTGAACGGCAGAGGTGCGCCGAAAAACGGCAAGCGAGCCACAGAAAGCATGAAGTCAGGAGAAATCGTAATGAAGCAGTGGCAACGAATAAGCTCTATCTTCGCTTTGCTGGTTTTGAGTGTGACGGTCCTTCCCGTTGTGGGACAAACGAGCAAGGGCACCATCGCCGGAACAGTAATCGACCCGACCGGAGCGGTGATCAGCGGCGCGAAAGTCACGGTTCGGGACAAGCTGAGCAACACAACGCGCGAAACGGTGACGGGCGGCAACGGACAATTCCGTATCGATGCGGTGACCCCGAGCACCTATGAAATCACGGTCTCTGATCAAGGTTTCTCTGCCGAGAAGCTCGACAATGTCAGTGTCGTCGCCTCGGTGGTGACCTCTGCCAATGTCACTCTGAAACCCGGCGGCGGGAACGAGGTGGTCTCGGTGGAAGCCGGCGCGCTGGGCATCGAAACGGACTCCGCGCAATTGAGCCAGACGATCAGCACGAAGGAAATCACCGATCTTCCGGTAAATACGCTCAATCCTCTCGAACTAGTTCTGACTGAGCCGGGCGCGGTGAATGTCTCCACGCGGGACAACTTCACCAATGGAGTCTCCTACGCGGTCGATGGACAACGTCCACGCGGCAATGGTTTTCTGATTGACGGTTTCAATAACAATGACGACAGCATCCATGGCCAGGCGATTCAGCCACAGAATCTGGAAGCAATTCAGGAGGTATCGGTCCAGACCAACTCTTATGCGGCTGAGTTTGGCGGCGGCGGAGCTTCGCTGGCGAACGTGATTTACAAAAAAGGCACGAACAACTGGCACGGTGCGGTGTGGGAGCTTTACTCCGGAACTGGATTCAATGCGATTAGCGCCGAGCAGCACTTCAATGGCGACACGGTTGTTCCACGGCAGGTGCGGAACACCTTTGGCTATCGCCTTGGCGGGCCGGTGATTAAGAACAAGTTGTTCGTTTTTGGAACTACGCAGTGGGACCGTCTGTTTGGAGCCGAAACCGGCAGCACGCTCACGATTCCTACAGCGGCAGGTGTTGCGACGCTTCAGTCTTTGGGACCCAATCAGAATGTCAGCGTCCTGCTGAATTCCCTCGGTGGATTAGTCGCGCCGGCAGGGAGCGCGACCAACTTCATCAACATCGGCAATCGTCCCGGGTGCAGCACAAATCCTTGCGCGGTCGAGATCGGCACCATTCAGCGGCAAGCGACGCAGCAAGCGCCGGCTTATGAATACGACATCCGAGCCGATTACACACCGAATGACACCGACACTTTCACTGCGCGTTTCATCGGCACGCATGGTTCACTCACGCCGGACTTGTTTGCCAATCCCAGCGCGCTGCCAGGAACCGACACCGAACAGGGCGGACCATCGCGGAATCTGGGCGGATACTGGACCCACATTTTCAACGGTCACGCGGTGAACGAAATCCGCGTCACTTCCGAGCAATTTGATTTTGAATTTGCGCCCACCGCAGCCACGGCTGCGAATCCGTTCTCGACCTTGCCCGACTTCAGAATCGCCGGTTTAGCAGGCACGGATTTTGGTGGAGTCATCAATGGATTCCCACAGTTCAGAAATCACCAGATCTTCCAGTATCAGGATGCGGTCTCTCTGAGCGTGGGAAATCACAATTTCAAAGTAGGAGCCGACCTCTCTCATTTTGGAATCACGGACAGCATTCCGTTCAATTCGCGAGGTGTCATCCAATTCAACGGCGGAGGAGATTGTTCCGCGATCGGCTTGGCCGCGTGCACGGGATTGGCGAATTACATCGACAACTTCTCCGGACAAGCAGGCAGCGCGACGATCAACTTCGGTAATCCGCAGATCACGTACGCGCAGACGACGCAAGCCTACTACTTCCAGGACTCGTGGAAGATGCGGCCGAACCTGACCGTGAATTATGGATTGCGCTATGAATACGACGGAACGCCGTTTAACTCTCTCCCGTTCCCCACGGTGAACGAGAAGACAGCGGCCTCTGATTCGGTCACTCAGGTGGTGAAGGAACAGCCTTATCGAACCGCTTTCGGTCCTCGTTTTGGAATTGCCTACACGCCGCATTTCTGGGCGGGACTTTTCGGCGAAGATAAAACCGTATTCCGGGCCGGCTTCGGCACGTTTTACGACGGAATCTTCGGCAACATCATCGCGAACTCCGCATCTTCTACTCCCAACGTGACCGGCGGAACGTTTACCGACGCCACGCCGACCGGAGCGCCGGGACGCGGCGCCGCTAATCCGACGTCGCTGCTGGCCGGCATTACGCCGGCGCTCAGTCCGTTCGACGCCGTTACGGCAACGGTTTCCAATCTGGTGAATCCGAAAACCTATCAATGGAACGCCAACATCGAGCGCCAACTTCCTGGACAGTTCCTGGCCACGATTGCTTATGTAGGCACACGCGGCGAACACCTGTTCCTGAATGAAGAACTGAATCCTGGAATTTTCGATCCGGCTACCGGGAATGCCCCACGCCTTGATCCGTCGCGCGGTGACATCCTGGTTCGTTCCAACCATGGAGACTCGATCTACCACGGCCTCCAAGTGGACGTGAACCGCCGCTTCGCGCACGGCTTGCTGCTGCGCGGCTCTTACACGTTTTCCAAGTCGTTGGATGACGGCTCGGAGGTGTTCACCACGAGCGGTGGCAGCACCCGCCTGCAGCAGGCATTCAACTTCCTTGGCGATCGGGGACCCTCGGCATTCGATCGTCGGCATCGCGCGGTCTTCACCTGGGTGTATGACCTGCCTTATGTCCACAACGGCGAGGGACTGATGAAAGGCCTGAACCTCGTGACGCAAGGTTGGCAGCTCTCCGGGACAGCCGCTTTCGAGACCGGCGCGCCGGACACGCTATTCTTCGGCGGCGCCGATCAGAACGGCGATCTGAGCGGGTTTAATGATCGTCCATCGCTGGGCAATCCGGCGGTGCCGATCAATTACACGAACTGCTTCCAGGCAACGGCCACTTGCAACAGCGGCGTAGGCTTCAGTCTGGATGGAACTCACTTCACCGACTTCAACAGCAGCTTCGCGCCGAACTTCAGCGCGACGGCGAAGGACTTCCGCTATTTGTTCATCCTGGGAACGAACGGGAATATTGGACGCAACAGCTTCTACAATCCCGGACGGCAGGACTGGACGATGTCGATTCAGCGCGACATCAAAGTGCGCGAAGGTCAGGCGCTGCAGTTGAGACTGGAAGCGTTCAATCCATTCAACCACGCCAATTTCGGCGGCGGGACGGGTCTGGATGGAACCAGTGTCTTCCCCATCTCGACGAATCTCCTCGATCCGAACTTCATGAACCAGCAACTCAGCCGCGAAGGCGGGCGCAGCTTGCGTGCGTGGCTGAAGTACAGCTTTTGATTAACAACCACTCGGGATTTGAATGCGGGCGATCTTCGCCCGCATTTTTTTTGTTCTGGTCTTTTCAGCGCTGCCCCATTACTGTTTTCGCGTGTCAACGCTCGTTTATCTGTCGCTCGGTTCCAATTTGGGAGATCGCGCGGCGAACCTGAAGGCTGGCATCGCGCGATTGGCGAAAATCGGAAAAATCACGAAGGTTTCTGGATTGTATGAAACTGAGCCGATGGAATTTCGCAAGCAGCCTTGGTTTCTGAATTGTGCGGTGGAACTCTCCACCCAGAAGACTGCGGCAGAGATGCTCGAAGCTGTGCAGCAGATCGAAGCGGAACTCGGGCGCACTCGGGAGATCGACAAAGGTCCCCGCACTCTGGATATCGATATTCTGCTTTTTGGGAATTCCGTGATCCGGTCCGAAAGCCTGGTAGTTCCGCATCCTGCCATGCAGCGTAGACGATTCGTGCTTGAGCCGCTGGCGGAGATCGCTCTTCAAGTTCTGCATCCGGAACTCGGGAAGACCATAGAGCAACTTCTGCGGGAACTCAGGCCGGAAAAGCAGCTCGTGAACCGTCTCACGAGCTAGGTGAAAAAATCTTCTGACGCGACATACCCTAATGTGCTTCGCGCGACTAAACTAACAACGTGCGCCGTTCCACGCCAGAGCTGCTGATCCTTTTGTTGCTGCTCGGACTTTCTGTTCCGTGTGCGCTAGCTAGTGTGCCTGATACCAAGGCAAACAGCACGGTAAAACCCATTCCCGAATTGCAAATCCACGCTGCGTTCTCTGTGGAGCAATTGCTGGGGGATCCGGCCGATACGCATGCGTTCGCCAACGAGTTCTACATGCAGGAGCTTTCGCCCGATAGCTCGCAGACCAACGTCCCGCAGCAGCACTCTTCGTTCTTCAGTTTGCGTCCGGTCACGGCTGCGGCTGCCGATCTTTCGAAGACGTTTGCGAGCTGGCGACACGTGTTGGCTCGGCTGATGCCTTAACACTCGCCGTTACTACCGGCAACAGATCGTCCGGCTTCCAATTATTTCCTGGATACCACGCGTTGATTTCTCCATCGGGGCCAATCACCGCCGTGCTCAGCGAGTGCGTGATGTTGTTGCCGTCTTTCTCGTAGTACACGCCAAAGAATTTCGCGACATCTTTCATCTCGGCGGGCGGAGCCGTGGCGAATTCCCAATGCTTGAAATCTTCTTTGCTATAGCGCTCCGTATAAGCGCCGCCGTAGCTACGCAGGACTTTAGGCGTATCGTGTTCCGGATCGAAGCTGATGCTGAGCAGGTGCGTCTTCGCGTACAGATCGGGGTCTTTCGCCAGATCGCCATTGAGCGTAGCGAAGTTGCTGCTCATGCGCGGACAGTAATTGTTCAGCGGACAGCGCGTGTAAAAGAAGGTAAGCAGCAGGGTTTTGCCTCGGTAGTCATCCAGGCGCACGCGCTTCCCATTTTGGTTCGTGAGCGCGAAGTCGGGCACCGCTTCTCCGACTTGCGGAACATGAATTGGCGAAGAAGGCGTGAGGGCAGCGCCGGGTTTGGCCTTGCTGACGACAGTTAATTTGTCGATCGATACTCGCTCGCCTTCGGCTTTCAAGTCAGCTTGAATCTCGTCGCCCGGAGCTGCCTGATCCAGCAACTTGGCGTCGGCCACTGGATACGGCATCGTCATCGCCGGCATGAATCCGGGAATCGCCTCTGCATCGACGATCAGCTCCTGCCCACGCTTATCCACGGCCATGACTTTGCCGTGGAGCGCGTAGTGCTTGGCCGGAGCGGCTTTGGAAGTACATCCCGCCAGGAATGTCACAAGACCGAGCAGGCACAGCAGAAAATACCGATAACCCGTCCGCCTGAATGGGAAAGACTCGACTCTGTTCTTCATCTCTTTGTGGCTACGCAACAGGAGACCACGAACGGCTGCGGCAAATCAAACTTTGGACAACTTGGAAAAACGAGAATTCGCTGAGAACAGCGAATTTTGCAGGGGACTGGTCGCCGGGACTCCCGAAAACCCGCTAACTGCGCGGCTCCGCCAAAAACTCTGAGCGAAAGAGCAGGGAATTAGCAGCGAATTTCTAATTCTTGGGGTAAGCACATTTGTTCTCAATCGCTTGGCAGAAACTCGAGTCGAGAAGCTGGTTTGCTGAGCGAAGGCTGCAGTGAATTAGCAGGGAAATTCCGTCTTGACTGACGGAGTCTCACTCCGGGCCTGGAACCGCACCCGTCGTGGGCGATCCGAGCCTCCGGCGCTTGGTCGTCTGCAAAGTTACTGCTTCCGGCGCGCATGAACCCGAACCGCCCTGCGAATCGGGATTCTGGTTCTCGAGGAATCCGAAGCGCTCCCGGACACCGTTACCTCAGCCGATCACCGGATCTATAAGATTCTGCGGCGCAGGATAGAATCTAACTTACCTTTGACTTCCGCCCTTCCGAGTCCCGCTGCGCACGCGCATCGCCTGCTTCGGTTGCTGCGCTACGTGCGTCCGTACAGCCTCGCGGTGCTAGCGTCTGTGCTGCTGCTGGCTGCCACGGGACTGCTTGAGGCGTTTCGCGTGGTCCTGGTCAAGCCGATCCTCGATGGCGTTCTGCGGCCGGACATGTCGGGTGAGGCTTTACAGCCGCTTTTCACCATTCCGCACTACGGGGCTGTCTATCTCCACAGCTTTGTTCCCAGCTACTTCCACAATGCCTGGACAATGGTCGCGGTTGCTCTGGTGGGCGCCACCGCCATCAAAGCCGTCTGCGATTACTGCGGAACTTATCTGGTGAATTTTGCCGGATTCGGCATGATCACCGATCTGCGCAACGAGCTGTTCGACTCGATCCTGCGCCGGTCCGTGGGATTTTTCTCGAAGCACTCCACCGGCACGCTGCTCTCGACCATTGTCAATGATGTGGAGCGCGTGCAGTATGCGATGTCTTCGGTGCTCGGCGAATTTCTCCAGCAGGTCTTCACCTTCATCTTCACGGTCGCAGTGGCGATCATCTTTGGCGGGAAACTGGCGTGGGTCCTGCTGCTGTTTGTGCCGATCGTGATCAGCTCTTCGCGACGCATCGGCCGCCGAGTTCGCCAGACCACGCGCAAGGGCCAGGACAAGCTGGCGGAGATTCAGCATCTGCTGCACGAGACCATCTCCGGCAATAAGATCGTCAAAGCCTTCAATATGGAGTTCTGGGAGGCGATGCGCTTCCGCGGCGCTTCCAAGCGACTCTTCCGCGCGAACCTGCGCTCGGTGAGCGCGCAGGCAGTAAGCTCGCCGCTGATGGACTTGATCGGCGCCGTGGCTGTTGCGCTGCTGCTCTGGGTGGGACGCGAACGCATCCGCGTTCATGCCATGACTCTCGGAGCGTTCTTCGTCTTCATTGTTGCCGTCTTTAAGCTCTACGACCCAGTCCGCAAGTTTGCGCAGTTCTACAACAACTTCCAGCAGGCTCTCGGCGCTTCGTCGGCGATCTTCGACTTCATGGAAGTCGAGGACGACGTGAAGGAGAAGCCGCACGCCATAGCGTTGCCGGCGTTCCAACATCAGATTCATTTTGATCACGTCGATTTTTCTTACGACGACGAAGAAGGCTCTTGCCGCGTCCTGAGCGACATCAACCTGGAAGTAAAGGCTGGCGAAGTGGTTGCGATTGTTGGCCCGAGCGGCGCAGGCAAATCGACGCTGCTTCGGCTGCTGCCGAGGTTCTTCGACGTGAGCGCCGGCGCGATACTGATCGACGGCCATGATCTGCGCGACGTGAGCATCCGCTCGCTGCGCAGTCAGATCGGGCTGGTCACACAGGAGACGGTCCTATTCAACGACACGGTGCGCAACAACATCGCTTACGGCCGCCCCAACATTCCGATGGATCAGGTGGAACGCGCGTCCAAGGCGGCGCTGGCGCATGACTTCATCCTGAAGCTTCCGGCGGGGTATGACACCGTGATCGGCGAGCGCGGCATGCGCCTCTCCGGCGGCGAACGCCAGCGAATTTCGATTGCGCGCGCGCTGCTGAAAGATTCGCCAATCCTGATTCTGGATGAGGCGACGTCGGCGCTCGACGCCGAGTCCGAATCGCTGGTGCAGTCGGCTCTCCAAAACCTGATGGCGAACCGCACAGCGTTCGTGATCGCGCACCGACTCTCGACAGTTCGCAATGCCGACCGCATTATCGTGATGGAGAATGGTGCGATCACCGACATAGGTCCGCACCACGAGCTGTTGCAGCGCTTTGGAACGTACCAACGCTTGTACAATCTTCAGTTCGTGGATGTGGACAGTTTGTCATTCCGAACCCGCGAAGCGGGAGAGGAAGCCCTATCGCCTGCAGTGCCTCGTAAGGGGTAGGGATTCGTCGGTATTGTCATTATTATTGTCATTCCGAACCGCGGGACGAGAGAGGAATCCCTACCAGTTGCAGTTCCGCGTAAGGGTATGGATTCCTCTCTCTTTCCGCGGATTCGGAATGACAGGGACGGAAATGTCCTCGATTCGCTCCATGACCGGCTTCGCGCAGCTCACCTCACCGGTGAGCGAGCGCGCCTCTTTTTCTCTGAGTCTCAAAGCCGTCAATCACCGCTTCCTCGATCTTCACTTTCGGCTTCCGGCAGAGGCCAACGGACTGGAGCTCAAGATGCGCCGCGTACTGAAAGAGAGAATCGCGCGCGGGCACGTCGAAATTTCTCTTTCCTTCCAAACGGGAGAAGGCAGCGGAATGCAGTTGAACCGGCCGCTCGTGGAAAGTTATGTGGCTGCATTTCGGGAGGCGGCCGAACATCTCGGCGTCAGTGCTCAGCCGGATCTCAATGCGATTTTACGATTGCCGGGAGCATTTTCCGGAGATGCGGCCGCGCTGGATGAAAAGACCGAATCCCTCGTGCTCGCAGCTCTGGATAAAATCGTCGATCGCCTGAACCACATGCGCGATGAAGAAGGTCGCGGACTTGAGCGCGAGCTGCGCGAACGGCTGAAAGTTCTCTCGCACGCGATCGCCGAAATCGCCAAGCTGCGCGCGTTGGTTTCCCGCGCGTATCTCGAAAAAGTGCAATCGCGCATGAATGAGCTGATCGGAGGCCACGCCGATCAGGATCGCATTTTGCAGGAAGCGGCTATGCTGGCCGAACGCAGCGACATCCAAGAAGAAGTCGTACGCCTGGAGAATCACATCGCGCATTTTCACTCGCTGCTCGATTCCGGCGGAGAGGCCGGCAAGAAGCTCGACTTCCTGTTGCAAGAATTGAATCGCGAGGCGAACACGCTTTTGTCGAAAACTTCCGGCGTAGCCGGTGAAGGATTGCGCATCACCGAATTGGGACTGCTCATGAAATCGGAGATCGAGAAAGCGCGCGAGCAAGTCCAGAATATTGAATGATATTTCGTGATTTCGTGATCGGGTGATTTCGTGATTGGAACGAGGCTTTAGGGAAGGGCACGACTTTAGTCGTGCCGTTTGGGAGCGATTCTCTCTTTCTGGCTTTAGCGTCTGAGGTCAACAGGTGCCTCATAGCGGAAGACTTACCTCAGCGGCTGAAGCCGCTCCAGCCTGCGAGCGCTTCCCGGCACGGATAAATCCGTGCCCTTCCCTGGTGCTGCCCGTTCTAAATCACGAAATCGCAAAATCACGAAATCACAAAATGTCCGGCCTTCTCTTCATCATTTCGGCGCCGTCGGGTTCGGGGAAATCTACGCTTGTGAACGAGCTGCGCTCGCTCGTCGATAATCTGGATTTTTCCATCTCCTATACCACGCGTCCGCCGCGCGGGAGCGAGCAGAACGGACGGGAGTACTACTTCGTTACGCGTCCCGAATTCGAAGCCATGATCGCCGCCGACCAGTTTCTTGAGCATGCCGAGGTCTTCGGCAACTATTACGGGACGGCCTGCCGGTTCTTTGACGAAGCCAAGCGCGAACGCAGGGACCTGCTGCTGGACATCGACGTTCAGGGCGCGGAGCAGGTGCGCAAAAAGGTGCCGGACGCGGTGAGCATCTTCGTGATGCCTCCGAACCGGGAAATTCTGGAGCGGCGGCTGCGCAGTCGCAACCAGGCGGATAAGGTGAAACCGGAAGTAATAGAGCGAAGACTTGAGAACGCCCAGAAGGAGATTGTGAATTACGAGAAATACAGGTATATTCTCGTCAACGCAATCCTGGAACATGCCGTGGAAGAGTTGAAGGCCATCGTCCTTTCCGAGCGCATTCGCCGTTCGGGAAAGACGCTCACCGGCGAAGAGCAGAAGCTAACGCGAATTGCCGACCAATGTTTACTGGCCAACAGCCATCAGCGAGTTCAACCCGTTTTAGCATCCTTCAAAATCGACGGCTACCAGAACCATCCTCCGAGGTAGAAGAACGCAACATGGAACCTACGAACGAATTCGATAGCAAATATCGCTACATCCTCGTCGCCGCGCGCCGCGCCCGCCAACTCCAGGGTGGAGCCAGCAAGCTGGTCGAGACCGACTCCAGCAAAGCCTGCCGCATCGCGCAGGACGAACTCGACGCCGGCAAAGTCAGTTACATCGTGACCGAGCCGGAAGCCGCCGCGGTGGAAGCGGCGCCGGCGGAGAGCAGCGAAGAGTAGGCCGCCGTCCTTGTCTTGTCATTCCGAGCGCAGCGAGGAATCCCTACCCCCAGCAATGAGCTAGAGGGTAGGGATTCCTCTCCCGCTCCGCGGGCTCGGAATGACAAATTACTCTCCCGCCACCGTCATCCCATCGATCCTGATCGTCGGCGCCGCGATCGAGCTGCGGAATTCCAGATCATTCCCGATTGCGGAAATGTTGCGGAACATTTCTTTGAGATTTCCGGCTACCGTGATCTCTTCCACGGGATAAGTCAGCTCGCCGTTTTCGATCCATAGGCCGGACGCGCCGCGCGAGAAGTCGCCGGTGACGAGGTTCACGCCAAAGCCGAGGAATTCTGTTACATAGAGTCCGCTGCGAATCCCGCGGAGGATTTCTTGCGGTGTCGTTTCGCCCGGCTGCAAGTAGAAATTTCCAGAACCTATCCCCGGATTGCCGGTGAGCCCGCGCGCGGCATTGCCCGTAGTCTTCAATCCGAGCTTGCGCGCTGTGTACGTGTTCAGCAGATAGCTTTTCAGCACGCCGCGCTCGATCACGACGGTCCGCCGCGTGGGCACCCCTTCTCCATCGAACGGCGATGAGCCGAAGCCACCGCGCATGGTGCCGTCATCGACAATCGTGATATTCTCGCCCGCAACTTGCTCACCGAGCTTGCCGGCGAGGAACGAGGCATGGCGATAGATCGAGTCGCCATTCACGGCGTCGAACAGATGATCGATCAACCCGCGCGAGACCATGGGATCGAAGACGATCGGCACTTTCTGCGTGCTGACTTTTTTCGCTCCGAGTCGGCGCAGTGTGCGCTCGGCGGCTTTGCGCCCAACGTCCTCTGGCGAATCGAGCTTTTGCAGCGTGCGCGAGGCTGAATACCAGTAGTCGCGCTGCATCGCCGTCTCCGGCAGTTGCGCGATCGGCACCGCTGAAACCGAGCAGTAGGAGCGGCGATATTCACCGACAAATCCCAATGAGTTGGCGAGGACCTTGTACCCGGTCGCCGCGTCGAACGATCCGCCTTCGGAATTCGTGATGCGCGCATCGACCGCAAGCGCCGCCGCCTCCGTGCGCTTGGCGTAGTCGATGCGATCGGCCGTCGAGAGCGAGTACACGTCGGCGTAATAGAGGTCGAGATCTTCTTTCAGGGATCCGAGCAGTTCCGAATCGGGAAGGCCGGCATGAGGATCTTCCGACGTGGTTCGCGCGAGGGTGATCGCGCTGGAAACCAGGAGATCGACGCCTTCCCGCGAGAAGTCGCTGGTATGAGTGGCCGCCGCGCGTTTGCCGACGAAAACGCGCAAGCCCAGCGCGCGAGCGCCGGACTCTTTGAGCGTTTCCACTTGGCCGAGCCGCACGAGCGTAGAGAACTCGTTCCCGTCGCGGGCAATCGCATCGGCGGAAGAAGCGCCGGCTTTCATCGCGCGCGCGACTACGTCGGCCGCGATTTGCTTCAGGCCGGTTCCTAGTTCGACGATTTCTTCAGTGGCTGGCATAAAAAAATCTTAATGTGAACACGGAGGGCACAGAGACCGACGAAGAGCCGCAACCAAACCGTCTCTTCGGATTACTACTCAGGATTACTACTCAGACAATTGTCATCCCTCGGGCCGCCGCGCGAATGCAAATGCTACGACCAAGCGAGTGCGGCCCGGGGGATCTGCTGTTTGCTAGCTTTAAAGAACAGCAGATCCCCCGCGCCGCAAACTCCAATTCTTCCTACCGAAAATTCTGTCGCGCGGCGCGAGGGATGACAATTAACAGAACGGGGCATAATTTTCGCCCAATCCGACGTCCTGTGTGTACTCAGTGGCCTCGTGTTCACCCAGGGCTCTACCCCGTCCCCCCGACCGTCAGCCGATCCACCTTGATCGTCGGCATGCCAACGCCCACCGGCACGGACTGTCCATCCTTGCCGCAAGTTCCGACGCCTTCATCGAGTTGCAGATCGTTGCCGACCATCGAGACGCGCGTGAGCACGTCAGGACCATTGCCGATCAGCGTGGCATTCTTCACCGGAGCGGTGATCTGGCCATCTTCGATCAGGTAGGCCTCGGAAGCGGAGAAAACGAATTTGCCGTTGGTGATGTCCACTTGCCCGCCACCGAAGTTCACGGCGAAGAGTCCGCGTTTGACGGATTTAATGATGTCCGCCGGACTGTCCTGGCCGGAGAGCATGTACGTATTCGTCATGCGCGGCATAGGAATGTGTTCGTAGCTTTCACGGCGGCCATTTCCCGTATCGGAAATGCCCATCAGCCGCGCGGATAGTTTGTCGCTGATGTAGCCCTTCAGGATGCCGTTTTCGATCAGCACAGTGCGCTGCGTCGGCGACCCTTCGTCATCGACGTTGATCGATCCACGGCGCGAGGGCATGGTACCGTCGTCGACAACCGTGACTTTTTCGCTGGCTACTCGCTTGCCGATTAGTCCGGCGAAGGCAGAAGTTTTTTTGCGATTGAAATCAGCTTCGAGCCCGTGACCGACGGCTTCATGCAGCAGCACTCCGGGCCATCCGGGACCGAGCACGACTTCCATCTCGCCCGCCGGCGCCTCGCGTGCGTCGAGTTGGATGATCGACTGCCGCGCCGCCTCATGGGCAAAGTGCTCCGGCGTCTTCTCCGACTCGAAGTACTCGATGCCGACCCGTCCGCCGCCGCCGGAGCTGCCGCGCGCCGAGTTGTGCGCGTCCTTCGCAATGCAGAAGACGCTGATGCGCGCGAGCGGCTGCGAGTCCGAGGCGATAACACCATCCGAGCCGACGACGAGGATCCGCCGCAGCTCATCGGCATAGCCCGCGCGCACTTGAACGATCCGCGGATCGTAGCCTCGCGCCTGCCGGTCGGCGCGATGGAGCAGCTCGACCTTCGCCGCAACCACCGCATCTACCGAAGGCGAAGCGATCGCATACAGCGCGTGACCGCCGGTTGGGTCCTTCAAACTGGCCACCGGCTGCTTGGTTGGTCCGCTGGCAATCAGCGCCGCCGTTCGCGCGGCGCGGACGATGCGCTCTGGAGAGAGATCGTCGGTGTACGCGTAGCCGGTGCGCTCACCGGAGATCACGCGGACGCCGCATCCGGCCGAAATGCCTTGGGTGGCCGACTTGATCAGCGACTCGTCGAGGGTCAGCGAAGTGGAGGTGTGGTACTCGAAGTAGAGATCCGCGTAATCGCCGCCCGCCGAGAGCGCCTCGCCCAAATAGCGTTCGAGTTCCCGACCGGTGAGTCCGAACTTTTGAAAGAAGAATGCTCGATGGTCCATGAAAAGCAGCTCCGAAGCTGCGAAGCCCCGAAGCCGCGAAGCTTACGAAGTCATCGAGCCTAAGCGTAACTTTCAAGATTACCACCGACCGCGGAGAACCGAGCAGCCGCTCCTCCCAGCCATGCACAAGCTTCGCAGCTCCGGGGCTTCGCGGCTCCGGGGCTGGTTCAGCTACTCTGGAATTCAGTGGCGCGCAGCTTAGGCTACGGTGACAATAAAGAATCGGCATGAAGCCAGGCGCCGATCCATTTCTGCTGCAGTTGCTGGTGATCTTCCTCTGGGCGAAGATCTTCGGCGAACTTTTTGAGCAGCTAGGTTTACCGGCGGTGCTGGGAGAGATCCTCTCCGGCGTCGTGCTCGGTCCTTACCTCACAGGCTTTGTCATTCCTTCCGACGCCACGGTTTCCATCGGCGAACTCGGCGCCATTTTCCTGCTCTTTACCGTCGGATTGCAGACTCGGCCGAAAGAATTGATCCGGATCGGCGCATCGGCGCTCGGAGTGGCATCCGCCGGCATGGTGCTGCCGTTCGTCGCCGGATTCGCCTACATGATGGCCCGCCATCATTCGCCGCATGAGTCAGTCTTCATCGCCGCGGCGATGGTCGCAACCAGCGTAGGCATCAGCGCGCGCGTGCTGGAAGATTTAAACGTAATGCAGACGCGGCCGGCGAAGATCATCCTCGGGGCCGCTGTTTTCGACGACATTCTTGGCATGGTTCTTCTGGCGGTGGTCGTGGGCCTGGTTTCGTCCGGGACGATTGCATGGCTGCAGCTCACGGTGCTGTTGATTGAAGCCGTGGGATTCGCGCTGGTGATGATCTTCTTCGCGCCCAGCGTGATTCAACGCATGCGTCCCGGATTGGAACGGATGGAAACGCACAATGCCCCGCTGATTTTGGCATTGGCGATTTGTCTGGCGCTTTCCGTTGCGGCAGAGAAAATCGGCATGGCATCGATCATCGGCGCGTTTTTCGCGGGGCTCTCGTTCGCAGAGTATTCCCCAGAATGGAACCTCATGCCGCGCGCCTCGGCCATCAACGAATTCCTCGCTCCATACTTTTTTTTCATTATGGGAGCGAAGTTGAACCTGAGCGTCTTCAGCGGCCCGGTGCTGATCTCGGCTGCCGTAGTTTCCGTTTTAGCGATTGTTACCAAAGTCGTTGGCTGCGGATTGCCGGTGTTGCGCGAAGGCTGGGACACCGTGACCAAAGTGGGAATCGGCATGACGCCGCGTGGAGAGGTCGGATTAATTGTTGCCCTGCTCGGCTTGCAGATGAAAGTGATTTCTGAAGCGGCGTATGCGATTGTGATCTTCATGACCGCCGCGACCACGCTCTTTGCGCCGATCACGCTACGATATCTGTACAAGCGCAGCAGACAGCGTCCGCAGCCTGGCGGAGAACAGCAACCCGTGTCCTTCCGATCCAGCGAAGCGGGTGAGGAATCGCTACGACTGAAGTGAATGTAAGAGGGTAGGGGTTCCTCTCCCGCTGCGCGGTTTCGGAATGACAGAAAAAAAGAAATGGCCCTGATCCTCGGCATTGAGAGCTCGTGTGACGAAACCGCCGCAGCCGTCGTACGCGATGGCGAAGAAGTGTTGGCCAATGTAGTCTCGTCGCAGATTCCGACGCATGTCCCCTACGGTGGCGTCGTGCCGGAGCTGGCGTCGCGTGAACATCTGCGCGCGATCGTGCCGGTCGTGCGCGAGGCGATCGCGCAGTCGGGTTCGACACTTGAGTCGGTCGATGCACTCGCAGTCACGCAAGGGCCAGGACTCGCGGGGTCGCTTCTGGTTGGCATCACTTATGCCAAAGCTCTGGCGTTTGCGCTCGATAAACCGCTAATTGCCGTGAATCATCTCGAAGGACACATCCACTCCGTTCTGCTGGAGCATCGCCGCGAGCAGAGCGAAGAACTCCCGCTGCCGGCGCTGGCGCTGGTCGTCTCCGGCGGACACACGCATCTGTATCTTGTCAGCCGCGAACGCGGTGTCTGGAGCTATCGCAGCGTGGGCCGCACGCTGGACGATGCCGCCGGCGAAGCCTTCGACAAAGTCGCCAAGCTACTCGCACTCAGTTATCCCGGCGGACCGATTATCGAGAAGCTCGCACAGCATGGAAATCCGAAGGCAATCGCGTTTCCGCGTTCGCAGATCAAGACCGCAGAAAAGCGACATCTCCGCGGGGAGCAGCCACCGGAGAGTTTCGATTTCTCGTTCAGCGGCATTAAGACTTCAGTTCTGCGCTTCGTTGAGAAGAACGCGATGCAGGAATCGATCGAAGCACGACGAAATGCGCTGCGGGATCTTTCACCCGCCACGACGGAGGATTATCTTCGGCACACCGATCAGATCACGCTGGATCTGATCGCCTCATTCCAGGAAACGGTTGTGCAGGACCTCGTGCGAAAAACGCTGTACGCTGCCGAGCGATTCGACGTGCAGTCATTAATCGTGACAGGCGGCGTCGCTGCGAATGGCAGGCTCCGGGCTGAGTTTCAGGAGCGAGCCGAGCGCGACGGATATCGTGTGTCCTTTCCGTCACGGAGCCTGTCCACCGACAACGCCGCGATGATCGCGGCAGCCGCGTATCCAAAGTTCGTCGCAGGCGATTTCGCGGAAGCGCATTTTTCCGCGGAAGCTTCGCTGAAACTCGGATAAAGTCAGAAGTCAGATCGGGTCAAGTCAGAACTGAGAAGCTCGAAGATGCAAAATTGCTGTCTGATGCGCGAGCACGTTCGCGGTTGGGAACTTGGCAGCTCCAGGTTAAGCTCAGCCGAAACAATAGCTTCCCTATGAGCAGCGTTTTGGAGAACGTTGGTCATAAGCCTAAGAAAACAATTGACTTAGACTGTTGATCGTGCTAAGCTTGTATTCAAGTTTGGCGAGATTTCTGCTGCGTGGATCGTCGCCGATTGGATTCGCGCCACTCCAAGTCACGCAGCCGGCGGCTTTCAGAGCCTGCACCTCACTACTCACGCGATTTTTGCGTACAAATGGGTTAACTTTCCGTTCGGAGGATTTTTATGATTCTCGTCAGGAAGAATCTGCTGTTGTTGATCATTGCGTTTTTGCTTGTGTTCTTCGCCGGCTGCGGCAAGTCAAATACGGCAAACAACGAGCCGGCGCCCGCGCCTTCGAGCGACCAGACCGCCTCAAGCGCGCAGACACCTGCGAATTCGCAAAGCGCCAACAATGCCGCACCGGCGCCGGAATTGAAAAAGCGCAGTTCGGCAGTTCCGGGTCCAGTCACAATTCCTGCCGGCACGGTGGTCACGGTTCGCACCTCACAGGAGCTGAGTTCCAAGACTAGCCAGGCGGGCGAGACCTTCACCGCCACTATAGCCAGTCCGGTGAATGTAGGTAATGCGATAGCGATCTCCGACGGAAGCGCTGCAACGGGTACGGTGGTAGCCGCCCACCCGCTCGGACGATTCAAAGGCGGCGCGATGCTTGAAGTGAGGCTGAGCTCGGTCGAAATCGGCGGACAGAGCGTGCCGGTCGATACCGCTGCGGTCGTGCGCAGCGCAAAAGGCAAAGGCAAGCGTTCGGCCACAATGATCGGCGGAGGCGGCGCGCTCGGCGCGATCATCGGCGGCATTGCCGGCGGCGGCAAAGGCGCGGCGATCGGCGCGCTAGCCGGAGCAGGCGCAGGCACGGCTGGTACTGCGTTCACCGGCAACAAAGAAATCGTGATTCCCGCAGAAGCCGCGATCAGCTTCAAATTGCTTAAGCCGGTTGACGTGAAGCGGTAGGTCCTTTGTGGTCGATAGGTGTTTTAAGGCGTGTCATCCTGAGCCCCGGTTTTGGGCGAAGGACCTCCGCGGAATGCTTCCTCCGCAATTGCAGTCTCGGGGCTCCTCTACGAGAAATTCGGCGTAGAAAGCCGGAGCGGCCATTAAGTCCTCAGCATCGCCCGAGGTCCTTCCGCCAAAACCGGGCGTCAGGATGACACTTTATGAAAGTAGCGCAGTTCATCGTTCCCATAACCTCGCAAAGAGCGAAGTCAACTGCTCAGCATGACAGAAGCGACTCTACTCCAGGTCCCGCCAGTTCTGCCCCACGCCAACATCCACCAGCAGCGGCACCTTGAACGGATAGACGTTCTGCATGTGCTCGCAGACCAGCTCGCGCATAACGTCGAGTTCCTTTTCGGGAACTTCGAAGACCAGCTCGTCGTGAACTTGTAGAGTCATTCGCGAGCGCAGCTTGCGGCGGGTGAGGTCCGCGTCGATCTTGATCATGGCCAGCTTGATCACGTCGGCGGCCGTGCCTTGCAGCGGTGTGTTTACCGCCGTACGTTCGGCGAAGCCGCGCATGTTGGCGTTCTTGCTGTTGATGTCCGGAATGGGACGTACACGGCCGAAGAGCGTTCGCACGCGCTGCTCGCGGCGCGTTTGCTCAAGCACCCGGTCGATGTAGGCGCGAACGCCTTTGTATCGATCGAAATACGTCTCGATATATTTCTTGGCTTCCTTCTGCTCGATCCCGAGCTGCGCTGCCAGGCCGAACGGCGAGATGCCATAGACAATGCCGAAGTTCACGGCTTTGGCGCGGCTGCGATGCTCGGAGGTGATCAGCATCGGAGGCACGCCGAAGACTTCGCTGGCCGTGAGCTGGTGAATGTCGTCTTCGCGACGATAGGCTTCGACCAGCAGCGGATCTTCGGAAAAATGCGCGAGCAGCCGCAGCTCGATCTGCGAATAGTCGGCGGAGAGCAGAACGTTCCCCGGCTCGGCGATAAAGGCGGAGCGAATCTCGCGTCCCAATTCGGTACGGATGGGGATGTTCTGCAAATTGGGATTTGTGGATGAGAGTCGTCCGGTTGCCGTTCCTACAGGATTGAACGTGGTGTGTACGCGGCCGGTACGCGCGTCGACTAGTGTCGGCAATGAGTCCACGTAAGTAGACTTCAGCTTCGAGAGCTGGCGGAAATCGAGCACCTTGCGTGCGATCTCGTGCTCGTTGGCGAGTTCTTCCAGCACATCCACGGCGGTCGAGATCGTCTTCCCTTTTCCGTACTTCACCGGCTTAGGCAAGCCGAGCTTATTGAAAAGGATGTCCCCGAGCTGGCGGGGAGAGTTGACGTTGAACTCCATGCCGGCCATCTGGTGGATTTCGCGCGTACGCGCGTAGCATTGCTTTTCCAGTTCGACGGACATGCGCTGCAACGCGCCGGTATCGATCTTCACGCCGGCAGATTCCATACGAGCGAGCACCGGCAACAGAGGAAGATCGATCGTGTCGTACACGTTGATCAGGCCATCTTCGCTCTCAACCTCTTCGCGCAGAGCGCGGGCGAGGCGAAGCGTTACGTCGGCGGCTTCGGCGCTGGTTCGGGCAAGCTGAAGATTGAAGCGCCGCAGCGCCACTTCCGGGAGAGAGTGGCTGCTGTAGGTCGGATTGAGCAGATACGAGAACAGCATCACGTCGTCCCGTACGCCGGCTAGAGGAGAAACTTGATTTTCTGAGTCAAGCTGTTCCAGCAGCCGCAAGGCGGATTTGAAATCGTGAACCGATTTGGGAATGCCAGGATCAGCGAGAACATTGAGCACACTCTCTGAAACGGCGTTCTCGCCCAGTCGCAGACTTGCCGCTTTGTTTGGCTCGGCTGAGAGCGCCACCTCGACCGGATCACAGCCACGCGGAGGCATCGCGAGCAACGGAAGATCCGCATTGTCGTTCTCGTCGGCATTGTTTGGCTTCTTCGGCTGCGGAGCGCAGAGAAAAACGGCGATCCCGCTTGTCTTACCCTGCTTCACAAAAGTATCCAGTTGCGCTTTGCTCTTGAGCTCGCCATATTCGACGTTCTCCGCATCCGTTGTGCGGACGAAATCTTTCAGCAGGGTGGTGAATTCCAGTTCGTTGAAAAGCTGCCGACAGGCTTCGTAATCCGGCTCTCCGGCTCTCATCGCTTCAAGATTCAGGTGCACCGGAACGTTCACGTCGATGGTGACCAATTCTTTGCTATGCAGGATTACGTCGCGGTTGTTCAGCAGCGATTCGCGGTACGTCTTGCGCTCCACTTCTTCCGCGTGATCCAGCACGTTCTCGACCGAGCCGAAGCGCCTGATCAGTTCGACCGATCCTTTGTCGCCGATTCCGGGTGCGCCGGGAATGTTGTCGATCGAGTCACCGCGCAAAGCCATTACATGGATCACCTGCGCCGGACCAACGCCGAGAATCTCCTCGACTTTGGCCGCATCGCAGATCAGGTTGTCCTTCGTCGGGTTGAGCACGCAAATCTGCTCGCCGACGAGCTGCATCATGTCCTTGTCACTGGAAACCACGTAAACCGGATGTCCGGCGGCTACGGCCTTATGGGCTAACGTGCCGATCACGTCGTCGGCCTCGAATCCCGGCTGTTCCAATATGGGAATGCGATACGCTTCTAATGCGCGGCGGATGTAGGGGAGCTGCTGTGCCAGATCGTGCGGCATTTCGGCGCGATTGGCCTTGTAGCCGGCGTAGGCGACTTCCTGAAATGTTTGCGTCTTGCTGTCGAATTTCTTGACGGCGGAGATGGCCTTCGCCTGCTCGTCACGAAAAGTCGGCGCGGCCACGTCAAAGACGGCAGCCAGATACTGCGGGGAAAAGTCCCCGCGCAGTTTGTTGAGCATGTTCACGAACACGAAGGTCGCGGCCGTAGGGACGCCGGTGCGCGTGGACATCGGCCGCTGCCGCTGCATCGCATGGTAGGCGCGAAAGATGAACGACATCGCGTCAATCAGGTAAACGCGCTGCGTGTCGGTTGGAGTTTTCGTAGGCAAGGTCTGAAGAAAAGTCTAGCAGCAGGAAGACACAAGCTGCGCAGCTGCGAAGCCCCGAAGCTGCGCAGCTCAACCCACACCAAAGACCCGAGGGCTTCTTCGGCAAGCTCAGAACAGGTCCGGTTCCGTTGAGTTCTGCTGGTTGCTAGCCTTGCGCCTCGGCAGTGGTGGCGCTGGATGGAGAAGAGACGCTTCCTAACAATTCGGAGATCAGCACGCCGGCGAGAATCAAAACGGCGCCGATCGCTGCGCGCGATCCCAGACGTTCTCCGAGCACGACGTAAGACGTGATCCAGGCGAAAACCGGTTCCAGCGAGAAGATGAGCGCCGTGTGCGTGGCGGATGTGAACTGTTGGGCCCAGGCTTGGATGGTGAAGGCCGCAGCGGTTCCGAGCAATCCAGTGATCAAGATGGCCCAGATCACTCTCGACGACCACGCGATGTGCGGATGTTCGAGCAGCGGCGTAGTCACCCCCATCAGGATGGCGGCAGTCGCGACCTGCAGGAATCCGATCTGCGCAAACGAATGTTTCGCGGTGGCGCGTCCGAGAAAGATGATCTGAAATCCAAAACTCACGGCGCATCCCAGCGTGAGCAGGTCGCCGCGATTCACGCTAGCCCAGTTGCCGATCCCGCTCTCGCTGGCCGGGACCGTGAGCAGAAACATCCCCACAAATGCAGCGAGAACGCCGAGGTTCGTCCAGAGCGTCGCTTTGCGTTTCCAGAAAATCATGAGGAAGAGCGGAACGAGCACGACCGAGAGCCCGGTAATAAACGCTGATTTCGAGGCGGTGGTGAGACGCAGGCCCGTGGTCTGAAATTCGTAGCCAAGCCAGAGAAAGACTCCCGCCAGGATGCCGGCGATGAGAGTGTCTTTGCGAATGCGCACGACTTGGCGCGCGAACAACGCGCCAAGAACAACGGTCGCGAGCGACATGCGGACAAAGTTGAAGAGCAACGGAGAGGCGTCGTGCTCGACGGCGCTTTTGATGAGGACGAAAGTCGCCCCCCAAACGAAGGTCACCAGCACCAGCAGCACGTGCGCCCGAATTGCGCGAGACATTGCAAGAAGAATAACAACTCGGGCGGGCTAGACCTAACGTGGGAATAACATCAAAGAGTCATGGACCCTGAGATCCTCTCGCCGCAACGCAAGCGTCCCGGTCTTAACGACGAGCAACTCGATCAGCTCGCCGGGCTACTCGATGACATGTTTCACATTCCCGGGACGAAGATTCGTTTCGGCCTCGATCCGGTAGTCGGGTTGGTGCCCGGCCTCGGCGACCTGATCACCGGATTGCTGGCATTCCTGATCGTCTTCGCGGCCTGGCAGCGGCGACTACCCAGAGTGACGATGCTGCGCATGGTCGCGAACATCGCCATTGACACGCTCGTGGGGACGATTCCCTTGTTTGGCGACATGTTCGACGTGGTCTGGAAGTCGAACCGCATGAACTACAACCTGCTGCTCAGGTATCGCGGCGGCATTCAGAGCCGGCACGTAATGCGCGACTGGCTGTTTTTCATTGTGCTGATACTCTGCGCGGCCGCGTTGATTGTGCTGCCGATTGCGGTCGTGGTGGGATTGTTCTATCTATTGCGCGGGCGGCCCTGATGTGGGTGAGCTGCTGCGCAAACTGAGGACCAGGCAGGACCATTCCCAGTAGCTTGGATCAGGTATGGTCGAGAAATGCACTCATAAAGCTGTCATCCTGACGCCCGGTTTTGGAAGGATCTCCGCCAAAAGCGTCCGACTAGATTGCGCTGTCTCGGTCCCACGCAAAGTTCTCCTCAGCATGAGACCGCGACACGGCAAGGAGCGGAAAACGTTCTGCGGAGATTCTTCGTCCGCCTCAGGCGGACTCAGAATGACAGCTTTCTCAGAGTTGCGTGAAGTCATACGTCGAGTCCAATCGAACGCATCAGCTCCAACCCATTGCTCTTGGTGACCACTCCCTCGCGTAATTGATAGTCGAAGCAAATTTTCCCATTTTGGATTTCGTCCTGGAAGTGCGCGTTCGCGATCGCCTCGCCGAATGCCAGCGAGATTTCCGTCAGCGCTAAATCGTGCGTGGTGAACAGACCGATGGCGCCACTGCCGATCAATTCGCGAATTACTCCTTCGGCGCCGGTGCGCCGATCTTTCGAGTTGGTGCCTTGGAGGATTTCATCGATCAGGAAGAGCGCTCCAGCCGACTCTCTCGCCAGAGTCACAATCCTTCGCAGCCGCTTTATCTCTGCATAGAATCGCGAGCTTCCTTCTTGAAGCGAATCGTTGATGCGGATGCTCGCGCCGGTCGGGAGCGGGCTCAGGCGCAGCAAACGAGCGCGCACCGGAGCGCCCGCCATGGCCAGCACGGCGTTCAGTCCGACGGTCCGCAGCAGCGTACTCTTGCCCGACATGTTCGAGCCGCTCACGAGCAACACACGTCTCCGGTCGCATAGCCGCACGCTGTTGCGCACGCAGCGCGCCGCTGGAATCAGAGGATGTCCGAGCTCTTCGCCGTGAAAACAGGCTGTTCCAGTTTGGAACTGAGGAAATGAATCCGCCGGATGCTCATAGAAATAGGCGGAGAGTGAAATCAGCGACTCCAGTTCTCCAATCGCACTAAGCCATTGACGAACACACGGCCCGAACTTATGACGCCAGCCTTCGGCGAGAAAGGCGACCTGGAACGTGTAGAGCAGCGGAATGTCCAGGACTCGCAAGAGCATGTGATCGCGGGATATGATGAGGTCCACGATCGTGCTCAGCTTAGCGATCGCGCGCGAGGCAGGCACACTATCCTGCAACAAGCGCGCGCTCAGAGCCTGCAGCTTAGCCGCAGAGAAGCGCTCAGCTTCCAGGCGCGCCAGCAAACTGGACAAACTCTTCAAGTCCTCAAACGCGTGCTCGGCGCCATCGACAGCATTATGGAGTTCCTTGCGCAGGCGGAACGCAAGCAAGGCCTCTAGCACGAGCAAGACGATCGCTGGCGCTGCTGTGCCCCAGCGATACCAGACAAAGAGAGAAGCAAGAAAGCACAGCGTCAGCAGCAAGGCTAGCGCGCGCTGCCACTGCTTCGGCCACAGGTGATTGGGAGCCTCTGCCCAGGCCTGCAAGGCTTCTCCGTGGAGTTCGATGTGCTCGTCTTCTCCGGTCACGGCGAGATCTTCCCGCAGATCCACTTTCTCGCGTAATTCGGCCACTGCTACCTGGCGTTCTCTTACTTCGGCGGGATCGGCAGGCGAAAGCAGCCAGGCTGCCAGCGTGTCCTCACCCATTCGCGTGCGCGCGGTGCAGAGAAGCTGGAAGAGCCCGCCGTCGCCGAAAAGATCAAGATCGGCGGCGTAGATGTGATCGGGATCCATGAACCGCTCGCCTGCTGCTCCGGTGCCGGCCCAGCGATCTTCGATGCGAGCGAGTCCGTGAGCGTAGAAGGCGCAGGCGCGCTCCGCCGATCGATGACGGGCCAAAATTCTGGAATGGTAGCTGGCAACAACGTAGAAGCCGACAATCGGGACGACGATCCAGTATCCAGAAAGCGCGTCTCGACCAAAGGCCAGCCAGGCCAGGTAGGCGGCGACACCGGCCAGAACCAGTCGCAGATATCCGAGTCGCACGTGAAGCTTGCCGGAACGCGCGCTGCGCAATCGGCAGGTCTCCAGACGAGACGCATATTCCTGGGCTGGATTCACCAAATCTGAAGTTACACGAAATGAGGAACATGATTTCGCCCAGGTGCCGGAATTCGACGTGGCGTTGCTCTTTGGCAGGATTTCCGCCATAGCTGTTTACCCCGACTCTTACGTCGGGTAAGCTAAACGTGATTTCATCGTAAGATCGCGGAAGAAAGCTCATGTCCGATGTAACCGGGGACTTCGAACGAATCTTCGGCAAGCCCGAGAATGCCGGGGCGGCCAATGTTCCCAAGCCACTAAATATTCCTGCGGTTCCGGTTGTGCCGCCGCGAACGGAGAAGGCACCGAGTGATTCTGACGTACTCGGCATCCGCACTGATTCAGACCGGTTCATCGTGAAGCAGATGCCGGAGCGCCTGCCCGCGCCAACTCCGCCAACGCCAGGAGCGGCGTTGGAAGTAACGCCTGTCACCGGTCCGACGAAGCTTGTTTTCGATATTGTTCCTCCGGGTTCCCAGGAGGCGATGACGATTGCGCTGAATGTCAGCGTGGTTCCGAAGCAGGGCGGCAGTGCGGCGACTCCGGCGATCGTCGCTGATCCGAACAAGGCCGCGATTTCGTTCACGCGCGCATTTTCGGAGCCACCGGTTATGCCGGCTGCGACCAAAGTTCCGGTGCCAGCGTCCGTGTTTCCGGCGCCATTGCCGAAGGCTCAGCCTCCATCTCGGAATGCCGACGGCTTCGACCAGTTGTTCGCATCTCGGCAGGACACGTGGATGCATCCGCCAGCGCGATCGACGGCGCCTTCGGTTCACGCGGCGTCCCCTGTGCAATCGACGGCTACGGATGCCGCTTTCGCTGATCCAGAATCCGAGCGCTCGCGGTTTTCACGCGTTTTGTTGACGGTTTTGCTGTTGAATGGCCTCCTCTTAGTTGCTGTGCTGTTGGTGGTCTTCTTCGCCATGCGCCGCTAAACACATTCCCCTTTTGGAACTGCAGAGAATTAGATGATGAGTAGCACGGCCGCTGCATCTCCGTATCCGATTCGTTTGGGCGCCGAGGCGCAGTTTGCGCGTTTGCGCGAGCTCCTGCCAGCTACCGGCTTCGTTCAGCAGAATCTAGAAGGACGCTTCTACTTAAAGCACCTGGGTGAGGCTCAGTTTGAGGTGCAGTCGGGCCAACACGAAGTCTCGCGTGAGTTCTCGGTTCTAGCTGGCCTCTTTGTGCAAGGCAAGAGTTTCGCTGCTAGCGACATTGAGCAGGAACTGGGGCGGGAACTCTTCGATCTGCTGCTGGATCTGGGATTGGTCGAGAAGGCGGGCGAGCGCTGTGTGGCGACCGTGGCGATGGTCCACACGAACGGTTTGTACATCGTTTCCGATCGATGGTGTGGGGTGGATGGCCAACCGTATCAGCCGCCCGTGGATGTGGTCTATCCGGCGGTGCTGGGCACGACGCGCGGATTTTTGGCCATGCTGCCGGCTTCACCCTGCGGAAGTTTTCTGGAACTCTGCGCCGGAACCGGCATTGCGGCTCTGCTGGCGGCACGCAACTGTGCAAAGCAGGCTTGGGCGTTCGACATCGCGGCGCGTAGTGTGCATTTTGCCGAGTTCAATTCCCGGCTCAACGGAATCGAGAACATCACGAATTGCCAGGGCGACCTGTACGCTCCTGCTGCCGGACACAAGTTTGACCGCATCGCGGCGCATCCTCCCTATGTTCCCGTTTTGGAACCGAAATTCGTCTTCTACGATGGCGGCGAGGACGGCGAGCAAATTACACGGCGCATGATCCAGGAACTGCCTCGATACCTTAACGATAAAGGACTGTTTGTGTGTGTCTCGCTCGGATCTGACCGCAAAGGACGGCCATTCGAGGAGCGAGTTCGCGGATGGCTGGGCGCTGAGCACGAGGAATTCGACATCGCCCTCTTCGTGCGCAGCGAGATGGAACCGGCGGTGCAGGCCCTCAACGACGTAGTTCGCGGCCGGGGCAGCGTCGAGCAGGTGCAGCGCTGGCGCGAGGTGCTGGCCAAGCTCGAGATTGTGAACTTCGCGTTTGGAGGAATCTTCATTAGCCGGCATGGAGAGAATCGCGCCGGCTACACGATTCGCCGCACGATGAGCAAAGACGCCGGTCTCCCGGAGATCGAAGCCATCATGGCATGGGAGCGTCTCGTGGCGCGCGGCGAAGAAGAGCAGGTGCTGGTCAAGGCGCGGCTGCGGACTTCACCTAAATGTCGCGTAGAGGCGCGATATGCGCTGGAAAACGGAGACTGGTCCACGGAGCGACAGCATCTGCTCATCGACGAGCCTTTTAAGATGCAGATCGAGGCGCCGAACTGGATGTTGCAACTGCTCCCCGCCTGTGATGGCTCACGAACCGGCGAGGATCTGTTCGAGATGTTCAAAGCCAACGGGACTTTGGCGGCGGAGACTACGTTCCGGCAGTTTGCCGATGTGCTGACCGTGCTCCGGTCAGGTTGGTTTTTGAGTTTTTGAATCTGTCCGGCGCGGTGAAGAGACAGCCTTCCGCGCAGGCGAATCAATCCAATGGGAGTGGCCGACAAACCTGCTGTGAAGCAAGTTGTTGCGGGCGTAATCGCGCGCGATGGTAAGGTTTTGATTTGCCAGCGATCGAAAGATGGTCCTATGCCGCTCAAATGGGAGTTTCCAGGCGGGAAGATCGAGCCACAGGAAGACGCGATTGCGGCGCTCGAGCGCGAGCTCGATGAAGAGCTGGGGATTTCCGCTACGATTGGGAAAAGGGTCGCACATATCCGGCATCGTTATAGGAAGGGCCACGAGGTGGAGCTGCAGTTTTATCGCGTGCTCGGCTATGAAGGCGAAATGCAAAACCGAATTTTCGAGCAGTTGCGGTGGGTGGAGCGCCACGAAATTGCTGGGTTCGATTTTCTCGACGCCGATCACGACCTGGTCCGGCAGATCGCGAGTGGCGAAATCCAGCTTTAACCTTCCTCTCCGATTTTTGAGTTGTCTCTGTTTTCTCCTCGCTTTTCCCGCTTTTGCGCAGGTGAACCAGCCTTCCCCGCCTGCCAACACGAGCGACGCAGAAGTTGCTCAGCCGGACAGCGGCCCCGCAGTCTTTTCCCATTCGCAAACTTCGCCATTCTATGTAGCCGGACAAATCAACTTCATCTTCCAGGCGCATCCGGCATTTCACGCGAAGTATTCGGGACCGCAGAGCTTCAGGAACAATCCGCAGGAAGCGCTCTCGCGCGTGGCCACGCTTTTTCTGGGCGTTCAGGCGACACAAACGACCGAGTTCATGCTCGATGTAGAAGAAACCGGCGGAGGCGGCCTGAGCGACGCCTTCGGGCTGGCCGGCTTTACGAACCTCGACGTCGTTCGCAATCCCGATTTGGGAGCGGCGCCGTACATTGCTCGCGTGATGATGCGGCAGGTGATCCCGCTGAGTAGTAAACGAAGCGAGTCCGATCGCAACTACCTCTCGCTGGCTACGTCGCTCCCCGAGCGGCGCCTGGAGTTCCGAATTGGGAAGTGGGGCATTGCGGATTTTTTCGATGTGAATGAAGTCGGCACCGATAGCCATCTGCAATTTGCGAATTGGACGATCGATAACAATGGCGGATACGACTATGCCGCCGATACCCGCGGCTACACCTATGGAGCGATCCTCGAATATCAGTCGCCGCGCTGGGGCGTGCGCCTTGGCGAGGCGCTCATGCCTACCGTGGCCAATGGACTCGATCTGGAATTTAATCTGCGCCGCGCGCGTTCAGAAAATCTGGAATTTGAGTTTCGCCCCACGCTGCTGAAGGGGCGCAAGACCGGTATTAAGCCGCTCGCGTATCTGAACCACGCGAATATGGGCGACTACCGCGAGGCGATCGATTCATTCCTGGCCGGCAACGGCACGCGGCCAGACGTCACCAGCACGCGCGAACAGGGGCGTTTGAAGCAGGGATTTGGGCTGAACGTTCTACAGGAGCTTCCGGCGTCACTGCGCTTCTTCTTCCGGTTGGGATGGAACGAAGGACATCACGAATCCTTTGCTTACACGGAGGTGAACAACACGTTTGCGACGGGTCTCGACGTCTCCGGAAACCGCTGGGGACGCCATTTCGATCGACTCGGCCTAGCCGTGGCGACCAATGGGTTGTCTGCCGATCATCGCGAGTATCTGGCTCTTGGTGGACTGGGATTTCTGCTGGGCGACGGTGCGCTCAATTACGGCCGCGAAAATATCGCCGAGAGCTACTACACGCTGCACGTATGGCGTGGCGCTTATTTCGCGGCGCTGCTTCAGTACGTCGACGATCCCGGATACAACCGCGATCGCGGCCCGGTGATTGTACCCGGCACACGCCTCCATATTGACTTCTAGCGGTTACTTGCGCGGTTGGGCCGAATGCGCGAACTCGAAATCGCGGCGAGCGGGGTGATCGACCACAATTAGACGTCCATCGGTCAAGGCTTTGACAGAATGGCGGCTGTTCGCAGGCACAATGGCGACAGTCCCAGGTTTCACGATTTGAGTGCTTCCATCGATGGTCACCTCAAGTTCCCCTTCGAGTACTTCGTAAACTTCTTCTTCAGGATGTGAGTGCTCGTGAATGGAAGAACCAGCGGCGAACTGGTAGTGCGCGAAGGTCATGCTGTTGGTGTGAAAGTAGCGTCCTTTCCAACCTGGCAAACGTTCTATGACGGTGAGTCCGTTCGTATTGATGAAGGGCATCGGAAAACCCTTTTCGGCGCTGGCCGAGTTGGCAAAGCAGGCGGCTCGCATCCGTGGACTTTGTTAAGGATGGTGCGCCCGGCACGACTCGAACGTGCGACCCTCTGCTTAGAAGGCAGATGCTCTATCCACCTGAGCTACGGGCGCTTGCTCAACATTTTATCCCGGAGTATTGAGATTCCAACGGCGAATGCGATACGAACTTATTTCTTCTTCAAATCCAGCGAGGCCGAGTTCATGCAATAACGCAGCCCGGTAGGACGCGGTCCATCGGGGAAGACATGGCCGAGGTGCGCCTCGCAGCGGCTGCACAGGACTTCCGTTCTGGGAACCCCGAGATCGTGATCTGTCCGCATCGCAACTCGGTCGCTGCCAATCGGCTGATAAAAGCTCGGCCAACCGCTACCGGACTCGTATTTCGTTTCGGAACTGAACAGCTCCTGCCCGCAGCAGACGCAGGCATAAGTGCCGGCTGCGTGCTCGTTGTAATACTTTCCCGTAAAGGGACGCTCGGTCCCGCGCTGCCGCGCAATGTGGTATTGCTCTTCGGTAAGTTGCTTGCGCCATTCGGCATCAGTTTTGGCGATCTTTTCTGACATTGCTGACTCCAGTTCTAGGATGCCACGAAACCGCTTCCCAAGAAGGGAAGTAGGTTTTTCGATTGCGGAGATGCCGCTATTGCTGGTCCCTACATTGTTCATAGAACGGGAATTTGTAAGTAGGAGAAAGAGTCATTATTCTGTCAGGAGCGCCGCCATGCGTAGGTTTGCCGCCAACTCGCTGTTGATTGCCATGTTGGCGCTGTTTTTCGCGCCTGCGCTCGCGGCTGCTGTGCCTGTTCCGGTGCCTGCGTGCTGCCGGCGAGGCGGCCAGCACCACTGCATGGCGATGGCAGTCGCGCCAGAGTCAACCGGCTTCAGGCGCGACTCGCGCTGTCCTATGCGCCTGGGCGCGCAACTTTGCTCGATGCAAGCCGCGTTGCCGGGATTCGGTGGCTCGCAACTGTGGTTCCGTACTTCTTCTCTAATCTTCTCGATCAGGGATAGCGGGCCGCTGCTGCTCGCGCGCGCCGACCACCTTCGCGGCCCTCCTCCTGTTCTCGCTTAAGAAAAAGTCCTCGCCGTCCGCTTGAGGCGGACACCGGGTACCGATCCTACGTGGAGAACCTTTTCGGCCAGGAGACCATGGTGAACACCTTTGGGACATTTGTGCGTCGCGGCTCGCTGCAGCGCACGGCGATCTTCGCTGCTTTCATTCTTTTCTTTGCGAGCGGTTCGGCATTCGCGTCGATCTTCGGCACGCTGCGCGGGATCGTGCACGATCCGCAACACCGTCCAATCAAAGGCGCGCAGGTGGTCGTCAAGTCTGCGACCAGCGACTGGACGCAAACCGCGCAGACCAACGACGTCGGCGAATTCGAATTTCTCACCGTCCCGATTGGGGACTATCAACTCACCGTCACCGCCCCGGGATTTGAACAAGCCGAAATTCCGGCGACGGTCCGAGCGCAAGGTTCGGAGTACATTCACATTCCGCTTGCCGTGGCTGAGGTTCACGAGATCGTGACGGTAAGCGGCGAGGCCGAAGAAGTGAATCCTTCTTCTTCGACCACCGAGAGTATGGTCACCCGCAGGGAAATCGCGACCACTCCCGGCGCCGATCAAGCCAACTCGCTCGCGGCGATCACCGATTATGTTCCCGGCGCGTATGTCGTTCACGATCAACTGCACATTCGCGGAGGTCATCAGGTCACGTGGGCGATCGACGGCGTTCCTGTCCCGAACACAAATATCGCCAGCAACGTCGGCCCGCAGTTCGATCCCATGGACATCGATTACCTCGAAGTCCAGCGCGGCGGCATCTCGGCCGACTATGGCGATCGCAGCTACGGAATTTTCAATGTAGTCACACGCTCCGGGTTTGAGCGCAACCGCGAGGCCGAGCTGATCGCGAGTTATGGCAGCTATCATGCGACCGACGACCAACTCAACTTCGGCAGCCACAACGATCGCTTCGCCTACTACGCGAGCCTGAGTGGCAATCGTACCAATTTGGGACTGGAGACGCCGACATCCAAAATCCTTCACGACCGCGCGAACGGCTATGGCAGCTTCGTTTCATTGATCGACAACCTCACTCCCTCGGATCAGCTCCGCTTTGTCGGATCTGTTCGGCAGGATCATTACCAGGTGCCCAACGATCCCGAACAGGAAGCGGCGCTGGTCAGTGATCGCGAGCGCGAGCAGGATGCATTTGGCGTCTTCTCCTGGATTCACACTTACTCGTCCAATGCTGTGCTCACGATTTCGCCGTTCTATCACTTCAATCGCGCGGCCTTCGAAGGGGGTCCGAACGACCTGCCCAGCGCGACGAATAATCGCGCTTCGAACTATGCCGGCGGCCAAATCTCATTCAACGTTGTCCACGGCAAGCACAACGCAACCGCCGGAATCTACGCCTTTGGTCAGCACGCCAATACGCTTTTTGGATTCGTTGCTAATGATGGCAGCGGAAATGCTTTTGCGCAGCGCCAACTCGCTACCGGACAACTCGAAGCCGGTTTTCTCGAGGATCACTATCAGGTCGCGTCGTGGCTTGCCGTCAATGCCGGCGTCCGGCTCACGCATTTTTCCGGAGGCGTGAGCGAGAATGCCGCCAGTCCCAGAGTGGGGCTGGCGGTGCGTCTCCCAGAATGGAACTGGGTGCTGCGCGCTTCCTATGATCGCTACTACCAGGCTCCCCCGCTCTCAACAGTAGGCGGCCCGCTCCTGGAGTTTGCCAATAGTCAGGATGTCGGTTTCCTGCCGCTGCGAGGCGAGCGCGACGAGCAGTACGAAGCGGGCCTCACGATTCCCATTCAGCGCTGGACCGTCGACCTTGACGTCTTCCGCACCGCAGCCCATAACTTCTTCGACCACGATGTGATCGGCAATTCCAACATTTTCTTTCCGCTGACGATTGACCATGTCCGCATTCGCGGCTTCGAAACCACTTTGCGCTCGCCACGCATACTCAAAATGTTTGACGCGCATCTGGCCTACTCGCATCAGTCCATCGAAGGCATGGGCACCGTGACCGGTGGCCTTACCGATTTCAGTCCACCACAGGAAGGCTTCTTCTATCTCGATCACGACCAGCGCGACACGTTAAGCGCCGGTTTCAACGCCAATCTGCCCTTACAAAGTTGGATGGCAATGAATCTTTCCTACGGTTCAGGATTTTTGAACGGAGATGGCCCCCAACACCTTCCCAGCTACAGAACCGTCGACCTGTCACTAGGCAAGTCGTTCGGAGAGAACTGGTCAGTCAAGCTGAGCGCGCTGAACCTGACGAATAAGCGCTACTTCATCGACCTAAGCAACACCTTCGGCGGCTCGCATTTCGGGAATCCCCGCGAACTGTCTGCCCAGGTGCGGTATCGGTTTCATTATTGAGTGGCAGAAGCACGCATGTAAGACCATGCGAGTTAGTATTCTTGCCAAATCCATGAACGAGGCCAGTCCGGCAATCGTGCCGAACTGGTGGTCTCTATTCCTGACGAAGATCAACCCGGTGATCCTGCCGCGCCAGGAGTAAATCCAGTTCTGCCAGTTGACGATAACGTTTTCACGGTTCATAAATCCATATAGAAGGACCGTCGCGGATATGTGTACGTTTTTGGCGTGGCGGCTTCAGCGGAGATTCCTCTTCGATGGGCTTTGATCGCTTCTTAAGAACCGTTGGTTTGGCGTGCGTTGCGATTGCCGCGCTTTGTCCAGCGTTGACAGCTCAGGCTGCGCATCCTGAGCTTTTGGTTTCGACGCAATGGCTGGCCGACCACTTAAACGACCCGAAAGTCGTGGTGCTGCAAGTCGGCGAAGATCGTGGCGCCTATGACAAAAGACATATTCCCGGCGCACGCTTCCTCAGCGATCCGCAATACGTGATCGGGCACGAAGGCCTCATGTTCGAGCTTCCGCCTGTCGAGCAGCTCAAGAAAGCATTCGAAGACGTAGGCGTGAGCGACGATACCAAAGTCGTGATCTACACGACGGAATGGTATCCAACTGCTGGGCGGGCTTTCTTCACTCTCGACTATCTTGGACACAAAAATACGGCGCTGCTCAACGGCAGCTTCGCACAATGGGAATCAGAACATCGCCCGGTCAGCCGTGACACACCGCAGATCGCGAAAGGAACGATTTCGCCGCGAGTGAAGGAAGCGGCGCGAGCGCTGCTGGCCAATGCTAAGGCAGCCACGCAGCCGGACTCGAACACCACTTTGCTCGACGCGCGTCCAGCCAAGCGCTACACCTCTGGACATCTGCCGGGAGCGGAAAATATCTTTTGGGAAGAGACCGTGGAGAGCGCGAAGAAACCAGTCTTCCTTCCTCCCGATCAGTTGAAGAAGCTCTTCGCATCCCGCGGAGTGGAATCCGGCCACAAGTGATGACGTACTGCGAAGTCGGCTTACAAGCATCGCACATGTACTTCGTCGCGAGGTATCTCGGCTACGACGTTTCCATGTACGACGGGTCGTTCTACCAATGGGACGAGCTCGAACACTTGCTGGTGGTAAAAGGATCGAAACCGCGCTGAATTTTGCCGCACCGATTTGCGTTTCTCTAAAGCCGCGTCTGCATAGTGATTCCGGTAAAAGCACCCGACGAACACTGTCTGCTAGCCTATCCGGAGAGGACTCGCATGCTCCTCAAGTTCGTCGTGCCTATGGTGCTGATGTTCGCTTCCGGATTTGCGCCTGCTCCTGATCCCTCCATTCAAGTGGGTGGCGGCACGATTGATGTGAATTTCGACGCCGACTTGCCGGCCGCTAAACAAAAGGAAGTGATGACCTGGATTCACGATGCCGCCGATTCGATTGTCACCTACTACGGACGCTTTCCCCTGCCGCACACGTTTCTGGAGGTCAGGACCTTCGACGGGAGCAGCGTGCATAACGGACACACCTTCCCTGTGCACAACGGCGGGCTGATCCGCATTTCCGTGGGCGTGAACTCGACGCCGGCGCAGCTCAAAGAAGATTGGACGATGACGCACGAGATGGTCCATCTCACCTTTCCCAATATGGAAGGCCGTAACCATCACTGGATCGAAGAAGGACTCGCCGTGTACGTGGAGCCGATCGCCCGCGTGCAGGCGCACAACTTTGGAAAGGAAGAAGCGTGGGGAGAGATGGTGCGCGACATGCATCAGGGCGAACCGCAGGAGGGCGATCGAGGCCTCGATAACACACACACCTGGGGCCGCACGTATTGGGGCGGCTGCCTTTTTGGCCTGGTCGCCGACATTGAGATCCATCTCCGCACCGGTAACAAGAAAGGGTTGCAGGATGCGCTGCGCGCGATCATGAATGCCGGAGGCGTGATCACGGACGACTGGCAGATTGAACGCGCGTTTGAAGTCGGCGACAAAGCCGTTGGCGTTCCCGTTTTGGAAGAACTTTACGCGCAGTGGAAAGATAAGCCGGTCACCGTCGATCTGGACAAGTTGTGGCAGGAACTCGGAGTAACTGAGCAGAACGGAGTCGCGGCGTTTAACAACAACGCGCCGCTCGCGTCGATTCGCGCGTCGATCACCAGCGGAAAACCGGGTAAGCCGGTGAAGACGAAATTTGCGATGAGTAGTTTGATGAAGGCGGGAAACGACAGTCAGTACCGTACGCGGTAGCGAACGGGTGATGCGTCTCCGTGCGCAACACCTCGCACCCATTCCCTAACGGGAACGGTACTGACCTCGCGTACTGACCTCGGGTAACGCAAGAACGACAGCTCCTGAAAATCGATATGCCCAAGCCTTCCATCAAAATCATCGGCGCTGGTCTCGCAGGCTGCGAGGCGGCGTGGCAGTGTGCGCACCGGGGCATCCGGGTGCAGCTTTTCGAGATGCGTCCGGTACGTATGACGTCGGCGCACCAGACGAGCGACTTTGCCGAGCTGGTCTGTTCGAACTCGCTGAAGAGCGAGAGCGAAAACACCGCGCCCTGGCTGCTCAAACAAGAGATGCGCCGCGCCGGCTCGCTGCTGCTGGAATGCGCCGACGCGACGGCCGTACCTGCCGGCCACGCGCTGGCTGTCGATCGGGAAGCATTCTCGAAGCGAGTGATGGACGCGATCGCCTCCGAGCCGCTGATCGAAGTTCGCCGCGAAGAAGTCACGAAAATTGACACGGAGAATGACATCACGATCGTCGCCTCCGGCCCGCTCACCTCGGACGCGCTTTCGCAGGAGATTGCGCGCCTCTCCGGCAGCTCGCATTTGTACTTCTACGATTCGATCAGTCCAGTTGTCGATGCTGACTCAATCGATAAGGACAAGGTGTACTTCGCAGCGCGTTATGACAAAGGCGACGCCGATTACATCAACTGCCCTTTCACCAAAGAGGAGTATGACCGTTTCTACGATGCGCTGATCGAAGCCCAATCGGCGGAGCAGCGCGAGTGGGAGAAGCTGAACTACTTTGAAGGATGTCTGCCGATCGAAGAGATCGCGCGCCGCGGACGCGACACGCTGCGCTTTGGGCCAATGAAGCCGGTAGGACTCAAAGATCCTAGGACGGGGAAGATGCCGTGCGCCGTCGTGCAATTGCGCCGCGAGAATCTGCGCGCCGATTCTTACAACCTCGTCGGTTTCCAGAATCACCTGAAGTTCGGCGAACAGCAGCGCGTGCTGCGCCTGATTCCCGGCTTGGAACAGGCAAAGTTTCTTCGCTTTGGACAAATTCATCGCAATACGTACCTCAATGCACCTGAGCTTCTGCGCGAAACGCAACAGATGAAGCAGCACGAGAACGTCTTGTTTGCCGGCCAAATCTGCGGGGTAGAAGGATACACGGAATCGATTGCTGCCGGCCTGCTGGCGGGAATTCAGGCATCGGCGCTGTCCTCCGATGAAAGGCTTATGGCGCCGCCGCGTGAGAGCGCGATGGGATCGCTGATGCACTACATCTGCCACGCGAGCTCAAGGAGCTTTCAGCCGGCGAATATCACCTTCGATCTGCTGCCACAGCTTTCCGAAGACACGCGCCGACGCGTCCGCGACAAGCGCGAGCGCCATCGGTTGCAGTGCGAGACGGCGATGATGGCGTTTGAGAGTTGGATTGCTGAGCGAGTGGAGCACCTTCAACCTCTGTCATCCTGAGGCCTGTTGTTGGCCGAAGGACCTTGTGGTTGCGTTTGCAGTTGCCTTTGCAGTTGCCTTTGCAGTTGCCTTTGCAGTTCCTGCTGTTCACAGTGAAAAATCAAAACCAACATCAACATCAACCACAAGGTCCTTCGGCCAACGACAGGCCTCAGGATGACAACAATCATTGTCGGCGGATTGAAACTTTACTTCGCCCGGGGATGCGTCTGGTCATATACGCGCGCGATGTGGCTCGACGTGAGCTGCGTGTAACGCTGGGTGGTGGAAAGGCGCTCGTGTCCGAGCAGCTCCTGGATTGCGCGCAGGTCGGCCCCTTCTTCCAGCATGTGCGTGCCGAAGGCATGGCGCAGCGTGTGCGGATGCACGTCTGGCGAAAGCCCGCGCGCGATCGCGATCGCCTTCACGATGCGGCCGACACTGCGCGTGGTCAGTCGTCCGCCGCGCAAGTTGATCAGCAGTTCGGCTGTAGGTTTCTTGCGCTGCGCGAGCACACGCTGTCGTTCCGGAAGATACTCACGGATTGCGCTCGCTGCCGCATCGCCTAGCGGCACGAGTCGTTCCTTCTTGCCCTTGCCGCGAACGCGGATCGCTTCATTCGACCAGCCGATATCGTCCAGCTGAATGCCGACGAGTTCCGAATTACGCAGACCGCACCCGTAGAGCAGCTCGAAGATCGCACGATCACGCGCGGGGAACGCCGCATTTTCCGGAAGCTGTGAGTCGAGCAGTCCGTTCATCTCTTCCGCCGTGGGCACGCGCGGAAGCTTCTTCGCCAGCTTCGGAGTGGACACGAGTGCAGCAGGGTTCTGGTCTACGAGTCCTTCGCGTCCCATCCACTTGTAGAAGGATCGAAGCGAGGCGAGCGCGCGTGCGACCGACGGTTTGCTCAAACCGTTGGCGATCAGCTCCGACAAAAACTTGCGGATCGCGACGTGATCGACCTTGTTCCATTGCAGGCCTTTGCCGGCGTGTTCGCAGAATTTGCGCAGATCTTTTTCGTAGGCCGCGATGGTGTGAATCGATGCATTGCGCTGCGAACGCAGATAGCTCGTGAACTGTCCGATCACGGCTTCAGCGCTGGATTTGGGCGCGCCGTTCACGGCCGCTCCATACGACGTCGCGCGGCTGCCCGCGGATGGTGTTCGCGATAGACGCTTTTCAGCCGGTCCATCGCGACATGCGTATACACCTGCGTGGTGGCAATGTCGGCGTGGCCGAGGATCGTCTGCACCGTTCGAAGATCGGCGCCGTTCGCGACCATATGCGTGGCGCAGCTGTGGCGCAGCATGTGCGGGCTTGCTTTGCCGTCCGGCTTGGCTTCGCGCACGATGCGCCAGACCCGCTCACGCGTGAGTCCGGTTCCGCTGCGGTCGATGAAAACGAGATTGCTCCGCTTCGCTCGGCATAGCCGCGGGCGGGCCTCGCGCAAGTAGCCGTCTAGCGCCTTGCGCGCGGAAACGCCGAAAGGAACGATTCTCTCCTTGTCGCCTTTGCCGTGGACGATCGCCGAAGATGCTTCGAGGTTCAAGTCCTCAAGTCGCAGATGCACGAGTTCAGAAACGCGCATGCCTGTGGCATAAAAGAGTTCCAGCAAAGCGATATTACGCAGCGCGAGCGAAGGATCCTGCGGACGCGATTGTTCCCGCGCCAGCATCTGGTCAATGTCACTCACCGCGAGCGATTTGGGCAGAATCTTCCATTGTCGAGGGCTTTCGATGTTCAGCGTGGGATCGTGCTTGATCTTGCGATCGAGCAGCAGGAATTTATAGAAGTGGCGCATGGCCGAGAGCTTGCGCGCGCGCGTGCGGCTGTCCACAAGATTGGTCGTGAGCTGTTCGAGGAAACTGAGCAGGTCGGCGCGCTGGGCATTTAGAAGATGACGCTGTTTCGATTCCAAAAATTCAGCGAACTGGAGTAAATCACGGCGGTAAGCTTCGAGCGTGAGCGGCGCGAGGCCCTTCTCAACCTGCAAGTAGGAGAGGAAGGACGAGAGAGGCTGCGGGCCGGAACTGCGCATACGCTCATTGTGGGCAGCCACCTTCAAGGACGCAAGACCGCAGGTGTTCGCTTGGTCAACATAAGCGCTGTCATCCTGAGCGAGGGCGCATGCCCGAGTCGAAGGACCCCGCGAATGTTCCTCGCTGTAAGTGCCGACGGAAGTTTTGGAATGGATTTGTCGCCGGAATAAGAAGTAAACATCCTGCTCAAGAATCCCGCGCGGCATGGCAAGAGGCCGACTGCATCGCGGTCCTTCGACTCGGGCGTGCGCCCTCGCTCAGGATGACAGAGGAAGCTCAGGATGACAGTTATAAAGAACTCGCTTCAGCACCCCAGCACATACGCAAAAATCAGCGGCGCCACGATCGTCGCATCCGACTCGATGATGTATTTCGGCGTGTCCGCTCCTAGTTTGCCCCAGGTGATCTTTTCGTTGGGCACGGCGCCGGAGTAGGAACCGTAGCTGGTGGTGGAGTCGCTGATCTGGCAGAAGTAGGCCCATAATGGGACATCTTCCCGGCGCAGATCTTGGTGCAGCATGGGCACGACGCAGATCGGGAAATCCCCGGCGATGCCGCCGCCGATCTGGAAGAAGCCCAGCGGCGACTTTGCCGTGAGTTTGGTGTACCACTCCGCGAGCCGCATCATGTATTCAATGCCTGTGCGGACGGTGTGCACGTTCTTGACGTCGCCGGAAATGCAGTGGCCGGCGTACATGTTGCCGAGTGTCGCGTCTTCCCATCCCGGGACAAACATCGGCAGGTTTTTCTCGGCAGCGGCCATCAGCCAGCTATCTTTGGGATCGATCTGGTAATGCTTCTTCAACTTGCCGCTGAGGAGAATCTTGAACATGAACTCGTGCGGAAAGTAATGCTCGCCGGCTTTGTCGGCCTTCACCCATTCCTCGAGCACGGCTGCCTCGATCCGGCGCATGGCTTCTTCTTCGGGAATGCAGGTATCGGTCACGCGATTCATGTGCCGGTTGAGCAGCGCTTCCTCTTCTTTGGGCGAGAGCTGGCGATAGTGCGGCACGCGCTCGTAGTGATCGTGCGCGACCAGGTTGAAGATGTCTTCTTCGAGATTGGCACCGGTGCAGCAGATGCCGTGGACTTTATCCTGGCGAATCATTTCCGCGAGCGACAGTCCGAGTTCGGCGGTGCTCATGGCGCCGGCGATGGTCATGAACATCTTGCCGCCGTCGTTGAGCAGCTTCTCGTAGGCTTTCGCCGCGTCCATCAGCGACGCTGAATTGAAGTGCCGGTAATGGTGCTCGATGAAGCGCGAAACTGGTCCTTTGGGCAAAATTGGTCCTCAGAGTGGAATGAGAAACGTTCAACATATCATTTTTGTTCTGTGGATTAAAATCATCTCAGCCGATGCGGTCCTCACAAGAAACGCGATTCATAGTTGTCATGATCTTTCGGACATTGGGCGTGATCGTTTTAGTTATCGGATATGCACAAGCAGCAGAGAAATATCGGCAGGCGAAGTTTGTGGAATACTCCACTTTCTCTCCTTGCCATTACGATTGCCAGCCCTTTAATGTCGTGTACTTTAATTTTTGCTTTCAGATCGATCAGAGATTTCTGATTGGTAATACTTATGCGTGGAAATGGGAATACGATCCATACAAAATGTCGCATTTGCAGGGAACCGACGTGTCTATCCGGTTCAACGCCAGCCACATTTGGGTCGTCAGGACAGACGGGAAGGAGCTTCGCTTGCGAAGGCTGCAGTCAAGCACGCATTTCAAGGATTCAAGTTGCAATACGCCGAGCAAATAGTCCAAGAGATTCAAAGTGAGCCACTACCCAGCCTATGGATATCTTTGAAGAGATCGTCGATCTGAGGCGCGCCGGACGACGCGCGGCGCTGGCTACGATTGTGCACGCGCGCGGCTCGATTCCCTCGTTTGAGTCGGCCAAGATGCTGGTGCGCGACGATGGCACGATCGCCGGCACAATCGGCGGAGGCTGCGTGGAAGCCGAGGTCTGGCAAGCGGCGCGCGAAGTGATGGATGAAGAAAAGCCGCGCACGCTGACGTTCAATCTGAATCACGATCCTAAGTACGACACCGGATTAGTCTGCGGCGGCACGCTAGAGATTTACGTTGAGCCGATCCTGCCGGTGCAGACGCTCTACATCTTCGGCGCCGGCCATGTCGCGCACAATGTGTACCGTGCGGCGCGGCTCGCGAACTTTGAAGTGGTGGTCGTGGACGATCGCGAGAGTTATGCGAATCGCGAGCGCTTTCCCGAGGCAAAAGACATCTACGCCGATGACTTCGAACGCGCGCTCACGCAGTTGGCTCCGAATCGTTCGTCTTACCTGGTGATCGTGACTCGCGGACATCGCGATGACATGCGCGTGCTGCGCTGGGCGATCGAGACGCCCGCGCGCTACATCGGCATGATCGGCTCCGAGCGCAAGATCATCGCAATCTACAAGCAGTTGGAAAAAGAAGGCATCGATCCGGAAAAGCTGGCGCGAGTGTACGCGCCGGTTGGCCTCGACGTCGGCGCAGTTACGCCGGAAGAGATCTCGATTGCGATTCTCGCCGAAATCATCGCCATCCGCCGAGGCGCAGCCTCGGTCCCGCACAAGCGCAGCCTCAAGGCGATCAAGCTCCTGGCCGCAGAAGAATCCAAGCTCAGGAGCTAAGCAGCTTAGAAGCTCAGAAGCTCGTTCTCAGCACGCCATTTCGCCTTGCGCCATTTCGTAGCTGGTGAACTGCATAGCGATGCCGCTGGTCTCGTCGCCACTGCCGGGTTCGACACGCACGACGACTCCTTCACAAGTGATCTTCATCTCCTGTCCCACAACGGGAAGAGCGAAACGAATCCTGATGGGAGAGCCTTGCTCCGGATTGCAATCGGCATAGAAATACGCGCCCAGCACGCTGATATCGCGCAAGCGTGCATGCGGCTGCGGGCATCGGGGAAATTGAATTTCCGCCGCAACCGGCAAATGGACTCGCGAGCATTTGCGCTGATGCGGAAATTCGGCGTCGAGTGGGGGAGTTGCATTCATAGGGTTACCTTGCCCATGAGGGTACCCACCCGTCCTCTATCTTGGCAGATAACGAAGGGGAATGGCTAAGTGGACAGTGGCCTAATGGCGGCTGCTCAGCTGCTGAGCTTCTAAGCTCCTAAGTACCTGATGACGTGTGGCTTAGAAGCTGAGCAGCTTAGGAGCTTAGCAGCTTCTAGTCAAAAAACTTGAACCTTAAAATGTGCCAAACCGCCGCTACCCCGTCTCGCCAGGTGATCTTTTTGCCTTCTTCATACGTGCGGCCGTGATAGCGGATCGGCACTTCGTACACTCGACATCCCAGGCGTGCGACTTTGATGGTGAACTCCGGCTCGAAGCCGAAGCGGTCACTCTTGAATCGGACTGCTTCCAGCACCTCGCGCCGAAATACTTTGTAGCCGACTTCCATATCAGTCAGGTTGAGGTTCGTGAGCAGGTTACAGAAGAAAGTCAGCGCCTGGTTGCTGACATAGTGCCAAAAATACAACACGCGATGCGAGCCGCCGTGAAAGCGATTGCCAAACACGACATCGGCATAACCTTCCAGCATCGGCTCGAGCAGCGCGGGATAATCGCGCGGATCGTATTCCAAATCGGCGTCCTGGACGAGAAGCACGTC
This sequence comes from Terriglobales bacterium, assembly GCA_035716645.1. Taxonomy (GTDB): domain Bacteria; phylum Acidobacteriota; class Terriglobia; order Terriglobales; family Acidobacteriaceae; genus Gp1-AA112. The sequence goes on along the minus strand of DASTJH010000049.1, from coordinate 42,553 downwards.
GCCGGTGGCGTGCTGGAAGCCTGTACGCAGCGCCGCGCCTTTACCTTGATTCTGCTCGTGCATGACGAGCTGAATCGACTTGCCGAACGCGCGACCCATCTCATCCACAATGGCGGGCAGTAGCTCGCGAGTGCCATCGCGGGAAAAGTCGTCCACGATCACGAGTTCATGTTCGAGGGGAGAATCGGATCGCAGCACTCGCTCGATGGTGGTGGCGATCGTGGCTTTCTCGTTATATACCGGCAGAATCACGGATAGCCGGCGCAGCGGCCGGTGAGGATCGACGGAAAAACTGCGCGACGAAACAAGCTTCATGATTGTTGATAGGCAGTCCCGGCCATCGCTGGATTGCTGCGCTTCGCAAGTTTCCGCGTCTCAGCGGCCGTGAACAGATAAACCATCAGGATGAGCATCTCGGGTTCGATTGGAGCACGATATCGCGGGTGCGGAAAAGTGACATAGTAGATTAGTGGCACCGCCAGTAGCAGAGACCCAAAAAGGAACGTGGCCCGATTCCTGCGCCGCCACATCACGATCAATCCGCCAAACGTCAGGATCGAAGAAAACAAGAAGGCGATATTGCGCAGGGAGCCGGTAATCGATCCGGCATCCCGAGGCACGTCATACCAGTAGTAAATTGCACGCTTCAGGCAAAGCTCGGCAAACTTGCCCGGCTCGCTGCGGATGAATTGCAGCACCTCCCGCTTCTTACTCTGGACATACACGACTTCGCCCATCTGCTTGTATTCGGCGAACTCCTGAGGATTTTGGCTGGGATGCAGCCAGAAGCGCCAGAGGCCGTTCGCGTCTTCTCCATTGCCCATGTGCAGCTCAACCCAGAGATTTCCGCGAATGGGAATGAAGCGATGAAAGACTCTGTAATTGCGCACGCTCCACGGCGCCAGCAACGCGACAAAAATCGCGGCAGAAAGCAGTGCGTTTGCCCAGGCAGCACGCGCTCCACGGCGTAGTTGTGCGTGCAGGAGCCATATTCCCGAGAATGGCAGCCACAACAGCAGCGAGGGATTCGTGAGAGCGATCAAACCCCAGAGCAGTCCGTAAAGAATCCAATCGCGCCGATGCCAATAATCATCGCCACTTGGACTTGCGGGCGAGTCCAAGCCAGCCATCCGCATCGTCAAAAGAAAGACGCATGCCAGCAGCAGCGTAGCCAGGCTGGTTTCCCAAGCCCAGCGGACCGCCCAATACCACGCATACGGCAACAGCGCAGCCAGCCACGCGGACCAGAGCGCAACTCGTCTTCCGAATGCGCGTTTCGCAATATAAAAAACGGGAATGACGGTCAGCGCCGAAAAAATCGAGTTGATCGAGAGAATTGCGATCGACGAAGCCGTCGTGTACACGCCAAAGACTTTGAAGATGCCAGCGAGCAAGTACGGATACAGCGGAGCCAGCCACGCTGTCGGACCGGTACCCGGCCGGAACGGCGAACTGAAGCCATGACCGGTCGCGATAGAGGCAGCGATCCTTCCACCTTCCCAGCCAAAACCGAAGCTTCCGGCCAGCTTGGAAAAGCGATACGTGTGTCCTACGAAGATGGCGAGCTCGCGGCATAGCCATGCCGCCCACACGATGGTGGAAAGATTCTGAAAGCGCGAGGCTAGTGTTCTTTTTTGGCCGAGCTCAGTCGCCAAGTTTCGGGAGTCCTTGCTTACAAGAGTAGTCGGTTTTCCCGATTAGCGGCCCGAGCAAATTCCCTGAGAACAGGCAATTTTGCAGGGGGGCTGCCTGTCACAAATCATGACAACAGTCGTCTCTGTCCTGTAAGCCTTTGGCTTTCAACCGAGTAGCTGGCAGCCAACAGGCAGCAATTGGGACCGCTCAGGGAATGAGCAGGGAATGAACAGGGAATCTCTGATTTTACGCGTAACCGATTTGATCTCATGCGAGTAGCGAGAAATAACAGTCGATGGCTAGTTTGCTGAGCGAACCTTGCAGCGAATTAGCAGGTAATTTCGCCCTTGGCAGTGTCCGTCCCCGATGTTGAGGCGACGGGGAGCCTCCGGCAGGAAGAGAACAGATCTCAGCCGAAGGATGCATTGTGTATTTTTTGCGCAAGCCAGGACCGTCCTACGTTCTACCCATGTCAGACTACGGCAGAACTTAGCTCCGCAAATCCTGCTAACGCCTGATGTTTCCTTAAGTCGAAAAGAATTACCATACTAGGAACTCTGGCTTTCGCACTTGGAAGGCGCCCTCGTTGTGAAAGATCTCCTCGAAGCTCCGGAAATAGCAAGTAGCCAGCCGGCTGCTCAAGTGATCATCCCCAAACCGCCGCAGCCGAAGAATCACCGGGTGGTGACGATCGCTGTGCCGCTGGTGGTGGTGGTCGCGCTCGCGCTGTGGTGGAAGCTGCGGACAACGGCTCCTCCTGCGGCTCCCAATCAGGCAACGGCGGTGGTACAGCGCGGAGATTTCATCCGCTCCCTTCGTTTGACCGGCACAGTCGAGGCTGTGAATTTTTTATCGATAGCTGCGCCTAAGCTGACCGGTCCGGGGCTGAATCAGCTGGTCGTCACGCGGATTGCGCCGGGCGGAACGCGCGTAAAAAAAGGCGATCTGCTGGTCCTGTTCGATCAGCAGGATCAAATTAAGAACGCACTGGATCAGGAAGCCACCTACGTCGATCTCGTCCAGCAGATCAAGAAGAAGCAAGCCGATCAGGCAACCGCGGAAGCTGCCGACCAGAGCGCGCTGAATCAGGCAGCCAACGATGCGCAATCGGCTGCCGTGGAAGTCAAGCGGAACGAGATCCTCTCAAAAATCGATGCGGAAAAGAATTTGCTCGCTCTCGAACAGGCGCAGGCCACCTACGCGCAACTCAAGAAGACTTTTGACTTGAAGCGCAAGTCGGCGGCGGCCGAGCTAAAGTCGCTGGAAATCCAGCGCGACCGCGCGCGCGAGGCGATGGACTTCGCCCGCAACAACACGCAGAAATTGGAAATTCACGCACCGATCGACGGCATCGTCGTGCTGAACTCGATCTGGAAAGGCGGACAGATGGGCGAGGTGCAGGAAGGCGATCAAATTCGCGCTGGCCAGCCCTTCATGCAGATCGTGAACTCCAGCGCCATGCAGGCGCGCGCGCGCGTGAACCAGGCGGACATCTCGCTGCTGCAGGTCGGACAAAAAGTTCACGTCGGCCTCGACGCTTACCCGGATCTGTCGTTCACCGGGCAAGTCGAGCGCATCGCCGCCATCGGCACCACGAGCGGGCTATCGGAGAAGGTGCGCACGTTTGCTGTGCTGTTCTCAATTGATGGTTCCGACCCGCGGCTCATGCCCGATCTTTCGGCGTCGCTCGATGTGCAGATCGATAGCAAGCCCGGTGTGCTGACGGTTCCGCGCGACGCCGTCCTCGAATCCGGCAGCGATGATTACGTGATGGCCTGGGATGGTCGCGAGTACTCGCGAGAGTCTGTGAAGGTAGACGACGAGAACGATACGCAAGCCGTCATTGCCGCGGCCAGTTTGGCGGAAGGCACGCGCGTGCTGCGCAACGTGAATCCATGATCCGCTCCTTCGTCCGCAAACGCTGGTTGGTGGGGTTGCTGAGTGTCGCCATCGTTGCGACCATCGGCTTCTTTGCCGTGCGCAGCGGGCGCGCGGAAGTTTCGTCCATTCCGGTTGCAGAAGTGCATCGCGGAGAGTTCGTCGATTACCTCGAACTGCGCGGAGAGATCAAAGCGCTCTCCACGCGAACGCTGATTGCGCCCTCGGGCGCCGGCGACCTGCAGATCATTAAGATCGCGCACACCGGCACGGCGGTGAAGAAGGGTGATGTGGTCGTGCAGTTCGATCCGACCACGCTGCAGCGTCAACTCGAACAGAAGCGCACGGACTTGGCCTCGGCGGAAGCGACGATCCATCAGCAGCAGGCGCAGGAGCACATGACGGAAGAGCAGAATCTCACCGATTCGCTCAATGCCAAGTTCAACGTCGAGAGCGCGCGTCTCGACGCCAGCAAGGCGGAGATCCTCTCAGCCATTGACGGCGAGAAGAACAAACTCACACTGGCGGATACGCAGGAAAAGTATCGCGAATCGCAGGTGAAACTGGATTCCGGCAAGCTCGGCTCCTCCGCCGATGTTGCTGAGAAAGAAAAAGCCCGCGACAAAGCGCTGTTCGACGTGCGGCTCACCGAGCACGAGATCGAGCTGCTCACGTTGCGCGCGCCTTCCGATGGGGTAGTGAATCTATTGCCCAATTATCGCGCGGTGAACTGGGGGCCGAACGCGCCGGACTTTCGCGAAGGCGACCACACTTGGCCGGGCACGGCTATTGCCGAATTGCCGGATTTGAGTTCCATTCGTTTTGAAGCGCGTCTCGAAGAAGCCGATCGCGGGCGGCTCAACGAAGGTCAGCCGGTCACCGTGCACGTGGAGGCGGTACCGGACACGGATTTCAAGGCGCATGTCTCAGAGATCAGCACGCTGGCCAAGCTCGATTTTTCCAATTGGCCGCCGATGAAAAACTTTATGCTCGACGCGCAGATCGATAAGACCGATCCGCGCATTCGTCCGGGCATGAAGTGTACGGCGCGCATTGCGGTCAACCGCATTCCCGATTCAATCCTGGTGCCGAGCAAGGCGGTTTTCTCCAGGAACGGCGCTTCGGTTGTTTACGTGGAAGACGGTCGCAAGTTCGAAGCGCGCACGGTGCGGTTAGGACATCGCGGCTCCGACACGGCGCAGATCCTCGCCGGCATTGAGCCGGGCGAGCACGTCGCGTTGAAAGATCCGACGGAGGTCGCGGCGGCGAAATGAAGAAAGGCAAAATCATCGCCGGCGTGATCGTTGTCATCGCTGCGGTCCTGATCGGACGCGGCATCCTGGCTGCCTCGCGCGAATTCACCACCGGAGAGAAGCCGATCCCCACTGTCCGCGTAGAGCGCGGCGACGTGCAAATGGTGGTGTACACCGCCGGCGAGCTGCGCGCGCCGCACAGCGCTCCGCTGATGGCGCCGCAGGTGAACGGCACGCTGCAGATCGTCTCTATGCTCACGACCGGCACGCCGGTGAAAGCCGGCGAGACGGTGATCCAGTTCGATCCCAGCGAGCAGGAGTACAACCTGGCGCAAGCCGAGTCGCAATTCAAGCAAGCCGAGCAGGACATCCTCAAAGCCAAAGACGACGCCGATGTGCAGGCGGCACAGGATGAAACCGCGCTGCTCACCGCGCGCTTTGACGTTCGGCGCGCCGAGCTCGACGTCCAGAAGAACGAATTACTCAGCGCCATCGACGCGCAGAAGAACAACCTGGCTCTGCAGGAAGCCAAGCGCAAGCTCGCGCAGCTGGAGCAAGACGTAAAGTCGCGCGCATTATCCGGCGAAGCGGGCATCAAGGTGCTGGTCGAGAAGCGCAATGCTGCCACCCTCCAGATCAAAGTAGCCAACCAGAACATTGACAACATGACGTTGAAGTCTTCAATGAACGGTTTGGTCACGGTGAAGGAAAATCGCGACGCCACTGGCGGGTTCTTCATGCCGGGCATGGTCGTGCCCGACTATCACGCCGGCGATCTCGTGCAGTCCGGCCGCATGATCGCCGAAGTGATCGACATGAGCCAGATGGAAGTTGTCGGCAAAGTGAACGAGGCCGACCGCTCCAACATTGCGCCGAGTGAAACCGCAGAAGTGCTCGTGGATGCGCATCCTCGCGATTTGCTTCCGGCCAAAGTGAAGGATGTGGCTTCCCAGGTCTCCCGCGAGCGCTGGAGCAACAATTCCGCCGGAACATTTCAGGCGCGATTTGTTCTGGACAAAAGTTCGCCCGATCTGCGCCCGGGAATTTCCGCGCTGGTGAAGGTCAACGGAAACAATCTCAAAGGAGTGCTCTACTTGCCAGCACAGTCGGTGTTCCAAAAAGACGGCAAGCAAATTGTGTATGTGAAGAACGGCGGCGATTTTGCTCCGGAAGCCATCAAGGTCAAGTACCGGACCGAATCGCGCGCCGTGATTGAAGGACTGCCGGAGGGCACGGAAGTCGCAATCGTCGATCCCACGCTGAAAGAGAAGTCGAGCTCGAAGCCCACGTCCGCGCTGGCGAGTGGAGCTATGCAATGAATGCCGCTTCCAGTCCTATCGCTCGGATCGCGCAATTCAAAGAGCGCTATCTTCCCGATTTGGGACTCGGCTTCCAGAATCTTCTGCTGCATAAGCTGCGCTCGCTGCTGACGATGCTGGGCATGATCTTCGGCGTCGCTGCGGTGATCGCGATGCTCTCGATCGGCGCCGGCGCACGCCAGCAGGCGATGGCTTTCATCGAGCAACTCGGCGTGCGCAACCTGATCGTCGAAGCGCATGAATCGGATTCGTGGCAGGACTTACAGCAGGTGCGCAAAACCTCGCCTGGTCTAACGCTTCAGGATTACCGCGTAATCACCGCGACGACTAGCGACGTGGTCGCCTCTACGCCGCGCAAGCGCTTCACGCCCGTGAAGCTGCTGCCGAAGGTGCAGGGAGACATGCCGGTCGTCTATGGCGTGAATCCCAGCTACAAGCAGATCGCCGGGCTGCGTGTGGTCGCGGGAAGGTTCTTTGACGATCACGAAACGGGAATCGCCGCACCGGTTGCCGTGTTGGGTGAAGCGGCGAAGGCGGCGCTCTTTGGACAGGATCCGGCGATCGGCAAGTACATCAAGGTCAACGAGCAGTGGCTGCATGTGATCGGCGTGGTCGGCCCGCAGATGAGTTCCGGAGGTCCGATTGAGGGAGTCTCGACCCAGGACCTGAACAACCTCATCTACATCCCGCTGACGTCGGCGATGCTGCGCATGGAAGATTCCAAGAGCGATCTGCGCGATGAGATCGACGGCATCTATCTCCAACTCGGCTCAGCGGATGAGAGCCCGTCGACTGCCGAAGTAGTGCGCGGCGTCCTGAATGTTTCGCATCACGCCACGCCAGACTTCAGCATCATGGTTCCGGCGGAACTGCTGGCCGAGCAGAGGCGCACACAGCGCGTCTTCAATCTCGTCATGGTCGCGATCGCTTCGATTTCGCTGCTGGTCGGCGGCATCGGAATCATGAACATCATGCTGGCCAACATCCTCGAGCGCACGCGGGAGATTGGCGTACGTCGCGCCATCGGCGCGCGCCGCAGCGATGTGGTGCGTCAATTCCTGGTCGAAGCCACACTGATTTCGTTTGTCGGCGGAATGCTGGGGATTGCACTGGGCATGAGTATGTCGAAGACGATTGCGATTCTGGCCGGCTGGTCCACAGTGACCAGCATCAGCTCGATCGTGCTGTCGTTCGCGTTTTCGGTTTCCGTGGGATTGATCTTCGGACTCTATCCGGCGATGAAAGCCGCGAAGCTCGATCCGGTGGAGGCGATTCGGTACGAATAAGGGCCGCTATCGTCGCCCTTGCCTTGTCATCCTGAGCGCACCTTTTGCGCGAAGGACCTTGTGGTTGCTGTTGGGGTTGCTGTTGTTTTTGCAATTGCCGTTGATTCCTCATTGGCCGCAAGAAAACCAAAAGCAACCGCAAGATCCTTCGCGCAAAAGGCGCGCTCAGGATGACAACGCATTAGTTTTTTTTTGGAAATTGAGAATGAAACACCTAATCGCAACGTTGCTCCTCTTCGGCACCCTCGCCCCTCTCGCGGCCGCCCAAACCTTTCCCGCACCCGACTACTTTCAGCGCCTGTACCGCTTCCCCGCGGTGCCCACGCAATTGCCGGGTCCACAGTCGCTCGATGAGTACGTCGTCAACGGCAAGCTCACGCTCAAGCTCCAGGACGCGGTTCGCCTGATGCTGCTCAACAACACGGATGTGCGCATTGCGCAAGCTCAGTCTCAGCAATCCGAATTTGGGATCGCGCGTGCCCGTTCCGCTTTTGACCCTACACTGACGGCGAGTTTTCTTCCTACGCGCTCGACCTCGCCTACGACTTCTGCCTTGCAGGGCGCGCAGACTTTAAGCCAGCTCGATCAGCAGTCCAGCTTCGGATTCTCGCAGTTGTTCCAAACTGGAACGAACTTCAATATCAATTTCAACACCGATCGTTCGACAACCAACAGCACCTTTGCGCTGTTCAATCCGTCCTTCACCTCCGGCGCAACGTTCAGCTTCACACAACACTTGCTGCGCGGACGCGGGTACCTCGTGAATCATGGGCCGATCCTGATCGCGCAACGAAATGTAAAACAATCCCGCGCGAACTTTGAGACCCAGCTCAACGACTCGATTTTGAGCGTGATCACGCAGTACTGGAATCTCGTTCAGGCGCAGAAGAATCTTGCTGTAGTCAAAGACTCGCTCGCTCTGGCTGAGCAGTCCTACAACCACGACAAGCGCGCGCTGGAGCTAGGAGCGCTGTCGCCGCTCGACATTTATCGTGACGAAGCCACCGTCGCGCAGCGCAAGCTGCAGGTGATCCAGGCGGAATACGCGGTCAAGCCGCTCGAAGACCAGTTCCGCCGCACGATCGGAGCCGACCTTGATTCGCGCGCGGGCGCGCTGGACATCGATCTAACCGAGAGCGCAGATACTGATGCCAAGCCCGAGACCGCGCCGGATATTGCTGTCGCTATTTCGACTGCGTTGAGCAAGCGACCGGAGCTTGACGCTGTACGTCAGCAACTGGCGAACGACGATACCAGCGTCTTCCTCGCGCACAACGAGCTGCAGCCCGACGTCAGCGTGACTGGGTTGTACACATCGAACGGCATCGGGGGCAACGTGATCGACACCACTAGTGGCGCGCCGGTTGTGGTCTCCCAGGGTGGACTGCTCGACGCGCTCGGTCAGGTTGGCGGCTTCGGCTTTCCTACTTACAGCGTGGGCCTGAATCTTCGTCTGCCCATCAAGAACCATCAGGCTGAAGCCGATCTCGGTTCCGCTCTGGTCTCCAAGCGCGGCGATCTTTATCAACTTCGCTCCCGGCAGCAGGCGATCTCCGAGCAGGTGCGCGACGCCGTGCATCAGCTCGAAGTCAGCCAGCTCTCGGTGACTGCCGCCGCTGAAGCTCGCGATCTGGCGAAAAAGTCTCTCCAGGCAGAGCAACGGAAATATGAACTCGGTGCAGAGACGATCTTCTTCGTCCTCGACGCGCAAAACACACTCGAACAGGCCGAGCAAAGCTACGTGCAAGCGCAGATCAGCTACAAAGTAGCGCTTGCCGCGTTCGACCACGCAACCGGCACATTGCTCGAAAACAACCGCGTACTGATCAGCGATTCCGTCCGATAGAAAGTCAAAGGCTTTTAACACGGAGGTCACGGAGAGCACGGAGCGCCATTCGATCAGAGGTGCTGAAGTCGCAACTGTTGTCATCCTGAGTGAGGGCGAACGCCCGAATCGAAGGACCCCAAGGATGCCAATGCTTGTATGCTCTTCAGGCTTTGGCGCGGAATCAGCACAGCAAATCCGGTATCTTTCCAAAACTTAGATCGGCACTTCTGGCGAGATAGATCGCCGGGGTCCTTCGACTCGGGCGTTCGCCCTCGCTCAGGATGACAAAGTATTAATTGAGGGACAGAGTATGAATTGAGCGATGAGGGTATTTTGAAACTCTGTAATTAAAATCCATCACTTCCTTCGTGTTCACCCCAAGGCTTTCCTCCGTGTCCTCCGTGTCTCCGTGGTGAAAGCCTTTAGACTAGTCGAGCATGAAATCCGTCGTTATCGGCACGGCTGGGCATATCGATCATGGGAAGACGACGCTGGTGAAGGCGCTCACCGGCATTGATGCTGATCGGCTGGAAGAAGAGAAGCGGCGCGGGATCACGATTGATCTCGGCTTTGCCAATTTGGAACTGACGGCTGCGAATGGCGAAAATCTTCGCCTCGGGTTTGTCGATGTTCCGGGACACGAACGATTTGTTCGCAACATGCTCGCCGGGGTTGGTGGGATTGACATTGTCCTGCTGGTCATCGCCGCTGATGAAGGTATCAAGCCGCAGACGCGCGAGCATTTCGATATCTGCAGCTTGCTCTCGATTCGGCGCGGCATCGTCGCTCTCACGAAAGCCGACGCTGTCGACGCAGAAACTCTGGAGCTCGCGCGCCTCGAAGTCGATGAATTTTTGCGCGGCTCATTTCTCGATCCGCAGCGAACGCCGATTGTGCCGGTAAGTGCGGTCCGGGGCGATGGCATCGAGCAACTCAAGCTCGAGCTGGCGCGCGCCGCGCTGGAAGTAACCGCAAGAGATTCCATGGCGCTGCCGCGTTTGCCGGTCGATCGCGCGTTCATCATGAAGGGCTTTGGCACGGTTGTTACAGGGACGCTGATTTCAGGAGCCATTCGGCGCGAACAGGAATTGGAGGTTCATCCCTCAGGGCGGCACGTACGCACACGGGGTGTGCAAGTCCACGGCCGTGCAACCGAACAGGCGAAAGCCGGCGAACGAACCGCGATCAATCTTGCCGGCGTGGACACGGATGAACTGGCTCGTGGCATGATGCTCACGCAACCCGGAGCGCTTCACCCGTCGCGGCAGATCGATGTTCGCCTGCATCTGCTCAAGAGCGCAAAGCCGCTCAAAGATCTCGCTCGCGTGCATCTGCATCATTTCGCCGCCGAGACTGTAGCGCAGGTTCGTCTGCTCGAAGGCAAGCAGCTCGAGCCGGGCGGGAGTATGTTGGCGCAGTTGCGTCCGGAGGAGCCGCTGGTCCCTGTTCCCGGAGACCGCTTCATCATCCGCCAATTTTCTCCGGTGATCACGATCGGCGGAGGCATGGTTATCGACGCTTTTCCTCTCAAGAGAACGGCCGCACAATCCGCAAATGCCCGCGAGTTCCTTCACAAGCTGGAGGATGTCAGGAATAACGATGAACGTCTTAATCTGCGCATCGAACGGCGCGGGATCGATGGCCTGAACGTCACGAATGCGATTAAGGAAATGGGATTGCGCAGGTCTGATATTGATTCTGCCTTGCAGAACTTGGCGCGTGCAGGTCGCGTGGTGATCGCCGGCGACGTTGCGCTGGCGAAAGCAGCCGTGGAGAGCGCGGCGAAGAGGCTGCTCGACGATGTAGCCGCATTTCACAAGAACAACCCGCTGGTGGGCGGCATCAGCAAAGAATCGCTGCGGGAGCGCGAGGATCTCGATCCTGAAGTGTTCGGCTATTTACTCCAGCAACTTTCGAACGGAAAAAAGATCGAGGTCGCCGGCGAGCAGGTGCGCCTTGCCGGCTCGGGTGTAAGTTTGAATCCCGAAGAAGAGCGGGCAAGAAGGACGATTGAGCAGGCGTTCTCATCTGCCGGACTCCGAGTCCCATTACTGAAGGATGTGCTCGCGTCCTTGCCGATCGATCGCACGCGTAGTCAAAAGATTATGACTCTGCTGCTGCGAGAAGGCGCGCTGGTGAAGTTGAGCGACGATCTGGTCTTCCACCGCAGAGCGTTGGAGAGCTTGCGCCAAACCGTCGTTTCGCAAAAAACGAAGAGCTCTCAGATCGATGTCGCGCACTTCAAAGACCTGACCGGCCTCAGCCGCAAGTATGCAATCCCGCTACTCGAATATCTTGATCGTGAGAGAGTGACGCGGCGCGTGGGAGAGAGCCGGGAAATTCTTTAAGGCTTTGTCGTTCCGAATCCGCGCAGCGGAAGAGGAATCCCTACCCTATAAATACATCGAGAGGGTAGGGGATTCCTCGCTAGGCTCGGAATGACAAGCATTGCTGACCTGTTCCCTGTAACCTATAACCTGTGAAAGCCTACGTTTACGTCACGCTCAAGACCACAGTTCTCGATCCGCAGGGAAAGACGATCCAGGGCGCTCTGCGCAAGATGAACTATCGCGGAGTCGACGACGTGCGCCAAGGCAAGTATTTCGTGCTGACGCTGGAACCGGGGATGGCGCGGGAAAACGCCAAAGGCGAAATTGAACGGATCGCGCGCGAAGTGTTGACCAATCCGGTCATCGAGGAGTTTTCTTACAAGATTGAGGAGTGAGCGTCGGTGCGACGCGTTGTCCTACCCCCACAGGGCAGCGAATTCCAAAGTAACTGCCGGGTTCATCCCGTTTTCGGGTAAGCTCCTGAGCAGCAGCCTGCATCCTCTTTTTCTAGATTCACCGGCTATTTCGAAGGCAAAGGATTCTGTTGGTATGTGCGGCATCGTTGGCTATGTAGGACAAAAGAGCGTAGTGCCTGTGATTATTGAGGGGCTGCGCAAGCTGGAATATCGCGGATACGACTCCGCGGGCATAGCCGTGGCCGGCAACGGAGAAGGCCTTCAGGTCCGGCGCGCACAGGGGAAGCTCCGAAATCTTGAAGAGGCGATTCGGCAGAAGCCGCTCGACGGCAGCTACGGCATCGGCCACACGCGCTGGGCCACGCACGGACGTCCGACGGAGGAGAATGCCCATCCTCATCGCGACTGCACCGGTAAGGTTGTCGTGGTGCACAACGGCATCGTCGAAAACTATCTCTCGCTGAAGAAGCTGCTCATCGACGAAGGCCATCGCTTCACGACCGAGACCGACACGGAAGTGATCGCGCACCTGATTGAAGCGGCGCTGAAAACCGGCAACGGCAAGCGTCCATCGCTGGAAGATGCGGTCCGCAAAACGGTCAAGCAGCTCTCGGGAGTGTTCGCGTTAGTTGTGATCAGTGCGGACGAACCGAACAAGATTGTCGCGGCCCGCAACGGTCCGCCTGCGGTGGTCGGCATGGGCAAAGACGAATACTTTGTTGCCTCCGACATTCCGGCGATCCTGCATCACACGCGCGATCTTTTCTTTCTGCATGACGGCGATCTTGCCATCATCACGCCGCAAGGCGTTCAGCTCACGGACTTTGACGCGCAACCGATTCAGCGGCAGGTGCAGCGCGTCACATGGGATCCGATTCAGGCGGAAAAGGGCGGCTTCAAGCATTTCATGCTCAAGGAAATTTATGAGCAGCCGCGCGCCGTGCGCGACACGACGTTAGGTCGCGTGTCGCAGGCCACCGGCAGGATTTTTCTCGAAGAGATGGAGGTCACGGAAGAAGAATTTCGCCGCGCGTCGAAGATCAACATTGCTGCATGCGGCACCAGCTGGCATGCTGGACTCGCGGGCAAGTTCATGATCGAACGCCTGGCGCGTGTGCCGGTGGAGGTAGATTACGCCAGCGAGTATCGCTATCGCGATCCCATAACGGGACCGGATGCGCTCACGCTGCTGATCACGCAATCCGGCGAGACGGCAGACACGATTGCGGCGCAGCGCGAGGCGAAAGCTAAGGGCTCGAGGACGCTGGCCATTTGCAACGTCGTTGGCGCGATGATCGCGCGCGAGTCTTCGGGGACGATCTACACGCACGCAGGACCGGAAATTGGCGTGGCTTCGACAAAGGCTTTCACCGCGCAGCTCACTGCGCTATTCCTCTTTGCCCTATTCCTCGCGCAGCGGCGAAACGCAATCAGCGAGCAGCAGTCGCTCGATCTGATGAATGAACTCACTCGGCTTCCCGGCAAGCTCGAAGCAATCCTCAACCACGACGAATCCTGTGCAGCGCTTGCGCAGCAGTATCAGCGCTCACAAGACTTTCTCTTCCTCGGCCGCGGCATTCACTATCCCATCGCGCTTGAGGGAGCCCTGAAGCTGAAAGAGATCAGTTACATTCACGCCGAGGGCTATCCTGCCGGAGAGATGAAGCATGGCCCGAATGCACTGATCGACGAGAACCTGCCTGTGGTCGTGCTGGCGACGCGCGATCCTAAAGATCCGGATTCCGTTCTGCGTTACGAAAAGACGATCTCCAATATTCAGGAAGTGACGGCGCGTTCGGGCAGAGTAATCGCGATCGCTACTGAAGGCGATAAGGAGATTCGCGAGTCCGCGCAGCACGTGCTCTATGTACCCGAAGCGCCAGAGCTGCTGCTGCCGATCCTGGAAGTGGTTCCTCTGCAATTGCTGGCATACCACATCGCTGTGCGTCGCGGATGCGACGTAGATCAGCCGCGCAACCTGGCAAAATCCGTGACCGTCGAGTAGAGGCTAGGTTCCCGATCTTCCTCCCAGAGCATCTTCGAGCGTACGCGCGATCTTGAGCCCAAGTTCTTCTGCGAAAGGCTGCGTAACGATCTGCACGGCGATCGGCAGGCCTTCTTGAGATCCGGCTGTGGACACCACGACCGCAGGATTGCCGAGCAGGTTGAACCATTGCGTATAGCTCATCGCGTCCATGTAGTTCACGCGCTTTCCCGAAATGGTCCACTCGCGCTCGCCGTGACAAAATGCGGGAACCGAGCACACAGGACAAAGCAGAATCGGAAAACTGGCCATCTCTTTCATCAGGCGCAGCCGCAGTTCGTCGCGACGAAACCAGGCTTGCAGTAGGTCGTCTTTGGTTGGCGGACGATCGGAGTAGGTGAGAATGGTGCTTGTCTCCGCTTCGCGTCCGGCAAATGCCGGAACGAGAATCTCGGCGGCGAGCCGGACGAAGAGCGTCCACCAATGTTCGCGGACTTCGCGCAGGATGTCGGTCGAAAATCGTTCTACCCGATAACCGGCAGCCCGCAACAGCTCCGCCGCCTGGCGAACAGCGGACCGGGTTTCCGGGGTAACCGGCGCCGAATCTTCTTCCTCAATTACGCCGATGGTCAGGGAAGATCCGTCCAGGTCTCCCGTTTCCCGAATCGGGACTGGAGAGGACGAGGTATCGCCGGCATCGAATCCCGCAACCACGCGGAATATCAGCTCAACATCTTCCACGGTACGCGCCATCGGACCGACAACCCCGAGCAGGGCAAAGGGTCCGAGGCTCTCCGGCCAGTGTCCTGTGGCGGGAATGCGGCCCGGAGTCGGCTTGAGTCCGCAGATGCCACAGAAATGCGCGGGAACGCGAATCGATCCGCCTCCATCGCTGCCGATTCCGGCGGCGACCAGACCGGCGGCGATGGCGGCGGCTTCGCCTCCGCTGGAACCGCCGGGTGTACGCTTCGGATCAAGCGGATGGTTGGTTCGTCCATAGAGTGGGTTGTCCGTTTCGTATGCCATCAGCATCTCGGGAACGTTGGTGTTGCCGAGAATAATGGTCCCCGCATGCTTCAACCGCTGCACGAGGACGGCGTCTTCTTTGGCAACAAGTCCGGCGCGCGTGCGGCTGCCGCATTCGTGCTTCAATCCGGCAACGGCAATGGAGCTTTTGATACTGATGGGAACTCCGTGCAGCGGACCCACGCTCTCGCCACGCAGGACAGAAGCCTCCGCCTGCCGAGCTTCTTGAAGGGCCGCATCGGAGCGGAGCTCGATGAAGGCATTGAGCGACGGATTGATTTCGGCGATGCGCTCGAGGTGCGCCCGTACCACCTCGACCGGCGAAACTTCGCGAGTGCGGATCATGCGCGCAAGTTCCGCGGCAGAGTGTCGGTGGAGAGCTCTCATTGCAGAAAGTTGCGGATCAGCTTGGCGCCGCTGGGCGTAAGCACGCTTTCGGGATGGAACTGGACGCCTTCGACGGGGAACTGACGATGGCGTAGGCCCATAATCACACTCTTGCCATCCTCTTCGCTGTGCGCAGAGACTTCCAACTCATCCGGCAGACTGTTTTCTTCGACGATCAGGGAATGATAGCGATTGGCGACCATCGGCGATTCCAGTCCTCGGAAGATCGTGCGTCCGTCGTGCTGCACCAGGCTGGTCTTGCCATGCATGATCCTGCCGGATCGAATCACGCGTCCGCCGAACGCGGCTCCGATTGCCTGGTGTCCAAGACAAACTCCCAAAATGGGAATCTTTCCCGCCAGCTGACGGATCAGATCGAGCGAAATGCCGGCTTCTTGCGGCGTGCACGGTCCGGGCGAGATCACGATACGTCGAGGCCGTAGGCGTTCGATCTCCTGAATCGTCACCTGATCGTTGCGACGCACGACGACTTCCTCGCCGGTCTCGCCAATGTATTGGACGAGATTGAAGGTGAAGGAATCGTAGTTGTCGAGGACGAAGATCATGGAAGCAGCTGCTAAGCGGCTAAGCTTCTGAGTTCGAGCAGAATGGCTTTAGCTTAGCAGCTTAGAAGCTCGGCAGCTTAGCAGCCGCTACTCGTAATTCCTGGCCATCCCAACAGCGCGAAGAAGCGCTTTAGCTTTGTTGAGGCACTCCTGATATTCCATTTCGGGAACGGAATCGGCGACGATGCCGGCGCCGGCTTGCAGGTAGGCGCGGCGCCCCTGGACCCACATCGTGCGGATGGCAATACAAGAATCGAGATTGCCCGCAAAGTCGGCATACAGCACGGCACCGCCGTAAATGCTGCGCCGCACGGGCTCCAGTTCGTCGATGATCTGCATCGCGCGCACTTTGGGAGCGCCGGTCAGAGTGCCGGCGGGAAATGCGGCGGCAAAAGCATCGATAGCATGGCAGTCGGGACGCAGCTTGCCCTCGATCGCCGAGACGAGATGCATCACGTGCGAGTAGCGCTCGACGAACATGAAGTCCTTCACCTGGACGGAGCCGTACTCGCTCACTCGTCCCAGGTCATTTCGCCCCAGATCGACGAGCATCACGTGCTCGGCGCGCTCCTTCTCGTCTTCCCGCAGCTCCTGCTCCCAACGGCGATCTTCTTCCGGATCGAGGCTGCGCGGCTTGGTGCCGGCGATCGGGCGATACTCCAGCTTTTGTCCGGTGACGCGCACCAGCATCTCGGGCGACGAGCCGAGCAACTGCAGGTTCCTGCTTTGCAGAAAATAGAGATACGGCGACGGATTGATCATGCGCAGCGCGCGATAGATTTCAAATGGGGGCACGCCCGGCTCAAGTTCCATCCGCTGTGAGAGCACGATCTGAAAGGCGTCACCGGCGCGAATGTATTCCTTGGCCTGAAGAATGCTCTTCAGGAACGCATTACGGCCGGTGGTCTCTTTGAGTCGATACTCCTGCTTGTGTGAACGGTGAACTCGGCGGGGAACTCCGCGCGCGAGTTTACGTTCGAGCGCGGTGATGTCCTTCAAAGCTCGTTCGTAGGCGAGCTTCGGCGACTCGTCACGCACATTCGCGACGGCCATAATGTGAATCTGCTTACGCAGGTGGTCGAAGGCCAGCACGCGATCGAAAAACATAAGAATGCAATCGGGCACCTTCAGATCGTTCTTCGCCTTTTCCGGCAGACGCTCGAGCTGGCGCACGGCATCGTAGGCAACGAATCCTACCGCTCCGCCTGTGAATGGCGGGAGATCGGGAAGCGTGGCCACACGATGTTCACGGAGGATGCTCGAGATCGCGTCAAAAAGTTTTCCGGTGCTGCGCTCGACATTGCGACCACGGCGAAGGGAAATTTGCTCTCCGCGAGCCTCCAGAACGGCATAGGGCCGCACTCCTAAAAAGGTGTACCGTCCAATGCGCTCGCCACGTTCCACCGATTCGAGAAGGAATGCCTCCGGCTCGCCCGAAGCGATGCTCAAGAACGCCGATACCGGCGTTAACAAATCCGCCATAACGGTTTTGACCACCGGCACGAGCGTGGCATGGCGGGAAAGAGCTTGAAACTCCTTGAATTGAGGACGGAGCATGGGCGGCAGGAGAAAGAACAGCAGATTATACGCGGTGATTACCGCTGCCGCCGGACAAGATTACATTCGTAATCAAGACGGCGGGATGCACTGCCATCATAATGGCAACAACGCCAAGTTTGCCTCTATGAAATGTTGGATCGAAGAACGCGCCGGAAGCCTGATCGCCGCTGCCGGCATCGGCTGGGCTGTGTATCACGGCACCTACGTTGCGCATGATTGGGCGCAGGGATTCACCGCTGTGTACTTAAAGTCCGGCCCATTAGAAATTTGCGCCATTGGCATTCTCGTCTGGCTGCATGGAAAGTGGCGCCGCGCCACGCACGTAAATCGCGCGTAGTCTTCTCCGCAAAGTTTGCACAACTACTGCTTCCTCCGCTGCGCAAAGTAACTCCATTTGTCCAGATTCGCCGGGATGGCGATATCGAAGAATCCGACCATCATCTCTTCATCTGTTTGTCCGCCCCAGCGGACCGTCTGTTCCGGATTGGGATTGTGCGGATTGTTATTTGAATTATCGAACCAGGCGATCGCTCTCAGTTTCGACCCGGCTTTGAGGAATCGCGGCTGCGCCAGCCGATAGCTCATTTGCCAATGGAAGTTGTAGTTCACGCGTAACAGAGTCTCTGCCGTTCCATCGTCGTGCACCAGATCGTACTCGAACGCTTTGCCGCGCAGGTGCATGTGGGGGAAAAAACTCAACAGCGTCGCATCACCAGGTAACGTTCCGAATACTTCCACGCGAAAATTGTCTGCCTCCGGCGGGATCACGAAACTGTGATTCGTTAGTTGAAGAGTGAGCACGCGCTGTTGTGGCGCTTGTTTGGCAAAGACCAGTCCCATGCTGGTCTGATCGGTGGCCGGATGGCCATTGGTCGTGTAGTGCATTTGAAACACGAGATCGGAACCTGCGGGAATAAATTTCGCCATTCCGTCGGGCCACTGGTCAGGCGAACTTCCTGGCGCGTACACGAGAAGCATGTCGCTGTCGGTGAACAGCGCTTGCTGCAAATCAGCATCGGTGCTCATGCCGGACGGCGTAAACGGAACGCCGACGGGAGCATCGCGCAACCAGCTTGATCCCGGCGGACGGATGTACACCACGGCATGGTGCACATGCGCGCGGCTGCTCGGACGAATCTCTGACATCTGCACCCATTTGTCCTGCTTGAACCCTGTCGGCACGATCTCGTAGGTGTATTCCACGTGTCCCTGCGCCGGG
Source organism: Terriglobales bacterium (assembly GCA_035716645.1). Lineage (GTDB taxonomy): Bacteria > Acidobacteriota > Terriglobia > Terriglobales > Acidobacteriaceae > Gp1-AA112. The sequence goes on along the minus strand of DASTJH010000049.1, from coordinate 23,866 downwards.
ATCATGACCGGCTTCGGCATTGTGACGATCGCGTCCGGCTTTGGGATATTCCAACCGTTCGTCCAATGGCGCGGAGGAGGAGCATCGGCTGGATTGCCCCCGGTTGCGCCTGAGTCAACCCAGCGGACGAGCGTCGCAATCTGCTCTGGCGTTAATGAAGGATCGTTCGAGAACTTGCCGAATCTCGGATCGGCGAACCACGGTGGCATCTGCCGCGTGCTGACCATCTTCTCGATCTGCCTGGCGTATGGCTTCGTGTCACGATATGTGACTAGCGGCATCGGCGCGATCTCGCCGGCGCGATGGCAAGTTTGACAGTGTTGCTGGAGGATGGGGACAACGTCTTTGTAGAACGTTGGCTTGGATGGCAATGGCGCGTTGCCGTAGCCTGTTTGGAGCCCGAAAGCAAGCAACGCGGCGGAACAAGCGGCGAGGAATCCCGCGATGCATTTGTACGTGGATGGCACTGGAACAACGATTGTATGAGGATTTTGCCCGACTCTGAGAAAGATCGCCACCCCTACCGCAGGTGGTTCCGTTCAGCTTCGCAGCTAGCTGTTACAATTCCCAGTTTTCTGAAATCAGCTCTCTATTTGCGAGGTGTTATTGATGAGAAGAATTCTTCTCGCCGTTGCTTTGCTTATCTCCTTCTGCTGTTTTGCCCAACAACAAAATCCGCCCAGCCGGCGAGTGCAAAAGACCCCGCCGCCGACCACCCCTCCGGCACAACAGCCAACCGAGCAGCCGACACAAACGCAAGAACCTAAAACTTCTCGTCCGCCACAGCCGGAGCGCGCCGAAGAGCGTCCGGAGCAGCCGGAACGCCAGGCGCCTGGAGCCGAGGGCCAACAGCCGATGACGCCGATGCACTTCGACATGACCGAAGTGCCTCCGGTCGAAACGCACCACACGATTCGTCTGAACGGACACGAGCTGCACTACACCGCCACTGCCGGACGCCTGCCGATCAAGAATGCCGATAACGGCAAAACCGAAGCTGAGATGTTCTTCGTCGCGTACACGCTCGACGGCGCAGATCCCGCCACCCGGCCAGTGACCTTCGCTTATAACGGTGGACCTGGTTCGGCGTCGATCTGGCTGCACATGGGTGCACTGGGACCGCGTACTGTGGTGTTGCAGCCGGAAGGATGGCTGCCGCAGTCTCCCTATCGTCTGCAAGACAACCAGGACTCGCCGCTCGACAAGACGGACATCGTGATGGTCGACGCAATCGGCACCGGCTACAGTCGGCCCGCCGACAACGCCGCCGCGCGCAAGTTCTGGAACCTGCGCGGCGATATCGAAGCCTTCGGCGAGTTCATCCGCATGTACATCTCGCGCTACGAACGCTGGTCCTCCCCACTCTACCTTTTTGGCGAGAGCTACGGCACGACCCGCTCGGCGGGTATCGCCGGCTATCTTGCCGATAAGGGCATCAACTTCAATGGCATCGTTCTGCTCTCGACCGTGCTGAGTTTTGAGACGCTGGAGTTCGCGAAGACCAACGACGTGCCGTATCCCTTGATTCTGCCCAGCTACACGATGATCGCGGCATACCATCACAAGCTCGCACCCGACCTCATGCAGGATATGAACAAAACGCGGCAGGAGGTGCGCGACTGGGCGCTCGGCGAATACTGGGCAGCGCTCAACAAAGGCGATGCGCTGTCGCCGCAGGAGCGCGCCAACATCGTCGATAAGCTCGCTCGCTATACCGGGCTGAGCAAAGAGATCATCGAGTGGGCAAACCTGCGCATTGACGTGCGCACGTTCACGCACTATCTGCTCTCCGATCAGAAGCTGCACGTCGGTCGGCTCGACGGACGCTATACCGGTCCCGATCCCAACGGATTCATGGATACGCCGTTCTACGATCCGACCAGTTCCCAAACTGGTCCGCCGTTTACGATGATGTTTAACGATTACATTCGCCGCGAGCTGAACTACAAAGTGGATATGCCGTACTGGACCTCAGCGGGAGAGTCGGGCAACTTCCACTGGAGCTGGACCGGCGCTCCCGGCTTCGGCGGCGGTTATCCAGATACCGCCACCGCGCTGCGCCAGGCGATTGTGAAAGATCAGTTCCTGAAAGTTCTAGTGATGGAAGGCTACTACGATCTCGCGACGCCGTTCCTCGCCGCCGACTACACCATGGATCATCTCGATCTTTCGCCCGACTACCACAAGAACATTTCTTACGCGCAGTACTACTCCGGGCACATGGTCTATTTGGATTCAAAGTCGCACGCGAAGATGAAACAGGATTTTGAAAACTTCATCAACACGACGACGGAGCGAGGACGGTAAGTTGCAATTGTCATTCCGAGCGCAGCGAGGAATCCCTACCCTTACGATTTCTCTACAGGGGTAGGGATTTCTCGCCCGCTGCGCGGACTCGGAATGACAATTCTCACTGCAACAAATTCAGCAGGGTCGATACCTCCGCCAGCATCGCCGCGTGCAGCGTGGGATCGTAGTCTGGCGCGAAGAACGGCGAATGATTCGACGGCAGCGGCACGCCGGTCTTTTTCGCCTGCTCCCACTTCACGGGATCGGCGGCGCCTAGCGACAGCATCGCCTCGGGAACTCCAGCTCGCCCAAACTCGGAGAAATCGTCAGACGCTGTCCCCCCTTGACCCTGCGTGACGTTGTCGTTTCCAAACTGCTGCCGCAGAACACCGGCAATTCGTTCCGTGAGCTGCGGATCGTTGTACTCAGACGGGGTCGAGTCCACAATTTGGATGTCGGGCGGCTGCGGTGCATTCGCTGCCTCCGATTCCGCTTTGGCGATCCTCGCAATCGCATCGAGGATGTGCTTCCTCACTTCCGGCTTGTAAGCCCGGACCGTAAGCTGCAGCTTCACCTCGTCGGGAATGATGTTGTTCTTCGTTCCCCCGTGAATGGAGCCCACAGTAACGACAGCCGGATCCTGCGGGCTGATTTCGCGCGAGACGATCGTCTGCAATGCCAGCACCGTGCGCGCCGCGATGACGATCGGATCGATCGTACTCTGCGGCATCGCGCCGTGCCCGCCTTTGCCGTGAATCGTGATGTTCACCGAATCGGCGCTCGTGAGCGAATAGCCCGGAGTAAAACCTAATTTGCCTGCCGGCAGCCCATTGCCGTCGTGCAGAGCAAAAGCGAATTCCGGTTTTGGGAATCGCGTGAAGAGGCCGTCGTTCAGCATCGCCTTCGCGCCCATACCGCGCTCTTCCGAGGGCTGCCCGATCAGCATCAGAGTGCCGTGCCATGAGCTGCGGTCTTCCGCCATGATCTTCGCCGTTCCAACCAGCGCAGCCATGTGAATGTCGTGTCCACAGGCGTGCATCACCGAAACGTCCGCGCCGGAGTCGTCCTTGGTGTGCACGTGGCTGGCGAAAGGCCATCCAGTTTTCTCTTCGACTGGCAGCGCGTCGAGTTCGGTGCGCAGCATGATGGTCCGTCCCGAACCGTTCTTCATAAGTGCCACGACGCCGGTGCCGCCCACGCCAGTAGTGACCTCGTAGCCAAGCTGTCGCAGCGCTGCCGCCAGCTTCGCGGCGGTTTGCGTCTCATGCAGCGAAAGCTCCGGATGCTCGTGCAGATCTTTGTACAGTGATTCAATCTGCGGATAAGTCGCGTTGACCTGTTGTTTCAATTCGGAACTGGATGGGAGATCGGCGCTCCAGCAGGGTAGAGATAAACAAAGCGATGCGAGGACAAGAATGTGACGGTTCATGTGAGTGGGACGAATTGTAATGCATTTTAGGCGCCTTTTATGAATGACGGATCTCGAAGCATGAGGCTGCCTCATAATCGGTGAACGAGCTGAACGCTGTCATCCTGAGCGCCGCTGTTGCGCGAAGGATCTCCGCGGATCTATACGACAGAATGGCAGCATCCCGGCTCTTCTACGAGAACTCCGGTTGAGAGCCGGAGACCGTTCGTTCGGCCTGCTGTGTCTCCCGAGATCCTTCGCGCAAAACAGGCGCTCAGGATGACAGCCTCTCAGAGTGAGTTGAACGAACAATCCACGCGAGACATACAGAATCATCAATCGCCGCTGTGGGACAACGCGGCGGTTCGCTCGAGTTTCTCCCACGAGAAATGGCGGCCGTCGATGGCGCGCTTGATCGTCTTGAACAACACCACTGAGAAAACCTGGCGATAGGTGAAGCGCTGAATCCAAATATCCGCCAGCAGCCAGTAATCCTCATGCTGGTGAGGCTCGCGGCGTTCCAGGGCAAACGCCAGCGAGGAGGCCAAAAAATCGATGACCAGGAAACTGACAAAGTAGATCACCAGCTTCTGGAAACTCGCGGGATTGGCCGCGTACGGATGGAAGTGTTTATCGAGCAAATACCAAAGCGCACTTACGACGAACATCACATCGATAAAGGGCGAGACCAGAGGCAGCAGGATTTGGAAGATCACAATGTTGGGCAGCGCGAACCATCCAAAGCTGCCGCGGCTCAGCAGCGCGCCGCGATGTTTCCACACGGCCTGCAGAATTCCGAATGACCAACGAAAGCGCTGCCGCATGAGGCCGCTCGCGTTCATCGGCGCCTCGGTGTACGCAAGTGCGCGATCTTCGTAGATCACGCGCTTTCCCGTGCGCAGAATGTTCATCGTCAGGTCGGCGTCTTCGGCGACGGTGTTCAGGTGATAGCCTCCGGCCTCGCGCACTAGCGACGTGCGCCAGGCGCCCAGAGCGCCGGGAACCACCGTGACGCAGCCGAGAAGATCGAGGGCGCGGCGATCGAAGTTCTGGCTGGTGATGTATTCGAGCGCCTGCCAGCGAGTCCAGACGTTGACGCGATTTCCCACTTTGGCATTGCCCGCGACTGCTCCGATGGTGGCGTCGGCAAAATGGGGTACCAGCCGGCCGATCGCTTCTCGCGCAATCGCCGTGTCGGCATCGATGCCGATAAAGATTTCTTCGGTTACATGCTCGAGTCCGTAGTTCAATGCCTCGGCTTTTCCCGAATTGGTCTTGGTGAGTATCGTCAGTTTGCCGGTGGTAATTTCTTTTTGGAACTTACTCCGGACGATGTGGAGCGTGTCGTCGGTAGATCCATCGTCGATCACGATCACGCGCAGCTTGGGATAGGTAGAAGCCAGAACCGAGCGGATGGTTCTCGCAATGACCTTCTCCTCGTTGTAAGCAGGCACGAGCACCGCCACCGGAGGCTGAAAACTGGGATCGAGTTCACGGCTGGAAGAGCCGCGCATGCGGTCAATGGTGGCGAGCGCGCCGATCACGACCAGACGGCCAGTCATGAGAATGTCGCCGACAAAGAAGATGTCCTGAATGCCGATCAGGATGATGCTGAAGATCCAGAAGGCGAGATTGTCCACATGGGCGGCCATCCGTTCCCGAAAGGTGCGGAGCGGAGGCATGACTTGCGCGCGCGTTTCGCCCAGCAGTTCCGAAACGGGAACTATCTGGTAGCCCCGCGCGCGGACGCCGTCGATGATCATCGGCAGCGCCCTGACCGTGTGCGAGCGATCGCCGCCCCCGTCATGCAGCAGAATGATGTTGCCCTGTCCAAGCTGCTCCATCACGCGGCGCGTGATCTCCTCCGCACTTGGACGCGGATTAGGCTGCCAGTCGTCGGGATCTATTTTGTCACCCACGGTGATGTAGCCCATGTCCTGCGCGATCTGCAGCGGCTTTACCTCGTCCGCCGTGTCCGGCTCCTGATCGATCGAGTACGGCGGGCGCAAGAACAGAGGCTTAACCCCGAGTTTGGCAGCGAAGAGGCGCTCGGTTACGTTGATCTCTCTCTTGAATCGCCACAAGGAAATCTCACTGATATCGGGATGCGTGAGCGTGTGGTTGCCGATCTCGTTGCCTTCGTCGTAAATGCGCTTCACTAGCCCGGGATAATTTTCCGAAGGAATGCCGATCAGGAAGAACGTTGCCGTCGCGTGTTTTTTCTTGAGCACGTCCAGCATTTGCGGCGTGTACGTAGGATCGGGACCATCGTCAAAGGTGATCGCGATCTTTCCCTTCTGCGCTCCCAGAGCTTCGATCTCATAGGGATTCGGCAGCTTGGTGAAATGCTCCGCGTTCACCAGCTGCGTTCGCGGATCAATCGTCACAGTACGACTTCCCGGTGTGGGCTGTTGGGTAATACGCAGAATCTCGCCGTCCCCGTCGACCGCAACGTCTGGACCGGGAGGGACATAGGCAAGTTTTGTGACCGGATCACTGGTGAGTGGACGGTCCCAGATATCCCATAACGAGCGATCTTCCGAGCCAAGCCGCCAAAGCGCAAACGTGCGAATACCTAGTCGCCGCGCCGCGCGCATCTCATTGATCGCGGTTACCGCGTCGAGAAACCAGACTTCGTGCTTGGTGCCATCGTCCTCGTCGAATGCGAAATGCGGATTCAGTGAATCCGGCTCGAGGTCGACCGGCGCTTCGGAATCCGACGAATGGATCCAGGCATCCTGCACCGTCAAATTGCAGACCTTCACTTTGTGGCCGTCCGGACAATCGATCGGTTGATTGCCCCACTCATAGCCGTAATTGCCGATGGCGACAATGAGCTTGTCGCGGGGCACCAGCTTCAGCGCTTTTTGAATGTTGCCAACGAAAAATCCCTGACTCGCGATCGGACCAGCCTTGCTCTCGGTCTGGTGCTCGTCGTAGTCCATGAGAATCAGGCCATCGGAGTTGTCGGCCAGATATTTGTAGTTGAAGTCGTTGTCGTCCGATGGGACGTTAATGTAGATTTTGTAACCCTTCGCGTGCAGGTCGGCGGCGAGTTCGCCCATCAGTGCGTTGAATCCGGGCTGCGCGCTTACGTCGAAATCTTCAAAGTCGATGCAGACGCCGCGGAACTTACTGTCAGAAGCGAGAAAACGATCGAGCTGCTGGCGAAAGTTCGCGCGGCCATCGGGATTGTTGAAGAACTCGGCAATCGAAGGCAGCCACGTTCCCGCAACCGGATCGAAGTTGTTCACTAATGGGAAGACTTCGGTGTCCGCCTTCTCGCTGCGGATCAGCGGCATGACCTGATCGTCCACCGAATGAATTGAATTTCCGCGAACCACGTCGAACATCTGGTTCAGGTCATTCGCACCTTGCATGCGTCCATCGGGCGTGAGCACATGCAGCCATTCCGGGAAGAGCAGGTCCACCTGGTGGAGGTACTCTTTCAGTGACGAGTAACTCCCTTTGTCCCAGGTCACATAAAATGCCGCGCGAATGCCCTCGTCCTCGTTCAGCGGAACTTGCGACGGAGGACGCCTGGTTTTGCGATGCAGGCCGCGCGCCGGTCCGGCATGGCGATGAATGTCGCGGATCGGCTTGTAGGTGTGTCTAGTTTCCGGCAGCACCTTCACTTCAGGAAGCGCGAGCATGCGCACGGCCGTGAAACTGAAGACAGCGGCGACTACCGTGATGATGACCCCCATCACATGCAGAAGAATCCGCAGATTTCTCCAGCGCTTCAGTTGGGGATCGTAGAAAACGGCTTTCGACATGAAAGAAGCTGCTAAGCTGCTAAGCTGCTGAGCTTCTAAGCCGCCAGACTCCGTAGCTGGAGCAGACCGGCTCGCGTTGCGAGTTTGGCGTTTAGAGTCGCTTGCAGCTCAAAATGACGATTATTACTAGCTTAGCAGCTTAGAAGCTGACCAGCTAAGAAGCTCCTTACCCATGCTCTCGCTGATCCGGCGCAATAAACTTTTTTTCCTTGCTTTTACCGTATTGGGATTCCTGCTGCGCGGAACCATGCTGCGCTGGCACTTTTTGTTTGAAGGCGATTCGCTCGTTTACGGCGACTTGGCGAAGAATTGGCTCCTGCACGGCGTCTATGGCTTGAGCACCGCGAAAGGCGTGCTGCCGGTAAATATTCGCATGCCGGGATATCCGGCGTTCCTGCTGGCGTGCTTTCGTCTGTTCGGCGTCGAGCACTACAGCGCGGTTGTGCGCTCGCAGCTCGCCATCGATCTGCTCACCTGCTTTCTGATTGCCGCCGGTGCTCGGCGGCTGTTCTCCGATGGAACGGCGAAAATCGCGTTTGTGCTAGCGACGCTGTGCCCGTTCCTGGCCAACTACACAGCCACGCCATTGCCCGAGACGCCCGCGATCTTTGCCGCCGCGCTCGCGCTGCTGTTTGCCTTGCGTGCCGTAGATAAAATGCGGCAATTCCCGATTTGGGACGTGCAGCATTCGTTCGCGATCGCCGACTGGATCGTCTGCGGAGCGGCCATTGCGTTCAGCATCTACCTGCGTCCGGATGGCGGTGTGCTTCTGATCGCCATTGGTATTTACCTCGTGTGGCTGGCGATCCGTCTGCATGAATCCGATTTCTTCTGGTCCGCTGTTCTGCTCGCGGCTGTCTCGTTGCTGCCGCTGTTGCCGTGGGCGATTCGCAACTGGCGCACGCTGCACGAAGTCGAGCCGCTGGCCCCTTTCTACGCGCAGTTGCCGGGAGAGTACGTGCCCAAGGGCTTCAATCGCTGGACGAAGACTTGGGTGATCGATTTCTATTCGGTCATGAATGTCGAGTGGAACGTAACCACCGAAGGCGAAGGGGAAACGGTCGATCTCAAAGACGTTCCCGCGCGCGCCTACGACAATGCTCAGCAGCAAGCACAGACGCAGCAGGTTCTCGACGAATACAACCAGGCGCTCAATCTTACACCAGCGATGGACGCGCAGTTCGCCCAACTCGCGCGTGAACGAATCCAGGCCCATCCGGTCGAATATTATGTTGGCTTACCCCTCGCCCGTCTCGCCGACATATGGCTGCGCCCGCGCACGGAGACGTTGAACCTGCAACTCGATTGGTGGAACTGGGAAGACACGCCTCAGGAAAGCGCGCAATCGCTGGCGCTGGCGGCTCTGAATTTCTTCTACCTGGTCGCCGCGTTCCTGTCGCTCCGCCGCCGATTGCCGGGCAGCGCCTTGCTCTGGCTCTTTATCATTTGCCGATCGATCCTGCTGGCCACGCTTCCCAATCCGGAACCGCGCTACACGCTCGAGTGCTTTCCCGCCGTGCTCATGCTTGCGGGAGCAGGACTGGGCCGAGCGTTTGCGCGTGTAGGCCGGGCGGATCTCAATGATCAGTACCGTTCCGCGGTAGCGAACGGGTAGTGAACGGGTGCCCCGCCGTGCTCGTTTGGACTCAAACCTCTTCACCCATTCCCTACGGCCTGGATTGTTCACCTATCGAGAGAGCACTTTAAGGACTGTCATCCTTGCCTTGGCGGATGAAGGATCTCCGCCGATGCATAAGACTTAGATGGTCTTGTCTAAACTCTTCCGGCGCAATCTTCTCTCGAGGAACCGGGAGGCCGCATTTAAACCCGACACATCCGCGGAGATCCTTCATCCGCCAAGGCGGATTCAGGATGACATTTTGCAAAGTGTCGCATTTCCAATCGCGTCAAAGTGTGACAAACCCCGTCCGCAATTGTTGGGATTTCTGGTGGGAAAAACGGGACCTTATTCCGCGAACTGTAGGTCCCCGGCTCAGTAATGAAATCGGTACCGCACCTGGACGGACAACTCGCTGAATCTAAGTCCGAATTGCGAAGCAAATAGCTGATGCTTGACACACGGAAAATGAAAATGTAACTTTCCATTACCATTTTGAACGGGTGGGCCGCATCAGAGAAGTCGCGCGACTTTGATGGCTTGCACCTAGTGGCTTCGAAGCAGTGAGGGGCTTCATGTCGGAACGGGAAGAGTTAGTGTTGTTTCACTCTGCTTATGGACGTCGGCCAGCGGTATTGGAATTTGCCGACCAATTGCGTGCTGCGGGACACACCGTATACACTCCCGATCTTTACGATGGAGAGGCGTTCAACGAGCGTTCGGGCGCCGCTCGGAAATTTCAAGAGCTCGGGTTCGATGAGATTCTCCATCGCGCCGCCCTGTCCGTCCGGGAACTGCCCGAAACGCTGGTTTACGCTGGCTTCTCCAACGGCGGAACATGCGCCGAGCTGCTGTCAGCGACAAGGCCTGGTGCTCGTGGAGCAATCCTGATGCATGCGCCATTGATGGTTCGGGATCTTGGCTGGGAAAGATGGCCTGCGAACGTCCCGGTTCAGGTCCACTTTGCCATTGCTGACCCTATCCGCAATGATGCAGTCATCGAGAAACTGCGCCATAAAGTGGAAACCTCCGGGTCGAAATTTGAGCGATACGACTACGACGCTCCCGGTCACCTGTTTGCCGATCCGGGACTTCCCGCCTACTCCGCGCCTGCAACGGAGCTGATGGTGTTGCGAGTGCTACAGTTCCTCAGCAACCTGAACGGCTAGCATGAAGCATCGTTCCAAAGCTTCCTCACCAAGCGCCTCGACGACTACCGCTGAATCCTTCGCACCCAAGCAGGCAAGGAGCAAATCCACGCTGAATCGCCTCATGGCTGCAACGGCGCGAGTTATCGAGAAACACGGCATGGCAAAAACGACAGTCGCGCTGATTGCCAAAGAAGCAGGGATGTCACCCACCGTGGTTTACCGACGATTCCGAGACAAGAATGCGCTTTTGGAGGCTGTCTTTGTCCACATGATGGAAACACAGGAGCGAGCGCTCTCGCACCTAACGGGTGCCCAACTTATGCGGGGTCTCTCCCTGCAAGAGTTCACAAAACGGACCTTTCGATCGTTGCTGGCTGCTTATGGTCAGCGCGGAAACTTCCTCGGCGCAGCTCGTCAGTTCGCCCGTGTGCACGGTAAGCCGTCCTTCCTGCGTAGAGTCGAGGAGTTTGAAAAGCGAGCGTTCCAGCACGCTGTTGCAATGATGCTGGAACGGCGCGATGAAATCGCGCATCCGAAGCCGGGGGAGGCGGTCGCGATAGGCCTTCTTGCGGTTATTTCCGCGATACGTGAACTGTCATTTTGGAGCGCTAATTCCAAACGAGAACTCTTTCCAGCCGACGAGCAGCTCCTTGCGCAACTTACGCTTCTCTTTTTCGCTTACCTTAAATGCGAGCGGCCGTGCAACTAATTTGGCCCGTGCTTCCGCGAAATCCACTCTCGCCTGCCTCGCATCGCCAATCGCAGCGGAACTGAAAAGTGAGAGTCGCTTGGCGGTAACACTCGGTTCAGTAATGAAACCGGTATCTCACCTGCAGCGACAGCTCGCGGGGATTCGCGAAATGCGAGCCGCCGAAGGTGTTGCTGAGGTCGATGAAATAGCGCTTTATTCGTCAGGTTCTGCAGCGCGACTGGCGCCAGGCCTCACTCCTGGCGCAGCAGGATTACCGGATCGATCGAGAGCGCGCGCTGCGCCGGAATCCATGTGGCAAGTAGTCCCAGCAGCGCCATCGCGAAAACGACTCCGGCAAGAACCAGCGGATCGCGCGGCGTGGCCTGATAAACGATGAACGCGAGCACCTTGCTCGCAAGAATCCCCAGCAGCAGTCCAGCGGCGGAGCCGAAGGCGAGCAGTTTGATGGCGCGTCCTAATGCGGCTTCTAAGACTTCGTTCCGCCGAGCGCCGAGTGCGATGCGGATGCCAAGTTCGCGCAGACGCTTGCTGATTGAGTACGCCGCCATGCCGAAGATGCCGGTGATTGCGAGCATCGCTCCCATCAGGCCGAGCACGCCGAGCGAGAGTGTTGCCATGCGCGAGGGAAACAAGAAGGTAGCCAGTTGCTGGTTCCGGCTCTGAATTTGGAGCGGCAAGCTCGGATCGAGATCGTGCAGCTTGCTGCGGATGGCCTCCGCGATTGGCTGCGGGTCGCGCGATGAGCGCACGATCATCCAGATCGAACTCGAGGGGACCTGCAAGATCGGCAGAAACATTCCCGGAGTGGAATCTTCGGTGAGGCTGTTGTATTTACCTTGCTCGGCGATGCCGACCACCTGCACGCGCTGGCCGTCGCGCATTTTAAAGTAGCCGCCGAGCGCGCTTTTTACTGAGCCAAAGAGCTTGCGCGCGAATTCCGGATTCACGATCGCCACGCGCGGCGAATCTTTGTCGTCGTGCCAGGTGAACGATCTGCCGAAGAGGATCGCGGTGCGAGCCGCGCGAAAATACTCGGGCGAAACCGAGCAGACAAACGTAGCGGCCGCCGCCTTCGCGGCGCGCAGGTCGGCGGTCATGCCGGTGAAGACCAGCACGTTTTTGGCGCCCTCCCCCAAGGGAGGCATGTCCGCCAGACCTACAGATTCAACGCCAGGAATTCCAGACACCGAGTCAATCATTTGTTTCTGCATGGTCGGCGCCTGGTCGGCTTTGTAGTCCGCCATCCCCAGATCGGTTTCGACGATCATGGCATTCTGCGGATCGAAGCCGAAGTCGCTGTGCAGCGATCGCGACAGCCCGCGGACAGCCACGAGCGAGGAAGTGACCAGCACGGCGCAAATCGCAATTTGTATGCTGAGCAGGACTTCGCGAATCGTGATTCGCTTGCCCACCTGACCGGTCGATCCCAGCTTGATGATCTCATTGGGATTCGTATGCAAAATCTGACGCACCGGAACCGCGCCAAACAGGAATCCGCTGCCCAATGCCAGGAACAAGGCCACGAGATAAACATGAACGTCGGGATTCACGGGCACATGTATAGGCCATGCGGGGAACGGCTGCCAGACGCTTAGTCCGCGCAGCAGGACCACGCTGCCCCACAGTCCCAGCGCTCCGCCGGCGAGCGAGATGAGAATGGCCTCGGTGAAGATTTGGCGCAGGACGCGATTGCGAGTCGAGCCGAGCGCCAATCGCAGAGCCACTTCGCGCGAGCGATCGGTCGCGCGCGCCGCGAATAGGCTTCCCAAATTGGCACAGGCCGCAATCAGGATCAATCCGGCTAGCAGCATCAAGGCAGCCATGAACGCTTTGATTGGGCCTCCGAGGTGCTCACCATAAAGACCGGGACGCGAGAGCGTAAAGGTCATCCGCCCCTCGTCTTTCGGATAGGCTTTTTGCAGGTCGGCGCCGATGGAGTTCAAGTCGGCGATGGCTTGCGCCTGCGTGACTCCCGACTTCAGATGGCCCATCACCATGAATACAGAGCCGTGAGCTTTGCGGTCGTTTAGAGTACTGGTTCCTTCAATCTGGGCTTGATCCACCAGAGGCACGAAGAATGCGGGATAGAAAAACATTAGCGCGCCGTGAAATTCAGGCTGCGCGACGCCGATGATCGTGTACGGATGCTTGTTCACGCGAACCACGCGGCCAATCACGCCGGCATCGTCATGGAACTGGGTGTGCCAAAAATCGTAACTAAGGACGATGTCCGGAACGCTGTTCGCGCCGTGCTCGTCCGCAGCATGGAAGAAGCGACCGAGGTAGGGCTGAAGTCCTAAACCATCAAAATAGTTTCCGCTCGCCTCCTCTGCCCAAACTTGCGCGGGATCGCCGGTACCCGCGTCAAAACCTACGTTGGGGATCGACCAGGCGATCAGGCTCTCGAAGCTGCGATTGCGATCGCGTAGGTCGATGTAGTCGGGATACGATTCCTCCGCGGTTTCATTCGCGCGCCAAAGCGCCCATAAGCTCTCCGCGCGCGGCACATTCAGCGGACGCAGAATCAGCGCGTTCAGCACGCTAAAGACGACGGCATTGGCGCCGATCGCCAGCGCGAGCGTAAACACCGCGACGGCGGCGAATCCGGGAGTTTTGCGCAGGACTCGCAGGCTTACGCGAATGTCAGCCATCAGATCATTGAAGAATGATCCAAACCAGATCGCGCGCCCGCGCTCCTCGATCACAGCAGGATTGCCGAATTCGCGCCGCGCGGTTCGCGCCGCCTGCTGCGGCGACATCCCGCTCTTGACCAACTCGCTCGTTCGCTCTTCGATGTGCTGGCGAATCTCTTCGGAGAGATCGTCGTAAAGCTCCTGTCGCTTGAAGAACTGCGTGATCCAGTTCATGGCTTCACCTCACGGCTCTACCGGCGCGAGTACGCGCGTAATGCCTTCGAGCATGCGTTCGAAACTAGAAACTTCGTTTTCCAGATGCTGAGCGCCTTTCGGCGTGAGCTGGTACACCCGCACCCGGCGATTGGTCGAGGAAAGCGCCCACTGCGCGCTGACCAGTTCGTCCTTCAACAGCCGCTGCAGCGCGGGGTAGAGCGATCCCTCTTCAATCTCGAGCAGATGGTTGGAAGCCTGCTTGATGTGCTGCACCAGGGCGTATCCATGCAACGGCTGCCGCCGCAGCATGCGCAGGATCATCATCTCCAGTGCCCCGGGAAAGAGGTCGCGCTGTTTGTCTTTGCCCATTTGCTCTTTTCGTCCTCTCAGGCTTGGCTACTCTATACCTAGAGCAAAATAGTATCGTCCGGGGCTGCTGTCAAGGAGATTTTTCGGGAAAAGAGGTTTCGTCCCACACATCGCGAAAAAGCTGAGAGCAGAGCGGTACTGTAGTGAACCCTTACCTTGGGACGGCGGCAAATTCCCTGCTAATTCCCTGTTCCATTCCCTCAGCACACCGGCCTCTAGCTGCTAGCTTTTAGCTACCAGCAAGAAAACACAACTACTTACGCCTGAAATTGGGGAGTTCCCTGTTACTACCCTGCTGGGTTCCCTCAGCCTCTCGCGCAGACCCGCATGGATCGCGGCTTTTTGTGACTCAGCCCGGCCAGTCCCCTGAAAAATTCCCTGTTCTCAGGGAATTGCTTCAGTCAGCCGAACTCGAAATGCCGTATTTGAGCAGGAGAAAGTCTTGTAAATCCTGCGGCAGGGAGGGCGCAAGTTCCTGCCAGGTGAGCAGCTTGCAGCGGATCCTCAGGTCCAGCGAGCGGATGGCGGAGAGCACCTGGAACCAGGCTTCGATCAAGTCGGGACGGCGCGCGTCACATAGCAGGCAGAAGCTGCATTCGTGCGCGTCGGCAGCGAGCACATTGCGGAGCAGTTGGTAGCCGGAATACTGGCGGCTGTGGCGAGGCAGGTTCTTGCGCTGAAAGACCTCGCTGAAGCGCGCATAGGCTCTCATGCGATCGGTCGCACAGCTATCGAAAGAAGGTTCGGTCAGCTTGGCCTCGACCAGCAGGTCGCCCCAGCGCATGTCCACTTCGGTGCGGTCGAATTTGCCGTCCTCGAGCGGGACGCGAGCGCGCCAGCCGAAGACCGGCGGGCTGTCGGCTTCAATTCCCAACTGCCGCTTTACCGCCTCCGACTCATAGACCTGCGGATGGCAGAAGACGTTCATCAGCAACGCGTCGGAACTGCAGCAGGAATCGAGTTCGCGCAGACGGCGATCGTCTTCAGGTTCGGCGAGACGTTCGGTGACGGTCAGCGATTTTCCTAATCGCGCGTGCCAATCGGGATTCTGCAAAATCGCTTCGTAGCTGAGTGGATGAAAATTCCCGTGCAGCAATCCCCGCGGCTCGAAGACCACGCTGCCCCAATCTTCATGGCTACGACGGGCGAAGTGTCCGTTGCTGCGCGCGAACGTGGCCGCGCGTTCGGTAAGTTCAAAACGAAGTTGTGCGGCGTAGGCGGACATCGGCTGAGCCGCTTAGAAGCTTAGCAGCTCAAGAAGCTGCTCTTCTCAATGATTGCTGCCCTGCGCCATGGCAGTCTTGATTTCGTCGTTAGAAGTAGGCAGAGCGCCGAATTGTTTGAGGATGACCATCTTCGAGCGTCCTTCTTTGCCACCGGGAACGTAGATAAGTTTGTTCCTGGCATCGAAGGCGAGGCTGTGGCCTTTCACGTCAGTTTTGAGTTCGCTGTCGTACTGGATCTGACGTCCATTCACCTTGATCGAGGTGACCGTGCCATCGCTGGAAGCAGCGTAGAGCCTTCCGTCCGGACCATCGAGCCAGAGACGGTCGGTGCCGGCAGCGACGGGAACGCGGCTGAGTTCGGCGCCAGAGTCGGCGTCGATGGAGAGGACGGCGTAACGCACTGCGACAAACAAAGTGCGGGAGGTCGGATTCAGAATCACTCCGGTAGGCTGCGAGGCGTTGAGCCGAATCGTCGTTGTGGGTTTGGCATTGGCTTCGAGCGACGCAGGATATTCCACAATCGAGTTCTGATCTTCGAGCGTGACGAAAATTCCGTTACGCACAGGGTCGTAGGCCATTAGAGCCGGATGCGCTCCCACGTTCACGATTTGCATCTCGCGATCGATCTGCGTGCTTACAAGCGTTAACGAGCGGTCAAAAGGCGTGGTGGCGACGAGGTTGGTAGTGCCGGGGATCAGCAGCAGATTTTCCGGCGCGTTGCTGAGTTGAATTCGGTTCAGCACCCGCCAGTTATTGGTGTCGATTACATCAACCGAGTTGGTGCCTTGATCAGCGACATAGGCGCGGCTGCGCGCATCATCAACGGCGACGCCGCGGGCGTTCACGATGCCACTGATTTCAGCGATGAAGCGGCGCTTCACCGGATCGAAGATCTCGACTGACGCTGCACCGTTGTGAGTAATTACCAAACAGCCCTTCGCGAAAGCCAGCGTTTCAAAGCCTGGTCGTCCAGGGATATCCAGCATGCCAATTTCGCGGAGCTTCACCCCGAACATCGAGGCGGGGATCAAGAGAAGGAAAAGGACAGCTTTGAGGCGCATCACCAATCCGGTCCAGGAGGTCTTAGGTCAACAGCTTGGGATGCGGATTCGGGCAGTTCTGCTGCCTGCAGAGCTGTCAGCTTCCAGCTACCAGCTTCCAGCATTTAGGCCTGTAGGATGGCGCCTTTTATGAGCTAGCGGTGATAGCCTAGTAAATCAGCAGCTTGCATCTAAATGAATGCGCGAACTGGAAGCTGGTAGCTGGAAGCTGACAGCTCAAAATCATGCCCGAAAAAGTACTGATCGTTGAAGACGAGGAAAACGCTCGCACTGGACTGGCCGAGTTGGTGTCTGCCTGGGGATATCGTACGGAGACGGCTCGGGACGGCTTGGACGCCTTGGACAAGGTGATGGCTTGGGCTCCGGTGATTGTCGTCACCGATCTGAAGATGCCGCGCATGGATGGGTTGGAGTTGTTGGAGCGTCTTGCCGATCATCCGCAGCCGATGGCGGTGGTAGTCCTCACGGCGCAAGGCTCCATCGACAGCGCGGTGGATGCGATGAAGATGGGCGCTTACGACTACATTCAGAAGCCGGTCGATCCCACGCGCCTGCGCGCAATCCTGCAAAACGCGGCGCGGCAGCAAGGGACCGAGCGCGAACTCGAAGTCACGCGCCGTCAGTTGCGCGATACCGGCGTCCTCGGTCGGCTCGTGGGCAAATCGAAAAAGATGCAGGAGATTTTTGCGCTCATCGAGCGCGTTGCGCCCAGCACCGCATCGGTGCTGATCACGGGCGAGAGCGGCACCGGCAAAGAGATGGTCGCGCGCACGCTGCACGAGCTGAGCCCGAGGAAGGCGAAGCCGTTTGTGGCGGTCAACTGCTCGGCGATTCCTGAGACGTTGATCGAGAGCGAGATTTTCGGGCACGAGAAGGGCGCATTCACCGGCGCACTGGAACGTCGCGCGGGCTGCTTCGAGTTGGCGGAAGAAGGAACGTTGCTGCTGGACGAAATCGGCGAGATGCCAATCGGCACACAGGCCAAACTGCTGCGCGTTTTGGAAGACCACAAACTGCGCCGCCTCGGCAGCAAGACCGAAACTGAGGTCAACGTGCGCGTCCTGACCGCCACAAACAAAGTTCCCGAAGAAGCGGTCGCGCGCGGCGAGCTGCGCAATGATCTTTACTATCGGCTGAACGTCTTTAACATCCATCTTCCCCCGCTGCGTGAGCACAAGGAAGATCTGCCCGATTTGGTCGATGCTTTGATTCGCGATTTGAATCAAAAACACGGACGGGAAATCGCCGGCATCGAGGATGCGGTGATGAAGGCCTTTCAGGCCTACAGTTGGCCCGGAAATGTCCGCGAGCTGCGCAACACGCTGGAGCGCGCGGTGATTCTCGCCAACGACAAGCTGATCGAGACGCGGCATCTGCCGCCGGGCTTCGGCACCACATTCGTGAAGACGATGGAAGTGGATCCGAGCGCGATTCATCTCGGCGTTGGCACGACGGTGGAAGAAGCCGAGAAGCGACTGATCCTGCGCACGCTCGAAAGTACGAACAACAATAAGACTCGCGCAGCGGAAATCCTCGGTATCAGCCTGAAGACGCTGCACAATAAACTGAAGGAGTACGGCTCGAACGACAGCGTGGCGGAAGTTGCCAATCCGTAAAGGGCGACGAACCTGTGCCTCATCTACGCCTCAAGACGAAGCTCGTGATCGCCATCAGCCTGATGGTGGTGGCCATCGTGGTCACACTCTCGACGATCTACGTCGCCCAGCTTGTTCATCAGGTGATGAACGATGGCCTGAATGACGGCTATCAGGCGACGCAGCAGATCATCTACTTCGCGCGCAAAGCGCTGGAGACTGACCTCTCCAACACGCGCGTCGATCCAAACAATCCGCAGCAGGTGAACGACTTCATCGAGGAGAGCCTGCAAACCGATCCTGGCGTCAACGATTTATTGCAGTCGCAGATCGGCTATTCGCCCATCATCACCGACGCCGCCGTGGTTGGACCGGACGGCAAGGCGATTCTGCACAGCGATTCCGGTCTGGTGGGCAAAGAACTCCCACAACGTCCTGATCTCCGGCAATTGGCCGCCGCGCGCTTCTGGACACAGCTTCGCGTGGTCTATGGCCCAGTGCGGACGTACGTTGTCAAAGTCCCTTTGGACCGCGATGGAAAACCGTTTGGATCGGTGCAAGTCGGCATCTCCTCAGTCTTCCTAAAGTTCGCGTTGCAAAAGCAACTGAACCGCGCGTTGGCGTTTTCTGCGATCGCTATTTTGGTCTCGTTCATTTTGGCCGCGGTACTTTCCAATTTCGCGCTGCGTCCGCTGGCGGCTATTTCACGGCGCCTGGATCAAATGACTGCAGGTGAAATCTCGGTGCCCCCGCCGCTGGAAATGAATCGTACCGATGAATATGGGAACGTCAGTTCCAAAATTGAACGCATTGGGCGACAGATGCGCACGGTCAACGAAGTCTTTTCGGCGCTGCAGGACAACGTCGATCAGATCATGGCCAACCTGCAGGACGGCCTCATGCTGTTCACCAGCGATCAGCGCGCAGTGCTAGTGAGTGCGTCGATCGAGACTTTCCTGGGCAAGCCGCGCGGAGAAATGCTGGGACATCCGGCTCGCGAAATCTTTTCGCCGCAAACGCAGCTCGGGCGAACTGTGCTCACGGCCTTTACCGCGCACAATCCGATGTACATGATCGAGGTGCCAGGCGACCACGGCAGCGATGTGCAGGTCTCGCTCGATTTCATCGAAGAGGGCGGCCAGCAGCTCGGGGCTCTGCTCACGATGCGCGATGCCGAATCGATGCGCAAGATCGAAGATGAGATCGAAGTCTCGCGCCGACTTGCGAACATCGGCAAGCTCACCTCCGGCGTAGCGCATGAGGTGAAGAATCCGATCAACTCGATCGTCGTGCACCTCGAAATTCTGCGCAACAAACTCAAGCAGCCCGATCCTGATACGGTGCGCCACATGGACGTGATCGGCACGGAAATTCAGCGGCTCGATCGCGTGGTGCAGACCCTGGTCGATTTCACGCGCCCGGTCGAACTCAAACTTTCCGAAAGCGACTTGCGTACGCTGGTCGAACAAGTCACGTTCATGGCCAAGCCCGATTGCGAGCGCCACGGCGTTCACCTGGTCACAGAAATTTCTTCCGAACCGTTGCCCGCCAAGATTGATGCGGATCTGCTCAAACAAGCGCTGCTAAACATCGTGATCAACGGCGCGCAGGCGATGGAGTCCGGCGGCACGCTGACGGTCCGCGCGCAGCGCAAAGACGACGATGCGCAGATTGAGGTCCAGGACACCGGGCAGGGCATTCCTCCGGCGATTCGCGATAAAATTTTTAATCTGTACTTCACCACTAAGCAGAGTGGGAGCGGCATTGGTCTTGCGATGACCTACCGCATCCTGCAATTGCACAGCGGGTCCGTGCATTTCGACACCCGCATGGGAGAAGGCACAACGTTCTATCTGACTCTGCCGCTTGTGCGCGTTGAGCATGAGGCCCAATCGGATAATCTAGTAGCGCAGCCCTGATCAATGCAAAACCTGTTCCCATTTCGGAGCTTCATCCTGCCCTTAGCGCTGGCTTTGCTTTTGGTCTCGGGCTGCAAGAAGAAGAAGCCGGCCGTACCTCCGCCACAGGCGCAGGCGCCCACGATCACAGCGCCGCCGGTTCAGCAGACGACCCCGCCGGTCACAACCACTACGCCCCCAGTGGAGCAGCAGCCAGCGACAACAACTCCTCCGCAGGAAACCACACCGCCGGAGAAGCCTTCCCCGATTAAACCCAAGCACACGGCGAAACGGCATCCGGCGACTCCACCGACCAAGAAGCCGCCTGAGCCGCCGTCAACGGGCACGATGGCGAAGGCTTCCCCGCCGCCGTCGGAGGAAGGTGTCGGCCAAATCTCGCCGGATATGTCGAGCAGCGCCGAGTCTGCGGTCCGGCAAAGTACCAACCAGTTGCTCGACTCGACCGAGCAGAGCCTCAAGAATCTCACTCGCCCCCTGAGCCGCGACGAGCAAGATACGGTGAAGAACATCCACACTTACGTTTCACGGTCGCGAGCCGCGCTTCAGGACCAGAATCTCGATCTGGCACACAATCTTGCGCTCAAGGCGCATCAGCTCGTCGATGGATTGATCAAGCAGTAGCATCGCCGCATTCGCAAACCGAGCGATTACAATGCTGTGTTCTCGTCGAGCTACACCGATCAGCATTCATCCAACATAATGACCGAAACGGGGAAACAGCAATTTGCGATAGGCGTGGACTTGGGCGGCACGAACATGCGCATTGCCGCCGTGGACTCCAGCGGCAAGCAACTGGAAGTGATCACCACCAACACCGAAGTGAAGCGCGGACGCGACCACGTGGTCGGCGCCATGTGCGATGCGATCCGCGCGTTGCGTGACAAATTTTCTACCAGCTACACCTTCGCCGGCACCGGCGTCGGCGTGCCCGGCATTATCGACATGGAGACGGGCACGGTCCACGAGTCGCCCAACCTGCCTGACTGGACCGACTATCCGGTGCGCGACGATATCCAGCGCCGTCTCGGAGCGGCCGTGATCCTCGACAATGACGCGAATGTCGCCGCGCTCGGAGAAAAGTGGATCGGCGCCGCTCGCGACGTGGACTCGATGTGCATGTTCACACTCGGCACCGGCGTCGGGAGCGGAATCGTGCTCAATGGCCGCGTGTGGCGCGGTATGACTGGCATGGCTGGCGAATGCGGACACATCACCGCGTATCCCGAGGGCGTCCTCTGTGGATGCGGCAATCGAGGATGCGTCGAACAGTATGCCTCGGCCTCGGCCGTGAAGCGCATGGCACTTGAAGCCATATCGAGCGGCAAAGCGCCGGAGCTGGCGCGTGCGATGAGCGACAATCCCGAGTTCAGTTCCAAAGTGGTCTTTCAGTATGCGATGCAAGGTGACAAGGCCGCGCAGGAGATCTTTCGCACGGTCGGCCGCGCTTTGGCGATTGTGATCGCGGACATGATCAATGCCCTCAATCTGCCGATGTACGTTCTCGGCGGCGGCCTGGCTCTCGGATGGGAGGCGTTCGCTCCGGCGATGTTCGAAGAGCTGCGCCGACGCTCGTACGTTTATGTCGCAACCGCGCCCGAGAAAAACGGCCGAGGCAACAAGCGGACCATCCTGACTCATGCCTTGCTCGGGAGCGATGCCGGATTGGTCGGCGCAGCGCGATTGGCGCTGATGTAAAGGCAGCTATCAGCTTCCAGCTACCAGTGGCTAGTGATGGTTTTGCCTTCGGCACTTCTGGATCGGCTGCATTCTTTGGTCGTAACAATCCTGCGCCACTGCAAAGAGGCTGGGAGCTGGTAGCTGGAGGCTGATAGCTCCTCTGTTCTGATTTCGTAACAAAACTCTCCTTCAAGCACTGCCCGTCCGCTTTTTCGAAATAATGCCCGCCGAGGAGTGTGTCTACCGAACCCCGTGGGCGAAAAACCTGAATTGGTGTTATTCCATGCAGATAGTGAAACGCAGAGACTGTGCCACGTGCTGGCCAAGGATCTAGGCCTGGCGCTGTCGATTGCCGAAGCGCCGGAGACGGTGCTCACCATCCTGCGCAGTAGTCGGGTGGCGGCGGTGTTGATTGACTCAAACAGTTGCGGCGATTACTTGGCGCTGGTGAGCGCGATCAAATACGCGTCCAGCCGCACGGATGTGATCATCACGGAGCGTGATGCTGGCGTAGCGGCTGCAGTCTCCGCCATCAAAGCTGGCGCCTTCGACTACCTAGCCAAACCTGTGGCTGCCGACGTACTCCGGCCAGCGCTGCTCGAAATCCTTGAACGACATCGCCGATATCAGCCGGCAGTCATTCCCTTTTACGAAGTAGAGCGGCAAGCGATCTTCACAGCGATGGCCGAATCGGGCGGCGACAAGATGGCCGCAGCCCGCCTGCTCAAAATTGGCAAGACAACGCTGTATCGAAAGCTCAAGGAATACGAGCGAAACGGTCGCGAATCCGATCAAACCTCTGGGGCATCGGGTCACGGGAAGCCATAAATTAAATGATGTAACTGTTTCGTGACAGCTGGAAGATGTCTCGTCACGCTGCGATCAACTTCTCGATCGTTTGCAGCATTTGTTCGGGTTCGCCTTTGCGGACGAACGCTGCCGCGTAAGGGGCGATGTCGTCCGGCATCCAGGGCAGATCGGAGAGCACGAGGATGGGCTTCTTGGGAAATGTCGCCGCTAATTGCCGCGCGACCTCAACTGCGGTGATCGTGGTGCCAATGCGATAGTCAAGAACAGTGAGATCCACTTGTTCGTCTCGCGGAAGCGCTACGGAATTGCCCTTCACCAGCGCGGTGAGCGTACGATATCCACCTTTATCCACGACCCAGGAATAGAGCTTCAGGTGCGACGGATCGTCGTCGATCAGCAGAACAGTCATTTTGCCAGGCATTAGTCGCTGCGAAGAATGGGACAAAACGCCTTCCTGCAGCTCAGAGACAACCTGAGCTGCGGGACGAGCATCTTATCGGACTTCCCCCAAAAGAAGATTTTCTAACAACGAGGTTACACTATCCGTAAGCTGCTGTTAAGGCAAAACGGCTGTTCCCCGGACCCTATGAGACTTTTCTGGCCCCGCTGGTGCTCCTCGATAACCACCGCAATCCTCGTGCCCGCCTTCAGCGTTGCAGCCATGGCGCAGGTTGCCCCGACAAGTAATCCAAACGGGGCATACACGCAGATCGCCGCGAACTCGACTCCACAGACACTCACGCAGATGTCGCTCGCACAACTCGGGAACGTGGAAGTCACGACGGCGACCAAGGAGCCGGAAGAGGTCTGGAATACGCCGTCTGCCATCTACGTGATCACGCAAGACGACATTCGCCGCTCCGGCGTGACCACGATTCCCGACGCGCTGCGCCTGGCTCCCGGCGTGCAGGTCTCCGAGATTGATTCAAACCATTGGGCGGTAGGCATTCGTGGGTTTGCCAGCCAGTTCTCACGCTCGGTGCTGGTGTTGATTGACGGACGCAGCGTGTACACGCCGCTTTTCGCCGGCGTCTATTGGGACGTGCAGAACGTGATGCTCGAAGATGTGGATCGCATCGAAGTGATTCGCGGACCGGGCGGCACGATCTGGGGGTCGAATGCCGTGAACGGCGTAATCAATATCATTACCAAGAATTCCAAGGAGACGCAGGGAGCGCTGGTTACCGCTGAGTCTGGTAATGTCGAGCACTTTCGCGGCGGCGTTCGCTATGGCGGCAGCCACGGCCGCAACTTTACGTATCGGATCTACGGCATGGGATTCAATCGCGGGGCCGAGTTTCATCCTGATGGCGACCCATTCGACGACTGGTGGAACACGCAAGGCGGCTTTCGCATGGACTGGACTTCCGGTCAGCGCGACTCGTTCACCTTTCAGGGCGACATCT
>DASTJH010000048.1:0-15493 GCA_035716645.1 Terriglobales bacterium | reverse complement strand
GGATCGTGAAGATAGGGATTCCTCTTCCGCTGCGCGGACTCGGAATGACAAAAGAACACCTAATTTGCGCTGGCCTTCAGTGCAGGCCTGGTCTCCGGCTCGAAAAGCGCGCTCTGCGCGTCGCCGGCGCTGTTGCCGAGTCCTTCGACGCGGTTCTGGATTTTGTCCAGCGCGCGGGCGCTCTCTTCGTATTTGCCTTGCGCGTTGCGCAGATGCTTGCCGGCGACTTCGAAGCATTCGCTGAATTTGCCCATCTCGATGCGCAAACCTTCGATCTCGCGCAGAATCCATTCAGCGCGCTCGCTCACTCTCATGCTGTTCAAGCCGAGCACGATCGTCTGAAGATACGCATATAGCGAGTTAGGCGAGACCGGCAGCACGCGCCGCTGCAAGCAGTAGTTGTAGAGGTCGTTGCCTTCGTCGTCGCGGATGATGGTTTCGTAATAGACGTTCTCGGCGGGGATGTACATCAGCGCGAACGGCAGAGTTCCGTCAGCGGGACGAATATATTTGACGGCGATCTCGTCGATGCGTCGCTTCACGTCGCGCAGGAACTCGCGGCGCGAGGCTTTTTTGTCGGAATCGCTCTCCGCTTCGGTCATGCGACGAAAATTCTCTAGCGGAAACTTCGAATCGATAGCAACGTGTCCTTGCGGGAAGAAGAGGACGGCGTCGGCCTTTTCGCCCGAGGAGAACGGAAATTCCATCTGATACTGATCGTGCGCGAAGACCATCTTCAGCAGGTTTTCGAGTTGCGCCTCGCCGAAGCCGCCGCGCAGTTTGGGCGCGCTCAGCACGCGTTCGAGCGTCGAGATGGATTTCGACATCTCCGCCAGATGCCGCGCCTGCTCGCTCATTTCGCCAACCTGCTTCTGCAATCCCGCAAACGTGCTCTGCACGGCGGAGATGCGCTGCGTCACCGAATCGGACGTGCTGGAAACGAGGCGCACGTTGCTTTGCAACTGATCGTGCATTTGCCGATTCATTTCTTCCAGACGTCCGTTCACCGTCTGGGAGACATTCGTCAGCGTGCTCTGGACATTGGTCTGCACGGACTGCATCTGCGAGGTAAATCCCGATCCCATCGACTGGATGGAGCGCTCGGTGCTCTCGCGCAGCAGCGACAATTCTTTTTGCATGAGGTCGAGGCGTGGATCGGCCTGCGGCTGCGGCACACGTCGCGAAAGCCAGGCCGCGCGCACGGCAATGACGGCCACAACAAACATGAGCAGCAGAACGACGGTATTCATGGGACTCCTGCGGTTGCGTGCGCCTGTTCGCTGGTGAAGATCCGCTCTGCTGTCGCGGGACACACGACGGAAAAGCGGCAACTGCGGCAAGCCATGCCGGTCTTCGGTTCGAAGCGGCGCTGGTGGAGGGCATCGGCCACCTCCAGGACTGTCTCTTCGGCTTCGGCGAGCTGGCGCGGGCTGCGCGTCGCCTCGACCAGCGTATTGTCCTCGATGTTGTGGAAGACAACGCGCTCGGTCCGCCAGCGCTCCAGCTTTTCCATCGCCCAGGCGTAAATCGAAAGCTGAATGCTCATGCGTGCGTCATCGGATTTTTTCGGGCGTCCGGTCTTGTAATCGACGATACGCACGAGGCCGTCGGCCACGCGATCGATGCGGTCGATTCGTCCACGAACCGCAATACCTTCGGCCAGCGCGATGCGAAACGATTTTTCCGTCGCGAGCACCGGCGGCGGATCTCCGGTTTGCGAAGCAACGAATTGCCGCAACTGCTCGGCGCCCTGTTCTTCGTACAGATCCCGCTGCAACTGCTCGGGCACAACCGAAGCGGAAAACGCTTCGCGGAAGATCGCAATCGTCTCTTCGGCGCTGCGGCGAACGCCGCGCTTCGCCGCGTCAAAGAAATCCCGCAGCGCGGTATGAATCGCGCTGCCGTATTGCAGCGCCGCCGATGGCTCTTCCGGCAGACGCCAACCGCGACCCAGCCAAAACTTCAACGGACAATTCGCGAACGTCTCAATCGCCGATGGGCTGAGCTCGATGGGACCGTTGAAGATCGGCAGATCGAGCTTCATCCAGTGCGGCAACTCGGCTTCTTCCAGCTCCTGCGTGCGCGGGCGTGGCGCGCGCGTGGCAAAGATGCCGGCAAGCGACTTATCATCGGCGATTTCTTTTATGAACGGAGTGGGATACGTGGCATTGCTGCGCGGCTTTCCGTAGAGCGTGAGCGTATCGCGCGCGCGGGTCATGGCCACGTAGCAGAGGCGCCGCTCTTCCTGCGCGTGCAAGTCCGAATCATCAGCCGTGATTTGCGAGAGCGAGCGCCGCAGTTCGCGTGGAAACTCGAAAAGCACCTCGCGATAGAGTCCAGGGAACGAGCCCTGAGCCATGCGCAGAATCGAAACGTGGTCGAACTCGAGTCCTTTGGCGGCGTGGATCGTCATCAGGCGAACAGCATCGCGCTGCGGCTCGGGCGTGATCGGCCGGCGGCCATGCAGAAAAGCAAATTCATCTTCCGGACGCTCCGGCGACTGGAGTTCCAGAATCCCGCCCGACTCGCGATACAGTTCGACAAACTCGAGAAACTCCCGCAGCGTTTTCTGGCCGGAGATCTTCTTCTCGCTCCAGCGCTCCGCAAAGTCGCGAAATCGGACTAGCTCAGGAGCTAGAGCATCGATGCCGAGTTCGCGCGCCGCATCGTCGATCACACGAGACAGGCTTAGGATAGCGACATGTTGCTCGCTGAAACCGCGCAGCACGGCCACAAGCTCCGCACCGCCGCTGCACGTTTCGAGCAGCGTAACCAGCCGTGTCCCGCGCTCCGCGTTCGCGAGCTTCGCCTGCAGATCCAGCAAATCGACTTTGGCTTCCGTCCTGAGCGCGAGGCGAAAAAGCGAAATATCGTCTTGGAGTGAGATCGTGCAGTAGAGCCACGAGAGCACATCGCGTAGCGCTCCAGTGTTGAAGAGGTCCGTTCCCTGCACCTCGAAGGGAATGCCGCGCCCGCCGAGTTCTTGCACAATGTCATCGACGGCGGAGTGAGAGCGGTAAAGAACTGCACAATCTGACCAGGCGGTCCCCTGCGCATGCAGATCGAGCAGCGACTCGGCGATGTCGACCGCGTCCTGCTGGCGCTCGCGATAGAGCACCGCAAAGACGGGATTCAGAGCAAAGAGAAAATCATCCGGCTCGCTGCGCCGATCGCGCGACGAAATGAGGCGCTCACGCGTGAAGTGCACGTTGCCTTGCTGCGCCGGAGGATCATTGTGGCGGATGGCGGAATAGGCGCAGTCGAGAATGTGCTGCGTCGAGCGCTGATTTTCCGCAAGATTGACGATGCAGGATTGCTGCAGGGGGTCAAAGCTCGAGGCAAACTCGTTGAAGCTGGCGCTGGATGCTCCGCGAAAGTGATAAATCGCCTGATCGGGATCGCCGACGGCGAAAACATTCTGCTCCTCTCCGGCAAGCAGCCGGGTGAGCTCGATTTGCGCGTGGTTGGAGTCCTGAAATTCATCAATCAGGATGAATCTTGCTCGCTGCTGCTCGCGCGCGAGCAAAGCTGGCTCCCGCCGCAGCAGCGCGACTGCCTGCGTGACCAGCGAGCCAAAGGTCAGGAGCCGCTCGCGTTCCAGCATCGTCGTCATCGCGGAGAATACGGAGGAGATCTCTTCGCAGCGCTCGATCACGTCCGCAGCAGCTAGCTGCTCGCGCTGCTTGCTGCTGGAAACACGCGGCAGTGGATGCTTGCCTTCGCGCAGCTCGGCGACATAGCGTGCATAGTCGGCTGCGGTTACAAGTTCGTCAGTGCAGCGATCGAAAAAATTCAGCAGGTCATGCAAAAACCGGCCAGGATCGGCGGGCTTGAGAAAGCGCGCGAGAGGCAGCTCGCGAATGCGCTGCCGCAAATAAGCCCACAACTCATTCGAATCGAGCAGCTCGAAATCGGCTCCCCGGTTCTTCAACAGGCCATAGCAGTACCCGTGGAAGGTGGAAGCGTGAAGTCCGAGCGCAGACTTGGCCTGCAATGTCTGGATGACGCGCGAGCGAATCTCCTGCGCCGCCTTGTGCGTAAAGGTGAAGGCAACAATCTCACCCGGCGCGGCATGTTTCTCCCGAATCAGCCGCGCGATGCGATGCGCCAGCACGCTTGTCTTGCCCGTACCGGCGCCGGCGAGCACCAGCATCGGTCCGTGGAGATGATCGACCGCCTGCTTCTGCTTCGAGTTGAGTTGCGCGTAGGAGAGGCCCATGGGAAATCAGCTACTAGCTGTTAGCGACTAGCTGCTAACGCTGCCGCGTAGTCGAGAGCGGCGTGACAGCCTCAGATCATTATGCGAAAGAAAAGCGAAGTAAGCAATCGGAAACTGCTGTGGAACGTTCTGGAAGTTGTGGAATTAGAGATGGGGAACAGTACCACCTGCTGTAGCGGGTGGTGTCCTCTTCGGTGTGGTGCTCGTAACTGCGTCGCCCGCTACCGCAGGCGGTACTGTTCATCTTCGCATCGCCATTCTGGAAACGTGACCGGCGGGTTCGTCTCTGTCCAGTCGCCGTCTTATCAGGTAATCAATCGAGATCGCTCCGGGCCCAAAGATCAGAATCAGCAACGCTGCGAACAGAAACGTGTACGGATCAGCCGCGTAGAACTTGCCGGGATCCGAAAGAAACGAGTGCCACGCCTCGTTGTCGGCCTTGAGGTAGGCGACGATCATGTCGATCAGCAGCGGAATCGAGATCAGCCGTCCTCCCAGTCCAATCGCGAGCAGGATGCCGCCTACGCACTCGAGATAGCTGACGAAATACGCATTCGCCGTCGGGAACGGAATGCCGATGCTGGCGAAGAATTGGATCGGCTTCGAGATGTCGTGAATCTTCCCCCAGCCCGCCTGAAAGAACTGCCATCCCCAGTACAGACGGACTGCCAGCAGCAGCGGCGACTGCAGCAGATTCATGAGCTGAACAAAGTACGTGTAGAGCCTCTGGATGATTCTCATTCCTTCCTCCGAGGACCAAGTCGGTACCATTCCCCGGTAGGGAATGGGTGGAGTGCGCGAGACAAGCAACCTTGCGCTTCGCTCGTTCGCTACCGCGAACGGTACTGACCTGCCGCGACAGCAAGAGACCTCAGCTGTCGCTTATTGTTGCTCGCCAAGCTGCGGCGTCTCGGCTTCGGCAGACCCGTCCGCGCGCGGATCGGATGCGGCGTAGTTCATCTTCGTAGCCGAATCGTGCAGCACGGCCTGCCCTCGTCCCATGAGCAGCGAGTATTCCTTGCGAACCAGCAGGTCGTGGCCCATGGCGCGCAGCTTGTCGATGACTTCCGGCTTCACGCGGTCTTCGATTGGGATGTGACAGAGATCCCGTCCGACGGTGAAGCGCGGCGCAGAGAGCGCGCCCTGGATGTTCATGCCGTAATCGACCATGTTGGAAACGAACTGCGCGTGCGCGAGCGGCTGATTCGCGCCACCCATGATTCCGAAGCCGATGTGAATGTCGCCTTTCTCCATGAACGCGGGAATGATCGTGTGATACGGCCGCTTATGTCCGGCCAGAATGTTTGGGTGTCCTGGCGTGAGCACGAACAGCGCGCCGCGGTTTTGCAGCGGGAATCCCATGCCGCGCACCACCACGCCGGAGCCAAATCCAGAATAATTGCTCTGAATCCAGGAAACGATATTCCCATTTCGGTCCACGACCGAAAGATAGGTGGTGTCGCTGCCTGGAGGCTTGCCCGGTCCGTAGTCGCAGCGCGCGTGATTGGGATCGATGAGCTTGGCGCGCTCGGCGGCGTACTCTTTCGAAATCAGTCCCTCGACTGGAACTTTCACGAAATGCGGATCGGCCAGATAACGAGCCAGGTCGGAATATGCCAACTGCATCGCCGAGATTTTCTTGTGCAGCTCGGTCACGCCTTCCGGACCATCCGGCGAAGGCGTGCTCTGTTGCATGATCTGCAGCATCGCCAGCGCAGCCATGCCCTGGCCGTTGGGCGGCAGCTCATAGATGCGCCAGCCGCGATAATCGATGGAGATCGGCTCAACCCACTCCGGTGAAAAGTCGGCGAGATCTTCTTCGGTCATCGTGCCGCCGAGTTCTTTCGAGGTGGCGAGCAGTGCTTGTCCAATCTCGCCTTTGTAGAACGCGTCCGGACCGCCATCGGCGAGCAGGCGCAACGCGCGCGCATAGTCGGGGTTGCGGAAGAGCTGTCCCAAATCGGGACGCTTGCCGCCGGGCATGAACACTCGCTTGCCTTCGTCGGTGAGATACGGATTCGACCAGGCGTCATGGATCATCTCCGGCACCGCGTATCCGTGCTCGGCGTAGTAGATCGCCGGCTGAAAGAGCTCTTTCCACGGCAGCTTGCCAAAGCGCTTGTGCATGGCGGCCCATCCGGCGACGGCGCCGGGCACAGTGACGGTATCGATGCCGTGTCCCGGCATCTTCGTGTCGCCCTTGGCGCGCAGATATTCCGGCGTGAGCGCCTTCGGCGCCCATCCGCTGGAGTTCAGTCCGGTGAGCTTGCCGGTGTTCGCGTCCCAATAGATGGCGAACATGTCGCCACCCATGCCATTCATCATCGGCTCGGTGACCGACAGGACGGCGTTGGCAGCGACAGCAGCATCGACAGCCGATCCGCCCTTGGCCAGAATCTGCGCGCCCGCTTGCGACGCGAGATAGTGGCTGGTGGCCACGATGCCGTTCGGCGTGATCACCATCGAGCGCCCATACGAGCGGTCCTGGGCAGAGAGGGAAATGGTTGTGAGGGTAGCCATGACGAGCAGAGAAATGACGGTGCGCATATTTGTGAGAACGAAGCTTATCAGCTTCGAGCTATCAGCTACCAGTTACCAGCTTTCAGCCTCCAGCGAAATCGTAGGGACAGACGCTGAAAGCTGATAGCCGATGGCTGAAAGCTGCCTTACCTCATCTTCTTTCGCGAATAAGCCGCGCCGAAGATTCCGCCTGCGGTGGAGAGCAGCAAGAACGCGATCAGGAAGAGGAACATGCTGAAGGTGATGATCATGGCGAGACCCTCCGGCGTCTGCATCCATTGCGAAATGGCGAGGACGCGTGGATCGTGATTGCTGGCTGCGGCTTGATCGAGCGTGGCGCGCAGCATCGAGCGAATTTCCGCTCCTTGATGGAGCACGAGAGTGGCAATCGTTAGGTAGGCCGAAGTGAAGATCGCGAAAAAGGCAAAGCCGATCAGGCCGGCGAGCGCGCCGATCTTTCCGCCGACGTTTCGCGACAGCAGCAGTACCTGGGTACGCCGGCGATAGAGCAGCGCCGCAAGCCATCCGCCGCCTAACATCCACAAAGGGAAGATCACGCTGAAAAGCGGCAGGACCGAAGCTACCGCCATCGCGAATCCCGCGGCGCTGGCCGCAGGGAGCGCGTGGCGCCAGATCAGCGCGCCGGGACGCGCTCTGGCCAGCACCGCATCCGAAATAGGCGAGTCGTCGCCGATGCCAGGGGGCGGCGGGGTGATCAACGCCTCTGGGACGCGAACCTGTGGCGCGCCGCATTGCCCACAAAAAGTCGTGTCCGGCGGCACAGTCGCGCTGCAACGATGGCAGATCTGCTCCACTGCTTGAACTTAAATCAGGTGATGGGACGACGCAAGACGAACGGCCTTGTCATTCCGAATCCGCGCAGCGGAAGAGGAATCCCTGCCCTCACGATTCTCTACAGGGGTAGGGATTTCTCTTCCGCTGCGCGGATTCGGAATGACAGAGCTAGATGGTTCTACCCACCGCCGGCGCGATCATGCGCAGCTCGTCCATGAGCTTCGCGAACTGCTCCGGATAAAGCGATTGCGGGCCATCCGAGAGCGCTTTCTCCGGATCGGGATGCACTTCGATCAGCAGCGCGTCGCAACCGGCGGCAAGCGCGGCTCGCGCCATGGGTGCGACTTTGTCGCGGCGTCCCGTGCCGTGCGAAGGATCGGCGGTCATCGGCAGGTGCGAGAGCTTCTTGATGATCGGGATCGCGGAGATGTCCATCGTGTTGCGCGTGTAAGTCTCGAAGGTGCGAATGCCGCGCTCGCAGAGAATCACGTCGTAATTGCCGCCGGCGAGGATGTACTCGGCCGAAAGCAGCAGCTCTTCGAGCGTGGCGGCGATGCCGCGCTTTAGCAGAACCGGCTTGCGCACCTTTCCCAATTCGCGCAGGAGATTGAAATTTTGCATGTTGCGCGCGCCTACCTGGAACATATCCACGTAGGGAAGCATGAGTTCGATTTGGGAAATCTCCATGACTTCGGTTACGACCAGCAAACCGAACTTGTCACCCGCTTCGCGCAAGAGCTTCAACCCGTCCGTGCCCATGCCTTGAAACGAGTAGGGTGAGCTGCGCGGCTTGAAGGCTCCTCCGCGCAGAAACTTCGCGCCGGCCCTGGCGACTTGCTCGGCCGCGGCAAAAAGCTGCTCGCGCGATTCGACGGAGCACGGACCGGCCATAACCACGACTTCCGTCCCGCCGACCTGCACTCCGTTGGCGAACTTAACAATCGTTCCGTCCGGCTTGAACGTGCGGCCGACCAGTTTGTACGGCGCGCTGATGCGGTGGACCTGCTGGACAGCTTCGAGCAGCTCGATTTCGCGAGTATCGAAGTCAATCTTCGCGCCTACGGCGCCGAGAACCGTCTGCTGCTCGCCAGTCGAGCGGTGCACTTCAAATCCGCGCTCCACCAGCCGCTCGATCACCTTATCGATCTGCTGCTCGGTCGCGCCGGGTTGCATGGCAATAATCATCGTGCAAAATCCTCAAACATAGCTCTTCATTTCGCGATTTTGTGATTTTGTGATTTCGTGATTTCAAATCACCCGATCACCAAATCGCGAAATCACGAAATTCTATTCATTCACATCCACATCCAAATCTGTTTCGCCGCCAGCCGCCGTCGTCTTTTGCGTATGGATCTCTTCCTGCTGCAGCTTGCGCATGACATCGATGATGCGTTCGAAGACGCGCTGAACTTCACTGTCGGGGAGTGGACCGCGATTGGCTTTTCTTACATTCTCCAGAATCAGCTTCTCCCGTGTTGGTTCATAAATGGGAAGATTGGTATTGTTTTTGAGCTTGCCGATCTCGCGCGCGGCCTCGGCGCGCATGTTGATCAGCTCCACCAGCTTCAAATCCAGGGCATCGATTTTCTTCCGCCAATCGGCGATGTCCATCTCCGTGCTCTCCCGTTTAAGTGTTTTCTCCACGCGTTGCCGCCATCGATTCCGCAGCTCGCAACCCGCGAATGAATCGCGCCACCGCTTGGGTCGATTGCTTGCCATGCTTCTCGACCAGCGAAACGATCGCGCTGCCAATCACACCGGCATCGGCAAACTGTCCGACACTCTGAAACTGCTCGGCATTGGAAATTCCAAACCCGACTGCCACCGGCAGCGAACTGACCTTGTGAATGCGGCTGACTAGAGCGGCAGCATCTTCGGCGATCTGCTGGCGCTCGCCGGTCACTCCCGTGCGCGAGACAGCATAAATGAAGCCACGCGACAGCGAGGCAATGTTGCGCAAGCGATCATCAGTACTCGTTGGCGCAGCCAGAAACACCGTCGCGAGATCCTTCGCGCGCATGTTTTGCAAATAATCACCGGCTTCTTCCGGTGTTAGATCGATGACCAGCGCTCCGTCAATTCCCGAATCGGAAAGCTGTTCAGCGAAGCTCTTCAAACCAAAACGCAGGATCGGATTGAGATAGGAAAAGATAATCAATCCGGCCCCGGGCCGCTGGCGGCGAATCTCGGCGCCTACGCGCATCGCATCACGGAGTGATGTGCCCGAACGCAGAGCCCGCTCGCTGGCGCGCTGGATCACAGGACCATCGGCCACTGGATCGCTGAACGGCACGCCCAACTCGATCACATCGGCGCCGGCGTCGATGGCGGCCAGCGCCAGCTCGCGCGTCGTTCCCAAATCGGGATCGCCGCAGGTGAGGTACGCCACTAAGCCGGGTTTGTGGGAAAAAGCGATCATTTTACCTGCTTACATACTCCCAACGATCTGTCATCCTGAGGCCTGGTTTTGGCCGAAGGACCTTGCGGTTGCTTTTGCTGTTGATTTTGATTTTGGTTTTGATTTCTCTACGGATCTGGCGTCCTGAGAAGCAGAAAGCAAAATCAACAGCAAAACCAACACCAACATCAACCACAAGGTCCTTCGGCCAAAACCAGGCCTCAGGATGACAACCCGCTAGAGCTTCAACTCCCGCACCAGAATCCCCATGTCTTTATCTCCGCGCCCGGAAATATTCACAATCGCAATCTCGTCCTTTTTCATCCCGGGAGCGCGGCGAATGCACTCGGCCATAGCATGGGCCGATTCCAACGCCGGAAGAATGCCTTCCGTTCGCGCCAAGGTCACGCAGGCATCAAGCGCCTCGGCATCTGACGCAGAGACGTACTCAGCTCGGCCGGCATCGTGCAGCGCCGCGTGCTCTGGCCCGATCGACGGATAATCGAGACCGGCAGAAACGGAATGCGTGCTCGCGATCTGTCCGTTATCGTCCTGCAGAACGTAGGAGTATGTACCCTGCAACACGCCTTGTGATCCGCCTTGAAAACGAGCGGCATGATCGCCCAGGGCTGATCCGCGTCCACCGGCTTCGACGCCGATCAGCTTGGTTCCCTTATCGGGAATGAATTCATAAAACAGCCCCATCGCGTTCGATCCGCCGCCGACGCACGCGATCAACGCGTCCGGCAGGCGGCCGGCCTGTTCGAAAATTTGCGCGCGAGCTTCGCGCCCGATGCAGCGATGAAAATCACGCACCATCGTCGGATACGGGTGCGCTCCCAAAACGGAACCGAGCAGGTAATGCGTGGTGCGCACGTTCGTCACCCAATCGCGCATGGCTTCGTTGATAGCGTCCTTCAGCGTTCGCGAGCCGGAGTCCACCGCGCGCACCTCGGCGCCGAGTAGGCGCATACGGAAGACGTTCAGTTCCTGCCGCCGCATGTCCTCGCTGCCCATGTACACAACGCACTCAAAGCCCAGCAGAGCGCAGACCGTGGCCGTCGCAACTCCATGCTGTCCGGCGCCGGTTTCGGCAATGATGCGGCGCTTGCCCATCCGGCGCGCGAGGAGACCTTGTCCGATACAGTTGTTGATTTTGTGCGCGCCGGTGTGGAGCAGATCTTCGCGCTTCAGGTAGATACGGGCGCCGCCGAGTTTCTCGGTTAGACGTGCTGCGTACGAGAGCGGAGTTGGACGCCCGGCATAATGATGCAGCAACCGCTCGAACTCGTTTTGAAATTCCGCATCGCGGCTGGCAGCTTGGTACGCCGCTTCGAGCTCTTCCAGCGCCGAAACCAAGGTCTCCGGAACGTAGCGGCCTCCGTAGGCTCCGAATCTACCTGGCGTGGACGCAGTGGTTTGCGCGCTACTCAATGCGAAATTCCTTTCTGTGCGGCTCGGCGCTGACTCTGCCGCTGGTCGAACCGGCGCACCGCGTCAACGAACTGCGCGATTAGCCCAGGATGCTTATGGCCGGGGTACATCTCGACGCCGCTGACGACATCGACTCCCCAGGGGTGAAACGTTTCTAGCGCCGCCCCGACGTTTTCCGGATTGAGGCCGCCGGCGATGATCACGGGCTCGCGCAGCTTTTGCACCAGAGGCAGCGCCGCTCGCCAGTCGAAGGTGCGGCCTGTGCCACCGCGCTGCTGCCCGTTGCTGTTGTCGATAAGCCATGCATCGGGTTTGAGACTCGCGGCGCGTTCCAGGGCCGCGATCGAAGCGCCCTTGATCAGTTTCGTTTCGGGAAGAGCTTGCCGCAATGCCGAAAGGTAACCAGCATCTTCCTCGCCCTGAAGCTGCACGCCACTCAGTCCGCAGTAGCGGACAGCTTGAGCTACAGTCTCGACGGCCTCGTTCACGAACACGCCAATCTTCTCCACGCCTCGCGGCACAACCCTGCCCATCGAGTAGGCTGCAGTGTCATTGACCTGCCGCGAACTGGGCGCGAGCACAAAACCGAGCGCGTTCACGCCTGCGCGGATGGCTAAATCGGCATCGCGCTCGCTGGTGGTGCCGCAAATCTTGATCCAGGTCACGGGCGCGCCACCTCGGCTTTCCGCGATTCTCTTTCGGCATCGGCAAGAAGACCGCTGAGAGCCTTACCGGGATGCGTCTGCTTCATCAGCGATTCTCCGATCAGGAATGCCTGATACCCCGCCGCGCGCAACCGCGCGATGTCCTCGCCGCTCTGGATGCCGCTCTCGGCTACGCGCAGCACATGCGCCGGCATCAGGCCGCTTAGGCGCAGGCTCGTCTCCAGAGTTACGGCGAAGGTGTGCAGGTCACGATTGTTGACGCCGAGCGTGTCAAGGCCCGCATCTATGGCTCGGCGCAATTCCTGCACATCGTGGACTTCGCACAAGACGTCCAGTTCGAACTCACGCGCGGCTGCCGCTAAAGTCTTGAGTTCCTCGTCACTCAATGCCGCGACGATCAGCAGCGCGGCATCGGCGCCGTACGCGCGAGCTTCAAGCAATTGCAGTTCATCGACGATGAAGTCCTTGCGCAGACACGGGAGCGCCGTCGCTTGCGAGGCGGTGCGCAGATTCTCCAGCGAGCCTTGGAAGTATCGCTCTTCGGTGAGCACGGAGAGAGCCGCCGCTCCAGCTTGTTCCAGCTCGCGCGCAAGTTCCGAAACCGGAAAGTCCTCGCGAATCAAACCGCGCGAGGGCGACGCCTTCTTCAGTTCGGCGATCACCGCCGGTCCGTTCTCGGAAACTCGCAGCAGGCGATGGCGAAAACCTCGCGGCTTGTGCTCGGCTGCTAGCCGCTCCAGTTCGCGACGGCGCACCGGCCGCGTGTCCGAGGCCAATCGCGCCCGCGTTTCCGAAACAATTTGCTGAAGAGTCAATGCCATGCCGAATTTCTGGGTTTGAGAAGCGATGATCGAGTACGACTTACGTCGAGAGATGAGGACCAGCGATCAATATCGCCAGTATCGATCATACGAGACGCGCGAATAGTACGAGAGGTCAAACCCGCGTCTTTGCCGGGAGGCTTGCATCACGCAGCATTATGCCGGAGAGCGGGGCGCCAGCGCAAATCTCGAAGACAAAAAGCTGGGCGAACACGGAGGTCACGGAGAAAACGAAGAAAAGCAAAGACTCAACACGGATTACACGGATACAACGGATCGGAGGATAAACCAAGAAAAGTTAAACCATTTATCCGAACCCCACCTGTCTCCGTCCGATCCGTCAACATCCGTCTAATCCGTGTTGCACCTTTGCTCTTGCCCTTCTCCGCACTCTCCGTGACCTCCGTGTTCACCCCGGTTTTCCCGTTATACTGAGCGTAATGTCCACGGCGCAGAAAACGTTTTACCTGGAGACCTTTGGCTGCCAGATGAATGTCCATGACTCGGAGAAGGTCATTGGGACGCTCATGCAGCAGGGGTATGCCCAAGTGGACACGGTCGAAGCGGCCGACCTGGTTCTTTACAACACCTGCTCGATCCGGGACAAAGCGGAGCAGAAAGTCTTTCACCGACTGAACGACTATAAGAAGCTGCAGGCGCAGGGCAAGAAATTTGGCGTGCTCGGCTGCGTGGCGCAGCAGGAAGGCGAGAAGATCTTTGAACGCGCGCCGCATGTGTCGCTGGTGGCGGGATCGGCGTCGTATCGGAACTTGGACAAGATGCTGGTACAGATCGAAGCCGGCGAGCGCCGCGTCACTGGACTCGACGACCGTCAGACCGACGAAACCTTCGACACGCCGTTCACCGTCCGGACCAATCCGTATCGCGGCTACATTACGATCATCGAAGGATGCGACAAGTTCTGCGCCTACTGCGTGGTCCCTTACACGCGCGGCAAAGAGCGCAGCCGGACTTCGGATTCGGTGCTCGAAGAAGCGCGGCGGCTTGTCGATGCCGGATATACCGAAATTCAACTGCTGGGACAAAACGTGAACTCGTATCGCGATCCCTCGGCAAAGAAGACTTTTGCCGAACTGCTGATCGCGGTGGCGGATGTTCCCGGCATTCGGCGCGTGCGCTTTACCACCTCGCATCCGCGTGACTTCAAGCGCGACATCGTGCGGGCCATCGAATCGACGCCGCAGCTTTGCGATCACGTGCATCTGCCGGTACAGAGCGGATCCAGCCGCGTCCTGCGCGCGATGCTGCGCGAGTACACACGCGAAGACTACCTCGAGCGCGTCTCATGGATGAAAGCGTCGAAGCGACCGATCAGTCTGACTACCGACATCATTGTTGGCTTCCCCGGCGAGACCGATGCGGAATTTGAGGAGACGATCACGCTGCTGGGCGAGGTCGGCTACGATGGCGTCTTCTCGTTCAAGTACTCGCCGCGTCCGAATACTCCGGCCATTCGTATGAAAGACAGCATCCCTGACGAGGAGAAGGCGAAACGCCTGAGCGTGCTCCAGGAACGTCAGCGCGAAATCCAACGCGCCAGCTACGAGCAGCACGTCGGCGAAACGGTGGAAGTGATGGTCGAAGGCCGGAACGAAGCGCGAGGACAAATCGTTGGCCGCAGCACACAGAATAAGACGGTGAACTTTACGACAGCAGCGCCGATTCTGCCCGCCACCGGCAGCTACGCGAAAGTGCGGGTGACGAAGAGCTTTCCGAATAGTTTGGTGGGGGAGCAGATAGAACATTGAGTATTGGATAGTTTGATCAGTACCGTTCCCGATAGGGAACGGGTCACGTGGGCCGACCCGCTCGCTACCGCGAACGGTACTGAATGAGATTCGGCACTGGAGGTGACCGGGTGGAAGTGGAGATGAAAATTCGCGGCTTGATGCTTGATCCGGTCACGCAGATGCCGATCGTCGTGCTGAAAGACCCGGCCAGCGACGTGGTGCTGCCGATCTGGGTCGGAGTCTTCGAGGCCAATGCGATCGCGCTTGAGATCGAGAAGGTTCCCACTCCGCGTCCGATGACGCACGACCTAATCAAGAACCTGCTCAACGGTCTTGATACGCACGTGCATAAAGTGGTCGTCACCGAATTGCGCGACGATACTTTCTACGCGGTGATCTGGATTGAGCGGGAAGGCCGCTTCATCAGCGTCGATTCGCGTCCCTCAGACGCGCTCGCGGTAGCTATGCGCCTGGATTGTCCAATATTCGTCGAAGACGAAGTGCTTAAATCCTCGAAGGTAGCCGCTGCCGTTTCTGACAAAGCCTCCAGCGAAGAGCTGCGCAAGATGCTGGAAAACCTCAACGACGAGGATTTTGGGCGATACAAGATGTAGCTGCTTGCCGGAAAGAGCAGACCCCATAGGTACCGTTCGCTACGCGCGACAAGGTCCTTCCCCCACAAATTCATTCGCGTCATTGATGATGAACCTGACGTTTGTCATCCTGAGTCCGTCCCGACGGACGAAGGGTCTCCGCTGGTATTTCAGACTTAAATGCCTTCTCCAGGCTTTTCCACCCCGCTCATCATCGAGGAACCGGGACACTGCGTTTCAAGCTGAAACATTCGCGGAGATTCTTCGCGCAAAAGAGGCGCTCAGAATGACAGGCTT
>DASTJH010000047.1:0-24681 GCA_035716645.1 Terriglobales bacterium | reverse complement strand
CTGGGAGTAGGCAAAATGATGGAGATGCTCGCCACATAACACCGGTAGGAGCACAGTCCAGATTATTGCCCTGCTTTCATGGTCATTCAGCTTGGATTACGCTTCCCGCCTGTGGCACAGAATGAGTTTTGAAACGGCCTCGGTAGCGGACGGGTCATCCGGGCGGCATCGCGGATCTCCCTCACCCGTTCCTTACCAGGAACGGTACCGACTCAACTGCGTACCGACTCGACTGCGCGCTGGCCGCGCGTTTACCCTGCCGCAGCCAGCACCGCATTCTCCGCGCCGATTACCTGCGCGGCGAAACGCTCCATCTCCTCTAACTGCGGGCTGAATTGCAGCAGCAGAAGATCGACTCCCGCACCTTCGAATTCGGCGACGCGTTCGCGCACCTGTTCCGGCGTTCCCACCAGCCCGGAGCGTAGTCCGCGATTCGACACCGAATAATCTTCGAGCGAGACGCGCTGTTCGAGCTGCGTGTTCGCCAGCCATTGTTGATAGTTCCCGTAGCCGGCGGCGCTCTGCTTCACGTCAGTAATGCGGGCGAGTTCGCGCTTGGCTTCGGCTTCGCTGTCCCGGACAATCGCGTAGGCGGCAACGCCGAACTGCATGGGTCCTAAGCCAAAGCGCTCGCGGCGCTCGGAGAGATCCCGAACCTTTTCGCGAATACGCTGCGGTGGATCGCCGTGCATCACGTAGGCGTCGCACTTCGAGGTAATCAGGTTCTTCGCTGCCTCGGACTCGCCCCCGGCATAGATCGTCGGGCGCGGACGCGCGACCGGCTTCGGCTGCACGACCGTGTCATGCACTGTGTAGTACTTCCCGGAATAGGAAAAGTGATCGCTTTTCCAGGCGGCATCGACGATGTCGAGCCACTCCGAAGTGCGCGCGTAGCGGTCATCGTGCTGCTCGAAATGCACGCCGAACTTCTTCGCCTCCTCCGCCCACCAGGACGAGACCACGTTGAGCGAGACCCGCCCGTGGCTGATGTGATCGATGTTCGCAGCCTGCTTGGCCAGCAGCGCAGGCAAATGAAACGTGGGACGCACCGCCACCATCAGTTCCAACTTGCGCGTCACCGCAGCCAACGCTGCCGCCGTAGACCAGGCATCGAGCGCCGGCGCATCTACGCCTTTGATGTCGTTCAGGTTGAGTTCCGCGATCAGCGTAAGGTCATAGCCGATCTGCTCGCTGCGCCGCGCGAGGCGGCTCACGTACTCCCAGGTCGGCTGCATGTTCTCGTCTTCCACGTTGCGCAGCCAACCGCCAAAAACGGGAAGCCAATATCCGTATCGCATCAGGCCGCTACCTCCTTCGCCAGAGATTCCGCGGCTTGCGCCTCAAGGTAATCGGCAAGCCGGACAAACGGGTCGAAGCCGACGACGCGCGGGCCATCAGCGACAAAGTTCGACAACGCATTGATGTCGTAGAAGTAGAGCCGCCCATCGCGATCGTCGATCACGTACTCGACACCTCCGATGTCAGTGCCCGCCGTCTGCATGATGCGCTCGACGTTATGAATCACATCGGCCGGAGGCGCGTATCCTTCGACGCGCAGTCCCGTTTTTGGAGCGTCCACCGGACAGGTAGGGCGATTCAGCTCGACTCCGCTGGTCGTCTTGCAGATGTCGGCGGGGCAAAGATCGAATGTCTCGCCCGTGATGTACACATTGATCCCATAAAGGAATTTGCCGCCGAGCACCTCCACGCGCGTGATGTGGCTGTCGCGCGCAGGAATAAACTCCTGGATCAAAGCGGTGGAATCCAAGCCAAGCGAGAGCTGCCCGTCGCGAGCCGCCAGCGCCAGCGCCTCCGGCGTGTCAAAGCGGAGGATGCCCTTTCCGCTGCCGCCGACATTTGGCTTCAGGATCACAGGAAAACGAAAACCCTCGGCTGCCGCCGGCGCTTCGTCCGCGTGATTGATCACGCGAGCGCGGGGAAAATTCAGTCCAAGAGATTGCAGCAGCGAGAGCTGCGAAGCTTTCGAGACTTCATAGCGAAAGCTGCGCGAGCCATTGATGACGCGGGTGCCCAGCCGCTCGAGGTGATCGAGGTAGCTGAGCGTGTAGTAGATGCCATGTCCGTGTCCGCGCGTGTAGGCGGATGGGCTCATGCGATTGAAAACGAGCGAATAATTGGCATTGCCGTTGGGTTCGATATCGAAGCGGTGCCGGGTGGCGTCCACCTTTTCGTACGGGGTGCCCCGGCGATCAAGCTCCGCGAATAATGGAGTAAACCAGTGCGGATGCTCGTAGTAGATCGCAATCGGTCTTGTGAGATGTGCCATGCTGCTCCTTGCGCTGCTGCGCCAAAATGAAAAGGCCGCTCGATATGAGCGGCCTCAAAAACTCTGGATCGGAAACTCTCTAGCTCTGCTCTTCCTCTCCTCGCCGCTCACGTGCACACGGAAACATGCACATGGCCATGGCCATACAACAACAGGCACAGAGTGCGAAGCGGGACGAGTTGGAGCTGAGTTTCATCCTGGAACTAAGCAAGGTTATAGCAAGATCTGCGAAGGCGCAAGCAGCGCCATACGGTTCAGAATGGGAGAACGAGTCTGGTGAGGTGTTTGGAAGATCTGGGTGCCCCATTCTCGCGTGATGTTCGCGAGGGTGGGGCAGCAGCAAGATCTTGACCGATCAGATGTTGATTTCGCATTCACATTTTGGGAAGGCAATCATGCTGCGGGATCGACATTTGTCTCACCCCACCCTCGCGAAAAGCGCGAGAGTGGGGCACCCACATTAGTTAGACTCACGGACCAGCAGGGAAGATGGGCGACCCGTCCGGGGCCCTTTCATCCTCTGGTCTTCGCGATTTCGGGGAAGTCGGCGTGGTCTTTGGCCTCTTCCCGTTCTGGGACTTCTTGCGCCTTGGCGTGCTGAGGCTGCAGGTGATATTTCGTCAAACCGTCGCGCAGGATCTCGAAGCCTTCCTCAGGCGACTCCACGTAGCAGAAGAGATCTTTATCTTCTGCCGAGATGGTACCGGCATCGACCAGGGCATCGAGATTGAGTACGCGGCTCCAGTATTCCTTGCCGTAGATGAGCACGAGAATCTTCTTGGCGAGCTTCTCAGTCTGTGCCAGCGTGAGGATCTCGAACAGCTCGTCGAGCGTGCCGAAACCACCAGGGAAGATCACCAAAGCCTTCGCCAGGTAGGCAAACCAGTACTTACGCATGAAGAAGTAATGGAACTCGAAGTTGAGCTCCGGCGTGATGTACCGATTTGGGAATTGCTCGAACGGCAGACGGATGTTCAGGCCGATGGTCTTGCCGCCGGCTTCGCTGGCGCCGAGGTTGGCGGCTTCCATGATGCCCGGCCCACCGCCCGAAGTTACGACGAATCGATGGCGCTTGGACTGCAGCTTCATCGACCACTGCGTGAGCAGGAAGGCAAGTCGGCGCGCGTCTTCGTAGTAGCGGGCCATTTCGACCGCGGCGCGAGCACGCTTGAGCTTGAGCGAGCTTTCGCGTCCGTGTAGAGCGCCTTCGAGCGTCGCCGGCTGTTCATGCGGCGGAGCTGGAGTAGCCGATCCTGGTTTTTCGAGAAGCTGCAGCGCGTGCCGCGCGGATGACAGGTTGGCGAAACGCGCCGAGCCGAAGAAGACGACCGTGTCCTGAATGCGTTCGCGGCGAAAACGCGAGAGCGGCTCCTGATATTCCGACAAAATACGCAGGACGCGGCCGTCGGGGCTGTTCAGGAACGCAGGGTTTTCATAAGCCAGAGGCGCTTTGGCGAGAGGGGGCTTCGGGGAATCGGGCATGAATAAGCTTCTAAGCTCCTAAGCTTCTAAGCTGCTGAGCCTTGATCATCTTGGATCCGAACGCGAGCTTAGTAGCAGAAGCTTAGCAGCTTAGGAGCCGAATTTCTGGCAGCTTAGAGGCTATTTTTCACTGCTTCTCCCGATAGTGGACGGCTTCCGCGATTCCGATCCACAGATCGACGATCCCGAGTCCAGTGACCACGCCTCGGACGAAGCTGCTGTCGAAAAAACTCTGCAAATACGGCAGGTTGCCGACGAAAGAATTCCAGCGGTCGCTCCAGGGGAGCACCGTCAGGAGCAGTCCCACCCAAAAGCAGAAGATGACGGTCGTGATGAGAAAGAACCGCTGCATCCAGACGGGTGGCGCATCGGATGTCGGCTCTTGAGCCGGAGGCACTCCCTTATTCGAGGGAGTGGATTCCGGCGCTTCCCTGGAGCCCTCGGGTCCGCCTTCGGGAAAGCGCAGGACTTTTTGTGGAGAGTCCATCTATGAATGATAGCTGCTTAGCTTCTAAGCTGCTTAGCTTCTGAATCAAACCTTCGATGTGGATGCAGGGCGTTTTTTATAGACGCTTGCTAGCTCAGGAGCTTATAACCGCAGCCGGAACTAGTGTGTCTTCCTTCGGCTGGTGATTCTCACTGAGCGGCAGCAGTCCAAGCTGGCTGTCGGGAAGCTAACCTGTCCTGCACGAGGCGATTTTCCCTGTTATTTCACTGCTCACTTCCCTCAGCTCGAGCAATGCGGCTTGTCATTGTTATCTAAGCGACTGAAACAAATCGACTTAGGTCGAAAATCGCGAAGTTCCCTGTTACTTCCCTGTTGCTTTCGCTCAGCAAAAACGCCAGCCCCGCGTCTTTGTTGGCGAAAACGGGGCTCAGAAAACCGGTCCCCTGCAAATTTCCCTGCTCTCAGCGAAACCTCACTTAGCTGACGGGCACACGATTGCCAAGTCTAGAAGCTCTTTCACGCTCTTAATCCGCGAATTCGTTCGGCTACGTCGCGGTAGTCGATATTCGCGCCGTACACTTCCATGAAGTTATCGAGGGCGGCTTTGCGGTTGCCGGCAGCTTCGAACGCGGTAGCCATATCGTAGTAAACGGCCAGCCGGCTCTCGTCGCTGATGCCGCTCACGTGCAGGGCGCGTTCGTACCAACGAATCGCCGCTTGTGGGGCGCCTTTCTCGACTAGGCACTGAGCAAGCCAAGTGTAGGCCTGAATCGGTTGCGAGAACGAGGCGCCGTTGTCGACAGCCCGACAGACTTTTTGCAGTTCGCCGATTGCTTCATCAAGCAGTCCCATTTCGCGGAAGGCGACACCGAGGTTGTAGTGCGTATCGGGATCTTCTTGCTCGCCCGCCGGCTCTTCGATCTCCTCTTTGAATTCGTCGAGCAGGTCCGAGAGCATCGACGTGGCTTCGGCTTCGATGGCGCTGTTGCCGTTGGACGCCGCGGCAACGGCAACTTTAGGTTGAGGCGGTGTTACGGGCGGACGGGGCTGGATTACCGGTGCTTTAGCGGCCTTCGGAGCTTCGCCGGCTGGAAGAGCAA
This sequence comes from Terriglobales bacterium, assembly GCA_035716645.1. Lineage (GTDB taxonomy): Bacteria > Acidobacteriota > Terriglobia > Terriglobales > Acidobacteriaceae > Gp1-AA112. Next base: position 19,364 of record DASTJH010000047.1, on the reverse strand, counting down.
GATCGCCCAAAGCATCTTCCACGTCGGAAACCAGACCAGCCAGCGGATCTGCGGCTGCAGAAGCCGACATGGCAGGCGCGGTCGCCGGAACCGCAGGCGGAATTTGCGTCGGCGCTGCGGTAAACGAAGCCGGTTCTCCGGTGGCGATTTCCTGCATGAGGTCTTCGAGCGGCGCGGCTTCGTCCAATGAAGGTTCGGCAGCCGCTTCGAGAACCAGTTCAGGTTTCGATGTGGGACTCTGCGGTGCCTGCACAGGTGGCGGTGCAGGCGCAGCCCGCACTACCGGCTTAGCAGGCTTGGCAGGAGGCGCCTCCGGTTCGGCAGCTTTTTGTTCTAAGGCTGGAATTTCTTCCGTCGCGACCTCTGGCTCGGCACTAGCTTCAGCCGAGGCTGCCGCTGCCACGATCAACTCGTCTACAGCGGGGTGACCCGGAGCCATGCGCTGCAGGCGTTGAATCGCTGACTGAGCCTCGGCGTGCATCTGCTGCGAAATGTAGAACCTGGCTTCCTCGACAACTTCGTCCGGAGTCTCCTCGTCAGTAACCTGCGGTTCTTCCGTCGGAGCGGCCTGAGCAGGTTCTGCGGGAGCTTCGACGGTGAGCATCTCTTCCCATTCGCTGGCGTCGTCTGCCGGTGGGGCAGGCTGGACCTGCAATTCCTGTGCCGGCGGTTCGGCCTGTGGCGCTGGTTCAGTCTGCGCCGCCTCGAGCGGGATTGCGGTGAGGTCGAACTCGGCAATCGAACCTTCGGCTGCCGGGGCTGGCGTTTCCGCGCCGGCGCTCACCGCGAGCGCCGGTGTAATTTCGGCGGCTGCAGGAGGAGGCGCCGCCTCTGGAACAGGCGCCGCCACAGGCACCGGTTGCTCCGGTTGTCTTGGCACGGCTGGCGCTTGAGCTCTGTAGCGGTCCGCCAGTTCCTTAAAATGTGCGGCTTGATCGGTGAGTCCGGCTTTCGTATGCACGTCAGCCAGAACCGCGCAGCATTCCGCCGCCTCGGCGTAGCGCTGCACGCGAACGTAGAGCGATGCCAGACGCTGACGTATCCGGATATCGTTCGGAGCTTTGGGCAACACGCGCTCGAGTGGACCCGCCGCCTTCTCCGGCACGTTGTAGGAGGAGAAGAGTTCCGAGTCGGTAAGAGCCGATTGGATCTCCTCGGTCAGCTCGCGTGTGTACTCCTGTGCAATCGCCGGAGGAGCCTCCAACTCGTCCGCCATGAGGGCCTGCCCGGCCTCTTCTTCGGAGAGCTCGCGTGTGGCAGAATCCTGCCCGAGGCGCGCGATGATCTGCTTGTAGTTCTGTTCGTGCAGCGGGTTCTCAGGCTCGGAGCGCGAAAGTTCCGAATAGAGATCGGCGGCCTCCTGCAATTGGCCGGACTGCACGTACGCGTGTGCCAGCAGCTCCTGGACCTCACGCAGAGCGTGTCCCTCGGCTCCGGTCTTCTGCATCAACGCGAGCATCGACTGAAGGCCCGGCGCGCTGTCCTTGACCTTCGTGACCGAAGCGGACAGCGCTTCCATCAACTTATCGTGATTCCCAGAAAGGAACTTGTCCGCGTACTCGTCGTAAATCGCCAGCGCGCGCTCCTGCTCTCCGGCCACCATGAGCGCCTCGGCGAAGGAGGAAAGTCCGGCAAAGTCGCTGTGAACCTTGAGCAGCTTGGTCGCGATCGGCTCCGCGTGCGCGAAATCGTGAAGCTTGAGATAGGCCTGCAGCAGCGGACGCAGCGCGTCGGGACGAGAGTCAATATCGCCGATCCGGGAAAGATTCTGGATAGCGGCTTGGGCATCGCCGGTCTCGGCGGCGATTTGCCCGCGCAGCAGGAGCGCGGGAGCGTAATTCTGATCGAGCTTGGCGAGGCGATTGAGGGCGTCCTGCGCCTGATCCACGGACCCGCGATGATAGAGCGCCTCGGCCGACTTGAAGTAAATGTCGAGCGCTTCCTTCTGGTTCCCGAGCTTGAGATACAGGTCGGCGACTTTGGTTTGCATCGCCGCGTTCTCGGGATCGAGTTCCAGCATCTTCTTGAGGATGCCGGTCGCTCGTTCACGCTCGTTGTTCTTCAGATATTGATCGGCGATCGACATGTACTGCGCGCGGGCATCGTTATAGAGACCCTGCTGCGTGTATAGTTCGGCCAGACGAACGAGAGCATCCGTGCTCGGGGAATGCAGCTTGGTGAGCTTTTTGTACATCGCGATGGCTTTCACTACGAAGCCATTCGCGGCGTAAGCGTCGCCGACCTTGCGGAAGTATTCTGCGGCCTTGTCGCCGCTTCCGAGCCGGGCGTAGAGATCGCCGACGGTGTTGAGGACAGTCAGGTCCTTCGGATCCTGCTTGATGATCTTGTCATATTCGGCAATGGCGTTCTGCAGCTTGCCTTGCTGCACGAACTTTTCCGCCGAACTGAGGAGCTTCGCCTTGTTGAATCCGAATCCGAGTGCCATAACCGAGGAAGGCAGACCGCGAGCACGGCAGGCAAGATGCGCCTGCACACGTCTAGCGGAGCGCTCAATGGCTAGAACTTACCATACTGTGATACGTGTTCGAGGGCCATTGCTCCTTAGTTGTCAAGGGGAAATACCTGATTACGAATGGCACTTCGCGGAGCCGCACAGTACGGACGGCTACAATTTCGTGGATGCGTGATGCGGTCATCCTTTTACTTGTCTTGATTCTTTCCCCGTTGAAATCCACGGCTAGCTCAGCCGAACATTCGCGGCCCTGGCGCTTTGCTGTATCGGGGGACTCGCGCAATTGTGGCGATATCGTAATGCCGGCGATCGCTGCGGGAGTCAATCGCGATGGCGCGCAGTTTTATTGGCACCTCGGCGATTTTCGCATGATCGAAGACGTCGATCAGGATTATGCCGCTGAACCGGAGCATCGAGATCAGAAAAACGAGTTAATGCTGCTCAGCGATTACGAGCACAACGTGTGGCAGGACTTCGTGGATGCCCAGATCGCGCCGTTTGGATCAATGCAGGTTTTCCTCGGGATCGGCAATCACGATGTAGTTCGTCCCAAGTCACGAGCTCAGTTTCTCTCGTTCTTTGCGCGCTGGCTTGACCAGCCGCAGTTGCGCGAGCAGAGATTGGCCGACGAACCCGCAGATAAGACACCGCACACGTACTATCACTGGATTCGCGACGGCATCGATTTCGTTTATCTCGACAACGCAACAACCGACGAGTTCGATGCCGAGCAATTGCGATGGTTGAGCGGAGTATTCAGTCGCGACGCCGGCAATCCTGCCGTCGGGACACTTGTGGTGGCAATGCACGAAGCTCTGCCGGGCAGCCTCGCCGACCGCCACAGCATGAGCGCTTCACGCCATGGGCGCAAGAGCGGACGCGAAGTATATGCCGAGCTTTTACGTTTGCAGTCCGCAGGCAAGCGCGTTTACGTGCTGGCCAGCCACTCGCATTTTTTCATGAGCGGCATCTTCAACACGCCCTACTGGCGGGCGCACGGCGGAGTTCTGCCAGGATGGATCGTGGGCACAGCAGGCGCATATCGATATCGGCTGCCCGGAGACGCCAAGCAAGCGGAGGAGGCGAAAACCAATGTCTATGGATACCTGCGGGCGACTGTGCAGCAGGATGGCAGCATCGGGTTTGAATTTCGGCAGATTGATGAACCGGAGATTGCTCGTGAGATCGTGCAGCGGTTTGGGCGGGATTTAGTGCACGGATGCTTTGTTGGGAACCATCAATGACCTCCTCTCGGTTCCGTCAGGATGACAAAATAGCTGTGATTAAACTTACGCTTCACAACGGGAGCGTATCCGCCACCTCACCCTGGACGGGCGGAATTTCTCTCCGCACCCGCGAGGCGCCGAGTCCCTTTTCAATCTTGTCGTTGATCTTGGTCTCGGCAAACTGGGCGGCGACGCGGATGGCGTTCTTGATCGCCGTGGAATTGGACGATCCGTGTCCCACGATGCAGACGCCTTTGAGTCCCAAAAGGGGGGCGCCGCCGTACTCGGCATAGTCGAGGCGCTTTTTGAAATCTTCAAAGGCGCGGCGGGAGAGCAGGAATCCTACCTGCGAGCTGATCGTCGATTTCAGTGATTCTTTCAGAAGATACCGGACGGTGTTGACCAGGCCCTCCGAGACCTTCAGCGCAACATTCCCGATGAAGCCGTCGCAGACGATGACGTCCACGCTGCCGTTGTAAAGGTCGCGTCCTTCAACATTGCCGACAAAGTTCATCGGAAGTTGCCGCAGAAGAGTATAGGCTTCACGGGTGAGGTCGTTGCCTTTGCCTTCTTCTTCACCGATCGACAGCAGTCCCACTTTGGGACGGTTGATGCCGAAGATGCTCCGCGAATAAATTTCGCCCATCACCGCGAACTGCTGCAGATGTTGCGGCTTGCAATCGACGTTCGCGCCGACATCGACCAGCACCGCCGCACGCCCTACAGAAGTAGGAAAAACCGCAGCCAGCGCCGGACGATCGACCCCCGGCAGCGCTCCTAAGACCATCTTCGCTGTAGCCATCGCCGCGCCGGTGTTACCGGCGGTGATAAATCCCGACGCGCGTCCTTCTCGGCATAGGCGCAAGCCCACGCGCATCGACGAATCGCGTTTGCTGCGGACGGCGGTAGCGGCCTTCTCGCCCATGCCGATCACTTCCGTGGCATGGACTATTTCAATCGGAAGATCGCGGCTACTGGGATGCCGCGCGTATTCGCGCTCGAGTTCTTCGCGAATCTCCGCTTCTCGTCCGACGAGCAAGACGGAAACATCATGGTGCCGGCAGGCGAGAATGGCCCCTTCGACTTCGGGCTTGGGAGCCCGGTCGGAACCCATCGCATCGACGGCGATTATTGTGGGCATTTGGCCGAGAGCGATTCTAAACTAACCCGCTTTCTCGGTCTCAAAGATCTCGCGTCCCTTGTAGTGACCACATTTGGGACAGGCACGGTGCGGCATCTTCTTCTCGTGACAGTTGGGGCACTCGGAAAGCGAGTTAGCAGTGAGAAAATCGTGAGCGCGGCGACGTCCGGTGCGAGCCTTGGAGTGCCGCCGTTTGGGATTAGGCATGTTCGATTCCTTACGCAGGCGCAAATTTGCGCCGAGAATTATTTCAGCTTGTCTTTCAAATCAGCCAGCGCTGCCCATCTCGGATCAGAGGGCGAGTCTCCGCACGTGCAGGCTTCGGTATTCAAATTTCGTCCACAACCGGCGCAGATACCCCGGCAATCTTCGCGGCAAACGATCTTCACCGGCAAGGCCAGCAAAATCTGCTCACGCAAAACGTCGTTCAGCTCGATGCCTTCTCCGGAGTAATAGCCAATTTCCGTCTCGGCTTCAGAAATCGACGATTCGTCTTTGCGGGCATCCGCCCCGAGCGGCCGATAAAGCAAATCAAAACTGCCGCCAACCGATGTGGGCACGGGATCGACGCAGCGCGCGCAGCGAGCTTCGATCTGCGTCGAGAAGTCGCCCACCACACGGATGTCCTCGACGATATCCTTGCCGCCGCGATGCTCAGCCAGCAGCTCTGCCTGGCCCTGCGTTTTCAGCACTTCGGACTGGCGCAGCTCTTTGCCAAGATCGATCGTTCCGGGTGCAAGTTGCTGAGAAAAATCGACTTTCCGGGTTTCCAGCTCTTGAATGCTGAGGAACATCGCAAACGCCCACCTGAATTCAGCCGCGAGCACAGCCGCGGAGGCGCAAAGCACACTCTCAGGGGCAAGTCTAAGAATACGAATTGCCTGCAAGGAGTGTCAAATAGGCTCCCGCTATGTCGGTTTGACACAGATAAAAAGGAAACGGCAGAAGCCGGTTAGCTTCTGCCGTTTCTATCCTCTGAAATTCTTTTAGGAATGACTTCAGAAGAGCCTGAATGCCACCTCGATGTTGATGGCGACCGCTACGGGCTTCCCATCCTTCTCAGCGGGACTGAACTTCCACTGGCGCACGGCTTCGAGCGCCTTCTGATCAAGGCCCATGCCGATGTCATGCTCGGTCTTGCAGCCGCGTGCGCGTCCATCGGCGCCCACTACGCAGGCCAGCGTGACCGTGCCCTGATACTTCGCTTTACGTGCTTCTTCTGAGTACTCAGGTTCGGTTTTGTAAATCAGCGTCGGAGCAGTCACACCGCCGATGCCGGGATGATAGATGCCACCACCATATCCGCCGCCGGTGCCGGGACCAACGCCGCCGCCGGTTCCCGAACCAATACCACCGCCAGTGCCCGAGCCAATGCCAGAACCGCTGCCAATTCCGTTCGATGGCGGACCGGCGATCACGGGCGACTTCGGGTCTCCCAAATTGGGAAGAGAAGCGTTTGCGAGCTTCACTTGTGGAGGCATAACCATCGTCGGCTCTGCCGTGAGCTTTGGATGTTCGTTGCGAACCACTACCTCGGGAGGCGTGATCTGTTGCAATGCCGGCTTCGGCAGATGTCCCTTAGGAGCGATGACCTTCGCACGCTCGCCGCCGCCACCGCCGCCGGAAAGCGCCGGCACTTTCTTGGGCGTCATCGGCATGTATTCCGAGATGTCAGGAGCGACAAGGGTTACATTCTCATGCGTCTCCTGCACCACCTTGCGGGCACCGATGATCGAGACCGCGATCAGCGCGCCGATCAGGAGAATGTGCACCACCATCGAGGTGCTGCGCGCGACCTTGCGATTGTCGTAGTCGCCCCAGATGCTCTTGACCGCGACCGGACGCGAGGTGAGCTTGAGTGGCGGCAACTTCTCGGGAAAGAAAAAGTCGCGAAGATCGTGACGCAACGATTCGAAAAGCGTTCCGTCCGCTTTGAAGCCGAAATTCGGCGCATATTTCGTCGCCGGTGGCGCTGGCCTTCTTACCGTATTTTCCGTGGGGGCGATCAACACCTGGTTTGCCATAAGAACTCTGGTTCGACCCTGGCAGCCGATTCCGCTTATCGCAGTGGGAGTGGCTGCTTACTTGTTATCCGATGAGTTAACTTCTCTTTATGTTGCTCGCGCCGCAGCATCGCAGCGCGCACGTTTGTCAAGGGCCTAAGCAAAAATTTTTATGCGAAACAAATCGCGGGCGAGCAACTCGCTCGCGAATTCCACATTCCCCTCTGCGCTTTTTTTAGATGCGCAAGCGGGCGCACGGAACCAGCTTTCGTCCCATGCCTTCGAGGTATAAACCCATCCCCTATAATGAAGTTTCCCGCCTTTTCCACTGTGAGGAGTAGATAACTTTCGTGCATGGCCGCTGAGCTGAAAGACACAATAAATCTGCCGAAAACGGCGTTTGCCATGAAGGCAAACCTGCCACAAAACGAGCCGAAAATGCTCGAATTTTGGGCAAAACTCGGCATTTACCGGCAAATCCGTGAAGCCCGCCGTAGCGCTGCTCCCTATCTGCTGCACGATGGTCCTCCTTACGCCAACGGGCAAATCCACCTCGGTCACGCGCTCAATAAGTGCATCAAGGACTTCGTTGTGAAGTCCAAAACGATGGCCGGCTACGACGCTCCCTACGTTCCAGGATGGGACTGCCACGGGCTGCCCATCGAAATCAAAGTCGATGACAACCTCGGCCGCAAGAAGCTGGAGATGCAGCCTATCGAAGTGCGCCGCGCCTGCCGCGAGTACGCACAAAAATATCTCGATCTCCAGAGCCAGCAGTTTCAGCGCATCGGCGTCTTTGGACAATTCGACGATCCGTACTCAACGATGTCACCGCATTTCGAGTCCGTGATCGCGCGCCTCTTCTTCGATTTCTGGGAGCACGGCTTCGTTTACAAAGGCCTGCGTCCCGTCTATTGGTGCATCAACGATCGCACCGCGCTCGCCGAAGCCGAGGTCGAGTACGAACAGCACACGAGTCCGAGTATCTGGGTGAAATACGAATTGACCAGCCCGCCGGACGCAATCGCGCCGGAACTGAAGGGAAGGCAGGTCAATACCATCATCTGGACGACCACTCCCTGGACACTGCCTGCGTCGATGGCGGTCGCCTTTCATCCCGATTACGAGTACGCTGCGCTCGATCATGCAGGCGAGGTGTACATCGTTGCTGAAGGATTAGCGGAAGCTACAAAGCAAATAACCGGGATGAATGATGCGCGTGTGATCGCGCATTTTCCCGGACGCAAGCTCGATCGCGCCACTTTTCATCATCCTTTTCTCGATCGCAACATTCTCGGCGTACTCGCCGATTATGTGACGCTCGACCAAGGCACGGGCGCGGTGCACACCGCTCCGTCACATGGCGCCGACGATTTCTACACCGGCGTGAAGTACGGACTTGAGCTCACGTGCAATGTAGATGCCGCCGGACGCCTGCAACAAGGGTTGCCGGAATACGAGGGCAAGACTGTCTTTCAGGCGAATCAGCCGATCATCGAGCTTTTGAAGTCACGCGGCGTGCTCATGGGCGAGGCGACGATCACGCACTCATATCCGCACTGCTGGCGCTGCCATCGTCCAGTCATCTTTCGTGCCACCGAGCAGTGGTTCATCGCGATGGACCACAAAATGAGCGAATCGACGTTTCGCCAGCGCGCACTCGACGAGATCAAGAAGGTGAAGTGGGACCCGAGTTGGGGCGAAGAGCGCATCTCCAACATGGTCGCCGCGCGTCCGGATTGGTGCATCTCGCGGCAGCGCGTCTGGGGAGTGCCGATCCCGATCTTTTTCTGCGAGGGCTGCAACGTCGCGCTGAACTCGAAGGAAGCGGACGATGCTGTTGTCGAGCTGTTCGCGCGCGAAGGCGCCGACTCCTGGTACACGCGCGGTGTCTCTGAGATTCTTCCTGCTGAAGTGAAGTGCCAGAAGTGCGGCAAATCAAGTTTCAAAAAGGAATCGGACATCATCGATGTCTGGTTCGAATCGGGCTCGAGCTGGGCGGCGGTGATCGGCGACGAGATCGCCGACCTGTACACCGAAGGCGGAGATCAGCATCGGGGATGGTTCCAGTCCTCGCTGTTGTGCTCGGTCGGCGCTCGCGATCGCGCTCCCTATCGCATGACACTCACCAGCGGATGGACGCTCGATCCGCAAGGCCGAGCAATGTCGAAGTCGCTCGGCAACACCGTCGATCCGGTGGACATCGCGAATCGCCTGGGCGCAGAGATCGTCCGATTGTGGGTAGCGTCGGTAGACTTTCGCGAGGACGTGCACGCGTCTGAGGAACTGATGAAGCGCGTCGCGGAGAATTACAAGGACATCCGCAACGCGTTTCGCTGGATTCTCGGCAACCTCGATGCCTTTGTTCCAGAACGGGACGAAGTCGTCTTCGAGGAGATGGACTCGCTTGACCGCTACATGCTGCTGCTCACCGCCGACCTGGTAAGCGACATTCGTCGTTGGTACGAGGAATTGCAATTCCATCGCATCTACCAGCGCATCATCGCGTTTCGCACCAGCGAGTTGAGCAACTTCTATTTCGACATCCTCAAGGACCGGCTGTACACCTATCCCAAGCACTCGCGTGCGCGGCGCTCGGGACAGACCGCGATCTGGCGCATTGCTCAAACGTTGGTGCGCCTGCTTGCGCCCATGATGAGCTTCACGACGGAAGAAGTGTGGCAGCACCTGCCTTCCATCGGCGAGAAGCCGCCGAGCGTACACCTCGCGCTTTTCCCCAGCGCGCAGGAAATTCTCGGCAATACAGCGCGCCAGTCCGACACGAAGGGCGAATCGCTGCCCGCAAATACGGAATCGCTGCGCCGCGACTGGGAGCAACTGCTGAAATTGCGGGAAGAAGTTTTTAAGGCGTTGGAGACCGCACGCAAAAACAAAGTGATCGGCAGCGGACTCGAAGCCAAGGTCACGATTGCCGCATCGAATCCAGCGTTCGAGCTGTTTGAAAAATATCGCGAAACTCTGCGCTACCTCTTCATCGTCTCTCAAGTGGAGCTGGAATGCAGTGGCGCTTCGACGAACGGCTCGGGAGCAAGAATTCGCGTTAGCCCAGCCGATGGTGAAAAGTGCGAGCGCTGCTGGAACTACTCCACGCATGTTGGCGAAGATCCGGAGTATCCGACGGTATGTGAGCGATGCAGCGCAGCCCTTAAGGAGATTTTCGCGACCAAGGACCCGTAAGTGAGGTTCTTGCCGTTATAGAGTCTCAAGAAAAGTGCTGATTTGGTTGGGGCAGGAACTTAGTCTTACGCAAGCACCAGCGCCGTAGGCGCGGTATTCCTTTAGCCCAATCCGTAAGGGCTGGGTAGAACGTCGGAAACATTCGAGCGCCGTAGGCGCGGCACACGCTCCTGAATGCCGCCCCTTTCGGGGCTCTGGTTGTTGTTTCGCCCGACCCTGGCCTTACGGCCTGGGGCTAAAGGAATAGCGGCCCTTCGGGCCTCAAAAAAACATAAATGCCCGCGACTCTACGCAAATACGTTCTGATCATCGCCGGCGCGGTGCTTGCGCTTGATCGCCTGACTAAGTGGATCATCGAGCAGACGATTCCCCTGCACGACAGCATCAACATTATTCCGCACTTCTTCAAGATCACGCATGTCACTAACGGCGGCGCGGCGTTCGGATTGTTTTCCGATTCTCCTTCGCAGTACCGGATTGCGTTTCTTGTGTTCTTCTCCGTTATTGCGCTGTTGGTGGTTTCCGCGCTGCTCTGGCGGCATACGGCCGGGCTGAACAGCACGTCGATCGCTTTGTCCCTCATTCTGGGTGGCGCGCTGGGAAATCTTTGGGACCGCGTGCTGACCGGCCATGTCGTCGATTTTCTTGAGTTCTATATTGGAACTTACATTTGGCCGGACTTTAACATCGCGGACAGCGCGATCGTGATTGGAGCCGCGATCCTGATGGTCGAAATTCTCTTCGCTCCCAAACCGCAAAAGGCCACAGAAGATCCTGCCATTCTGGCTCATACCGGATCAGATGCCGGCGAGTAGCTGGACTTGTTCAAGCTACAACCGGTCGGGATTGTGTGCGCTCATCGATTTTCGGCTGGTGACCCTGGCAGTTCGCGCCCAGTACCAGTAGGCGGGCAATCCGAGCGCGACCATGGCGATGCCAAGCAGCGATGCCCGGGGGAGCGCGAGGAATGTATTGATCACCAGCGCCAGCAGCGCAGCGATAAAAATTATGGGCACGACGGGATAGCCCCATGTGCGATACGGCCGAGGCACGTCCGGCCGGAGTCGCCGCAATCGAAAAATGGCCAGACCGCCAAGCACCCCGAAGGCTACAGAGACGAATGTCACCCACGTGTACAGTTGCTCGTAAGTACCGGTCAGCGTCAGCAGAGCTGACCAGCACGAAGTGAGAATGATGGCGACATGCGGAGTGCGGTAACGCGGGTGCACTTTGCCGGCTGCGCGAAAGAAGAGCCCGTCGGAGGCCATCGCATAACAGGCGCGCGACTGCACGATGATGGCAGCGGCGTTGCAGCCCAATGTCGAGAGAATCACGATCGCTGCCACCAGTCCGGCGCCACCGCTTCCTATCAGCGCCATCATGGCTTTCTCGGCGATGCGTTCCACACCTTGCGCCTGCGAGAGCGGCAGCGCCAGCATGTAGGCAACGTTCACCGAAAGATAAATAGCCGCGACCCCAAAGACTCCAAAAATGAGAGCACGAGGCAGAGTTCGGGACGCGTCGGCAATCTCTCCAGCGGAGAATGGCAGGTAGTACCAGCCCTCGTAAGCCCACATGACGGCGACCATCACCACTCCGAAAGCGAGCGCGGGATGAGTAACAGGCGCCGCGACCGTTTTCAGCGACAGCTTTGCTGGATGCCGCACAATCGCGAGGATCGGCAGCAGAGCAATCGCGGCGATCTTGACCGTCGTGAGCGCGGCCTGCACACGATTGCCGCTCTTGATCCCGAAATAGTTGATGGCCGCGATTGCCAGAATGGAACCGGCCGCAAGAATCTGCGCAGCGGAAATCGTCCATTGTCCCCACGGCAGCGGAATCATGGCGATGATGTGAGTCGTCGATACTGCCGGAACAAAATAAGAGAAGTAAGTCGCGAATCCCATGGCCACCGCCGCCGTGGCTCCAGTCACGATGACCAGGACGGCGGCCCAGCCGTAGAGAAAACCTACCAACGGCCCAAACGCCTCTTCGAGGAAAACGTAGAGTCCTCCTGAGCGCGGGTACATCGCTCCCATCTCCGCGTACGTTAAGCCGCCGCAAAGCGCGATGATTCCGCCAATCACCCAGGCCAGCAGCAGCAGCGGCTCGGAGGGGAGCGCCTTCGCCATGATTCCCGGCGTAAGAAAAATGGCCGAGCCGACAACATTGGTGATGACGAAGAGTACGGCGCTGCGTAAGCCAATTGCGCGAACCAGTCCCGGATCGGATATTTCTGGTTTCGATTGCCGTTGGGCCGCTAGTTTCATTTGGGTCGAAACATCATAGTCTCGTCACCTGCTAGACGCTGAGAGGAAAGAGATCGTCTGATGATCGGAAAATAATGAGCAGAGAGCAGAGCCGGTATCTATTGCGATTGTTCCGGCAGGTGCGCGCGAGGAAGCTGCCAGCCGCGTCGCATGGCGACGAACCGAAGGGCAAAGCAAAGGATTGCGCCGACTATCGCCGCTGGGGAAGGAGGGACGTGCAGCATCCGTCCAAGAACAACGATAAGCGCGCCTACGAGAGCCGCGACCGCATAGAGCTCCGTCCGCAGCACGGTGGGGATCTCCCGCACGAGGATGTCGCGCATCATGCCGCCGCCGATTCCGGTCAGCATGCCGAGCAGCGTCGCCGCAACCGGTCCAGCGTGAAACGCCAGCGCTTTGCCCGCACCTGATACAGCAAAAAGCGCGAGTCCTGCGGCGTCAAAGACGAGCACCGGGCTGCTCAGCCGGTTGATGATGTCATACCAGTAGAACGTAACCAGCCCGGCGAGCATCGATACAGCGACGTAGCGCCAGTCGCTGATGGCCGCAGGCGGATTCGCGCCAATCATCACGTCACGCGCGATCCCACCCGAGTTACCAGCGGCGAAAGATAGGACCAGAACTCCGAACAGATCGAGCCGGTGCTTCACGCCGACGGTTGCGCCGCTGAGCGCGAAGACGAAGGTGCCTCCAAGATCGAAGGCGACCAGCAGCGTATTCACAACGATATGTTCGTTGACAATCAACTAGCTGATGGCGAGAGCCAAGCCTGAGATGCTACTACCATTGCCTCCACTCCTGCTCCCAAAGTTGGATGGATCACCGGTGCGAAACGCGGGTTGTGATTGGTCGGGATCTCCGCAATTGTTCCTGACTTCTTTGCCTTGGCATACGTCTCAGGATCGGTACCGCCGACGAACCAGAATACCGACGGTACCTGCCACTCCGTTCCAAAGGAGCCGAAGTCTTCACTCGCAGTGGTCGGCTGTGTGTCTTTCACGCGGTCCGCTGGGAAATAGCTGCGAAATGCTTCGACAGCGCGTTTTGTTGCCTCTGGATCATTCGTAACGAAGGCATAGCGATCGAGGGGAGTAATCTCCGGCTTTTTCGGCGCTCGCGAAGCTTCGGCTTCGGCATTGACGATGCGCTCGATAGCGGCAAGTACCCGTTTGCGAACATCTTCATTGAACGTACGGACGTTCAGCTTGATAACTGCCTCATCAGGAATTACGTTCTCTTTTGTGCCAGCCTGAAGCGAGCCGACAGTTACCACGGCAGCGTCGGTGGGAGCGATTTCACGAGAGACAATCGTTTGCAGACGAAGGACAGTAGAAGCCGCCATAACAACGGGATCGATGCTCGCTTGAGGCATCGAGCCGTGAGCGCCGCGACCGAACATGCGGATTTCGAAGCTGTCTCCAGCAGAAGTGATTACGCCGGAACGGGTGCCAATTTCGCCTGACGATCCCACCATCACATGTTGTCCCAGAATGGCCGTTGGTTTCGGAAAGCGCTTGAACAATCCATCGTCAATCATGGCTTGCGCGCCCGCGCCGGTTTCTTCCGCAGGTTGAAAAAGAGGCATTAACGTGCCGCGCCATGCGTTTCGATTTTTCGCCATCAATGTGGCCACGCCGATCAGCCAGGTTACGTGCATGTCGTGACCGCAGGCATGCATCACCGGAACTGATTTCCCGTTTTGGTCCGCAGTTACGTGGCTCGCATAAGGCAGACCTGTCGCCTCGCGAACTGGGAGCGCATCCATATCGGCGCGGAGCATGATCGTGGGACCGTCGCCGTTGCGGAGCACGCCGACGACTCCCGTCTTGCCCACCCCACTCGTGACCTCGTAGCCGGCCGCGCGCAGACGGTCCGCGGCAATGCCGGCTGTCCGGTTCTCCTGCATCGATAACTCGGGATGAGAGTGGATATCTTTGTAAACGGATTCCAGATCGGGAATCAGCGTTCCCAGATTGGCAAGTACGTCGTGCGGTTGTGTTGTTTTGTCGATCATATTTCAATACCTCTCACGAGCGGATGACACGGCCATTGGATGCTCCGTTACAATCACGCTGCGGTCCGATGGCAGTAGCTCGTAGCGAAACAATTCATGGAACCACTGCGATGGTATCTCGTTGCTGGAATCGTGCTCTGCGCGATGGCGATTGCCGCTACGCTCATCCGGCGTCTCCCGCTTTCCAGTTCCATGCTTTACCTTCCCATCGGCTGGGCCCTCGGCGCGAACGGCCTTAACGCTATCGACATCAACCTGAAGAATGATGCTGCCGTTTTGGAGCAGATCACAAAAGCCATCATTCTCATTTCGTTGTTTTCGGCGGGGCTGAAGATGCGCCTCCCGATCACCAGCCGACTCTGGTTTTTGTCGCTGCGCCTGGCATTCTTCTCCATGGTGATCACGGTGGGCCTGATCGCGGTCACCGGCATATTTATTTTTGGTATGCCTCCGGCGATTGCGATCCTCATGGGCGGCATGCTCGCCCCCACCGACCCTGTGCTCGCCTCGGAGGTGCAAGTCGACGATCCCTACCAATTGGGAGCACTGCGCTTTGGGCTGACGTCGGAAGCAGGTCTGAATGATGGCTCGGCGTTTCCTTTTGTCCTTCTTGGGCTGATGCTGCTGACGAAGCCGTTTTCCTCATCGGCTGCGTGGCGATGGTTCGGCGTGGATTTTTGTTGGGGAACCTTGGCAGGTCTTCTCGTCGGCTTCGGTGTAGCTGCCCTGGTGGGCAATTATGTGCTCCACCTCCGCACTGTTCATCGCCACGCGCTTGGGCTCGGTTTCTTTCTGGCTCCGGGCCTGATCGCATTCAGCTATGCGCTCGGCGAGATGGCTCACGGATACGGTTTCCTTTCTGTTTTTGCGAGCGCCGTCACTCTGCGTTGGATCGAGATGAGGAGAGCCGGTCCGGGGAAAATTCCGGAACTTCCGCTCATCGCGGCAGGGGGAGCTGCCGATGTCCGGTTCAAAGCTGCCGTGGATCCCAGCACTGCGCCGATTTTTTTGGTCGAGTCGTTGCTGCAGTTCACCGACCAACTGGAACAGATCGGCGAACTTGTGATCGTCGTCATCGTGGGCGCCTTGCTGACCAGGACAACGTTTGTAGCGCAAGACGTTCTGCCTCTGATTCTTTTGTTTTTTGTCATTCGGCCAGTGGCGATCTTTGCCGGACTGGCAAGAACGCCGCTCGGCCTCGCTGAAAAGGGACTCATGTCGTGGTTCGGCATCCGCGGGATCGGATCGCTCTATTACCTCTTGTACGCGATTCAGCACGGCCTGCCTTCCTCCCGGATCGATGCCGTCGCCAACACGATAATGGCGGCGATTGCCATCTCCGTCGCCATGCACGGGATCACAGTGACGCCTTTGATGAGTGGGTACTCGCGTCGGCGGAAACTCGATCTAGCGGCGCGCTCGTAGCCGTGGGCTGCGATCTTGGATTGGAACGGCATCGTAGCTTTGCAGATTGGTTCTCGCATCCAGCGGACGACTACACTGAAACGCGGGCGGAAAGAAGGGCGGCAGAATTATGGCCGAACGAATGCCGGCGCTGTTCTTGGGTCATGGCAATCCCATGAATGCTCTGCTGGTGAATCCATACACCCAGCGGTGGGCAGAGATGGGCACGAGCCTGCCTCGACCGAAGGCAATCCTCTCTGTTTCGGCTCACTGGTTTATCGAAGAGGCTGCGGTCACCGTGAGCACGGCGCCGAGGACGATCCACGACTTCGGCGGTTTTCCCCAAAAGCTCTATCAAGTGCAGTATCCCGCGCCCGGCGATCCCGACCTTGCGGCCCGGATTCAGAAATTGCTAGCTCCCGTACCGGTGCACCGCGACGAGCGCTGGGGTCTCGACCACGGAACCTGGTCGGTCCTTCGCCACATCTATCCGCAAGCCGATATCCCCGTCGTGCAGCTCAGCATTGATGGAACCCGGCCGCCGTCGTTCCATTATGAAATCGGTAAACGCCTTGCGTCGCTGAGGGAAGAAGGCGTTCTCATTTTGGGAAGCGGCAATGTCGTACACAACCTGCATGCCTATGCCTGGGGACGGCACGCACCCGAGCCGTACGATTGGGCAGTCTCGTTTGAGAGTCGGGTACGCGAGCTGCTCCTCGCCGGAGAATACAAGCCGCTGCTGAATTACGAGTATCAGCTCGGCCGCGAAGCAGAACTGGCGGTGCCCACGCCAGATCATTATCTGCCGCTGCTGTACGTTGTAGGCACGCGCACTCCGTCCGAACCGCTCACATTTCCGGTAGAAGGAGTAGATGGTGGTTCGGTTTCGATGCTCGCTGTGCAAGTGGGCTGAAGGGCCATGTGGCGGAGAATCCTTTGCTTCCGAATCACGCCCGAGAACGTCCTACCGATCAGTAACGGTGCGGAACGAAATCGATCCTTCGGGAGGGTGGATGAAATTCAGAATCCTTTTGCTGCTGCTGCTAGCTTGCGTAGCGCTTTGCGGTGCGCAGACTAAAGGCAAATCGGGTGCGGCAGTGAAGAAGCCGCAGCGGTCGTTTGTGGGAGACGTTCCTACTTCTGTTGCGGACAGCGTCGGAGAGACGTTGAAGTTCATTGAAGGCAGTTTCCTCGGAGTCGCCGAGGCGATGCCGGAAGACAAGTACGGCTTCATTCCGACCGCCGGCAAATTTGACGACGTCCGCAGCTTTGGCGAGCAGGTGAAGCATGTGGCCTGCGCACAATTTGGCTTCTTCAATGAATTCGAGGGCAAGAAACCGCCCGACGATTGCGAAAAAGGCGGTCATGATCCGGCGAAGACGAAAGCCGAGTTGATTCAATATCTCAAAAATTCATTCGACTACTCGAATCGCGTGATGGCGACGCTAACACCGCACAACGCGCTGGACCGAATCGAAGGACGGTATGCTGGTCCGAATACCAAATTGGGAATCTCAGTCGCATCGGTCTACCACATCTCCGATCACTACGGGCAATTCGTCGAGTATCTGCGCATGAATGGCATCGTCCCGCCCACGACTCAGAAGTATGGACTGAAAGTCAGGTGATCTCCACCGGGCGACCGGAAGACCAGACCGGATCGCCAGTGCAGAAGCCAATGGACAGCTCCGCTCCACAGTCGCAAACTTGGGATCCTGAGCGCTACGCCCGCAATGCGCGTTTCGTCGCGGACCTCGGCGCTCCGGTCGTCGAACTTCTCGCCCCACAACCCGGCGAACGCATCCTTGACCTCGGCTGCGGCGACGGCGCGCTCACCATCAAACTGGTCGCGCTAGGCTGCCATGTCGTGGGCGTGGACTCCAGTGAGGCGCAAGTTTCCGCCGCGCGAAAGCTCGGCCTCGACGCTCGCGTTATCGACGCCCAGCAACTCCCTTTTCATGGGGAGTTCGATGCCGTTTTTAGCAACGCGGCTCTTCACTGGATTCGCAAACCCGACGCGGTTCTCGCCGGCATTTATCGCGCGCTGCGACCGGGTGGCCGTTTCGTTGCCGAAATGGGCGGCCATGGCTGCATCGCCACCATCAGGAATGCGCTAGTCGAGGCGCTCCAACACCGCGGCGTCGATGGCGAAGCCGCCGTGCCCTGGTACTTCCCTACAATCGATGACTACGCGGCGCGCCTTTCTCGCGCCGGCTTTCAAATCCCATACATCGCGCTGATCCCCCGGCCCACTCGGCTGCCGGGTGATGTGACCGCCTGGCTGGACACCTTTGCGGAAAGCTTCACCTCACGTCTTCCAGCCCAGGAACGTCCCGCGTACATCGCCGAAGTTCGCGAAGCTCTCCGCCCCAAGCTCAGCGATGCCGATGGCCACTGGATTGCGGACTACATCAGGCTCCGCTTTTCCGCGACCAAGCCCGGGCGCTAAGAGCGGTTCTGCTTCGATTGACATCTCTACTCTGCTGCCGTAGCCTGCTGCACCGGGAAGGAGCACGCCACGATGAAAACACGCTGTTCTGTTGTGGTTTGTTTTTTGCTGAGCGCTGCGATGTTGGCACAGAGCGCTAAGCAGAACAAAGACGAAACTGCCATTAAGAATCTCGATCAGCAATGGTCGGAAGCGGTGCAGGCAAAGGACCTGGACAAATCAGTCTCGTTCTACGGGAAGGGCGCGTCCGTCTTTCCGTTCAACGCCCCGATCGCCTCCGGACCGGAGAACATCCGGCAGCTCTGGCAACATCTGTTTGGCGCTCCCGGTTTTCATCTGGAGTTTTCGCCGACCAAAATTGAAGTCTCCAAGAGTGGCGATATGGCCTATGACATCGGCACGTTCGAGCTGACGATGAACGATGCGCAAGGAAATCCCACGACAACTCCCGGCAAATACGTGGTGGTCTGGCGAAAGCAGAACGGCCAATGGAAAGCCGTGGCCGACATCTTCAACATTGACAAGTAGTCGCGCCGGACTTGCTACGATTGTGATTTTGTCCAAGCTTATTTTGGGGAAGGACGCTCATCGTTATCCGGCAATTCATCCGCTTCTCACTGATCGGCGTGATCAACACGGTGGTGGACCTCGCTGTGTTGAATGTGCTGATCTTCAGCACCCATGCCGGGCATAGCGGTTATCTATACGCGATCTTCAAGACAATCTCTTTTACCTGCGCGGTCTTGAACAGCTATCTCATGAACCGCGCCTGGACGTTCGAGCGCGTGCCAGGCAAGCATCATCTGGTCGAAGGTGGACAATTTTTCTTCATCAGCTTTGTCGGAGCGGTAGTGAACGTCGCCAGCTCCTGGTGGGTGGTTTCCTACACGCGCCCGCCCGTCGGATGGGTGAAGGTATGGCCGACCATTGGTGCTCTGGTCGGAACCGTCGTTACGCTGGGCTTCAATTTCATCGGGTATAAATTTTGGGTTTTTTCGCCGACGGCTTCCAAGAACGAGTGATCGCCCCGACCCTTGCCCGATCATTCAGTACCGTTCGCGGTAGAGGCTGTTACGAAACTCACACTATCGCTGGAGCAGGAATGATGGCAAGATGCGCTGTAGGAGCGCAGAGGGCATGGCGTTTATTCGCGGTGAGCATCCAGGGCAGGTAATGATGTTTCCGC
>DASTJH010000046.1:0-16121 GCA_035716645.1 Terriglobales bacterium | reverse complement strand
CATCGCGGCTGCCGCGCTGACGGTGCTCACCTATGTCAGCGGGCACTCGCAGTTCGCTGAGTACCTGGGATTGCAGCGAATGCCGCAGGTTGCGGAATTGACCGTCTTCTGCGGGGCTATGGTCGGATCGAGCATTGGCTTTCTCTGGTACAACGCGCATCCCGCGGAAATTTTTATGGGCGACGTTGGCTCGCTCGGCCTTGGTGGCGCGATCGGCACCGTTGCGGTGATCATCAAGCAGGAGTTGCTGCTGCCGTTTATCGGCGGCATCTTCGTGTTAGAGGCGATCTCGGTGATCCTGCAAGTCGGCTCGTACAAGCTGCGCAAAAAACGCATTTTCAAAATGGCGCCGCTGCATCACCACTTCGAGCTGATTGGCTGGTCGGAGTCGAAGGTGATCGTGCGTTTCTGGATCGCCGCGCTCGTGTTTGCACTTTTTGCACTGACTACGCTGAAACTCCGCTGACCTTTCCTCGAACTCATGGCAGAATGGCGAATGGCGATGAACGTGGAAGGCAAACGCGCGCTGGTGGTGGGATTGGGGAAGTCCGGCATTGCCTCAGCGCAGTTTCTCGCCACAAGAGGCGCGCGCGTCACCGTCTCCGATACGCGCAGCCAGTCGGAGCTCAAGAATCAGATACCCGCGCTGCTCGAACGCGGCATCGCCATCGAAACCGGCGGACACGGCGAGCGGACATTCCAGAATCAGGACCTGATCGTCGTCAGTCCGGGCGTGCCGTCGAATGTGCCTCAGCTGGTGCAAGCGCGCGCGCAGGGGATTCCCGTCATCGGCGAAATCGAACTGGCCGCGCGATTTCTGAAAGGCAAAATCGTCGCGATCACGGGATCGAACGGAAAAACGACGACCACGACATTGTGCGGCGATCTGATCGCCAGCGCCAGCAAGCGCACGCTCGTCGGCGGCAACATCGGCACGCCGGTAATCCTGCTGGTCGATGATTCGACTGACGATACGTTCGACGTGATCGAAGTTTCCAGCTTCCAGCTTGAGACAATCGAAACGTTTCACCCGTATGTCGCGGTCGTGCTCAACATCACGCCCGATCACTTGGATCGACATGGGACGCTCGAAGCCTATACGGCGGCGAAGGCCAGAATCTTCGACAATCAAACGACCGCGGATTACTCGGTCCTCAACCTCGATGATCCCGGCAGCGCCGCGCTCAGATCGAAGACGCGCGGACAGCTCTGCTGGTTTACGCGCAAGCAGGCGTTGTCCGGGAACCAAATGGGCGCGTTTGTTCGCGAGAACGAGATTTTCTGGCGGGACGGCAAAACAGACGAACAGGTGATGCCCGTCTCGGAGATTCCGCTGAAGGGCGCGCACAATCTGGAGAACGTGCTCGCTGCGGTGAGCGTAGGACGCTTATGTGGTTGCGACGCGAAGAGCATCCGCAATGCCGTTCGCAAATTCAAGGCAGTCGAGCACCGCCTGCAGTACATCGCGACGATCGGCGGAGTCGAGTACTACAACGATTCGAAGGCCACGAACGTCGATGCCACGATCAAAGCCATTGAATCCTTCCCCGGCAACATTCACCTGATCCTCGGAGGCAAAGACAAAGACAGCGATTACACCCAGATGAATGACTTGCTGCGCCAGCGGGTGAAGCGCGTGTACACGATCGGTGCCGCGGCCGACAAGATTCGCTCGCATGTGCAGTCTGCGGTCGAGGTGTTGCCCTGCGGCACGCTGGCGAATGCCCTTGAGCGCGCGTACGATCTGGCGCGTTCGGGCGAGATCGTACTGCTCGCGCCGGCTTGCTCCAGCTTTGACCAGTTTGAAAATTACGAGCATCGCGGGCGGACCTTCCGCGCGTTGGTTGAGCAGATGGCGGGTCCTGCCGCTGCTCAGGAGCGTCGCTGATGGCGAAGCGCGTCAGCGTGGACCGCTGGCTCTTCGGCGCAACTTTGCTTCTGGTGCTTGTGGGATTGGTGATGGTCTTCAGCGCCTCGGCCGTGATGGCCAAAGAGCGCTTCGGATCTCCGTACACCTTTCTCATTCGCCAGATCGGGTGGGCCGTCGCCGGCGTGCTGGCGATGGTCGTCCTCATGCGCGTGGATTATCGGCGCTACAAGAATCCAGCAGTCGTCTTTACGCTGCTGGGTGTGACGATGGTCCTGCTGGTCGCGGTGCTCTTTTTAGACCGCTCCCACAATACGCATCGCTGGATTCGTTTCGGGCCGCTGTCGTTCCAACCATCGGAGTTGGCGAAGCCCGCGCTGATCATCTTTCTCGCCTACTTTCTTGAAACCAGAACCAAAACGATCGATGACTGGCGACATACACTGCTGCCGGCTGTCCTGCCTAGTCTCATCTTCTCGTTGCTCATCGTAAAGCAGCCGGATTTGGGAACGGCGATGGTCTGCATGGCACTTACGGCGTCGGTGCTCTTCGTCGCCGGCATGGAGCTGAAGTATCTCGGCTACGGCGTGCTGGCCAGCTTGCCTGCACTCTACTTTCTGCTCTTTCGCGTGGGCTGGCGGCGAGAACGAATGCTGGCGTTCGTAAATCCCTGGGCCGATCCCCAGGGTCGCGGATTTCACATGATCCAGTCTCTGATCGCCGTCGGCACAGGCGGCATTACCGGATTGGGACTGATGGAAGGCAAGCAAAAACTCTTTTACTTGCCTGAACCGCACACGGACTTCATCTTCGCCGTGATCGCAGAGGAACTAGGACTGCTGGGCGCCATCTTCGTCGTATCGTTGTTCGCCGTATTTTGCTACCGAGGCATGCGCGCGGCGTTTCGCACGTCCGACGCATACGCGCGCTATCTAGCCGTCGGGATCACCAGCACCGTAGCCATCCAGGCGTTCTTTAATATCAGCGTGGTTCTGGGACTGCTGCCAACCAAGGGCATTCCGTTGCCATTCATCTCGTACGGTGGAAGCTCGCTGTTCATCACCTTGGCTTGCGTGGGTGTGTTGCTGAATATTAGCCAGCAGACGGATTAGCATATGTGTGTGGTGCCATGACCCAGCACGAGAATCTTGAAAAGGAAATCGCCGACGAGAAACCGCGTGACCGACTGCTTCGGATTGGAAGCGACTGCGCCGGCCGTTTGATCGAACCGTGGCGATCCCTAGATCACGACGAACTTTTCTATGACGATGACGGGTTACCGAAGTAGCGGCAATTGATCGAGTAATTGAAAATTCGGACCGCATTTCCACTTTTCCTCAGAGCTTCCGGCGTTGTCCTCATTGACTCCACTTCTTCGTCTCTCTACAGTTGGCGCAAGGCTAGCATCAGGAGACAGATTGCATGCTGCATGAGGTCCTCGCTCCGGAAGTCCCCCTCGACATGGAAGACCGCACGACCAGCACGACCGGCATTTTGCCTTCGCAGCAGATTCGCGAGCTGCTGCGCGATCAGCATGTGCTCACGCGGGTGCACGACCAAATTTCAGAGGCGCAGATTCAGCCGGCTAGTCTCGACCTGCGGCTCGGCACGGTTGGTTATCGAGTACAGGCCAGCTTTCTTCCCGGACAATTCTCGACCGTAGAAGAACGAATCAAAGACTTACAGATGGTTCGTGTGGACCTCACACGCACGACGGTTCTCGAAAAGGGCTGCGTGTATATCGTGCCGCTGCTCGAAGAGCTCAACCTTCCTGAGGGAGTATCGGCCAAAGCTAATCCGAAGAGCACGACTGGGCGTCTCGACATCTTTACCCGCCTGATCACCGATCATGGCACGGAATTTGAGAATGTCCCGGCCGGATACAAAGGCAAGCTCTACGCGGAGATCGTGCCGCGCACCTTCACGGTAATGGTTCGCGCTGGCATGAGGCTGAATCAGCTTCGGTTCATCAAGGGACGGCCAAATTTTCTCGACAGCGCAATCACCGCGCTCGATGAAAAGCAGAATCTGGTTTATCTCGATGAAGATAATCCGGTGAAGGCGATGGTGGATAGCGGCCTCAAGATTTCCGTGAACCTCGAAGCTCAGGAACCCTCCGAGGTGATCGCGTATAAGGCCAAGCGCAACGCGCCGGTGATTGATTTGGATAAGATCGACTGCTACGATCCGCAGGAATTTTGGGACGCGAAGTACCAGGTCAGCAGCAAAGGCCTGATCCTCGATCCGGGCGACTTTTATATTCTTGCGTCCAAAGAACGGATTCGTGTGCCCTCGGATTGCGCGGCAGAGATGGTGCCGATTGATCCGTCCGTAGGCGAGTTTCGCATTCACTATGCCGGCTTCTTCGATCCTGGCTTCGGCTATGGCGCCAATGACATCAAAGGCACACGGGCGGTGCTCGAAGTCCGAGCGCACGAGGTGCCGTTCCTCGTTGAGCATAGCCAAATCGTGGGCCGGTTGATCTACATGGGCCTGCTCGCCGCGCCGGACAAGGTGTACGGCCTGAACATCGGCTCGTCCTATCAGCGGCAGTCGCTCACGCTGAGCAAGCAGTTCAAGCGCAAGCAGTGAAGGCAGTTATCGTTGGCGGGGGAACCGGCGGGCATGTGATCCCCGCGCTCGCTATTGCGCGCGAACTGCACAAGCGCTACGCAGCTGAGGTCGAGTTCATCGGCACCGGTCGGGGCATTGAAAATCGTCTTGTACCGCCAGCCGGTTTCCCGCTGCACCTCATTCAGGTCGGACAGCTCAAAGGCCAGAGCATCGTTCGCCGTGCACGGACGCTCAGCGACATCCCCCTTGCTGTGTTCGCCTGCCGAAAAATCTTTCGCGAGTTCAAGCCGCAGGTCGTGATCGGGGTCGGCGGCTATGCTTCAGGTCCGGGAATGCTGGCTGCCATTCTCATGCGCATTCCGACGCTCGCCTTCGAGCCGAACTTGGTGCCTGGATTTGCCAACCGCATGGTGGCCCGCTGGGTTTCGGCGGCCGCTGTGCATTTTCAGGAAACCAAACGCTTCTTCCGCAACGCTCAGATCACCGGAGTTCCGGTGCGGCAGGAGTTCTTCTCGATCCCGCAACGGGAATTCCGAAAACCGGGATCGCTGCTCGTTTTTGGCGGCAGCCAGGGCGCTCGCGTGCTGAACCAGGCGATGATCGATGCGATTCCCAAATGGAAGCAGCTCGGCGTCGCGATTCGGCACCAGACCGGCGAGCGCGATTTCGAAAAAGTGGACTCCGCCTACCGTCAAGCCGGACTTGCCGCCGATGTAAGCCGGTTCATCGACGACATGCCTTCGGCCTTCGCCGGAGCGGATCTGATTCTGTGCCGGTCAGGGGCTAGCACCGTCGGGGAAATCGCAGCCGCCGAAAAACCTGCCGTCTTCGTTCCCTTCCCTTTTGCCGCTGATGATCATCAATTGAAAAATGCAGAGGCCCTGGAGCGTGCCGGCGCCGGAAGGCTTATCCCAGAACGGGAACTCTCGGCAGATTCACTTGGCAATCTAATCGGCGAACTCCTCGTGCAGCCTGAGGCACTCGCAAGCATGTCGGCGAAGGCGAAGGCGCTCTCGCATCCCAATGCGAGTCGCGAAATCGCTGAACTCGCGTTCTCTTTAGCAAAAGCCTAGAGCGAACACGGAGGCCACGGAGTCAACGGAGAAAACGGAGAAACCTCAGATTCCTTTGTGTGCCTCCGTGACCTCCGTGTTCGCTCTTTTCCTGCCTTCCGGTATTACACTCGATCTACATGTTTGCGAAGGTCCAGAAGATCCATTTTGTTGGCATTGGTGGCATTGGCATGAGCGGCATTGCTGAGGTGCTGCTGAATCTTGGCTACAAAGTGGCAGGGTCGGACCTGAAAGACTCACCGGTCACCCAGCGCCTCGCCAGCCTCGGCGCGATTATTTTTGTCGGACACCGAGCCGAAAATGTGACCGGTGCCGAGGTGGTGGTCACGAGTTCCGCCATTGCGCGAGACAATCCTGAAATTCGCGCCGCTCACGCGCAACACATACCCGTAATTCCGCGCGCGGAAATGCTCGCCGAGTTGATGAGACTGAAATACGGCATCGCGATCGCCGGTATGCATGGCAAGACCACGACCACCTCCATGGTCGCTGCCGTGCTCGCTGCCGGCGGACTCGATCCGACTGTCGTCGTCGGCGGACGCGTGGATGCGATGGGATCGAACGCGCGCCTGGGCAAGTCGCAATACCTGGTTGCCGAAGCCGACGAGAGCGACCGGTCGTTTCTAAAACTGTCGCCGATCCTCTCGATCGTCACCAACGTCGATCGCGAGCACATGGATTGCTACCGCGATATGGATGATGTCGAACAAGCATTCGTCGATTTTATGAATCGCGTTCCGTTTTATGGCGCCGTGATCGTCTGTGGTGACGATCCCCGACTTCGCGGGCTGCTGCCTCGCGTCGAGCGCAGGGTGATCACGTACGGAACAGGCGAGAACGTTGATTTCCGTGCGCGGGTGCTCGGCTCCAGCGCTCAACCAGAGAGTGGTGGACCGCGCAGCCGGTTCGAAGTTTCGAATCGCGGCAAGGTCCTGGGGAGCTTCGATCTTCACGTCCCAGGAAATCACAACGTGCTCAACGCAACGGCGGCGCTTGCGGCGGGCATCGGTCTCGATCTGCCTGTGGAGAAAATCGCTGAGGCGCTTCGCGACTTCCGCGGCGTCGATCGCCGTTTTCAACTCAAAGGCAAGATCGCCGGCGTGAGTGTTGTGGACGATTACGGCCATCATCCCACGGAGATTCGCGCTACGCTGGCCGCTGCCCGGCAGTGCGGCTATCGCAAGATCCATGTGATCTTCCAACCTCATCGCTACACGCGAACCCGCGACTTAGCTGACGAGTTCACAAAGGCGTTCCAGGATGCGGATACGCTGGAGATTCTGGACATCTACGCTGCCAGCGAAGAACCGATCCCCGGCATCAACTCCGAGGTCCTGGCGCACCAGATTTCCGAATCGGGAACCGCCGCCAACTATGTTCCCGACTTCTCCGAAGCGGCCACACGCGCCTCTCAAGCTGCGCGAGATGGCGACCTAGTGCTCACACTCGGCGCCGGCAACGTTTACCAGATCGGCCCCCTGGTCCTCGAAGAACTGCAAAAGCGCGTCAACACGCAAGCCGCTTCATGACCTAATTCTCACCACAGAGACACAGAGTCACAGAGGAAACGTGGCAATGCCGGTTCTTGAACCTTCAATGTCGGATCGCATGACGATCGTATGCATTTGAGAAATTCGAAACTCAGCAGCTCTCAATTTTTGGCTCTTCTCTGTGCCTCCGCGTCTCTGCGGTGAAAGTTTTTCTTCCCCATCAAATTTTCTGTACCGAAAATTTCGTCATTGCGGTTATAGTGGCAAGTACGGCGATTAACTCCTCCACCCATTAATGCCGCGAGACGACGCTCAGTTTAGAGCAGTGGAAATTCCCACTCGCGTCGATGTCGCTGATCGCGACCGCGAACTCGCTTCCGAGTTCGAAGCGGACTCGTCTCTTGCAGAAAACAGTTCCGAACCTCAGTTTCGTCGTGCCGAACGGCGAGTATCCGTCCGTCGCGGCGCGCTGCCGAAGCGGACGGCAAGCCGGATTCGCATTGCCGTCTTTGTCCTCGTCGCGATGAGTCTCGCGGCGGCGGCGTATGGAACGGTGTATAGCTACGGAACGCACAGTTGGCGCTTTCGCCTCGCCTCGAGTGATGACATCGCGATCACCGGCCTGAACAAAGTAACGCGCCACCAGGTGATGGACGTGCTCGGGGCCGACATCGGTCGCAATGTTTTCTTTATTCCGCTCGAGCAGCGCCGACGCCAGCTCGAAGAGATTCCCTGGATCGAATCCGCCAACGTGATGCGTCTGCTGCCGAACCGGCTTGCCGTGCAAATTCAGGAGCGCACGCCGATTGCCTTCGTCCAACTGCACAATCGGATCGAACTCGTCGATGCCAACGGCGTGATCATGGATTTGCCTCGCCGTACCCACTACTCCTTCCCTGTCATTTTGGGTATGAGCGACTCGGGGCCACTACCTCAGCGTGCCGCGCAAATGAAAACCTACCAGCGGCTCATCGGCGAACTCGACTCGGGCGATGCGCGGTATTCGAAGGACCTGAGCGAGGTAAACCTCAGCGATCCCGACGACGTGAAGATCACCGTGGCCGATCCTGCCGGCGCGGTTTTGGTTCACTTAGGGAGCGAACAGTTTGTAGACAGGTTCAAGATATACCTGTCGCATGCGGCGGAGTGGCGCGCGCAATTCCAGAAATTGCAGTCCGTAGATCTGCGTTATGACGGGCAGATCATCGTGAATCCGGACGGCGACGCGCCGAACAGTGTGAACAAGAAGTTTGCAACGGAAGCTAGGAAAAGGTGAGAGCGGAATATTTGTGATTTCGCGATTGAAATCACCAGATCACGAAATCGCGAAATCACAAAATAAGCGCGGCTGTGAAATCAAGATGAAAGCCATAGATAACACGATCTGCATTCTCGATGTTGGCAGCGCGAAAACCTGCGTCATTGTTGCGGACATCAGCGATGCGGGCCTGCGCTATCGCGGGCACGGCATTGCCGAGTCGCGCGGCGTTCGCAAAGGCGTGATCGCCGAGCTCGATAAGGCGACCGCATCCATCCAAAAAGCGGCGGAGCAAGCCGAAAACACGTCGGATATGCCGATTGAGCGCGCTACGGTTGGCATCGGGGGACCGCATGTCCGCGGGATCAATAGTCGCGGCGGAATTGTCCTGGGCTCGCGGCCACGAGAGATCAATCGCGACGATGTACGCCAGGCAGTCGAGCGTGCTCGTTCGGTTTCGCTTCCACCTGATCGGCAGACGATCCACCTGCTGCCGCAGGAATTCATCGTCGATGAGCAAGGCAGTATTCAAGATCCTGCCGGCATGGTCGGCATGAAGCTCGAGGTAAACGCTCATGTCGTAACCGCCGCCACTGGCGCCACGCAGAGTCTCATCACAGCGGCGAATCGCGCCGGCATCCACGTCGAGGATGTTGTCTTCGAGCCGGTTGCCTGTGCCGACGCCGTGCTCGATGGCGACGAGCGCGAACTCGGAGTTTGCCTGCTCGACATTGGAGCCGGATCGACTGAGGTCGTCGTCTTTTACGAAGGAGCTGTCGCTCACGCCGGCGTGATTCCCATCGGCGGCGATCACTTCACCAACGACGTGGCCGTAGGTCTGCGCACGCCGCTGGCTGACGCCGAGAAGATCAAGCGCTCCTTCGGTTGTGCCGTTGTCACCAACATTCCCGAGCAAAATGAAATCGAGGTGCCATCGGTCGGCGAGCGGCCGCCTCGGCTTTTGTCCCAACGCATACTGGCTGAAATTATCGAGCCGCGCGCCCGAGAGCTGTTTGAAATGCTGCGCGAGCAGCTTCGCCAGGCGCGTGTATTCGAAGCTCTCGGCGCGGGATGCGTGCTCATGGGCGGTGGATCGCGTCTGCCGGCAATCGCCGATGTCGCCGAGCAGATTATGCGCTGCCCCAGCCGCCTCGGACATGTGAGCGGCATTCCGCGCATGCCGGCGCTATTGGCGCAAAACGAGTTCGCAAGCTGCATCGGTCTGCTGCAGTACACGCACCGCGCCCGCGTTGGCCGATGCAAAGAAGAACAGAGTCTGAAGGCAAGGCTCCGGGCACTGATCGTAGGAGCCTAGACAATTTTGATTTCGCGATTTCGTGATTGGGTGATTTTCAAACCGCGAAATCACGCAATCACCCAAATCACGAAATTGAATCACCAACCATCTTCAATCAAGGGAGAGAGGACGATGGCAGAAGGCAAAGTAAACGGCACGGACGAGAACATTCGCATCAGCTTCCACGAGGATCCGCGCAATAACGCGAAGATCAAGGTCATCGGTGTCGGCGGAGGCGGCGGGAATGCTGTCAACCGCATGATCAGCGCGAACCTTGAAGGGGTAGATTTCCTGGTCGCCAACACCGATCTTCAAGCGCTGCAGATGTCACAAGCGCCGGTGAAAATCCAGCTTGGCGTCAAACTCACCAGCGGCCTGGGCGCCGGCGCCAATCCCGAAGTGGGAAGAAAAGCCGCGCTGGAAGACGCGCACCAGATCATCGAGGCGCTCGAAGGCGCAGACATGGTCTTTGTCACCGCCGGTCTCGGCGGCGGCACCGGTACCGGAGCCGCGCCGATTATCGCCTCGCTGGCCAGCGAAATGGGTGCGCTCACCGTCGCGGTCGTGACGAAGCCGTTTGCGTTTGAAGGCAAACGTCGTCTCTCGCAGGCCGAGCGCGGACTGGCGGAGCTGATCGATTCGGTCGATACCACGATCGTGATCCCCAATGAAAAGCTGCTGGCGGTCGCGCAGAATGCTGGCTTCTTCGAATCGTTCCGCGTGGCTGATGACATCCTTCGCCAGGCCGTACAGGGCATCTCCGACATCATCACAATTCCAGGCATCATCAACCGCGACTTCGCCGACGTGAAGACGATTATGGCCGGCATGGGCTATGCGGTCATGGGCACCGCCACCGGACGCGGAGACCAACGCGCGACCGAAGCTGCACAGGCGGCCATAGCCTCACCACTGCTCGAAGCCGGCGCTATTGACGGTGCACGCGGCATCCTCATCAACATCACCGGATCCAGCACGCTCAAGCTCGCCGAGGTCAACGAAGCCTCGATGATCATCCAGGGCGCCGCACATGAAGATGCGAACATCATCTTCGGCGCGGTGCTCGACGAGCGCATGAAGGACGAAGTGAAGATCACGGTCATCGCTACCGGATTCAAGAACGATTACCCGCAACGCCAGGAACGTGCCAATGCAATTGCGGTCGGTTCATCGAGATCTTCTTCAAGCTTCGTTCCCAGCGCTCCCTCGATGATCATGCAAGAGAAATCGATCGCGGGATTTGCCGAACCGATCATGAGCGACCCCCTCGAATCAGATATCCAGTCTGCTGCAGTCGAGGTTGCTTCCGTAGCGACTTCGCCGACGCCAGCAACTCCACAGCCCATATCCCTCGATTCTGTCCAACTGAGCGGCTTCGATCACGACGACCTGGACGTTCCCGCCTTCCTGCGCAAGCGCAACGAGGAGCACGGGAGGATATAACGCGGCGTCCCGCAGTTGGCGATCTCACGCAGTTCGGCCCGGAGTTCTTGGGCCGAGCTGCTGTTATGCCCGGATTCCTGCCAATATGGGAAAGGTGAAAGCCAAATTGGGAATCCCCTCATCTGATTGAATCCAAATAGCTTCGACTAAGCACTGCCTTCGATCCATGATTATCATTCCCAAATTGGAAATGATCTCCTCTCGAGATAACCGCGCATTCTCCGGTCTGAGCCATTAGTTCAAATTGGAACAATTCCTGCTCTTTGGATTGGGTCGAGCTGTCCCAATTTGGTCTTCGTGGAGCGGCCAAGGCTTGGAAGAACAATCGTCATCTGAATCGGCCGGCTTGCGGAGGCCTGATCCACAAGGATTCTCTCGATTAGAAGCCCCCAATAATGACAAAGAGCACCAGCAGTTTGCCTCTGAGCTGCTGCTCGCCGATGCCGACCCCGCGTCTTGCGATTTGTGCCGTTCCGTCGCCCTGCACTGGGGACTCGCGCTGCGAGCCACCGCCAACTCGGAAGAAGTCCTGGCGGCGCTGGAATCCGGACTCGTAGATTTCCTGGTGCTCGCCACCGATCTGCCCGGAGCTGATGGCCTGGAGCTGCTGCGCCACGTTCATTACTGGTATCCCGAAACTCAGGTCATCATGGTCGCTTGCGCGCCCAACTTCCCGGAAGCCGTACAGGCCATCAAGTTCGGCGCTTTCGACTATTTGCCTAAGCCTTTGGAACTCGAAAGCCTCCGGCTTACAATCGGACGCGCTATGGAGCATGCCCAGATCGAGTCTGCAGCCAAAGCCAACTTCCGCGACCAGGTGAACGCCACCAGCGGCTTCGGCAAGCTGGTCGGGACGAGCCAAGTGATGCAGAGGCTCTACAAAGTCATCCTTAAGGTTGCCTCCAACGCGCATCCGGTACTGATCCTGGGCGAGAGTGGAACGGGCAAAGAGCTGGTCGCCCGCGCTATTCATTTCAGCGGATCTCGACGCGACTGTCCTTTCATCCCGGTGGATTGCGGCGCTCTTGTCCCGACCTTAGTCGAAAGCGAACTCTTTGGTTACGAGAAAGGCGCATTCACCGGCGCCGATCGCGCTAAGGACGGCCTGCTCACCATTGCCGAAGGTGGCACCGTGTTTCTGGACGAAATCGGCGAACTTCCCTTCGACCTGCAGGCGAAGCTGCTGCGCGCCTTGCAGGAAAAGGAGATCCGTCCAGTCGGTAGCACCCGCCGCATCTCGATCAATGTTCGCATCGTCGCCGCCACCAATCGCGACCTGGAAACGGCGGTGCAGCAAGGAAAGTTCCGCACCGACCTTTACTTTCGTTTGAATGTCGTCACGCTCAAAGTCCCTCCGCTGCGCGACCGCCGCGAAGATCTCGATTTGCTAATTAATACCTTTCTCCAGCGGATCGAAAAAGCGACAGGAAAGTCTTACGAACTCACGCCGGAAGCGCGTCGGGCGATGAAAGCCTATGATTGGCCGGGCAATGTACGCGAACTGGAAAATTGTCTGGAACGCGCTACTGCCCTCGCAACCGGAGAGGTCCTCAACGTGATCGATCTGCCCACCCAAATCGGTACGCACTCGATTCGGTCCGCTTACGGCTCCGATCGAGGAACAGGCACACACCGTTCTGGAGTGCCTGCGATGGCCGAAATCGAGAAGCACGCGATTCTCAAAGCGGTCTCTGACGCGAACGGAGACAAGCTCCTCGCAGCGAAAATCCTCGGCATCGGTAAGACAACGCTATACCGGAAACTCCGGCAGTATCAGAAGCAAACCGCCCCGGCTCAAAGCCCAAAATAAACCGCCGCGTTTTCTGCGATAGGTAAACCGATCCCCCGGGGAATTGTCATCCCTCGCGCCGCCTACGATGCCTCTGCCTACAAACGTTCGATTTTGCGGCGCCGGGGACCTGCTTTTCATTGGTGGGTAAGAAAAGTAGATCCCCCAAGCCGCAAGGGCTTTTTGCGAGGCCGTTTCTGCTAAGCCGGTGGCTTGAGGGATGACAATTCATGGATTCGGTTTTTTCCAAATTGGAACCAACAGGTTGTCGATCGCGTGGTCGACAGCCGCTATAGAAGCCATTTATGCCATTGCTCGCTGCGTTCTCGTAACCTTCTCGACCGCGTATCCCAGCGAAATCCACTCATCCAATCCGCCTTCCAGCGGGCGCACGCGGGTGATGCCTCGTTTCCTCAGTTGCAGCGCCACACGGGCGCTGGTCGCTTCGTTTGGTCAAGTGCAGTACAAGACGACATCCCGGTCTCGGGGAATCGCGTCATGTCTTGTCTCCAATTCTCCCGGCGTGACGCGGATGGCGCCGGGAATCTGCACGGCATCGTCGCCCAGCGAAAGCTCGTCTCTTAAGTCGACGACCACGATCTCTTCGCTTCCCGCCAATTCCCTATTCAATTCCTGCGGGCTGATGCGCGCGACCTGGAGCTTATGTAGGAAACGTCGCCGCTGGACCATTTTGAAACTGATCCACGCCAGAGCGGCCAAAACGGCAATCGCCAGCAGCGAAAGCCCGGAGCGACGCGCAAGGTCAAGGATTTCCTGCACCTGATGATGAAAAATCCTTCCGGCCAGCAGGATGCCGCCTGCCCAAAGAACGCTTCCGCCAAGGTCGTAGGCCAGGAATTTTGGCCATGATAAGCGAACGATGCCGGCCATCGGCTGCGCCACCGTGTTCAGGCCGGGCACAAATTTTGACACCAACAGCGCGCTGGCTCCTCGCCGAACAAATAAGTTTTCCGTATTCCTCACGCAGGAATCCGGTTCAAGCGAGATGCGGCACAGCAGGCGCAGAATTCTTCCGCCACGCCTCCGTCCGAGTTCGTACCACACGCAGTCGCTGATCGTCGCGGCCAGCACCGCCAGCAGGAGCACTGCCGGAAAGCTGATCTGGTCGGTGATGCTTAGTGCTCCCGCTGCCAGCAGCACAGGCAGAGAAGGCAGAGGTATGCCGGCCTGTTCGACCAGTACCCAGAAAAATAGGAACCAGTATCCGTGACGAAGGAGGAACCCGGTGAATTGGACAGCGTCATGGCCCATGAGTGTACAAGCGCTCCGGAGAACAGGTTATAAGAAGACGGGCTGGAACCTCTCCTTTCCTCCCGTCTTCCTATAGATTCTCCAGCTCGCGCTTTGGATTAAGAAGCTGCCGCCCTTTTTTCCGGCGGAGTTACCCGCTGGGCGGCTTGCTTCGAGTTCAGCGCCCCGGCCAGCGACGTGCCGTTCGGCGAGCCCAGCCCCGTGCAGGCGTCCCATCCTGGTCCAGCTCTGTATGCGCCATTGTCGCCCTCAGTCACATCACGCAGCGCGCCGGCCGTTTCAGCCTGGTTGTACAGCACTGGATTGATAAATCCAGCCGAGCTTTGCGACTGCTCATTGATGCGCGCAACTAGCGCGGCCATCAACGGAGCCACCGCGCTGGTTCCTCCGAAGACGCCTTGCTGGCCGTCCACCAGAATCTGATAGCCGGTAGCCGGATCGGCGTCGGCAGCAACGTCGGGCACGCCCCGGCGCACTTTGCCATCGTTGACCGATTTGGGAATGTGGGCGTTCTGCTGGTAGCCGGGCAACGCAAACACGTCACTGATGCCGCCACCGGTTGCGCCTCCATTCGCGCCATCGTTCCAAACGGTCTCAACAGGGGCTTTACCGGACAAATCGAGGTTGGTACCGCCGCAAGCGAGCACAAAGGGATCCGAGGCCGGAAAGTCCACATGCTGCTCGCCGTCGTTGAGCCCATCACTCGATCCATTGTCACCCGATGCCGCGCAGACGGTGACACCCATCGCCGCGGCTGCTTGAAACGCTTCGTCGAAAGCCGTGAGCGATTGCTGCGTCCACGAACTTTCCGGGCCTCCCCAGCTGATCGAGATCGTCGAAGGACGATGCGTCCTGTCGTGGACCGCCTTAGTGATTGCGTCGAGAAAACCCGCGTCGGTGTTCGGCGCGAAGTAAGCGACGATCTTCGCCCCCGGTGCCACAGCGCCGGCAACTTCGATATCGAGCGCCACTTCACCGTCTGCGCTGTTGGGATCGCCGGTCGGCGTATTCTTCGCGCCATCCACATCGACCGACGACACCTTCGGCTCCGTCACGCCTATTTTTTGGAAGTAGCTCTTGAGATCGGAGGTTTTATAGCCGCCTCCCAACTCGATCAGCGCGATCGTCTGCCCTTTGCCTGTAGTGTTTGCGGGAAAGTCATAAGCCTCCGCGACTTCGATCGGCGTGTAGGAAACGCCGGTCGCGCGCGCTCCTCTTACTCCTTCTTCTCGGCGGCGAAAGTGCGGCTTCGCCTGCGGACGATCGTCGAGTCCGAACACTCCCGTGATGATGCCCTCGAGTTCGGTGGGAATGTGGATCGCGCCGGTGCGCCCACGGAAACGCCTACCTTCGTGTTCGTACTGCTTGAGCTCGACGTTGAACGCGGAACTGAAGGCCGCGACCGTTCCGCGCAAGACCACCGTCCTGCGCGCGGGGTCACTCTCGACCACGCTCAGATGATTGTCGCGCGCGAACTGCTCGACTTTGCTCAGGTCGCCGGGATGCGCGCCGTGATTTTTTTCGTAATCCTCGCGGCTCAGAGGACGGCGATCCCATATCGAGAGATTCCCATTTTGGTGCAGCTCGGCCGGATTCAGCGGGTTGCGTGTCTTCACGCGCAGGCTCACCTGAATGATTTCCTCAGGATTCGCCGGCGCAACGGCTTGCGATCCTGGAATTGCAGCGCGTTCGCTGCCAGAAAGCGGAGTGCGTTCACTTCTAACTGCCATGATGTTGCTCCTTGGTTTCGGGGGAAAGGCCGGCAGGGAAATCAGGAAGTGGACTCGCGCCATGAGCGATTCACAGCGTGGTAGGTCCAGGAGCCGTACGAGGATGGGCTGTCGACCACAGCAGTCCCGAAACTTCTGAGGCGGACAATAACAGAGGCGCTATCGGGCGTCAATGGCCAGCTATTGGGGTGTCGTTAGCACATGATATGTCCGGTCGAATTAGCACGTGAGATGTCCGCTTTTCAAGCGGCGAGGGTAAGAGAACATGCGAAGCATGTTCTCTTATTCGAGGGCCGCGGTGGAGCGGGCGATGAAAGTACAGGAAGTC
>DASTJH010000045.1:0-30353 GCA_035716645.1 Terriglobales bacterium | reverse complement strand
ACTTTCCCGCCTTACTTGGAAATCCCGCAAACAACGCGGGATTCCCACTTTCCCCCAGCCACGACTGCTGCTGGTTAATCTCTAACCACCGGACATTTCATTTGCTATGAAAACCGGACATTTTAATTTGCTAACAACATGGCCAGCTATTGGGGCAGTGTGGGTAACGATGGCAGCGACAACCCTCAGCGAGGCAACCTGCACTCTATTCCACGCTCGACGAGCTGGCGCTCGCCGTTCGAGCCGTTCTGGCGATCTTCTCCAGAGAACCCAGCGAAGCCGGCGTAAGCGCGTTGTTCCCTTTTTGGTACGAGGCCCACAGTAGCGTGGGATCCGAATACTGCACGGGAGATCCGGGCTGAGATTGTTTGTGGCCCAAGAGAATGAGCGATTGAAATTGCGTGTTGTCCGGGAACTGGACCGTACTAAGCGCGCAGCGAGGCACAGCGCCATCCCCTTCCGCGTTCTCCGGCCCGCAGTTGGTGATTTCCCATTTCACCGTCGCCGACGAGCCAGCGGCCTGGTCGATCCAGTCACCGACTGCAGTGACGGGAAGCTTGCCATCCAGCGCGGAGGCTGGAATTTGTTTGGCATGTACAAGGATGGCTTGGTCCTCTGCATTCAACGAGGTTTCAATTTCCCGTGCCACACCCATCGATGCGGGGTGCTCTTCCTGAGCTGCAGCGTGCTCGGCAGGAATCGCGGGAGCTTCAGCGGGCGTATCTCCGCTACTCTTGCGCACAAATTCGGCGTATTCGCGCCGAACGAGAAACAGCGCTACCAGAACGACAACACAAAGGAACAGAAGTTGGCGTTGGCTGCGGTTCACGGCACGAGAGTACCGCCGATTTTTGCCAGAGCAATTGAATTTATCAGGCGAGTTGATTACGAAAGTGGCGCTTTCCGTCCGGGTTACTTGTGCCCTGACTCGATCTGATTTCTGACTTGCCTGCATCTCGTCTCTTCCGACAATCGTTGGCCTTTCTGCTATCTTCAGTGTCGAATTTCTCATCAGGAGGCGGGAGGTCGCATGAAAATGTCTGTCTTTTGTGGGACGAGTGTCGATGGCTTTATCGCACGACCGGACGATACCTTGGATTTTCTTGAGGCGGGCGGAGGCGGGCCGCACGGATTCACCGAGTTCTTACGCAGTGTGGACGTGGTGGTGCTCGGGCGGAGAACCTATGAGGTAGTCACAAAGATTGGGCACTTCGGCCTGTACGGAAAAAGACAGATCATCGTGCTGAGCCGCACGCCGCTGGATCTCTCGTCGAGCAAAGCCAAAATCGAGCAGATGTCAGGCACGCCGCAGGAGATCGCGGCGCAACTGGACAAACGCGGATTCCAGCACGCTTACGTCGATGGCGGGATCACCATCCAGCGATTCCTGCAGCAGGGTTTGGTGAACCGAATCACTGTAACCCGCGTCCCCGTCTTGATCGGACAAGGCATTCCCCTATTCGGACCGCTCACTAAGGATGTTCCTGTACGGCATATCAAGACGCAGTCCTACAAAGGCGGCCTAGTGCAGAGCGAGTACGAAGTTGGCACCGCGCCGCGCACAAGTTCCCGTAAACCGAAAGCGCCCGGACGCGCGAGGCATAAGAAGAGAACGAAGAGGTAAAGCGCGCGATTGTGGCTCTAGCACAGACTGAGTCTCACACTTTCTTTGCTTTCCTAAATCATTGACAAGAGTCTAAGATACTTGTCATCGATTGACAGGAGAGCCGCCGAGTGGGAAAACCGACTGATTTGGTTCAGGGGACGCTCGATCTTTTGATTCTTAAAACCATGGCGCTCCAACCGATGCACGGATGGGGCATCGCGCAGCGCATCCGGCAAATTTCCAAGGACGTCCTGCAGGTCAACCAGGGGGCGCTCTATCCGGCGCTGCACCGTCTTGAGCAGCAAGGCTGGATTCAGGCCAAGTGGGGCGAATCGGAGAACAATCGTCGTGCGAAGTACTATTCGCTGACGCGCGATGGAGCCAAATACCTGCGCCGACAGCAGGCGCAGTGGAGTCGTTTGTCCGGAGCAATCGATCTCGTGCTGGCGATGGAATAGCCAAGGCCCTTTATGCGCTTGCTTTACAAGCTGCCCCTTCGATGGCGCTCGTTGTTTCAGCGGCGAGCAGCCGATCAGGATCTCGACGAGGAAGTCGAGTTCCATCTCCAGCATCAGATCGACGAATTCGTCGCACAGGGCATGAGCGCGGAAGAAGCGCGATGCGCCGCTTTGCGCTCGCTGGGCCGATTGCAGCAGACAAAAGAGGAGTGTCGAGAGATGCGGCACATCAACTTCCTCGAGAACGTTGGCCAGGATCTGCATTTTGGTTTGCGCATGCTGCGACGCAGTCCTGGCTTCACGGTGCTCGCGGTCCTCTGCCTGACTTTGGGCATTGGCGCAAACGCCGCTGTGTTCAGTTGGATCGAAGGCATTTTGCTTCGTCCCTTCCCGATGGTGGCCGGCCAAGAGCGGATGATGGCAATAACCGGCACCAGCCGTGCCGAAGCTGGTCCAACAGCGATTTCCTGGCCCGACTTTCTCGATCTTCAACACAACTGCAAGCTCTTCGATGCTTTTATCGTCGACCAGATTATGGGAGCCACGCTGAACGTCGGCGACCATGCGGCTGTCGTCACCGGCAGCGTGGTTTCAGCAAACTATTTTGACGCGCTTGGAATTCGTCCCATTTTGGGACGAGCTTTCGAACCGGAAGAGAATTACGGACGCAACGCTCATCCCGTCGCCGTGATCAGCTATCAAATGTGGAAAGACTTGTTTCACCGCGATCCCGCCATCGTCGGCAAAACGCAGAAGTTCAACGGACAGCCGCTCACGATCATCGGCGTCGCGCCCGAAGCGTTTCACGGTACGTTCGTCGGTTGGGCGATGCAGTTCTGGGTTCCGGTCTCAATGCAGGAAAGATTCGTTCCCGGCGGATACATGCTGGAAGACCGAGACGCGCCCTGGATCGAAGGTTATGTTCTCAGGAAACCAGGAGTAACGGCGCAGCAGGCGCAGTCGGAACTCTCCGCGGTAGCCCAGCGTCTCGAAGCGAGCTATCCCGAGACTGATCGCGGGCACGGCATCAAGCTGTATCCATTATGGGCGACGCCCTTCAATCACGCAGGAAGTTTGCTGCCAATTTTAAGCATCGCACTCGGCGTCGTCGTTTTTGTGTTGCTCATCGTGTGCGCCAATGTGAGCAATCTGCTCCTGGTCAAAGCCTTCGGTCGAAGACACGAGATGACAGTCCGGCTTTCGCTCGGAGCGAGGCGGGGCAGATTACTGCAGCAGCTCATCACCGAAGGATTGCTTTTGGCGGGCGCGGGAGCAATCGGCGGTTTGATTCTCGCGCGCTGGACACGCAACCTGCTCGTGCTCCTACTCCCGAAACGGAACGGTAGCGCGATGTTCCTCTCGGGAGCTGTGGACTGGCGGGTGCTCGTGTTGAGCGCCGTCGCGTGCCTGGCTTCGACGCTGTTGCTAGGCCTCGTTCCCGCACTGCAGACGCGCGAACTCGATCTGGCTTCGGCGCTCAAATCCGAGTCGGGCGGAGTCAGCGGTGGAAGACGACGAGCATTGGCCCAATCGAGCCTGGTGCTGATCCAGGTAACACTCAGCTTCATTCTGCTGGTCGGAGCTGGACTCCTACTCAAAAGCCTGCGCGCGGTTCAGAATACCAATCCGGGATTCTCCACCCTCGACGTGCTCACAACATTTGTTGACACGAAATCGGCAGGGTACGGTTCACAACGCGTCTACTCGTTCGAAGACGATCTCGTCGATCGTCTGCGGACGATGCCCGGCATTCAATCGGCGGCATTCGCGCGTTCTACCCCGTTTACTTATCGTCCCTATTCCGCTGCGCCGATTGCGGTAGATGGATACGTCACCCCGCCTGGCGAGCAGCCGGTCGTCGAGTACAACGAAGTTAGCGCAGGATATCTTCCCACAATGGGAATCCCGCTTCTTTCCGGCCGTGACTTCACGCGCGCCGACAATGAGACCTCTTTGCCGGTAGCAATCCTGAACCAGACGATCGCAACCCAGTTCTTCCGGGGTCAGGATCCGGTGGGCCGAAGGATTCAGGTGAAGGGACGCTGGCTACAGATCGTCGGCCTGGCTAAGGACTCCAAATATTCGACGCTGATCGAACCCTCTAAACCTTTCTTTTATGTACCCATGCGCCAGAGCGTGCCGGGGACGAGCCTGTTTGTGCGGACATCGCTTCCGCCACGCGAGCTGGCAAATGCGCTAAGTCGCGAAGTTCACACTTTTGATGCCAACCTCGCTATCGGCGAAGTCTTGACGATGCGGGAGGAAATCGATCGCACGACGGCTGAGCAACAGGTCGCCGTTGCCATGCTCGGCGCGTTTGGCGGACTCGCGCTGCTGCTCGCCGGCATAGGTCTTTATGGAGTGATGTCGTACGTCGTATCGCAGAGCAAGCGCGAGTTTGGCCTGCGAATGGCGCTCGGCGCGCGCGCTCCCGATGTGCTGCGCAACGTAATGTCGCGAGGACTCCTGCTCACGATGATCGGAATTGTCGCAGGAGTGGTTGTGGCGCTCGGATTGGCGCGTCTGCTGGGAAACCTTTTATACCGGATAAGCCCGCACGATCCCCTCACCTTTACTCTCGCCGCGGTAGTCATGATCATCGCCTCAGTCGCCAGTTGCTTCCTGCCGGCATGGCGCGCGACGCAAATTGATCCTGTTCGCGCTCTGAGGGACTGAGTTGTCGGAGTGTAAGCGACATTCTTTGCCTGACCTGGATCCCATAATGGAATTCGCCGCCGCTACCTCTCGCCTCCAATCCGAAACCTCAATCCCGCGCGAAAGTTTGCTCCGAGCGCTGGATAGCCTGCTGCTTCTTCATACCGTTTATTGAGCAGGTTCTCGATCGCGATGTATGCGGTGACGTGCTCTTGCAGTTGATACCAGCCGCCCGCGTCGGCCCGCACGTAGCCGGCGGCGTGGTTGATGGGCGGATTCGCTAAATCGAGAAAATCCGAGTCAGTGCGCCGGCCAATACCCACGGCGCTCAAGTTCGCGCCCCAGCGGCGGCTGAAGTAATTGATCGTCGCCGATCCCGCGTGCTTCGGACGTCGCAGCAGCGGCGCGCCGGCTGCCAGCAGCGGGTCGGTCGCAATTGGCGACTGCAGAATCTGGCTGGACGTGTACACATACGAAGCTTCCATCGTCCACTGCGTCCATGGACGTCCATGAAACTCCAATTCAGCACCGTGCGCCAGCGAACGATTTAAATTCACGAACTGCCCGACAAACGTGACGGGATCGGACGTAAATTCGATCTGATTGCGAAAACGATTGTTGTAGTAGCCGGCAGAGACTGAGTACCGATCGCCTTCAAAGCCCTGCACGATCGCCCCTTCGATCGTGCGGCTCTCCTCGGGTTTCAAATTGGGATTGGCAATGATCTGGAAGGATCCGATGCCGAAGCTCTCGTCGAAGCTCGGCTCTTTGATGCCTTCGCCGTAGGCGAAGCGCAGGCGCGTGCCGCTGAAGAAATTGCCTCCGCGAAGCGCCAGAAACGTTAGCGCGGCGCGGGGGATACCGCGATTGCCGAAGCTCTCGTTGTGGACAAAACGCGCGCCGCCGATCAGCGACACTCGAGACCAAGTGAAGATCTGCTCGCCGTAGACGGCATGATTGCGCCGCAGCCCATGCGTGAGCGGCAGGGCCGTGAGATCGCCTATGAAGCCGTTCTCGTTTTCATATTCATAGCCGAAATTCGTGCGCGCCCACAGCCGGGGATCGTATTCGCCGTGGAGCATGAATCCAGCGCGATTTTGATCGGCAAACGTTGAAAACGGAAAATCGATGCTGCCGAACGGGCTCACGCGTCCAGGATCTATGAACGTGTCCTGGTTCAGGCGGCGATGATGATAGTCGTAGCCGCTGATGCTCCCTTTCCACTGCCTCGGCGTGGTCAGCTCCAAATCGGCATCGGCGAGGAAATTATTCTGGCGCGCGAACTGATCGCTGTCCGGCGGAATCAACTGCTGGCCGTTGAAGTTAAAGAATGACTGTACGCCGCTGCGCGCGTTCGAATGCCTGGTTCGGAAACGGAACAGTGCCGACGGGGTGAGCCGCACGCCTACATTTGCGCCTTCCGCGGAATTCGAGTAGTCGTCGTTAATGCCTTGCCCGGCGGTGTTGAACTGCTCGCCGAAGAGGTTGTAGTCGAAGCGTCCATGTGCGCCGGCGAGCTTCGCATATCCGTGGGCGGTTGAAAACGTGCCGCCATCAGCGCCGAAGGTCAGCTCCGGCGTGGGACTGGTTCCGGTGGCGCTGAACATCTGCACCACGCTGGTAAGCGCGTCCGATCCATAGAGGACGCTCTCCGGTCCACGCACAAATTCGATGCGATCCGCGCCGATCACCGGCACAGCGCCGAAGTCGAAGGTTCCGCCGGGTTCATCGACCGGAACGCCGTCAATGATCACTTTGTTGTAGCGCGAGTCGCCGCCGCGGACGAAGAGCGAGGCGATCCCGCCGCGCCGTCCGGCGGTGTTGACGATTGCTCCGGGCAAATAGCGAATCGCGTCGGCGGCTTCGATTGGCTGTCGATTGATCAAGGTCTCGCGGTCAACGCTCTCAACCGGCGCGCCGGTTTCGTCTGCAGGCAGCGGAGTCTCGGTGGCAGTGACGACCACAGTTTCCGTCCGCGCCGCGACTTTCAGATGAATTTCCAAAATGGCATCGTTCTGCGGTGTGGAGTCAGTGAGACTTGCTGCGAACCCCGGCGCCAGCACCTGCACGCGATACGAACGCGACGGAACCTTGTGGAAAACAGCATTGCCGGAA
The DNA here is from genome assembly GCA_035716645.1 of Terriglobales bacterium. Taxonomy (GTDB): domain Bacteria; phylum Acidobacteriota; class Terriglobia; order Terriglobales; family Acidobacteriaceae; genus Gp1-AA112. Next base: position 23,519 of record DASTJH010000045.1, on the reverse strand, counting down.
CCATTGGTCGTAGCCGACGCAATCTGGGCGTTGTTGTCCGGTTGATAGAGATTGACGGTCGCGGCAGCGACGTTGCTGCCGGTGGGATCCGTGACATGAACGGTGAAGTCGGCTGCTAAAGCCGCAAACGGCGAGATCAGCAGCAGGGCGAGAGAAAAGAGCTTGCGCACGGCAATCCTCCTGAGCACGCGAGTGGGATTGGTGTTGTGCGGTGCGCGCCGGTCTCCTGACTTGCGAGTGGGCAAACATTTATGCCCCGGAAAGCCCCCTTCCCATCCTGATGAAAGCAGGACAGTGGTGCTGGGCCTCCTCAACTCGCATACAGTTGCGCGGCAGTGCGGGATTCTCACCCGCTTCCCTGGTCCCGCTAAGCGGGACCGCGCGCTCCGCATGAAATTGTCGAGCCAGTTTTGGAATTGCTAAAACTGGTTTCTCGAATGTAGGAGGTGAGGTGAGTAGCTGTCAAATGGCTCGGGGACGAAGACGCAACATGTGCTCCGTCGCCAGGAGACTTGCCCATCCGACGACTAATGACAGTTTCGATCCGGGACTAAGGCAAAATTCGTAACACACCTTAGTTCTGCGCCGTATTCATCCAGAGTAGATGCTCCCCTAGTTTGAAGCTCGGTCGGTTCCCCCGCCGGTCGAGGTCAAATAATGCGTTTGAACCGTTCTGCGCTTAGCCAGGCTGTGGTGCTGGCGGCAATCAGTATTTCCCTCGGAGGCTGCGCGAGCGTCCTTCCGCAAGATTTGACAAGCTCTTCGGCTTCCACGCAACCAAACGCCACATCAACAGCTAGTCCCACTTCTGCGGCTCCCACACCTACACCGACACCAGCTCCGGTTCCGAGTCCCACGCCAGCTCCCAATCCAACGCCAACACCCACACCAACTCCCACACCCACGCCCAATCCGACTCCGCCTCCCAGCCCCGCCCGGCCGTGCCGCCTTCCACGCACGTCGTACTGGTCATCGAAGAGAATCACAGCTTCGACCAGGTGGTGAACAATATGCCCTGGCTGGTTGCGCAGGGGAAAAAATACGGATTTGCTACCAACTACCACGCCGACACTCCTGGCTCCCTGATGGACTATCTGTGGCTTTCTTCGGGCAGTTGTCACAGCGCTGTGAACTGCACGCTGCCTGTGGGAACGCACAGTTTCGGCTGCTCAGGCGATTCGTGCTCGAGCCCGATCACCGATGACAACATCTTCCGTGAACTGAATCGCGCGGGATTGAGCTGGAAGGTCTATGCGCAATCGATCCCTGCTGCGGGCTATATGGGACACAACAGCGGCGCTTATACGGACCGGCACAATCCAGCGCGGTGGTATTCCGACGTGATCGACAGCGCCGCCGAACAACAGAAGATGGTGCCGTTCACGCAGTTGGCCGCCGATTTATCGGCGAACAAGTTGCCGAATTATTCGATCATCATTCCCGACGTAAACAACGACGCGCACGATGGCACCCTGCGGCAGGCCGATACTTTTCTTTCGGATAACGTGGCTCCGCTGTTGAACGCGCCGACGTTCCAGCCCGGAGGCACTGGCCTCATGTTCATCACCTTCGATGAGTGCGATGGCGCCATCGGCGCCTGTCCGGAACAGGTCTACACTGCGGTGATTGGACCGAACGTAAAACCGGGAACGCAGTCGTCGACGTTTTACAAACACGAAAATATGTTGCGCACGATTCTCGATGCGCTGGGAGTCTCGGTATATCCAGGAGCTGCCCACGATGCCGTGGATATGAGCGACTTCTTCTGAGCGGAAAAGGACGGACAATCTCAAGCAGGTGAGAGGAATTGCGGCAGCCGAATGTCGCGGACTCTCCGGTGAAATTCGGCAGTGTAAATTCACCGCGTGAATGATATATCTGTATTCCATCTCACCTGCTTGGACTTAACCATGTCTCGTCTTCTGCTGAAGGTGCTTTTCGTCTTCTCAATTGCGTTGTTGTCTCTTTGCGCTGTCGCACAAACGCCTGCTTTGAGCGAACCGGCGCTATCGCCCGACGCTCGCGAAATCGCCTTCGTCAGCGGCGGGGATATCTGGACCGTTCCTTCGACTGGCGGTGACGCTCATCTGCTCATCTCCGATCCGGCGACGGAATCTCGTCCCATGTATTCGCCGGATGGCAAATATCTCGCCTTCCTCTCGACCCGTACCGGCAATGGCGACATCTACCTGCTCAACCTGCAATCCGACGATCTTAAGCGCACCACCTACGATGACGCACTCGATCAGCTCGATGGCTGGTCGCGCGACTCGCGCTGGCTCTATTTTTCTTCAACGAGCCACGACATCTCCGGCATGAATGATGTTTACCGAGTGAGCGTCGCCGGCGGCACGCCGATGCAGGTTTCAGGCGAACGCTACGTGAACGAGTTCTTCGCGGCAGCTGCGCCGAACAACCGCGCCGTGGCGTTTTCCGCCCGCGGGATTGACAGCGGACAGTGGTGGCGCAAAGGTCATGCCCACATCGATCAGAGCGAAATCTGGATGATCGACGATGTGGATGCCGCCGTTCCCAAATACGAACCGCTAGTGTCCGACAACGGCGGCAAGAACCTTTGGCCGATGTTCGCGCCCGACGGCACGCTCTACTTCATGTCCGACAAGAACGGGACAGAGAACCTGTATAAAAGGACCGGCAGCGCCGAGGCCCTAGCCGTCACTCACTTCACCAATGGCCGCGTACTCTGGCCGACGATCTCCGCCAATGGCGCGGCGATCGTCTTCGAGCGCGATTTCTCCGTTTGGAAATACGACACAGCAACCGGCAGCGTTGCCCAGGTGCCGATCACCCCGCGCGGATCGCCGGCCGGGGCCGGTGTCGAGCATCGGACACTAACTTCGGGCTTCCGCGACATGGCGCTCTCGCCGGACGGCAAGAAGGTCGCCTTCATTGCGCACGGCGAAATCTTCGCTGCCAGCGCGAAAGATGGTGGCGAGGCGATTCGTATCACGAACACGATTGCGCCGGAGTCGCAGGTGATCTGGGCGCCGGACAACAAGCGCGTCGCCTACGTCTCCAGCCGCGGCGGCCACGATCACATTTACCTCTACGACTTTCCTTCGGAAAAAGAGACGCAGCTTACCAACGGCGCCGAGCCTGAGGAGCATCCTCTCTTTTCCCCCGATGGGAAAAAGCTGGCCTTCCAACGCGGGCACGAGGACATCATGGTTCTTGACCTGGCCAGCAAGAAAGAAACGATTGCCGGCAAGGGCATGATGGGATTGCCGCCATTCGGCTCCGATCACAGCTTCGACTGGTCGCCAGACAGCAAATGGCTCGGCTTTCTCAGCACGGGTGAGCGGTACTTTGAAACCGCGCATGTAGTGAAGGTGGATGATGGAGCCGATTCCGCGCGTCCCGTCAGCTTCGTCGCGAATACCAACGCCGACGAGATTCGCTGGAGTCCGGACGGCAAGTTCCTCCTGATGAGCACGGGACAGCGCACCGAGGAAGGCGAGATCGCGCGCATCGACCTCGTTCCGCACACGCCGCGCCTGCATGAAGACGAGTTCCGCGACTTGTTCAAGGAAGAGAAGCCGACAACTAGTCCGGATATTTCGCCTGAAGAAACCGACAAAGACAAAGATCATAAAGACACGACTTCGGCCGGCGCCTCAGCAGACAAGCAGGCGGAGCCGGCGAAAAGTCCGTCCGAGCTAGTCAAGGGAGATGCCAAAGCCGACAAGAGCAAAGCGAAGAAGCCGGTCGAGCCGGTCAACGTCGTGTTCAGCGGCATTCGCGAGCGGCTCAATCTGCTGCCGGTCGGCCTCGACGTGCGCGCCCACAGCATCTCGCCCGATGGCAAGTGGCTGGCGCTGATCGCCACCGCTGCGGGCCAACAGAACGTGTACGTTTATTCGTTGGACGAGCTTGCGAAAGAACCGCCGGTCGCCAAGCAGATCACGGCGACTGCCGGACGCAAGTCATCCGTCCAATGGGCGCCGGACAGCAAAAGCATCTTCTATGTCGATCAGGGGAAGATTTATTCTTCGCCCATCGACACTGCCAAACCGAAGCAGCTCCAGGTCTCCGCCGAACTCGACGTGGATTTTGCTCGCGAGAAGAGCGTCGTCTTCGAAGAAGGATGGCGCATGCTGCGCGACAACTTCTTCGATCCGCAAATGAATGGCGTGAACTGGAGCGCACTGCACGATGTTTATGCCGCCAAAGCGCACGAGGCGCAGAACGGCGATGACTTGCGCCGCATCATGTCGTTGATGATTGGCGAGCTAAATTCTTCCCATTCTGGGATTCGCGATGGCGAGCAGGTCAAACCGGTTACCGGACGAATTGGGCTGCGCTTCGATCGCCACGACTACGAAACCAGCGGGGTGTTCAAGGTCGCCGAGGTCATTCGCCTCAGCCCGGCCGACGTGGCCGGAGTTAAAACTGGCGAGACTTTGGTCGCGATTGACGGGGCCAAGCTCGATGCCCGCAGCAACATCGACCAGCTGCTCGATTACAAGATCGACCGGCGCGTGGAGCTCACGGTTACCGATGGTGCGGGCAAGACGCGCACCGTTGCCCTCAAGCCAATCCGCGGACGCGAAGCCAAAGACCTGCTCTATCGCCAATGGGTCGAGCGCAATCGCGAGTACGTCGCCAAGATCAGCGATGGCAAGCTCGGCTACGTGCACATGTTCGATATGTCCGAGGATGCGCTCAAACGCCTCTATCTCGATCTCGATACCGAGAACCAGTCGCGCAAAGGTGTGGTCATCGATGTCCGCAACAATAATGGCGGCTTTGTGAACGCTTATGCGATTGATGTGCTCGCGCGCAAAGGCTACATGTTCATGACGCGCCGCGGATATCCGACTGCTCCAGCCCGAGTGGTCCTCGGCCAGCGTGCGCTCGAACTGCCGACGGTGCTGGTCACGAACCGGCATTCGCTTTCTGACTCGGAAGATTTCACGGAAGGCTACCGCGCGCTGCACCTCGGCAGCGTGGTTGGCGAGCCGACGGCAGGCTGGATCATCTACACCAGCAATCAGCCGCTGCTCGACGGCTCGTCAATCCGCGTTCCGTTCATTCGTGTTCGCGATCATGAAGGCAAGGACATGGAGATGCATCCGCGCGCAGTGGACGTAGAGGTAAAGGATCCAATTGGCGAAACGCTCACCGGCCAGGACTCACAACTGGAAGCGGCAGTGAAAACGCTGCTGCGGCAAATTAATACCGGTTCCGGGGCACCGGGGGTCGTCACCGCCGGAAAATAGAAAAGCTTTCAACACGGAGGACACGGAGAGAACGGAGAGGAAGCCGGTAAATGTTCTTCTCTGTGTCTCCGTGTCTCTGTGGTGAATGCTTTTTTACCGGCTTGCGACCGCGATCATCTCGAAACGAGCGCCAAAGAGCAGCGGACCTGAGCCGAGAAACGCGCGCGCCGGCATCTCTCCCGTGAAGCATTGCCGGTAAACTTTATTGAAGGTGTCAAAAAGGGAAACGTCCGGGCAGAAGACCTGGACGTAGTTGAGGTCGTTCATCGTCATTCCCGCTGCTTCGACGACCGATTTGATTCCGTCCAGCAAGTAGCGCGCTTCCTCCGCCGGATCAGCCGGAATTTCCATCGTGCCCGGACGAAAACCGATACGGCCGGAGATGTAGAGGGTGCCATCCGTCAGCACGGCATCACTGAAAGGAAGGTTCTCGCGGCGGCCCGGAAGGTTGATGTAGCGCTTTTCAGTTTTCATATCTTTCGAGTTCATCAATTGATTATCCTCATACGTTGCAATTGCCAGTTCTTCAGGAGGTAAATCCATCATGGCACGACAGATTGCGAAAAGGGACATCTCTCCCATTCTTGCCTCCGCAGAGAGCTGGATTCGGAAATGCCTTATTAAGGATGGTTCGTTGTTTCGTGACGAGCCGTTATGGACCGCGCCGCTGGTCGCCGAAGTGTATCGGTGCTTCGTCGAACATCCCGACTTCAGTAATAACGATTTCATGACAAAGCTCAAAGGCCAAATGAGCCCTGCTTCAAACTCCGCAAAACGATTGATGGCTGAACTTCTATGGGCCTTATTGCTTTTTCCATCAAACATGAAACCGAACACAAAACGGCAGCAAATCCGAGAGATATGGGCGATGTCAGGGCAGCCGCTCGGAGAAGATGCTCACTTGTTGAGTGATGGCGTACTTGTTGGAATTGGGTCCGGTGGACCAGGCTTTCACAATTACCGTCCTGACGAATTGGAATTTCTAATCTGCCTGGTGCGGGACCTCAAGAAAAGGAACGAGTCGGAGCGAGAGCAAATTTTCACGAATTACGATGCTTTCTTTGGTTGGATTCAATCTGTCCCGAGTCAAGGAAGTCGGCAAGTTCGACATATGCTGCGCTATTTTGCATTCCCTGATCGCGTGGAACGAATGTCCACGAATAACGATAGGCGCAAAATTCTTAAAGCTTTTGGCATCGGATCGCAGAAAGAAGTCTCAGAGTGGAAGGACAGGCAATTGGACGAAAAGCTCTTGTCATTGCGGACTCGGCTGCAGGCTGAATATCCGAACAGCCTACTTGATTTTTACGAGCCGCCGCTTCGAGAAAGATGGTTAGAAGAAGGTAGCATCAAGACGCTCCAAGGCGAGGTTAGAGTCACAGTACCGCAACAGGAAGATAAAGAGGAGACTGCAGCAGAGGGAAAAATCCCTGAGGCTCGTCAATCAATTCAAATTCAGGCCAAATTAGCGCATATCGGTGCGGTAATGGGCTTCAAAATCTGGATACCGGCAGCCGACAGGTCTCGAGTGAAAGAACTTGTACCGGATGGAACGCGCGCAGCATTTCTTGAAACTCTACCTCTGAACTACGAGGATATGACACTTGGCACAATAGAAGCGATCGATGTTCTTTGGCTCAGGGGTGCCCAGGCTCGGTCAATCGCTCGCGCCTTTGAGGTCGAGCATACGACAGCAGTCTATTCAGGCTTGCTAAGAATGGCCGACCTGCTGGCGTTACAGCCTAATATGGATATCCGCCTCCACATCGTCGCACCAGATGACCGGCGCGAAAAGGTGTTCCGCGAAATGAGCCGCCCTGTCTTTTCTCTTTTGGACCGTGGTCCATTGAGCGACAGTTGTACTTTCATTTCGTATGAGAGTGTCGAAGCGATGGATGGGCTTGAGCATTTGGCTCACACGAATGACAGCATCATTGAAGAATACGAGGAGAAGGCCGAATAGGATAGGTCCTCGATGATGGGCTTGTTCGTTATTTTCGAAATGCCACGTTGATCAAAAGCTTTTCCCCGCTCACATCAACAACATTGCAGAACGTCCGCTCTCCCCGACGGGTAAAGTCCAGCGCGACGCGGCTGTTGCCGATGCGCAAATTGCGGATGTTCAGGAAGTCGAGCCACTCCGGCAGCATCGGATTCACGATGTTCAGCTCTTTGCGCGAGGCCGATGGGCGAATTCCCAAAACGGAAGTGAGCAGCAGGAAGAAGCTGCCCGAAGCCCACGCCTGCGGAGAACATGAGACCGGATAGTGGACTGGTTCGTCGTATTCATGACGCTGCACCCCGCAGAACAGTTCCGGCAGGCGATAGTCGCGGAAGTTAAGCGCCGCTTGGTATAACGCAGTAAAAATTTGCTTCACTTCATCGCGGAATCCGTACAGCGCCATGCCGTGAGCAATCAGCGAGTTGTCATGCGGCCAGACTGAGCCGCGATGGTAGCTGAGTGGATTAAAAACGCGTTCCGAGCGGCTCAGCGTGCGTACGCCCCAGCCCGATTGCATGTCTTCTCGAATCAGCCGCTGCACAACAAATCGGGCACGGTCGCGGGCAATTGCACGGGTGAACAGCAGATGTCCGGGATTCGAGGAGATCACTTCCAGCGGCCGCTTCCGATTGTCCAGACCCATGGCATAGAAGTTTTCCTGCGGCAACCAAAAGCTGCGCTCAATCTTGCGCGACAACTCAGCGGCGGACTTGCGCAGCTTGTCGGCGCGGTCACTCTCGCCAAACAAGCGCAGCAGTTGCGACATGCGATATTGCGCCTCGTAGCAATAGCCTTGCACTTCGACCAGCGCGATCGGCGGATTGGCTACGCTGCCGTCTCGATGCATGTTCGCGTCCCAGGAATCTTTCCATCCCTGATTAGTGAGCCCTTTCGGTGAGCGGCGCTTGTACTCGATCAGACCATCGCCATCGAGATCACCATAGTTCTCGATCCAATCAAGCGCGGCGTGGATGGCAGGCAGCAGATCCGTCACGAGCTTCTCGTCGCCGGTCCAGTTGAAGGTTTCGCTGAGCGTGATCAGAAACAGCGGCGTCGCGTCAACCGATCCGTAGTACGGACTGAAAGGCATCTCGCCGGCGCGCGTCATCTCGCCGGTGCGGTATTCGTGAGGAATCTTGCCTGGCTCTTCGTCGAGCCAATCATTGAAGTGCCTGCCCTGAAATCGCGCGAGAACGCGCAGGCTTTCGCACGCGAGGCGCGGGTTCAGCAGCAACGACTGATAGGCCGCGATCAGCGAGTCGCGTCCAAACATCGTGGCGAACCACGGGATGCCGGCGGCGACGATGTGATCGTCGCCCATCGGGATCTGCAAGGCATGGAAGTCGGCGATGCAGCTTCTTAATGCCGTATCGAAAACGTCATTGCTGCTCTCGAAGCTGGTGGACTCCTGCTCCCAGCGGCGATAGGCTTCGCGCCGATCGCGAAAGCCCTGGACAACCGTTTTGTCTGTTGGTCGGGCGGCCTTGCCGTTTACTCGGCAGGTAACGGTGTTGAGAATTTCCCTGAAGCCAGAGGCAGGCACTCTCAGCTTCCAGCGCGCAACATTGGCGTCGACCTCGTCCGGTGGAGTTTCAAAACGGACAATCGTCTCGCGCGTCACCTCGTCGAGTCCGCGATAAAAGAAGACGAGCGAGCCATCGCGTACCACGGGACGGTAATAGTGGCCGCATTTTTGACGTGCGCAACCGCGCACCTGAAAAACATCGACAAAATCGGCATCCACCGCGAGTTCGACCAGCAGCTCAACATCCGACTGATTGAAATTTGAGAGGGTGATCGAATCGTACAAAACATCGGAAGCCAACAACTGCTGGCGGCGGATGTGGACAGTATTTTCCGGAAGGTCAAACGAATTGATCTGCGACAGCGAACCCGTGGTCAACTCGATTTTCGCGGCGAAGGTCTTCTCCGTGCTCGACGAGAGCACCACCGTACGATGTCCGCCAACCTTGAGTTCGAGATTGCTGAGAAAGCGCGTGTCATCGTGAAAGAAGCCCACGTCGGGCGCTCCGGGTGGGGTAATGTCGCCGGAAATAGTCGTGGATAAAAAAGTCTTGCCGTCGATCAGGGTGAGATTGTTAACCTTTCGCGGCTCATGGACCAGAAAGCCGAGCTGCGGCTCGGGATACGGACACGTGATTTCTTCAAGCTCCCGAGGTGGTAACTCGACGGAAGCGCTCATGCCGCGGCTCCGGTTTGATCGATCGGAGAAAGCGTCTCAGACTCCAACGTCGAAACGTGGCGGAGGCCCAGCACATTGGCGAGGGGCTCGCGCTGTTCCAGAATGGAATTGTACAACTCGATGTATTTCTTAACCATCACCTGTACAGAGAAGTTCATTTGCACGTACTGCCGTACCCGCAACGGCGGAAGCGCCAGCGCCTTCACGCATGCGGCCATTTCCTCCACGTTCTCGCAAACACACCCCGACACTCCGTCGCGAACCACTTCGGGAACAGATCCGCCGCGCAATGCAATCACCGGCGTGCCGCAGGCCATAGCTTCGATCATCACCAGGCCGAACGGCTCGTTCCATTGAATGGGGAACAGCATGGCCATCGAGTTTCCCAGCAGCTCATTCTTTTCCTCGAGGTTCGCTTCGCCGATATATTCAATGAATTTGCCGTCGATGTGCGGTTTCACTTTGCTCTCGTAGTAGTCCTTGAAGAGCGGCTGCACTTCCCCGGCAATTTTGAGAGGAATGCCGGTTTTTTTCGCGACCTCGATAGCTAGGTCCGGACCCTTGACCGGCGCTAATCGCCCAATGAAGCTGAGGTATGGCTGCTTCTTCTCGTAAAGCTGGTAATGATCCATGCGGATGCCGTGGTGAATGGTCTGCATGTTCGGCATGGCTTCAAGTGAGCGCTGAAAGTCGCTGATAGTTACATATTGAATTTTCGGATAATGCGCGTAGAACTCGCTTAGTCCATTCTCGTGAGGATGGTGGACGGTGTACACGTACGGCTGATTCACGAAATGAGAAGTCGACAGTCCGGGAGCGTTGTTCAAATGAATGAGGTCGCAATCGCGGGCTGCATCGGCAACCGCCCACGAAGTGTGGTTCACATCTTTCATGCTCGCGAAAATTTCCGCGGTCAGCGGCCACTCTGCTTTGGGATAAATCCACCTCACCTCTGCATCGACTGTGGATTCCCCATTAGCGTAAACGACAACCTCGATTCCGTTCTCCTTAAGGCCTTCCGCCAGATGAGCAATGAACAATTCCGTTCCGCCATAGTCTTTCGGAGGCACGGAGATGAAGGGCGGAGCGATCAAGGCAATTCTCATGTTTTGTCCTTTACAGGCGTACGGGCTGCGAACGAGTAGGATGGCAGATAGTATTCACAATAATGGCTAAGTGATTAACAATCATGAGATGCCGAAATGGTAGGCGGACGTTGGCGTGAAAGCAGAGCCTGGCAAGTTGCATCAGCAGCAGAGGAGGAATCGAGTGATCCGGTGATCGAAACATCGGGTCAATTAAGAATCGTTACGGGAGAAATGTGCACCGGTCTAAAGTGGGAGCTTCGGCTACTTCGCCCGATGACCCGATCATCTGATCACCCGATTCCCTAGCTCACCATCGCTCGGGAGAGCCGTCTTGGATCCATCGCGCTGGTGATCGCAGATTCAAACTGCTTGGCCCTCGCCTCACTCGTGTGTTCTGCCATTACACGTTCTTGCGCGGCATTGCCGATCGTTCGCAGTTCCGCGTCGTCGAGAGAGAGAAAACGCACGACATCGGCTGCATCGACGGGCAGAAGAATTTCTTTGCCTGGACAGAAGAACTCGTCGAGTCCCGGCCAGTTGTCAGAGACAATGGTCGCGGCACAAGCGGCTGCTTCGAAGAGACGCACCGAAGGCGAGTAGCCGGCCATAACCATCTCACGCCGGGTCACGTTCAACGTGAGCCGCGACGACGAATAAAATTTGGCATGCCAGCGCGGGTTCAGATGAACGATCCGGCGCACGTTCACTGGCCATGCAATGTGGCACGGATATTGCGGCCCGGCAACGATACATTTTTTATCGGGCGCCAGTGCCGCAGGCTTCAGCAAGAATTCTTCGAGTTTGGGCTGGCGATCGGGGGCATACGTTCCCATGTAGCTGAGATCGCACGCGAAACGCTGGTTTACCCCGAAGCGACGATATTCTCGCGGATCGGATGAGCAATAGAGCGGCAGAGCGCGCGGCGCCCCGAATCGTTCTTCGATCTCCCGCAGCATCGGGCCCCCGGTGAAACTGAAATAAATGTCAAAACCGGGAATCTGCTCAGATTTGAGGTAATCCGTCTGGCCGTGCGCGCGCAGAGCGGCGATCGTGATCGGGGTATCGATGTCGTAAAAAGCCTTTACACCTGCGTTGCTGTCGAGCAGCAGATCAGTGGCTTCCCTACCCGCTGGAAAATACGAGCCGACGAGACCTACTTCGGCATCGGCCAATTCTCTTTTAGCTTCAGCGGCGATCTCATTCCAGTTTTGGAACAGGCGAACAGAACAATAGGAAGGCTGAGGAAGATCGCGATTCGAGGCGTACCATTCGACATCCTTCTCATAGAAGATGATGTCGTTCCCACGACGGTGCAGCGCCTCGAGCAGCGCGCGAAAAGTTGTCGCGTGGCCATTGCCCCAGGCGGAGGTGATCGAGAGACCGAAGACTACGATCTTCATGCTCTTGTCCCACAGGTCCTGCGCTAGATCCGCGCGAACTCTACGCGTTCCGAGGTCGGTCTCGAACGCAGCTCTTTTTGTTCCAACAACCGCGACACTTCGACGGCGCGCTGCGCGTAGGTGTGATCGCGCAAAGCACGCGCTCGCATCGCGGCGCCGATCCTCTCAGCGTCAGCCGTACTCGTCTCGCGCAGCAAGCGAACGATCTCTTCCGCGGACTGCGTGACCAGAATCTCGCAGCCCGGTTCGAAAAACTGCTCAATGCCGGCCCAGGCATCGGTGATCAGACAGGCGCCTGCTCCGGCCGCTTCAAAGACGCGCGTGGGTGGCGAGAACCCGACGCTTGCCATCGAGTCACGATTCAGATTGAGCACCATGCGCGCAGAGCAGTTCACGCGATTGTGGTCTCCGGTAGCGACGTGTCCGATCCAGCGAACATTCTCTGGCAGCCGCTTATTGCCCCACCCTTCTCCTCCCAAAATGAAACGCAGGTCTGGCGCAAGTTCCGCAGCGCGCAAAAAGAACTGCTCGACGCGCTGCTCGCGATCGGGCAAGCGATTAGCGACAAGCACGAGATCACATTCGAGCGAGAAATCCGCGGATACCGGAAAATGGGTTTCCGGATCGAGAGCGTTGTAAATCGGATCACAATTCCGCGCGCCCAGATGCAGATAGTGTTCTATGACAGGCGGACCGCCGCCATACGTGAAGATGAAATCGAAATCCGGAATCAGCGGGCGAAATGGATCGTTATGTTCAGTTTCAATTCGGGACAGTGTCGCGGGAGCATCCACATCCCAGAAGGCGCGAAGTGCGTCGCTCTCGATGTCACGAGCCACGGCGCATTCAAGCTCCGGGTCGTCAGCGCCTACGCCACTGTGCTTGATGATCAGATCGGCGCCCGCCGCTCGCGAAAACATCGCCGGTAGATCGCCGGGCGTCGAATAGACGACGCTCTCAACGTAGCTGTAATCTGCGGGATCGCGATGCTGCTGCCGTCCATAAACGTCCGGCTCGGCAAAAGTGATCTCGTGGCCTAGCAGCGCGAGATTGCGATAGATGCCGCGATAGTATGTCGCCGCTCCGTTCCAGTAGGACGACGTAATGCTGGAACCGAAAACAAAAATCTTCATTACGCGATTTCCTCGTAAATGCCGATCAACTGCTCGGCGCGGTGCCTGCAGGTATGACGCTTGCGGATCGTCTCGCGTCCGGACTCGCCCAGTTGGCGGCGCGCCGCGTTGTCGCGCAGCAAGCGCTCGATCTCCGAGCGCATCGCTTCGCCATCGGGAACGCAGAGGAAGTCTTCTCCCGGATGGAACAGCTCTTCGGCATCGCTCCAAGGCGAACACAGCAGCGGCGTGCCGCAGGAAAGCGCCTCAAAGACGCGAATCGTCGGAATACCGCTCAGCCCATTCGTGTACTGCCGCCGTGGGACATGGAGCGAAACGGCACTCGTGTTGTAAGCCTGCGGCGCTTTCAGATTCGGTAAATAGCCGCGATATTCTATTTTCGATTGTTCCAGCTTCTTCAGCGCCGAATCCGGATAGCGCACTCCATACGCCACAACTTTGCGCTCCGGAAGCGCGGCGGCCGGCCGAACAAGAAATTCCATCAGCTCGCGTGTTCGCTCCTCGTCACCCCAGTTGCCGATCCAGAGGACATCGGCATCGCGCGGCATGGGCTGAGGAACGAAGACCTCGGCGTCAGCGGCTTCGTGAAACGTCCACACGCGCGGCACGCCAAAGCCGTCCGCATAGATCCGGCGGATTGCCTCGCCAAACGCCAGCACCCCGTCGACTTTGTGCAAATGAAAACGCAGAATGTCTGCAGGGCGCGTGTAGGCGCGGTGATGGGTGTCATGAAAGAGCGCCTTAAATCCGTATCGCTCTTTATATTCCAGAACGCGGTTGACGAGCCACGGTTGGTTCCACTCGTGAATCAATACGAGATCGACGTCGCGCAACTCTTCGTCAAAAAAAGGCGTAAACGTCTCGTCATTTTGATAGAAGTGGATGTCGAGTTCCGGATAGATTCGGCGAAAATCATCGACGGCCTCGATCGCGTCCTCGCCTTCATACTTCATCAGGTTCGTCAGCGACCACGAACCCAGTTCCTCGTAACAGCGGACATTGTGACCAAGGCGCACAAGAGCGCGCGCCAGTCCGCGCAGAAAATGGGCGTTGCCGTGGTTCCAGTCCGAGACCAGGGAGTGCGCGAAAATGCGAATGCGCAGGGGACCGCTCAAGCCGCCACGACCTCCGCCACCATCAGCTTGCGATAGGTGTCCAGATATTCCTCCGCCATGCGGCGCGAGCCAAATTGCCGGCGTGCTCGTTCCAGTGCCCGCCCGGCGTATTCCGAACGCCGTTTAGGATTAGATGCAAGTTCCTGGATCGCGAGCACCATCCGGCGAGAATTGTTGCGCTCAAAAAACAGGGCATCGTCGCCCCAAAGTTCGCGGAAGGTCGGAATGTCGTTGGCGACGATCGCGCAACGCGAAAGCGCGGCTTCGAGCGGAGCGAGGCCGAACGGCTCGTAACGCGAAGTCGAAACGTAAATTCCCGCGCGCGCCAGCAACTGGCGAAGTTGAACTTCAGACTGCGGTCCTTTCATGTAGAGCTTGCTCAAGCCTCCGCGCGCTTGTGCCGAAGCTACGGCGCCTTCCGGGCTTTGCTCCGAGCCAACGAGAACGGTGGGAATCGGAAGATCGTCGGAAAGCAGCAGGCTGGCTTGCTTACCCGCGTCCCAAAGCCGGCCGACAGAGATGGCGGTGTTGTCCTTGTAGAGGTGCGGCACGAATAAATTGGCATCGCGCCCGTTGTAGATGACCGCACTATCTTGAGGTCGACAGTAGTAAGTCTCAATCTGGTCCAGCATCCACTTTGTTGGCGCGATAACCAGGTCGGCACTGCCGAGGCCCTGGCTCACATTCCGGCGGTAGTCGCGAATCCATTCGCTGTCCGGAGGTTCGGCGCCGTGGACAGAAACCCACCAGCTCACGACATCGCTGTGCGCGACGACCAGCCGAGGCAAGTCGCAGTCGAGATTCCCATAATAGAACTGATTGAAGTGGAGAAGGTCAGGCTTAGCTTCGGTGATGACGGAGAGCAGAAACTCCGATGATTCCTCCAGATCGGATTGGGCGTCCTGCATCCATTCCAGACGAAAGGCAGTGGGATGATAAGTTACTCCCGCTAGTCCTTCGAGCCATTCTGCTTGTTCCGTTGTGGGAATCTGGCCGAAGCTGACCAGAGTAACTCGTACGCCTAACCGAGAGAGCTGCGTCACCAGTTCGCGGGTATAAGTCCATACTCCGCCGAGGGTGTCGGCGGTCATTAATACGTGCATTCAAGGTCCTCAATAGCGGCCGGTTGCTGCTCTTGAATGTCACTATATCCTTTGTCTTTGAATAGCGAAGTATAAAAGTGATGAGCGCGCTCCCAGGCGGAGTCGTCCGGCAAAGTGCCAAAAGTTTGCACATAGAGGGGACTTCCTGGGAACGGGAACATTGGGACCGGCTCGCTCACCCAAACTCCTTGAGATTTCAGCTCTTCCTGCCAGCGCTGGATCTGAGCCTTGTCGTCGTGCTCGGTCAGGATCAGGTTAGCCTGGACCCAGGGAATGCGTTGGCGGGCATAGATGAGTAGCTCGCCAATCCGTTTGGTGTCGATCCGGCAGTTCTTATTGAGTTCCTCGCGGCCTGCTTCGGTGATCGACTCGATCCCGCACTCCATCGAAATACAGTGAGCTCGTCCCAGCAGATCGAGCGTTTGCTCGTTCCAGAGATCGATACGGGTCTGGAAACCGATCTTCACTGGCCGTTCGGCTATCGCTTCCAGTAACTTCAACACGTTCCTACCCACGCCAAAGATCTCGTCGATGAAGTAGATGTAATCGACGCCGCGGGCAATCACGCGGTCGATTTCCGCCAGAACGGCATCCACGGAGCGCTCGCGGAATTTGTTGCGAAAGAGCGTCTTGTTGCAGAAGGTGCAAGCCCACGGGCATCCGCGCGCGAATTCCAACTCCGCGCCATGACCTTCACCGAAGAACACGTGATGCCGATGCTGGTGCAGTTCGACCGGATAATTGTGGAAGTCGAGCGCAGGCAGCGCCTTCATATCCGTCGCTCCCAATTCGGGACTAATGTGCTCGCCACCGTCGTCGCGCCAGCAGCATCCGGCGATCTCGTTCCAAGGCTTAGTCGCAAGCTGGGGAATCGTCTGGTCCGGCTCGCCGCGCAGAGCAACATCGCACCCGAGCTTACGCAACGCCGCTGCTGGTGTTGCAGAAGAATGCGGCCCGATGACAACTTGAGTGCCTCGACCGCGCAACGAGCGAAACCATTCTTGCGGCACGCGCAGCTCAGGAGGCGGACAGCGCCAAAAAAGATAGGACGGCGCAGTCGGGATGACCAGGAAGTCGGGATCGAAGTCACGTAACCGTGGCGACACGTCATTTGGCGAAAGGTTCTCGACCTGCGCGTCAATCAGCAGGCTCTCGCCACCTGCGACACGCACTTGATCAGCAGCAAACAACAGCTCCAGCGGATAGTGCGGCTCGGGGCAGCCGAAGTACGTCGATCCGGCAAAGTTCCAATTTGGATTGACGAACGCGTACTTCATCATGCTGTCCTTTCGAGCAATCCAGCGACTGCAACGGCTGGAGTTGCCACTTCGCGCTCGCGGCTGGGCACTCCGAACAGTTCGGGATTCTGCTGCCAGAATTCGTGAATGGCGGACAGCGTTTGACGCACAGAGAACCGGGGCTTCCATCCTGTATCGCGCGTGAGCTTCGAATAGTCGCTCACGTACACGAGCTGATCGCCGGGTCGCCGCCGGTCGTGAACGTACTGGAAGCGCTTGCCGGTAAGCCGCTCGATTTCGGCAATCAGCTCGACAAGCGAGATCGTGTTTTCCGGTCCGCCGCCGACGTTGTAGATCTGCCCAGCGGTTCGATGCAGTGCGTTGCGGACGGACTCAAAGGCGCGCACCAGGTCGCCGACATAGAGAACATCGCGTACCTGGCGTCCATCACCGTAGATGATGAGTGGAGCACCGCGCAGCAGCGTGTAGAGAAAATGCGCGACCCATCCCTGATCTTCATTGCCGTACTGCATTTCGCCAGCGATGCACGACATCCGAAAGACCACGCTGCGCAATGCATACATCCGCGAGTACTCGCGAACGTACTGATCGGCCGCGCCTTTCGAGCAGCCGTACGGCGAATGGAAGTCGAGCGGCTGATCTTCTGAAACCGATTTTCGGTTTTTGTAGGAGTAGCGTGTCTTAGTCGCGGTCAGCGGCTCATCGAGCATCTCACCATAAACTTTGTTCGTGGAGGTAAAGAGCAGAAACGGCTGTGTTCCCGATTTACGCGCCGCCTCCAGCACGTTGAAGGTGCCGACGGTATTCGTTTCAAAATCGGAACGAGGATCGGTGATCGAAGTCGTGACCGCAACTTGGGCAGCAAACTGGTAGATCTCGTTGGCATCGCGCGTCGCGCGCTCCACGGCGGACGCGTCGCGCACGTCACCGACTGTGACTCGTAGCCTACCGGACTGCCCCGCGACTTTCTTGAGCTTCTGCAGGTTGTGGTGAACTCCCTTGCGGGAAAGATTGTCGAAGACGTGCACGCGCGCGCTGGTCTCCAGCAGCAGGTGACGCGCCAAGTTGGCACCGATGAAACCTGCTCCGCCGAAGATCAGCACCGATCGGTTTTCTTCTTGCTTACCCATTACTACATTCCTTCCTGCATCTCCCACTGCACTCAGGCGGTGAGCCCAAACGTTTGCAACTCCGCCACCATGTCCGACGATCTGTCGTCCGCACTCTGTTCACGCAGCCAATCGGCCAGCTCAGCCATACCTTCATCGAAACTCACGCGCGGCTCGTAGCCGAGCAGCTCGCGAGCCTGGCTGATGTCCCCGAAGCAATGCCTGATATCTCCAGCGCGATACTTGCCTGTAATTTCGCACGGGATCGTCGTGCTCAGCGCTCGCGAGAGCGCCGCCGAAACTTCCTGAATCGAGATCGGCATTCCCGACCCGATGTTCAGGGCCTTGCCATCGGCACGATCCGAGCTCATGGCCAGCAGGTTGGCAACAACCACGTCACGGACGCTGACGAAGTCACGCATCTGCTGCCCGTCTTCGAAGACCATCGGTGCGCGCCCGTTCAGCAGGCGCGAGGCGAAGATCGCCGCGACTCCGGTATAAGGATTCGAAAGTGCCTGCCGCGTGCCGTAGATGTTGAAGTAGCGCAAAGCCACCACTGGCAGCCCATAGGTCCTGCCATAGAGCAGACAGATCTCCTCCTGGTCTTTTTTCGACAGCGCGTACACCGACGTGCATTGCAGCGGCTTGATCTCGGTCGTGGGCACTGGTGTGAGTTCCGTTCCGCATTTGGGACAGAGCACTTCCCATCGTTTCTTCAGAAGCTGAGCGTTGTCACGCGGACCAGGAGTGACATCGCCGCAATTCCCGCATAGATACTGGCCTTCTCCATAGATCGACATCGACGACGCGACGACCAGCTTCTCGACTCTTGACTTGCGATCGAGCAGTGCCTGCAACAGGACGGCTGTGCCTTGCGTGTTCGATCCCATGTAGTCGGCGATCTGGTACATCGACTGGCCAACGCCTACCGCCGCCGCGAGATGGAAGATCACCTCAACGTTGTCGATAGCCCGCCGCACAGCCGAGGCATCGCGCATGTCGCCCTGGATCAGCTCCGCTTCGAGCGCGAGATACTCAGGAGCGCCGTTCGTGTGCACCTGCGGCGAGAGGCTGTCCAGGATGAGGACCTCATGTCCGGCCTCGAGCAGCGCATCAGCGAGATGCGAGCCTACAAACCCGGCCCCGCCGGTGATCAGGATTTTCTTCTTCGTGCTCATCTTCGTTTTATGTCGTCGTGCCTTTCCTAAATTGAGCTCATGCGATTCATCGAACCAGTGCCGTCTCCTGCTGCGCTGCTTCACGACTTCTCGCGGGCGCGTACTTCCCTACCGCCCACTGGCAGAACTCCGCGAACTGCTTCGGATCTTTCGGCGGACTTGTGTAGTGGGGGGCGATGCCGAGATGTTCGGGCGTGAAGCACAGCGTCAGCGTGACCGCGAATTCTTCGAGTTCGCCCATCTGCCGGTCGAACCATGCTTCGGCGTTCTCGCGAAAGCTGTCCGCCCAGCTCATGCCAGTGCGCAGATACTTCACCTTCAGCTTGCGCAGCCACTCGACTCCGCTGCTCAGGCGATGATCCTCAAAATGGAACCACTGGCAGATGCCCAGCCCTTCAGGAAAATGTTCGGCTGCCAATTTGGGACTACCATCCTCGCGCAGCAGACCCATGTAGTAATGCCGATAATAAGAGCTGCCCTCGGCCTCCTTGTGACGCGTGGTCGCCGTCCACGATGCCGGCAGATCGAACAGGCTGTACCAGTGGATTCGATCCACACGTCCGAGCAGCAGCTCCGACATTCGCTGAAGTCCGAAGAGCTGCACTTCCTCCGCCCCAAAAGAGGAAGCGCCCACTTCCGAGATCCAGATGGGCAGCTTGGTCACGGCGCGAATCTCATCGAGCTTCGCCGGCCACTCGTTCACGTTCCAGTGATTCCAGTCGAGGGGGAAGCCATGCAGGGCGACCACGTCCACGGCATCGAGCACGCCATGCGAGCCCATAAGCCGAATGAAATGCGGATCGATCGGCGAAATGCCTCCCAGCACGATCGGCAGATCAGGATTGACTTCACGAATTGCCTTGGCGGCCATGATGGCCATCTCAGCAAACATCTTCCAGTCGGGATCGATCTTGAAGTCCCAGTGCGACAAGTTATTGGGCTCGTTCCACAGCATCACCGCTTCGACCATCGTTTCCTCTTGTTCGCTCCCAAAACCTTATAACGTTCCTTCGAGTTCCAAATCGAGAATGTACTTGCCATCGCGCTGCACGCGCCGGGGCTCGCACACATAGGTCTCCGACTCCGGATGTCCCACAATCTCGAGCCCTGAGCTGCGCAGCATGGCCTCTACCGCTCCCTGATTGGGAATCCACCAGTTCGTCGGATCGTTCGCATAACTGTTTTCGATGAAGTACGCACACGGGAAGTCCGAGTTCTGGAACGGATGCATATCCCAGAATTCGTAATCGTCGTTCCACTCGCGCACCTGCTTCGACCCGCGAATCATGCTCTGGAACAGCAGCTTGCCCGCAACTTTCTTGATGACCTTGTCCAGCGCGAACAGCGGGTAACGCAGATGATAGAAAACGCCGAGAAAGAGCACGTAATCGAACGGCCCGGGAATCTCGTCCACCTGGTACACCGAGTGCTTTTGGAACTCGATGTCGAGCCCCAAAGTCGCGGCGGCAAAGCGCGCCTGATTCAGGTAGCGATCGTCCACATCGACGCCGAGCACCCGACCAGCTCCGCGCTGCTTCAGCGCAATCGAGTAGAAGCCGCCATTGCACCCAATATCGAGCACCGAAGCTCCCGCCAGATCCTGCGGAAACGCCTGCGCGATGTGCTTCCACTTGACGTTGGGAAAGTCGCCGAGGAAGTGCTGCGGCGCTGTCCAGACTCCATGCAAGTTGATGTTATGAAACCACTCGCCCAGCGACGCGACCTGCTCAGCCAGGGTGCCCGATGAACGCGCGGCCTCGGCGGCGCTGCCCGGAGATGTCCAGGAGATTCCGTGTTGCTGATTGTCGCGATCTGGGGTGTAGGTTTGAGTGTCGAGTACGGTTTGAAGGTTTTCGTCAGTTTCCACGCTGGTCCTCGCATTGGCGATCCAACCGCCATCGAAGGTCTATGTGGCTCGACCTCCGACTCTTGCGGTGCGACTCCAGCACCGCGGCCCTCAGCTACCTGCCCGAGGTTATCGGAACAGCAACCATGAACGTGAGTTAGACGAAGAAGGTACTTACCTGCGTTGTCCGCCAAAGATGCCAAAAAACGCCAGCAAACAAAGAACTTGTGGAAATGGATAACGGCCTGTGTTCGCTGAGAGAAAGCGGGTTTTTCACCACGGAGACACGGAGAACACGGAAATCAGTACCGTCCGCAGTAGCGGACGGGTCGAACAGCGGCCGCTCACCCAGTCCCTACCGGGACCGGTACTGACCGCTCACTACGGAACCCAAGGCTACGCCCTGGGCTTCACCTCATCCGCCACTCCGGGCTCTTTATGCGGTGCAGTAGCGCTGCAAGACTTCTCCGGGTAGGCGGACCATTTTGGAACCGGGGGCTGCTGGGGTTGGGGCTCCGCGGACCACCACGGGCTGCGGACGTTGTTCGATGGCCAGGTTGGCGTCGATTTTCATGCGTTGCATGCGCAGGCCTAGCTCGCGCTCCATACGGGCGAAGTCGCTTCGTTCCTGATCGCAGACGAAAACTGAGGCTACGCCTTCGGCGCCTATGCGGCCGGTCCGTCCTACGCGGTGGATCAGGTCTTCGGCTAGTTCGGGAAGCTCGTAGTTGATGACGTGAGCGATGTCGTCTACGTGAATGCCGCGCGAGGCTACATCCGTCGCGACCAGCACCGGGACTGTCCCATTTTGGAACGCGGCCAGCGCGGCGTTGCGCTGGGACTGGGTGCGGTCTCCGTGCAGCGCTCCGGCGGCAAAGCCTTCTTTCGCCAGCTTGCGGGCTAGCCGGTCGGCGTTGCGCTTGGTGCGAACGAAGACCAGGCAGCGTCCGCTCTCTTTTCCGAGCAACTGTTGTAGCAGGGCGAAGCGCTGATTGGACGACACTTCAAAAGCCTGCAGCTTCACGCTGGAGGCGGGACGGGACGTCGATCCGAGGGCCAGGCGCACTGGATTCCGGAGGTATTCGTCGATTACATGCGCCACGTTTTTATCGAGAGTCGCGGAAAAGCACAACGTCTGGCGCTTGGTGGGCAGCGCTTGGACGATGCGGCGGATTGCCGGCAGAAATCCCATATCGAGCATGCGGTCGGCTTCGTCGAGCACCAGCGTTTGCACGCTGCGGAGGTCGGCCAGGCCGCGGCGAAGAAAGTCTTCGAGGCGTCCGGGAGTGGCGATCAGCAGTTGCGCCGAGCGTAGTGCGCTGATTTGCTGGCCTTCTGAGGCTCCGCCGATGACCAGCGCGGCTTTGGCGAGCTTTTTGCCGCGCAGCTCGTCGAATTGACGATTGACTTGGATGGCCAGCTCGCGCGTGGGCACGAGCACCAGGGCGCGAATCCCGCGGCGCGGTTGGTCGAGGAGCTGTTGCGCGAGCGGAATGAGAAAAGCGAGCGTCTTGCCGGTTCCGGTCTGGGCGGTCGCGAGCAGGTCTTTGCCCTCGAGCGCCACGGGGATCGCGCTGCTTTGCACGGGCGTGGGAGTAAGGAAATTAGCAGTGGTGAGTCGCTCCAGAAGGTAAGGGGAAATCGGGAGCGCAGAAAATTGTGGATTCAAGATCGAGGTTCTTCTTTCTTCAAACGAGGGACTCGGCTTCATTGAGCGATGGTCCCAGATCGAGGACGGGCGCGGGAATCGCGGCTACGTCCAAGGCTGCGGCGGGCATGGCAAAGACAGTCTCCTGACTGATTGCCTCCAGCGCCTGGTTAATGGTGTGGTGCATTTCCACCGAGCTGCGAATCATGGTTCTCGCAGAGCACGCTGCCAGACGGCAAAGATGAAAACGGTTCGGCACTTTGTCGTTGGCGCGAAATACAAGATCGGAACGCATGGGCGGCTCCTTGGAGATGCTGAGAGTTTGAGACGGCCGGAGGGAGTCCCTCCGGCACGATCGGGATTAGAGGGTGCGGACTTCTTCCGCCTGGAGGCCTTTCTGGCCTTTGGTCACGCGAAATTCCACGCGCTGGCCCTCGGCCAGGCTGCGGAATCCGTTCGACTGAATCGCGGAGTGATGGACGAAGACGTCCTCGCCGCTTTCACGCTGAATAAAACCAAACCCTTTGGAGTCGTTAAACCACTTGACTGTTCCCTGTTCCATAGACAGATACACGTTTCCTTTTGTAGATATTTACGTTGAATTGATTCGGAGGTTACAACGGGCAGGAACTAGCGTGTAAGGGCGAGAACTTGCTCACGACCGCGGTCGAATTGAACGTAACACCAGTGTAGCACAGGGGGAAGCAGCTTCTAGCTACTAGCTACTAGCAAAATCGACGTCAAAAGCGATTGGGCGATCGAATGTGGAACCGGCCGCCCTCGGCCGGGTTTTGACTTCTTGAAATTGGCTTTGAAGCCCCGGAGCTGCGACGCGCAAGGTGGGACCCCCCGTATTTATGCGGGGGAGCGAGGCCTTTAGGCCTCGCGGAGAACGAGCGCGATTTTAGTTTTGCGCTTTAGCGCCAGCCTCACCGCGCAGAGTGCGTGAAACCAGCGCTAAAGCGCAACAAAAATAGGGGACGTTTACCGCAGGGCCTAAAGGCCCTGCTCCGCAGACTGAGCAGGCTGCGGAAAAAATGCAGTGGAAATCAGATTCAGGGAAGGGCACGACTTCACAGGCTGCGGAAAAAAGGTGTGGGAATCAAGGCGAGTAGCAGGTTTCCACAGGCAAATAGGTTAAGAAATAGGCATGCGAGGACACGACGAGCAACAGGAGAATGCGTTCAGTTATCGG
>DASTJH010000044.1:0-2295 GCA_035716645.1 Terriglobales bacterium | reverse complement strand
GGATGAAATCCTCACTCTCCTGGCCAAGATCGGGGACCTCAAAATAATCAGCCGCGTCTCGGTGATGCAATACAAGAGCGGAGTCGCACGGAATTTGCGCGAGATTGGCCAGCAACTCGGGGTCGCGAATGTCGTGGAAGGGAGCGTTCAGCGCTCGGGCAATCGCGTGCGTGTCAACGCCAAGTTGGTTGATGCGCGCACTGACAGAGAATTATGGGGGCAGACTTACGACCGCGATCTTGCGGATGTGTTCGCGATTCAAAGTGAGATTGCGAAGGCGATTGCCGAGCAGCTTCAGGCCAAGCTTTCGCCAGGTGAAGAGAACGCAATCGAACGTCCCCCGACGGCCGACCTCACCGCCTTCGATCTTTACACGCGCGCCAAAAATCTTCTTCTGACGAGTTTTAGCAGTGCCGGGAAAGCGAAATTGCTGCAGGCGGCCGATCTGCTGAACCAGGCTGTCGCGCATGACCCGTCGTTTTTCCAAGCCTATTGCCAACTGGCTCAGACTCATGACCGCCTTTATCACCTTGGCTACGACCATACGCCGGCGCGGCTGGCGTCAGCCGAATCTGCTATCCAGGCGGCGTTTCGCCTTCGTCCCGATGCAGGCGAAACGCATCTTGCGCGTGCGCAAAATCTTTATCGAGGATACCTCGATTATAAGGGTGCTCTGGCTGAACTGGAAGTTGCTGGCCAGACGTTGCCCAATGATCCCGGCGTTTTCGAGTTGAAAGGTTACATCGAGAGGCGGCAGGGGCGCTGGGAAGACTCCACGCGGAACCTCGAGCACGCGATTGACCTCGACCCGCGCAACTTTTTCACGCTCCAGCAGATTGCGACCAGTTACGGACTTCTCCGGCGCTACGCTGAACAAACATCCGTGTTGGATCGCGCGTTAGCCGTCGAGCCGAACGATGCCAATATCAAAGTAGCGCTTGCCTCCGTCGAATTTCATTGGAAAGCCGATACTAAGCCCTTGCATCGAGCAATCGATTCCATTCGAGCCGCAAATCCGAGCTCCCTGCCGAGTGTCGTCAATGATTGGCTGAGCTGTGCGCTGGCCGAGCGCGACATCGCCGCGGCAAGGAATGCATTGGACGCATTCGGCGAAACACCACTAACTGATTACGCTGTTCATGTAACCCGGTCGGTAATAGACGGCGTTCTCGCTCGCATGGCGAAAGACGAGGGTAAAGCGCGCTCGGCTTTCACTGCTGCGCGCGCGGAGCAAGAGAAAACGGTTCGAGCTCAGCCAGACTACGGCCCGGCGCTGTGCGTGCTTGGTTTGATCGACGCGGCTCTTGGTCGCAAGGAGGAAGCATTGCGCGAAGGCCGGCATGCGGTCGAACTTCTACCGGTCGAAAAAGATGCAATCAATGGTCCACTCATGATTACGTATTTGGCGATGATCGCTGCGTGGGCTGACGATAAAGATCTAGCGTGCGAAAAGCTGGCTATTGCCGTCCGTCCCCCGAGCACTGTCAGCTACGGCCAATTGAAGCTGCTGCCGTTTTGGGATCCGTTGCGCGGCGATCCGCGCTTCGAAAAAATCGTCGCCTCGCTCGCGCCAAAGTAAGCGCGGCTATTGAGCAAGCGCTGGCGCTCAATCCAGGTGGGCACCATTCCTCAATGAGACTTACGCTGGCACTTCATCCTTAGCACCCGCGAAATTATTGGATCGCACAAAATGCGCGGCCTCGTCGAGTGCCAAGTATTCGTTCGTGTTTCCCGCACGGGTATTTGCCCTCGACCATGGCTATCGGCAGCATTAGGTTTCGCGAAGCGTGAGCCCGCAAGACACGCCCGCGGAACCGACGCCCGATCTCCCGCTGGAGATCGCTCACATCTTACTGATCGACGTGGTCGGCTATTCAAGGCTGCTCGTGAACGAGCAGATTGAATTGCTGCAAGAGTTGAAGGAAATCGTGCGAAGTACGGAATGTTTTCGCGCTGCAGAAGCAAGAAGTGAACTCATCCGAGTGCCGACCGGTGATGGGATGGCGCTGGTTTTCTTCCACAGTCCGGAAGAACCGGCCCAGTGTGCGCTCGAGATCAGCAAAGCGTTGCAAGATCATCCGAGCATCCGGCTGCGGATGGGAGTTCACAGCGGTCCCGTCAACCGAGTCACGGATGTTAACGAGAAAACGAACATAGCCGGTTCGGGGATCAATGTTGCGCAGCGAGTGCTGGACTGCGGTGACGCGGGACACATTCTTTTGTCCGCGCACGTGGCGGAAGATTTGGCCGAGTATCGCCATTGGCAGCCGAACCTGCACGATCTGGGCGAGTGCG
>DASTJH010000043.1:0-9903 GCA_035716645.1 Terriglobales bacterium | reverse complement strand
GAATGCGTGATTATTGGCACAACGAAGCCGGATGTACCTGGTGCATTCTTGCGTCGGTGATCAGTGAATCCCATAACAGCGCCAGCATGGCGAATGCAGGCGTGAAGCGGCTGCTCTGCATCCAACGGGGTAGATGGCCAGTGGCAAACCTTGGAGATTCGCGCAAGCTCTACGTCTATTGAGCCTGCGGGCCCTGGCCACGAAGCGAGAAGTCAGAAGGCAGAATTAGTAAGTCATGGACGGCGGACGTCTATTCCGTTTTAGGGCGTGTCAGGGGCCAATAGAGAGTCTGTACTCCTCTTGGCCCGCTACCGACTTCTGATTTTCTCCGTGTCCTCCGTGCCTCCGTGGTGAATTCTATTGCTCTTGCTCCACGATGATCGCCTCCACGTTCTGTTGGCGGACGACTTGGTTGAATTGCGGCACGTCGCTGTTCAGCATGTTGTCCCACAATCCCACCTGTTCATCACTCTGCGCTTTCAGCATGTTGAAGACGTCATAAGACTGCGGCGTGGGCGCGGCGTCTGCTCCCTCGATCGATCCGGCTAGCGCGACAAGTTCGTTATTCAGCTCAATCGGGAAGTTCAGCACGTCCTGTCCGCTCTTGGCCTTTGTCTGGATCAGCGCGTCTTCAATCGGCTGCATCTTCTGCTCCAGCTTCTTGGCCGCATCGCGGACAGTGTTACCGTGCTCGTCTTTGGGCATCAGTTTGTCGAGGGCATCCACCTGCTTCTTCACACTCATCATCTGGTTGATGGCCTGATCGACCTTGTTCACCTGATCATGAATCTGCATGAGCAGATCGAACTGCTTCTGCAAATCGGCTTGCGTGACCGCCAGCCGCGGATCTTCTTTGATTTCGAGCGGCTCGGTGGTGCTCTGCCCGTGGGCTGTCACCCGAACCTGATACTGTCCCGGCACGGCTACGGGACCAGCGTTGCCGCCGCCCCAGAGGATAGCGCCCGGAACTTTGGTCGAATCTTCATAGCGCAGATTCCAGACGAAGCGATTCAGTCCTGCGTGTCCGGTCGGATTCTCCGGCGCCCGTCTGCCGAAGCCTTCACCTGCTTCTTCCGCTTGCGTTTCGGTTGTGGTCTCTTCTTTAGGCGGGAAGGTGCGAATCACCTTGCCGCTGCCATCGAGGATCTCGACGGTCACGTGCTCCTGCTTGGCTTTCTCGGCTGCGGCAGGATTCGGAACTTCTTTTGTGATCTCCTCTTTCTGCACGGCCATCTTGGCGCCGGCGGGAGCATTTTCTTTCGCGGTCGGCGCCGGCTTTTCTTCTGTCGCCTTCGCTGTGGCTTGCGTCGGCGCGTTGGCTCCGGCTTCATGCTGCGGACCGACCGCAGTCTTCAGCCGGTAATAAATGATCGCGCCGCTGGGGGGATTCTGGCCGACATCGCCGCCGCGTCCACCAAAGCCGCCGCCGAAGTAGCGATAGGCGACCGACGGCTTAAACACGGTGACGTCGGCGTTGTCCTGCTGTGCCTGATAGTCGCGCAGCGGGGCTATGTCGTCGAGCACCCAGAAGGCGCGCCCGTGTGTGGCGACGACCAGGTCACGCGGGGTGACAGCTACATCGCGCATCGAGCTCAGCGGAAGATTGAGCTGGATCGAGCGCCAGTGCCCCCCATCATCGAACGAGACGTAAACTCCGGTTTCGGTGGCGGCAAAGAGCAGGCCTTCGCGCTCGGTGTCTTCGCGGATCGCGCGCACTACGGCTCCCTGAGGTAGATCGCTGTTGATGCGCTTCCAGCTTTTACCAAAGTCGGTGGTCTCGAAGGCGTAGGGCGCCCAGTCGTCGGACTCATGACGATCGACGGCCACGTACGCCGTTCCGGCCTTGAAGTGACTGGCTTCGATCAGGCTAATGCGACTGTAGTGCGGCCCCGGTTCCGTTCCCGAATCGGGAAGGTCCTTAGGCGTGACGTTCGCCCAGTTCTTGCCGTCGTCTGTGGTCACGTGCACGAGGCCATCGTCACTGCCTGCCCAGATCACGCCGGCCTGCACCGGTGACTCGGCAATCGTGTACACCGTCGCATAGTACTCGGCGCTGGTGTTGTCCTGCGTGATCGGACCGCCGGAGGACTGCTCGGTGCTCTTGTCGTTGCGCGTGAGGTCAGGACTGATCACGTCCCAGTGATAGCCGCGATCGCGCGTGCGCAGGATCACCTGCGCGCCGTGGTAGATCGTCTCCGGATCGTGTGGAGAGATCAGGATCGGCGCCGTCCACTGGAAGCGATACTTCAGATCAACATCGCCGTGGCCCATCGGATTCAGCGGCCACGCGTTCATCTCGCGCTCGGTGCCGAGCTTTTTGTTGAACTCAGTAATGCTGCCGTCGTAACAGCCGGCAAAGACGATATCCGGATCTTTGGGATAAGGCGCGATGTAGCCGCTTTCGCAGCCGCCGACCGGGTCCCAATCCGTGCGATTGATGCCGCCATGATTGGTCGCGCTGGCGATGCCGACTGTGGTGTTGTCCTGCTGCGCGCCGTAGATGTGGTACGGGAACTGGTTATCGACGATCACGTGGTAGAACTGCGCCGTCGGCTGATTATCCTGCGAGGTCCAGTGCAGGCCGCCGTCGATGCTGATGTCCGCGCCGCCATCGTTGGAGTTGATCAGCCGCTTCGGATTCGTCGGATCGATCCACAGTCCGTGATTGTCGCCGTGCGGTGTCGCGAGGGCCGTGAAGGTCTTGCCGCCATCGATCGAGCGATACGAGCCGGTGTTGAGGATGTACACCACATCCGGATTCTGCGGATCGGCGAAGACGTGCGTGTAGTACCACGCGCGCTGGCGGAAGCGATCGTCGTTGTTCATCAAATGCCAGTGCTCGCCGGCGTCGTCGGAACGATACAGTCCGCCTTGCTTAGCTTCGATCAGCGCGTACACACGGTTCGAACCCGGTGAAGCGCCCAAGCCGATGCGTCCAAGGACACCCGAAGGCAGGCCGTTGCCGGTGAGCTGCTTCCACGTTGTGCCGCCGTCAGTGGATTTATAAATTCCGCTTCCGGGACCACCGCTAACTGCCGAGTACGGTGTGCGATACGTCTGCCATAGCGCGGCATAAACGATGCTGGAATTGGACGGGTCGAGGACAACATCGATCGCGCCGGTCTGGTCATCCTTATAGAGAACTTTTGTCCAGCTCTTGCCGCCGTCGGTCGAGCGATAGATGCCGCGCTCGGGATTGCGTCCGTAGGCGTGGCCGAGCGCCGCGATGAAGACGATGTCCGGATTCGTCGGATTCACTGCTACGCGGCCGATGTGGCGCGTCTCTTCCAGTCCCATGTACTGCCAGGTCTTGCCCGCGTCGGTGCTTTTCCATACGCCGTTACCCTGGAGGATGTTGTTGCGAATGCAAGCCTCGCCAGTACCGACATAGATCGTGTTCGGATCGGAGGGGGCGACTTCAATCGCGCCGACTGACGAGAAGTTCGCCTTGTCCGACATCGGGACCCAGTTGATGCCGCCGTCGGTGGTCTTCCAGACTCCGCCGCCCACGCTGCCGAAGTAATAGGTGTTCGGCTCGCCGACTACGCCCGACACGGCCAAGGCGCGGCCTCCACGAAAAGGTCCGACCTGCCGCCAAACCATGCCTTTGAATGCAGGATCTTCTTCCGGCATCGTGGCGGCGGGCGCTGGCTCCGCGTTCTGGTTCGCCGCCGCTGCCGTTGCATTCGAACCTTCCGAAGCGTTTTTGGGTTTCTTTTTGGAACTCCGCTGGGCAAAGAGGACGGTGGACATCAACAACACGCAGACCACAACAAAGCAACGGCGTAACGCGATGCTCATCGACAAGGCTCCACGAGAAAAATGAACCAAAAGGGACGCAACATCCTACGCGCTGAATGGGAAAAGGGGAAGAGGCAGCTACTCGCTCCGCATCGCGAAAATCAGTACCGTTTCGCGATAGCGAACGGGTGACCCTCATGCTCCCATGCCTCACCCATTCCCTAGCGGGAACGGTACTGACAAGAAACATCGATCTTTTTTTAGCCGACACCGACTTCTAAAAGCACTTACGCGCCAAGATACCGGCCAAATACCGAAGAATATTTCCGCTGGAATTTACGGAACCATCCCACGCACCAAGTAAGCCTGCGCGCAGGCGAGCAGCCCGATCAGCGCGGCCAGCAGAACGCTGTGCCAGAACGTCTTGTGCAGTACGCGACCTTCTTGTCCGACCAGACCTACGGTGGTCACGCCGATCGCGATGTTCTGCGGGGAAATCATCTTGCCTGTGACGGCGCCGGAAGAATTGGTCGCGGCCAGCAGCACGGGGTTGAGGTGCAATTGGTGCGCAGCTGCGACCTGTAGATTGCCGAAGAGTAAATTGCTGGAAGTGTCGCTGCCGCTGAGGAAACAAGCGATCCATCCTAGGAAGCTGCTCACGAAAGGGAACGCCACGCCCACGGCGGCCAGCGCTGCGCCTACGGTGTAGGCCATGCCGGAGTAATTGTAGAGGTAAGCCAGTCCGACGATGATCAGCACCGTCAGTCCCGGCACGCGCAATTGGCGCAGCGTAGTGGCGGCACATCGAACCAACACGCGCGGGGGAACCCGGAAGGAGAGAGCCGTAAGGACGATGGCAGCGAGCACCGCAGAACCGGCTGCCAGCGGCTGAAAACCATAAGCCGCCGCGTAAGGCTTCCCATAAAGGGAAATAAAGACGCCGTTGTGCAGATGCGGAATATGGATCGTAATCTGGCCGCGCCGAAATAATCCGAAGTACGACCACAGGATCATCACAATCGAGAGCCACGCCCAGGGCAACCAGGCAGCCGCGGCCTCTCGCGCGGACAGCCGAACAGCGCTGGGCTTGGCTTGCGAGAAGGTTGCGCTGGATTCACGCGCGAGCTGCGGCGCTGGCTTCCAGAAACGAAGAAACGCGACCACCGCGGCCATCGAGACCAGCGAAGCGACGATATCGGTCGCGTATGGTGACCAGAAGTTGGAGATCGCAAACTGCGCCAGAGCAAAGCTGGAGCCCGCTACCATGGCCGCTGGCCAGGTGCGCCGCCAGCCTTT
This sequence comes from Terriglobales bacterium, assembly GCA_035716645.1. Lineage (GTDB taxonomy): Bacteria > Acidobacteriota > Terriglobia > Terriglobales > Acidobacteriaceae > Gp1-AA112. The sequence goes on along the minus strand of DASTJH010000043.1, from coordinate 4,866 downwards.
GCGTCCTTCGATGACTAAGACGAGATACGCAGGTAAGACGAGCGATAGAAATGGAAGTTGTCTGCCAACCATCGACGAGAGCTTTGCTAGCTCCAGTCCAGTCACGCCCGCCAGTGCCACAATAGGAATGCCGAGAGCGCCGAAGGCTACAGGGGCGGTGTTGGCGATCAGCGCGACCACGACCGAGCGACGAGCTTCGAATCCAAGCTGCAGCAGCAGAAAAGCGGTGATCGCGACCGGCGCTCCGAAGCCGGCGCTGCCCTCGAGCAGCGCGCCAAAACAAAAGGCAACGAGGATCGCTTGGATGCATGCGTCGCGGGAGGCGTGCTGGATCACCCACCGTCGCAGCAGGTCGAATTTGCCGGTATCAACAGTGAGGTTATAGAGCCATAGGCCATTAAACACAATCCAGAGAATCGACCAGAACGCGTAGACGAATCCATAGCCCACACTCCAGAAAGCCAGCGACACTGGCATTCGCCAGACCAGCGCAGCCAGGATGCCGGCGCTCACAAGTCCGCATGCAGAGGAAAACAGGCCGCTCCTGCGCAGACCTCCCATGAAAAGCAGAACGACGACGAGCGGAATCGCCGCGACCAGAGCGGAGACCGAGAGCGAGTGAACCGGAGCGAGCGGCTGGGGCCACATGGGAATTAGCAATAAGCAGTAAGCAATAAGCAAAACCAAAGGCAAATCAGAGGCAACGGCGAATCGGGGCCCGACAGCAACTCAGGTTTGGCTTATTGCTTATTGCTTATTGCTTCCTGCTCAGTTTCTTTGGTGGACTCGGTGACCTGCGTAGTTACTGGATTTTTCGCGCGTTCATCAACGTGCAGTTGAAAAATGTCCGGACGCGCGTAGTGGCCGACTACGTCCAGATCGTACTTGCCGCGAACGATCTGCGCGCGGTCGATTTCGGCGGTCAGGATCGCTTCGCCTTCCCAATTCGGTCCGGCGAGAAAGTTTCCAAACGGGTCGACGATGCAACTGCCGCCGCGGGAGACGATCGTCTCCGGATCGTCGCCGAATGCCGAACGATAATCGGCAGGGAAGTCCCGTCGGCGATTGAATTGATTGCACGAGAGCACGAAGCAGCGGCCCTCGACGGCAATATGCCGCATGGAGGCGATCCAGGAATCACGCATGTCGGCCGTCGGCGCGCAGTAGATTTCAATACCCTTCGCATACATGGCGGCCCGCATCAGCAGCAGATAATTCTCCCAGCAGATCACCGCGCCCATCTTGCCCAACGGCGTGTCGAAGACGGGCATCGTCGAGCCATCGCCAAATCCCCACACCAGCCGCTCGGAGCCAGTCGGCATGATCTTGCGATGTTTGCCCAGGAACGCACCATCAGGAGCAAAGAACAGGACACAGCAGTAGAGCGTGCCGCGATCGCGTTCCACGACGCCGATCACAAGGTAAACATTGTTAGCGCGCGCAGTTCGCGCGAGTTCGTCTACGGCAGGTCCGGGGACATCGACGCTGCTCTCCCAATATCGCTGAAAATCTCTGCGGCCTTCGTCGGTGCGTCCGCCAACCACGGCGCCGAAATCAAGGCCTCGCGGATAGCCGGAAACAAATGCCTCTGGAAACAATACCAGCCGCGCGCCTTTGTCCGCCGCTTCGCGTGTGAGCGAGGCGACTTTCTCGAGCGTCCGCTCGCGATCAAAGACAACCGGCGCCGCCTGCACCAAGGCCACCGTGAACGGGTTGGCGGAGCGGGGGTCGGGATTGTTGTTGTCGATCTTCATTGCCTTAATAGCACGAGGCTTTGAGTGGCAATATACACCTGCGATCGAGCCCGGTTGTTGGTCCACGAAGTATGAACGACCAGCGCGCCCCGAAGGATTCTGTAGATCCGTGAGCTGAGCGCGACGCTTTCATCGACGTTCTTGGCGAGTTACGGGTAAGACCGCCGTCGATGGTGCTGACATCCTGCTCTCCCACCCTGCGAACACCGCGCAGAGTGGGGCACCCTCATTTTCGTGGGATTTAGAAGTCGCGACTTGATGAGGAAGGCTATTACGCCCTGCAAGGTCAGGTGGATACAGTACCACCTGCGGTAGCGGGGGCGCTGTTCGCTGCGCCACCCGCCATTGGGTACGACATATATATAAGAACTAGAATGGACCTCGTAGGTGCGAGCAAGCGGGTTGAACCCGCACGCGGCATGGAGGTTCAATGGGAGCTTTGGAAGGCTTTGAACGTAAATGGCTGTTCAGATTCACACGATTTGTTGCGATGCTCGTCGTTCTTGCGCTGATTGCCGGCTTTGTAATCGGAGCTACTTACTTCGGCTCGGCAGTTTTTGCGAGCCGGGACAGTCACGTTAGCCCGCAAGTAGTCCTAGACAATATCCGCCCCCACACACAGGGTACGACCGGAACCGGGGTTGCTAAGGGGACGAAACCTGCTCGGGCTGCCGGTGAACTCCAAGGCATAAGGCTGCCCTTCCTTCTCCAGCCCTATTTCAGCGACCCAGAGAGCCGTCGTGTGCTGATGTCCCACATTGGCGACCTTGCTTCGGATCAAAAACAAGAATATGTGGACAATCTCGCTGAGGTTGTGCAAACGGCAAAGTCACAGAGCATGGATGTTACAGCAACTATCAACGAGTATTTCCAACAGAAAAGCGAGGCAATCTCTCGCGCGGACATTAAGCAGACGGAATTCACTAAGATGCTTCCCGACGTTGCTGGTGCGGCAGTATCGATTGTGGGCCTGATTGCGCTCTTTTCGCTGATCTTAGTTTTACTCGCAATCGAACGAAACACTCGTTCATGGAGGCCAGTCACTCGCGAGGGCGTCTCGTGAGAAAGTTTCTTTGGCTTGAGATTGTTTGCGTGCTTTGCGTCTTTTCTGGCTGTAAAAGTACACACAATAATTATCCCGGCTACACTGCTGTCGGAAGCGATGGTGCCGGCCGCTCCTATTACATTGATCTCCAATCGCTACAGTCTCGCTCGGGTTTGGTGCAACTATCGCTGTTGACCGAGTACCGAGGAAAGGATTATGCGATCTTCAGGGTTACGACTAACTGCCACGGCATGCTGAAGCGACTTTCTGGAACTCGTTATGGGGCGGATGGCAGTATTATCGGCGATGTGGCCGGAGATACTAATCCTTTGCAAATGGACAAAGCGCCCGAGCTCTCACCGGCGGTCGCGATGGCCTGCAAACGCGCCTCCGAAATGCGCTACTTCGCTGGCCGGTTTGATCCGAGCAAGGCACTCTACCTTTTATTCGGCAACTACAATCAGGAGAATCGAACGGCGACCTGGAGTGACGTTCAAGAGCGCGTCTCTGCCTTTCAGGGTACACAAGGCATTGTTTCCCCCTATTTTGATTCTGATTATTCCGATCACGGAATCCCCAAGCATGTGCTTCTGACATCGACCGTTCCCGATTCTGAATACACATGCCACGCCTGTAGCCCTGTCGTTAGTGCGTTTGTATTTGCAAATCGAGACGGGAAGTGGTTCCCAGAAAGTGAGAAGTACGATGTGCAGGTAAGTAGCAGCTGGGGAAAACCACCCACTGCGAGGCTCGTCAGAATTGGGCCTGATGCACACGGCATAGTGTTGTCTGTCGGGGACATGCACCAAGGCGACTCGTTCGCTGAAGACTCCATCCTCGTGCCATCTTCCGCCGGACTCCACGTCGCTCTGCAATTGACCACCGAGGCTGATAATGGCGGGAATTGTGGCGGGGCCTCGCCCGGCAGCCAGCCTTGCTTCCAGATGCAAGCTACATACGAATTCGTGCGCGGGAGGAGTGCCGCATTTTACGACGTTGTCGTCACCGAAAACGGAACCGAGCTTTCGAGTTCGGGTCAAGTGATCCCGGCCAGCGGAAATAAACGCTATTCGTACGCAAATGGCAAATATGAACCTGCGACCGAGCACGCACGCTCCTAGGCCGTCCTCAGAGCTTTGATTTTGATATTCCCGGGCAACACCCGGCCGAGGGCGGCCGGTTCCACGTTGGGTTAGCTTCGCGGCTTCGGGGCTTCGCAGCTCCGGGGCTTTCGTAAAGCGGAAAAGGCTCAGTTCCTTTTTGGGAACTGAGCCTTTATTAATGCCGGCGATGACCTACTCTCCCACACAGTTTCCCGTGCAGTACAATCGGCCCAGCGGGGCTTAACTTCCGTGTTCGGGATGGGAACGGGTGTGACCCCCGCGGTATGATCACCGACTCTGGTTCGCTGCTGTCAGTCCATCCCACTGGCAGGCCGCCGCGTTGTGCAAGCGGACGCGAGAACATTGAAAGCTTCCAAGCTGCTAAGCTTCTTAGCTGCTAAGCCGAGAACCTTCGCTGCTTCGGAGATCTTTCACAACTGAACCGATTTGGTACTTGCTTCCGAGCGCGCTAACTCTAAGCCTCTGCAAGCGACAGGTTCTTCGCTTAGAAGCTCAGGAGCTTAGCAGCTCAGAAGCTGCGGCGCGCGCGCCGCATGCGCTGAATAAATTTTATGGTCAAGCCGAACGGGCGATTAGTATTTGTAAGCTGAAACCATTGCTGGCCTTATACTTCAAACCTATCAAACTGGTTGTCTTCCAGTGCCCTTCTTCACCCTTGAGGGTTGGGAGATCTCATCTTGTGGAGTGCTTCACGCTTATATGCATTCAGCGTTTATCACAACCGAACTTGGCTACCCAGCCGTGCCATTGGCATGACAACTGGAACACCAGAGGTCCGTCCATCCCGGTCCTCTCGTACTAAGGACAGGCCCACTCAAATCTCCTGCGCCCACACCAGATAGGGACCGAACTGTCTCGCGACGTTCTGAACCCAGTTCACGTACCGCTTTAATAGGCGAACAGCCTAACCCTTGGAACCTTCTACAGCTCCAGGATGCGATGA
>DASTJH010000042.1:0-53208 GCA_035716645.1 Terriglobales bacterium | reverse complement strand
CAACGTGGAACCGGCCGCCCTCGGCCGGGTGTTGACTTTGTCTTTAGCTCTTGCTTTTCATCAGTTTTCCAAATCCAACCGGAACATCCCCACTCTGAGCTAACGAAAGAGCCAAGTCGGCCAACGTGGAACCGGCCGCCCCCGGCCGGGTGTTGACGTTACTGTTGCCGTTGCTGTTTGATCAGTTTTCCAAATCCCAAGAACATCCTCATTTTGAACTGACGAAAGAGCCAAGCCGGCAAACGTGGAACCGGCCGCCCTCGGCCGGGTGTTGACCTTGCTGTTGCCGTTGCTCTAGCTACTAGCTAGCAAGCTGCTGTTCAGGCAATCGCTTTAGTTGCTAAACAGGCGGAAAGAGCTAATATTCATAGTCCTCCCCCTTGTTCGTAGGTCGACTCCAAACTCAGGCTCATGACTCACACTCATCTTCGTTTTCTGACCACAGTCGCTGGGTTGGCCTCATGACTGTCGAAACGCATCGCCAGATTGCAGGCTTCATCTGGGATATTTGCAACCTGCTCCGCGGACCGTACAAACGGAATGAATACCGCAAGGTCATTCTGCCGCTGACGGTGCTGCGGCGATTCGACTGCCTGCTCGCTTCGACCAAGGAGCAGGTCTTGAAGGAGCACACCCGTCTCAAAGGCAAGCCGGAAACGCTGGTTCGTTCCATTTTGGGAAAGATTACCGGCTACCCGTTCTACAACCTTGCCCGCTTCGATTTTGGCAAGGTGCTCGACGACTCCCCGCAGCTCGCCGAAAATCTCACCAAGTACATGAACGCTTTCTCGCCCAATGTGCGCGACATCATGGAACGCTTCGCCTTTGGCGAGCAGATCGCGCGCATGGCGGAGAAGAACCTGCTGTATCAGGTGGTCAAGCGATTTTCGACCATTGATTTGTCCACCGAGCGCGTGGACAACATGCAGATGGGTTACGTCTTCGAGGAGCTCATCCGCATCGGCGCGGAGCAATCGAACGAAGAAGCGGGAGAGCACTTCACACCGCGCGAAGTGATCCGGCTGATGGTGAACCTGCTGCTCTCGCCGGAAAACGATCTCCGCCGCAGCCACGTAGTGAAGACGATCTACGATCCCGCGTGCGGCACCGGGGGCATGCTGTCAGTCGCCGACAAGTACATCCGCGACCTGAACAACAAAGCCAAGCCCGTCCTTTACGGGCAGGACTGGAACGACGAAGCTTGGGCTGTCTGCAAGTCCGACATGCTGATCAAAGGCGAGGACGCCGACCAGATTCGCCTCGGCGATACGTTCTCCAAGGACGCCTTCGACCGCGACTCCGACGGGAAGAAGTACACCTTCGATTACATGCTGGCGAATCCGCCGTTCGGTGTGGAATGGAAGCAGCAGGAAAAATTCATTCGCAACGAAGCCGAGCACTACGGCTATGAAGGCCGCTTCGGCGCCGGGCTGCCCCGCATCAACGACGGTTCGCTGCTCTTTCTCCAGCACATGCTCTCGAAAATGCGCGCGGAAAAGAAAGGCGGCAGCCGTATCGGCATCGTCTTCAATGGTTCGCCGCTGTTCACCGGCGACGCGGGAAGCGGCGAGAGCAACATCCGGCAATGGATCATCGAGAACGATTGGCTGGAAGCAGTGGTCGCGTTGCCGGACCAGCTTTTCTACAACACCGGCATCTCGACCTACATCTGGATTCTCACCAACCATAAAGAAGAGCGCCGCAAAGGCAAGATCCAGCTCGTTGACGCGCGCCAGTTCTTCGTGAAAATGAAGAAGAGCCTGGGCAACAAGCGCAACAAGATCGGCGATTCGGCCGGCGATCCGAGAGAACCCGACCAGATCGGGGAGATCACGCGTATCCACGGCAACTTTCAGGATGGCGAGACACGTGCGTTCACTGTCGAGGGAAAACGGAAAGAGTTGGTCGTCAGCAAGGTCTTCGACAACGCCGATTTCGGCTTCCACAAGATCACCGTGGAGCGGCCGCTGCGGCTCAACTTTCAAGCCAGCGCCGAGGGCATCGGCCGCCTCGATCAGGAGCCGGCGTTCCGTGCGCTCGCGGCCAGCAACAAGAAGAACGAAAAGGTGAGAGGCGAGGAGATCGCCGCAGGCGAGCGGCGCCAGGAGGCGATCCGCGCGCTGCTCCGCGAGTTCGGCAAGATTACCGGCGAGCGCGTCTATAAAAATCGCGTCACGTTCTTCAGCGAGCTAAAAGCCATCAATGTAGGCGACGAAGAAGAGCCCATTCGCCTCTCCGCGTCGGAGATCAAGGCGATCCAGAACGCGCTCGGCGAGCGTGATGAGACCGCGGAAATCTGCCGCGACAAACACGGCGAGCCAGAACCCGATCCTGAGCTGCGCGACACCGAAAGCGTTCCACTCAAAGAAAGGATCGACGACTACTTCCAACGGGAAGTCCTGCCCCATGTGCCGGACGCATGGATCGATCACAGCAAAACTAAAGTGGGATACGAGATCCCGCTCAACCGGCATTTCTACCGCTATGAACCACCGCGTCCGCTGGAAGAGATTGAGGCTGAAATCAAGACGCTGGAAAGCGAGATCGTGAGCATGTTGGGCGAGGTGACGGCGTGAAGCATTCCGCCTATTCGACGTACAAGGACAGCGGTGTTGGTTGGCTGGGGCGCATCCCGGCTCACTGGAAAGTGAATCGGTTGAAATTTATTGCCCGCCGCAAAGACGTGAAGCTCGACGCCGATGAGGGAAACCATCTGCGTTATGTTGGTTTGGAGAACGTCGAATCTTGGACAGGAAAGGTAGTCAAAGGTGAGGAGCGAATTCCAGAAGCAGTTTCAAATCTTTTTTCGGCGGACGACACTCTGTTTGGTAAGTTGCGGCCCTACTTAGCAAAGGCCTGTAACCCCAGTTTTGATGGCCTATGCTCATCCGAGCTGCTGGTCCTCAGGAGTTGCTCCCAAGAGCGTCGGTTTTTTCTCTACCAGCTGCTTTCAGAAGGGTTCATCTCGCTCGTAGACTCATCGACATACGGCGCAAAGATGCCGCGCGCAGATTGGGAGTTCATTGGCAGTTGTGTGCTCCCTTCGCCTCCAAGGCCAGAGCAAGTAGCCATCGCCGATTTTCTTGACTGTAAGACGGCTGAGATCGAAGCGCTCGTCGCTAAGAAGCGCGCTCTCACCGAGAAGCTGAAGGAGAAGCGCGCTGCGCTCATCTCGCGCACCGTCATTCGCGGCCTGCCGCCGGACGAAGCCCGCGCTGCAGGGTTTCAGCCGAATCCTAAAATGAAATCTTACGGCGTTGAGTGGCTGGGCAATGTCCCGGAGCACTGGAATGTCACTAAACTAGGCCGCCACATCCGCCTGCTCACCGGCTATCCCTTCAATAGTGAGCTTTTCTCATTTATCGATGGAATAAAGCTGGTCCGCGGTGACAATGTCACAGAGGGAGAATTGCGCTGGGGTGACAAAACTCGTTGCTGGAATGAGCCATACCGAGACCTTCAGGAATACCTTCTTGCTGCGAGCGACGTGCTAATCGGCATGGACGGTTCTAAAGTCGGCAAAAATTATGCCTTGGTGCAAACTTCGGATCTGCCTTTATTACTTGTGCAGCGTGTTGCTCGCCTTCGGACGAAGAATACATTACAAACCGGCTTTCTATTACGGCTAATTGGGAGCTCATTATTTCAGACATGGGTTGAGCTCGTGAAAACTGATCCGGCAGTTCCGCACATTTCTCCCCACGACATCCGTGACTTCCCTTTGGCATTGCCGCCGCTTCCCGAGCAGCGCGCCATCGCCGACTTTCTCGAACGTGAGACTGTCAAGATCGATTCGCTCGTGGCCAAAGTTGAGCAGGCGATCGAGCGGTTGTTGGAGTATCGTACTGCGCTGATTACTGCTGCGGTTACTGGGAAGATTCAAGTCAGTGGACAGCGTGGACTTGGTGGACTGGATGGGCTTGGAGATAAGGCTTTGAAGGGGGTTGCTGGAGGCGCTTGTGACTGAACGCGAGCCACTGATTCCCAGGCATGGCGGCTACCGCAACCTGAAGAGCTTTCAGGTGGCACAGCTGGTCTATGACGTGACCGTCCGCTTCTGCGACCGCTACATTGAGAAGCGCAGCCGCACGCATGACCAGATGGTGCAGGCCGCGCGCAGCGGCGTGCAGAACATTGCCGAAGGCAGCCAGGCCGCCGGTACCTCGAAGAAAACCGAACTGAAACTCACGAACGTAGCCCGAGCGAGCCTGGAAGAGCTGCGCCTGGACTACATGGATTTTCTTCGCCAGCGCGACCTGCCGCTATGGCAGCGCAGCGATCCTCGGCGCGCCAGCCTGATTGCCCAACGCTGCCAAACGGCAGATTGCGTGGCGCTGTGGGTGAAAGAGCACAGTGGACTTGGTGGACGAAGTGGACTTCGTGGACAAGAAACAAAAACAAAACCAGAGTTGGCAAGAATACCGTCCACAAAGTCCACAAAGTCCACTTCGTCCATTTACGCTGAGTCGGCTGCTAATGCTGCCCTGGTGCTCATTGCAGTGGCTTGCGGTTTGCTTGATCGCCAACTGGCTTCTTTGGCTGCCGCGTTTGAGCGCGAAGGCGGCTTCACCGAGCGGCTTTACCGGATGCGCACGCTGGCGCGTGGAGCCGGGCGATGAGCCAGACCAAAGAATTCGCGTTTGAATCGCAGGTTGAGAGCGTACTTTGCGAACGCAGCGGCTGGCAGCCCGGCTTGCTGGCTGAGTGGGACTTACAGCGCGCGCTTTTTCCCGCGCGCGTGTTTGCTTTTCTTCAAGAGTCGCAGCCCAAGCTCTGGGCGGCTATGCGCGATCTGCACGGTGACGGCTTGCCGCCTCTGCTGCTGAACACACTGGTCAAAGAGCTGGAGCTCAAGGGCATGCTGCACGTTCTGCGGCACGGCTTCAAGTTCTACGGCAAGACCTTCCGCATGGCGTACTTCAAGCCGGCGCATGGACTCAACGACGAAGTGCTGGCGCTGTATGCGAAGAACCAGCTCACGGTCACACGACAGGTTCCGTGTCATCTGGAAAAGCATGACACTGTCGATCTGCTCTTTGCCGTGAACGGCCTGCCGGTGGCTACCTGCGAATTAAAGAATCCCGGAACGGGACAGACGTGGCGCAACGCTGTGGCACAGTATCAAACTGACCGCGATCCACACGCGCCGCTCTTTCGCTTCAAAGAACGGGCTCTGGTGCACTTTGCCGCCGATCCGGATGAAGTCCACATGACTACCCGCCTGCAGGGACTCGCGACACATTTTTTGCCGTTCAATCGGGGCAGCCATCCGGGTGAGGTACAGTGCGGAGCCGGCAATCCGCAGCATCCTTCGGGATACCGCACCGGCTACTTTTGGGAAGAGGTGCTGGCGCGCGATAGCTTTCTCGATATCCTCGGGCACTTCATGTTCATCGAGAAGAGCGAAGAGAAGATCGGCGATGGCCAGGGCGGGCAGCGGCGCATCGAGAAGGAAACGATGATCTTCCCGCGCTATCACCAGCTCGATGCGGTACGCAAGATCGTGCGCGTTACCGCTCAGGAGGGTACAGGCAAGAATTACCTGATCCAGCACTCAGCAGGCAGCGGGAAGACGAACAGCATCTCCTGGCTTTCGCACCGGCTGGCAATCCTGCACAATGAGGAAGACAAGAAAATCTTCGATTGCGTGCTGGTTATTACCGATCGCCGCGTTCTCGACGATCAACTTCAGGACGCGATTTACCAGATCGAGCACGCTCAAGGCGTGGTGAGGGCGATCGATCAGGACTCGAAACAGCTTGCCGAGGCGCTGATCGACGGCACGCAGATCGTGATCACTACGCTGCAGAAGTTCCCGTTTGTCCTGCGCGGGCTGCTGCGCAGCGCAGGAGCCGAGAGCCAGGAGAAAGCTACCGAGCAAGAGAAGCTGCAAGCCAACACTTGGCAGGCGGCGATCGGTAAGCGCCGCTATGCGGTGATTGTGGACGAAGCCCACTCCAGCCAGACCGGCGAGAGCGCGCGCGAGATGAAACAGATCCTCGGCAATGCGGGGAATGGAAACGAGGAAACAGAACCAGATTGGGAAGATCGACTCAATCAGGTCGTCCAGTCGCGAGGGCGCCAGCCGAATCTGAGCTTCTTTGCATTTACCGCTACGCCGAAAGGGAAAACCTTAGAGTTGTTCGGCAGAACCGGGCCAAGCGGATCGCCGGAGCCGATCCACATCTACAGCATGCGGCAGGCGATTGAAGAAGGCTTCATCCTGGACGTGCTGCAGAACTACACCACCTACAAGATGTATTACAACCTGCTCAAGGCGGCTGATGATGATCCGCAGCTTCCGAAAAAGAAAGCGACGAAACAGCTCGCGAAGTTCACCACGCTGCATCCGTACAACATCGAGCAGAAGACGGAAGTGATGATCGAGCACTTTCGGCACAGCGTGAAGAATCGAATCGGCGGGCGCGCCAAGGCGATGGTCGTAACTGCTTCACGGCTGCATGCCGTCCGCTTCAAAATGGCGTTCGATCGCTATATCGCCGAGAACGGCTACACGGATGTGCGTCCGCTGGTCTCCTTCAGCGGCACCGTGCGCGATCCCGAAACGGGACTCGAATACACCGAGCCCCAGATGAATGTGGACGTGATCACCGGCAAGCCGATCGGCGAAAGCCAGTTGCCCAAACGCTTCGAATCTATTGACTACCAGATCCTGCTCGTTGCCAATAAGTATCAGACCGGCTTCGACGAGCCTCTGCTGCACACGATGTATGTGGATAAGCGCCTCGACGGCGTGCAGGCGGTGCAGACGCTCTCGCGGCTCAATCGCATGATTCCGGGCAAAGACGCGCCGTTTGTATTGGATTTCGTCAACGACTCGGACGACATCTTCCGCGCCTTTAAGCCGTACTATGACAAGACGGGATTGCAGCAGCCGTCCGATCCGTCGCAACTCGAACGGCTGAAACATGAGTTGGATAAAGAGCAGGTTTATCACCGCAGCGAAGTGGAAGCCTTTGCGCGAGTTTTCTACAAACCGGAAGCAAAGCAGAGCCCTGCGGATCATGCCCAAATGCAGAAGCATCTGCAACCGGCTGTCGATCGCTTTAACGCTCTGGACGGTGACGACAGCAAGCAGGAATTCCGCGACAAACTCGGCGGGTATGTGCAGCTCTACGCGTTCCTCAGCCAGATCATTCCATACGGCGATCCTGAGTTGGAGATGCTCTACAGCTTTGGCAAGTTCCTGCTGCCGTATCTGCGTCTGAGTCGCGACAACACTCCTGTCGATGTGTTCGATGAAGTCGAGCTTCAGTATTACCGGCTGCAGAGGATCTACTCCGGGCCGATTGACCTGAAGCAGGGAGACACCGAAGGGGTAAAGAGTCCCACCGAGGTAGGTACCGGCAAAGCCAAGGACGAGAGAGCGCCGCTCTCCGAGATTATTGGCGTTCTCAACGAACGCTTTGGCACGAACTTCACGGAAGAGGATCGGCTTTTCTTCCAGCAGATCAAGGAGAAAGCTGTACACAACGAGCAGGTGATCGAAACAGCGCTGGCGAATCCGCTGGACAAGTTCGCGATCGGGGTTCGCAAGCTGATCGACGACCTGATGATCGAACGCATGGACCAGAACGACGAGATCGTAACCCGGTACATGGCTGATCGAGACTTTCAAGGGGCCGCGTTTCCCATTTTGGCACGAGAGATCTTCGATGCCATTCACGCCGCAAAAACAGAAGCTCCTGGACAGGGCGCCAACGCCGCTCCTGCAGGGTAGCTGAAAAGCCAACAACAACACCCGGCCGAGGGCTCCTTCGACAAGCTCAGGACAGGTCCGGTTCCACGTTCAGAGGCAGCTGCTAGAAACAAGCTGCGAGGCTTCGAAGCTCCGAAGCTGCGAAGCTCGGGGCAACAGCAACAGCAACAGCAACGGCAACAGCAACAGCAACAGCAAAACCAACGTCAACACCCGGCCGAGGGCTCCTTCGACAAGCTCAGGACAGGTCCGGTTCCAGGGAACCAATGGCAACAGCAACCCCGGGCGGCTCCGGGGCTTCGAAGCTCCGGGGCTTCGGGGCTTGTTTATCTCTTGTAATTGCGCACGTAGGCGGGGACTTCTACTCCTGCTGCCAGGCGCTCGTCGGGGATTGGGTCTTTTGTTTTTGGTTCTATGGGGAGTAGGCCGGCCCAGACTGGTAGCGTGTAGTCTTCTTCGTCGTCCGAAGGTGGACCGGTTCGGATTTTGGATGAGGCTTCTTCGATCGTTAGCTCTAGGACCGTGGTGGCTTTCAGCTCTTGGTCGGTGGGTTGGCGTACTTCGTTCCAGCGTCCGCGTAGCAGGTGCTCGGAAATTGTCTGCAGCGCATGAAGCTTGCGCTCGCGTTCCTGGATTTCTTTGGCGGTCCCAAAGACTACGGCCGAGCGATAGTTCATCGAGCTGTGAAACGCCGAACGCGCTAACACGAAGGCGTCGACATGCGTGACCGTCACGCACGCAGGGACTCCGGTCGCTAGCTGGTTCAACATGCGGCTGGCGGCGGAGCCGTGCAGGTAGATGGTTTCGCCTTCGCGTCCGAAGAGCGTGGGGATCACGAATGGCTGTCCGTTCACGCAAAAGCCGACGTGCGCCAGAAATCCGGCGTCGAGAATAGCGTGAATGGTTTCCGGATCATGCGAGCCGCGGACAGGCAGGCGGCGGAGTTCACTGCGTTTGGTTGGGTGCATGGTTGATTCGTGTTTCATCGCTGATCCAGTTTACTTCCCATCTCTTGCCTCAGAACCTTCAGGCTCAGGTTTGTACATGGCGGGTTTAGCGCCTGAGCGTACGCTCTCCTGGCGGAAACACAACGCTTATCCTCAACGGCTGAAGCCGTACCGTTTTGGAACTATTTTGACGGCACGGATAAAATGCGTGCCCTTCCCTAACCCAAATCCGGTCTATACCGACTCTGAATTTGCTCTGGACTAGCCGAGTTCCTCCGCAAACGGGAAACCAGGGACTTTTCCGGTCGCTCTAGATCAAGGCAAGCCGATGCGCGCGAGAAGGTCTTGAAAGCGCCGATCGGAGCGGTATCGATCAAAGACTGGATCGACGGCGAGGTACCCCATCCAGACCGCGTGGTCATCATAGGCGGATTGAAGCCACTGGAATGTCTCGTCCTCCATGTGGAGGGTTGCATAGATTTGGGCTAGCCCGTAAGGAGAAACATAGGTTTTTGTCGAGCTCGCCTGCAGTTCGCGCGCCACTTGGAGCGCCTCGCGCATTCGACCCGCCGCTGCCAGTGCAACTCCGACCTGCGAAGCGTAGATGGGGCTGTTTCCCGACAGAGCTGCTGCTCTCTTCAATTCGTCGATAGCTTCGCTATGAGTGCCTGCCTGCACGTAGTCCTCGCCGAGCAGAAGGTGCGCAGCCGCGAAATTCGGGTCAAGTTCTACAGAGTCTCGATTTTGTTCGATAGCGGCGGAGTAGTTACGCGCCAGGTAGTAGCGAAGTCCCGCCCACGTGCTGATCATCAGGTTGAGCGGATCCAGTTCCAGCGCGCGTCTGGCCTCGGATACCGCCTCCTCATGGCGGCTGTGAATGGAAAGATAGTCGCCATACCAGTGATGCGCATTCGCATACTGAGGATCCAATTCCAGAGCGCGCCCGAACTCCGCTTCTGCTTCGGCCCATTCCCAGTGATGGCTGAGCATTAGGCCGAGCGACGCGTGAGCTTCACCCGATTGCGGATCGAGTTCAATCGCTTTGCGTGCGGCTGCGTTAGCCTTGGATAGAGCTTCAGCGGGAGATTTGTAACCGTGCCACGCAAGTCCACTATTGCAGTCGGCCAGCCCGGAATAAGCCGCCGCGTAGGTGGGATCGCTGTCGATCGCCTGCTGAAAATATGCCTCCGCTTTTCGCATATTGTCGCCGGTTCGCTTGTTCCAGTAGTAGCGACCTTTCAAATACGCAACGTAGGCTTCTGGCCGCGCCCGCCGAGAATTTGCCAGACGCGCTTTCTGCTCTTCGGTAAGAGAGAGATGAATTTGGTCTGCAATGCTCCGCACCACGGAGTCCTGCACGGCCAGGACGTCCTTGAGTTCGCGGTCGTAACTCTCAGTCCAGAGGGCGGTTTGATTCTGCGCCTGGATGAGTTGGACAGTGATGCGTGCATGCTCCGCCGAGCGTCGAACGCTGCCTTCCAGAAGATAGTCGGCGTTCAGTTCTCTTCCGATCTCTCTCGCCGTCAGTGTGCTCCCGGCGTACTTTGCGACCGAACTGCGCGCTATCACTGCGAGTTGCCGGCGGTTCAGCTTTCCAATTTGGGCAATCATCTCCTCGGTCAGCCCATCACTAAAGAATTCCTGATCGGGGTCGCGGCTTAGATTCTCGAACGGCAGAACGGCGAGAACTATCTTCCTCGGAGTAGTCCCCGGCAGACTTGAGGTTCGACGCCGCGCCGAAACTGCGAATAGAATCGCAAAACACGCTACGACGAGGGAAGCCACAGCTACAGCAAGAAGCCGCGTGCGGGTACTCCGCTTCGTCGCTTCGAGAGCGGTTCCAGCGCGCGGCGTCTTCTCCACCCGCTCCTTATCTTGCTCGAATAGTGAAGATGGATTCTGCTCGGGAGGATTGGCAAGAGTTGTTTCCCCGGAAGCCATGACCGGCGCGATGAAACGATATCCCTGTCCGGTGACGGTCAGTATGAATCGCGGGGTCTCTGCGTCGTCTTCCAACACTCGTCGCAATTTGCGGATGGCGCCGCGAATGCTGTTGTCGGTATCCAGAAAAACGTCTGGACCCCAAATCCTGGAAACGATTTGCTCCCGAGTGACAATCTCGTTGTTGTGCTCGAGTAGGAGGACAAGGATTTCCAGGGGGATACGTTCGAGCTTCAGCACATGACTTCCGTGGTGTAGCCGTCGAGGACGGAAATCCAGCTCATAGCCTTCGCCGAACTTGATCGGTTCCCGTACTCCAACCGTCTCGGTAGCCATGACACACCCCGCGAGGCAGAGGAATTCTATACCACTTGTAAATACGCACCTAAGGCCCAAGCTGGACCTGCTCAATTCAGGGGCGACACAAACCATAATGCGCCGACACGCGCTTCGCTATAGACAATCCAGTTCTCGGGTCGCAATGATGCCTCTCGTCAAAAACAGCTTGGACACCGGGAGAATTCACAATGACAAGCACGAAGAGTTACACCAGAAAGAGAACTTTCGGGATTTACATTTTGATGGTGGCGTTAGGGTTTGGATCTGCGGCAGCAAAAGCCGATGTTGTTTCGGACTGGAACGCCATCGCAGTCGATACAGCCGTTGCCAACAAGCAGAACCCATTTGCTCAGGGACGCTACGCGGCCATAGTTCAGCTCGCTGTATTTGAAGCCGTGAACGCCGTCACGGGCGAGTACCAGCCTTATCTCGGGACCATCACAGCGCCGCCGGGAGCATCAGCCGAGGCCGCAGCCGTCGAAGCTGCGTATCGAGTGCTCATCAACTATTTCCCCGCAAGTGCGTCGACGCTCAACAACGCGTACCTCAATTCGCTGGCAGAGATACCCGATGGTCAAGCGAAGATAGATGGCATGGCAACAGGTGATGCAGCAGCATCGGCGATGATCGCTCTACGCGCGAACGATGGCTCGTCGCCGGCTCAGTTCAAGGTACCCGGCTCCGTTGTCCCGGGTGAGTGGCAAGCAACGCCAAGCTGTCCCATTGTGAACGGAGTCGCCTCCGGAACCTTCCTCCACTGGCAAAACGTAACTCCGTTCGGAATCCCGAGGGCTAGTGATTTTCTCCTCGGTCCGCCACCGGCGCTCACGAGTAACCAATATGCCAAAACCTACAATGAAGTATTGACGGTTGGAAGCATTGGCAGCACAGAGCGCCCACAGGATCGCGCGAACGTTGCTCTGTTTTTCGCGGCGTCTTCGCCAACTCAGGCCCTCAATCAAGCCGCCCGGCAGGTCGCCCAGGAAAAAGGCAGCTCGCTCTCGGAAAATGCTCGCGCTCTGGCGTTGATCAACATGGCTATGAATGACAGCCTGGTCGCGTCATTCCTCAACAAATATCACTACAACTTCTGGCGTCCCGAAACGGCAATCCACGCAGGCGATTCGGACGGCAACCCGAAGACAGATGCCGGTACCAGCTACGTCCCGTTCATCGTGACTCCATGTTTCCCAAGCTATCCCTCCAATCACGGCAGTGCAGGCACGGCTGCGGCAGAGGTGCTGAGACGCATTTACGGCGAAGCTGGACATTCAATGACGCTAACGAATCCTGCGGTGCCCAGCATCGTCCTGCAATATAGCTCGTTTCGGCAGATTACCGACGACATCTCCGACGCGCGCGTGTACGGCGGCATACACTTTCGCACAGACCAGGAGGCGGGCGCGGATTTGGGCCGAGCCGTCGGCACGGCGATTTACAAGAACAACTTGCGTCCCTTACATCCGTGACCAGCGATCAGGACGGGTGGCGTACCGTTGGTTACGCACGATTTCATGTCCCCTGCGTGCCCGTGTTGGAGAAAGCGCGCGGGGACCTTCTTTCGTTCAGGTGCTTGACTCTCGGGATCACCCATTACGATCCATGCTGCCAGGGATTCACTTCGGTTAGACCCATGCGGAACCACCCCGCGGTAGCTGGTGGCGCTGTTGGTGTTGGGCCAGCGTAACCACCGGCGTTAGTCTAGCGCGTGGCGCTGTTGCCTTGGTGTTCGGGTCAGCGGAGATCAACACCAACAGCTCCACCCGCTACCGGAGGCGGCTCCGTTGTGCTTGCGCGCGTTCTCCACACCTTAGATCAGCCTGTGGAAAAATCTGTGATTTTCCGTCGAATCCACTTGACTTGCACAGCGAAGGCTGCAATAACTACTCCATCCAAGTAGGAACAGTTTGGGGGTGTTGGTAATTGGCGGAAGTGAGAGTACAAGAGGGTGAACCGTTGGAAAATGCCCTCCGCCGTTTTAAACGCAAGGTACAGACCGAAGACATTATTAAGGAAGTGAAGCGGCATTCTTTTTACCTGAAGCCGGGCGAGAAAAAGCGCGTGAAGGAAGCGCTGGCGCGTAAACGCAACCGGAAGAAGGTAAGGAAAGAACAAGACTAAGCGAACAAGAAGGCCGCTTACGAGCGGCCTTCACCGTTTTTTGAAGCCGCCGTCACGGCAATGCAAGTTCAGTTGTAGAACGTCACGCGAAAACGCGGACGTTGGGCCGAACCGGAATTGGGAAAACGATCCTGTGAGTCGGAGGTTTCCCCGCCTAGACGAGAAATCTCCCTGATTCTTGCAGGAATGGACGGGGGCTTCTCACCATGGAATTCCAGGACAGATTGCTCAAATGCATCGACTGCGGTTCTGAATTCACCTTCACCGCCGGCGAACAACTCTTCTTTCACGACAAACAATTCAAGAACGAACCCAAGCGGTGCAAGCCCTGCAAGCTCAAACGCGCCTCTGCGGTAGGCGCGAGCCCCACGACCAATTACCAGAAGGTTGAGACGCGCACCACGTGTTCCCAATGTGGGAAGGACACCACTGTGCCATTCAAGCCGACACAAGGACGTCCCGTGTTCTGCCGCGAATGCTTCCAGCAGCGGCGCGCGATCAGCGCGAGCGCGTGAAGTGGATTGAGTAATTGGGTAATTCGTAATTGGGTAATTGGAAGCGAGCTCTGCTTGATGCAGATGGAATCGCGAAATCACCCGATCGCGAAATCACGAAATCATTCTCAGCCCTTTTTCAATTCCACCAGGACTTGCCGCGCCACTTCGCGCAAAGTCTCGAAGACTCCCGCGCCTTGAAAAGCGACGGCCTCGAACGTCGGCTCGTTACGCTTCAGTAATTCCTTCTTCAGCGTGTCAATCGGAAGCACATTCGGCAAATCGCGTTTATTGAGCTGCAGGACATAGGGAATCTTCGTGAAGTCGTAACCGTGTTCTTTCAGGTTGTCCTGAAGATTCTCGAGCGCTTCGATGTTGGCGTCCATGCGCTCGGGCTGCGAGTCGGCGACAAACACGACGCCATCGACTCCTCGCAAAATCAGCTTGCGGCTGGCATCGTAGAAGACCTGTCCGGGGACGGTATAGAGGTGGAAGCGCGTCTTGAATCCGCGGACGGTACCGAGATCAAGTGGAAGGAAGTCGAAGAACAGAGTACGGTCGGTCTCGGTCGCCAACGAGATCATCTTGCCTTTCTGCTTCTCGTTGGTCTTCTCAAAGATCTGCTGCAAATTTGTGGTTTTTCCGCCTAGTCCCGCTCCGTAGTACACGATCTTGCAGTTGATCTCGCGGGCTGCGAAATTGATGAAACTCAAAGAGAAATCCTCACAAATTGGCGCGCCGAAGCAGGGGGAAAAGAATGAAAGCTGACCTTAATTTTTATACCACACCGAGAGCGCCTGAATGCGCCATGGACCTGCTGCAAACATGCCGCAGGTCACGTTACTGGCGCCGGGGAGGAAGCGGACAATAGCGCGCTTTCGAGCGCACGACCAGCTCCGGACGATCGACGCGTACTTCCAAATCGCGGCAATTTTCTGCAAGCGTGGCCTTGTTGTAATAACCCAACGTGTACTGATTCCTAGCCACAACCGTCACCTGAGAGTACGCCTGTTCGATGGCCTGGCGATTGAACTCGGCAAAGACTTCGCCTCCGGTAGCGCTGGCGTATTTGGGAAGAATATTCCCAACGCCGGTTCCGGGAATGTTGATGGTTTCCAGTTTGCGGTAAATCGGAATCGCGCCGGATCCAACCGCGACGGCATAGACGCCCACGCGATTGGCGAGCAGAACTTTCAATACGTCTGAGTACGAAGCCTGGCTGCCGTCTTCTTTTCCGTCTCCGATCACCATGATCACGCGCCGGCGGGCCGGTGGAGCTTTCGAGAGATCCACGGCAGCTTCGAGAATCGCGTCATTCAACACGTGACGAACGCGCGGCACGATCGGAATCTGCGGCACGCTGGGATCCATGGGATGTCCATTTACCGTAGGACCCGCACCGAAGGGACCGCCTGCCATCGGCGCACCGGCCTGCTCGCCGTGCTTGTCCTCGATGACGCGGTTGAGCGCGTCGGCGAGATGCGCACCTGCCGTTCCAAAACTGGACTCGCGTGCGACTGAATTCCCGTACGTGTACACGGCGATCTCGTCATAAGCACTGAATGCGCCTTGCAGGGACGTAAGTCCATCCTGCACTTTGCGCAGTGCGAGATCGGACATGCTCACGTCGATGAGCACAGCCGCGGAAATCGGCAGAGGATCGCTGGTGAAATAGGACAGAGTCTGCTTGATGCCGTCTTCATAGACGCTGAAGTCCTTGGGAAGCAGCCCTTCGACCATTCTTCCCGAATGGTCTTTCACGGTGACCGGAATCTCGACAAAATTCGTGTTCACACTGATCTTGTAGAGACGCTCGGTATCGGGGGAAGTTGGATTCTGCTGGGGAATATTGGGAGGAATCGTCGAATTATCGCTCCCAGGAGGAGGGGCCGCAGGTTCTCCTGAGTGTTCGACGTGCTCCGTAACGGGAGGCGCCGGTTCGCTGCTCGAACTCGGATTGGAACTGGGAGGAGGCGCTGTTTGCGGCCCCGGAAACGTCTTCTGCGGCTGAGGAGCGTCCGGCAATGGCTTCGATTGCGCGAGCAGGCACAAAGGCGCGAACACAATCAGAATCCATGCCAGCCACGCGACCATCCTAAGCGCCTTAGTCATTCGAGCTGCTCTCTTTCTTTGCCGGTCCATTTGAGTGCTGCGCGTCCATTGCACCACCGGATGTTCAGTACCGTTCGCGGTAGCGAACGGGTGACGCCATGGTCCGCTCACCCATTCCCTACCGGGAATGGTACTGACTATAACGGGTGGCGCATGATTCTTCGGCTTCACATCCGGAAACGCCAGAAACTCTGCTCTGCCTCTGGTGTTCAATTACCTGATTTCGAAATTGCCCAATTACCAAATAGCCTAGAATGTGTCTAAGCTTAGCAAAAACTCATCTAATCTGATGATGAAGTCTGGTTCCTGTCTCCGTCGTTTCAGTCTGCCCAGCCTTTTCGCGCTGCTATGTCTTTGGATGATGTTCGGCGCGCTTTCGTTCGCGCAAACTCAGGATATCCCTCCGCCGAAAAACCCGGATACCGGTCCGCAGATCAACACCGATGTGGGTGCGAGTCCCAATCTGAATCCCGCGCCTAAGCCAGAGGACACTCCTGCCGCGACACTTAAGGTGAACGTCGATGTGGTGAACCTGCTCTTCAATACGAAAGATAAGGGCGGCAAGCTGGTTCCCGATCTGAAAAAAGAAGACTTTTTGGTCACCGAAGATGGCAAGCCACAGACAATCAAGTTTTTCCAGGCCGATTCGAACTTGCCGCTGACGCTCGGCATCCTGCTCGACACCAGCTATAGCCAGGAGCGCGTGCTTCCGACCGAAAAGGAAGTTGGCGCCGAATTCTTGCAGCAGATTTTGCGCAAGCAGGATGAGGCCTTTCTGATCAGCTTCGACGTGAATGTCGATCTTCTGCAGGACTACACGAATTCCGGTCGCGATATCCGCGCCGGCATGGATGCAGCGAAGATCAATGGCGGCGGGGTCGTCGGCGGAATCCCGGGGGTAGGCGAGGGGCCAGTCCCGATCAGCCATCCCAAGGGCACTTTGCTCTACGATGCTGTTTATCTCGCCGCACACGACAAACTGCGGAGCGAGGTCGGAAGAAAGGCGCTGATTCTGCTGACTGATGGCGAAGACGTGGGCAGCCAGCTCAAGCTGCAAGATGCACTAGAGGCCGCGCAAAAGTCCGACACCATCATTTACGTGCTGCTCATTAGCGATCGCGGATTTCTTTCGAGCGGTTCCGGCGAGGGCCTGATGCGGAAGCTCGCCGACTCCACAGGCGGACGCGTGATCGATGTCGGCAGCAATCAGGAAAAACTGAAAAAAGCCTTCGATCAAATCTCAGAAGAACTGCGCAGCCAATACAGCATTGGCTATACACCTACGAATGACAAGCACGACGGCAGCTTCCGTCACGTCGAAATCAAATCCAAAGAAGGCTACAAAATCCAGGCTCGCAAAGGCTACTACGCCGCCAGCGGCTCTTAAAACCTCTCACCACCGAGACACGGAGACACAGAGAACTCAGAAGTGCGTCGCGTATCGACCTTATTGACCGGTCAAGCAGTAACTTCGGACTTGGCCCGATCTGACTTCTGACTTCCGACTTCCTCTGTGTCTCTGTGAGCCCGTGGTGAGATGTTTTTTTGCCTCCAGGAATACAATGTGATTGCGATTGAAAGGAGGTCGCCGTGGCATCTCCGGAAGAGATTCGCGCGAACCGGGAGTACTTCACTCACAAGCTTCACGCGGAGAAACAACGCAACGATGTTTTGCACGCAGTGCAGGATGGCAACTTTAATTTTGTGCTTCTCGACACCCGTGGCAAAGGACCTTTTGCCGATGGCCACATCCCTGGCGCCATCAGCGCGCCCATGGAAGAACTGCAACAGGTCATGTCCGGCCTGCCGAAAGACAAGGAAATTGTGACTTACTGCTGGAGCCACGATTGACAGCTCTCCGCTAAGGCAGCTCTGCAGTTGGCAGAGAATGGCTACTTCTCCAAAGAAATGAACGTCGGTTGGAAGGAATGGACCGCCAACCGCCATCCTACTCACAAAGGCAAAGTGGACGGCTTCCGCTGCGAATGCAGCAAGTGAAAAGAAGTCGGAAGTCAGATCGGGCGAAATCAGAAGTGAGATATGCAATGCCGCAGTTCACTTCTAACTTCTGCATTCTGACTTCTGACTTTCTCGATCGCCCGATTTCCTTCTTTCCCTGCTAAACTGTTGCCCGCTAAAATCCAGCCTTGATTGGGACTCTGCCATGAAGATTCTTGTCCGCTACACGCTCGCATTGCTGCTTGTCGCTTCCTGCTCGTTTGCTTTTGCTGCAAACACGGCGAACTCTGCGCAATCCACGAAATTTGCGTATCAAAAGCCGCCTAAGATCATTCGTGACGTACTGGAATCTCCGGCCCCGCCGATCACTGTAGTCAGTCCGACGCACGATCGGGTTCTGGTGATCGACAGCTTGCGCCAACCGCCGATCTCGGATTTGGCGCAGCCGATGCTTCGCATTGCAGGTTTGCGGATCAATCCGGCGACCAATGCGCGGCACCATCCGCCTCATCATGTCGGCCTGCGGCTGATGGCGATCAGCAACGGACACGAGACCAGACTGGCGGTTCCGCCGAACGCATGGCTCAGCGTTCCCCAATGGGCGCCGGACGGCAAACATTTCGCTTTCACCAACACGACGGCGAACGCCACCGAACTCTGGATCGGCGACGCCGCCACCGGCGCTATGCATCGCGTGACCGGAATCAAGATCAATGCCACGTATGGCGAGCCTGTGCAATGGATGCCCGGCAGCCGTGCGTTGCTCGTCCAACTCGTGCCTGCACATCGCGGAGCGCCGCCTGCTGCTGCGTCTGTGCCCTATGGACCCAACGTGCAGGAAAGTTCGAGCAAAGCTGCCCCGGTCCGCACTTACGAAGACCTGCTCCAGACTGCGCATGACGCTGATCTCTTCAACTACTACGTGACCTCGCAGCTCGCCAATGTGGATGTGGCCACAGAAAAAATCACACCGGTAGGATCGCCGGCGATTTTCGACAAAGCCGATCCATCTCCTGACGGGCGGCATCTTCTGATCGCGCGCATCGTCCGCCCTTACAGCTATCTGATGCCGGCCTATGGCTTCCCCAAAGAAGTCGAAGTCTGGAACCAAAACGGGAAGGTCGAACACAAGGTCGCCAGCTTGCCGAATGAAGAACAAGTACCGATCGAAGGCGTGCTCACCGGCCCTCGCGATTACGAATGGATACCGACAAAGCCGGCCACTCTGATCTGGGCAGAAGCTCTCGATGAAGGCAATCCCAATAAGAAAGCAGATTATCGTGACCGTTTGATGCTCTTATCCGCGCCGTTCACGTCCCAGCCGGTTGAGCTCGTGAAATTGCAACAGCGTTTTCGGGGCGCAGGATTCCGGTCTTCAGCGATTGAATTTGGCGAGAGCGGCGACTGGGCATTTGTTCATGACTACAACCGCAATCATCGCTGGCTGCGGACATTCGAGATCAAGCTCGACCAGCCGGGACAAGAACCGAAGCTAATCTGGGAACGCGCTATTCGCGACCGCTATTCCGATCCGGGTAGTCCTATGATGCGAACGCTGGCCAACGGCAAGCAGGTAATCCTGCAACACGGCGATGAGATTTACCTCGATGGCGCGGGCGCTTCGCCCAAAGGCGATCTGCCGTTTCTGGATCGGTATGATCTGGCGAGTGGAAAATCCGAACGCCTCTTCCGTTCGGCTGACAAGAGCTATGAGGTTTTTGTCGCGCTGCTCAACGATGACGGTTCGCGATTCATTACCCGTTTCGAAACGCCGGACGATCCGCCCAACCTCTATATTCACTCGGCCCAGAATGGGAATGAGAAGACCGCGCTCACGCACTTCCCAAATCCGACTCCGGAACTGCGCGGCATCAGCAAACAGCTCGTCACCTACAAGCGAGATGACGGCGTGCAGCTCTCGTTCGAACTCTATCTGCCCGCCGACTACAAACAAGGCGAGCGATTGCCGACGATTGTCTGGGCGTATCCATTGGAGTTCAACGACGCCTCAACGGCCGGACAGGTTTCCGGCTCGCCGTACCGCTTCACAACCTTCAGCGGGATTTCAGAGTTGTTTCTGGTCACGCAAGGCTATGCAGTTCTCGACAATGCCACCATGCCGGTAATCGGCGACCCGGAGACGATGAACAACACCTACGTCGAGCAGGTCGTCGCGAGCGCCAAAGCTGCGATCGAGAAAGCTACCGAAATGGGAGTGACCGACCCCAACCGCATTGGCGTCGGCGGACACAGCTACGGCGCCTTCATGACCGCCAACCTGCTCGCACACTCCGATCTGTTCAAAGCCGGCGTTGCACGCAGTGGCGCCTACAATCGCACGCTCACTCCCTTCGGCTTCCAAAGCGAGCGCCGCACTTTTTGGCAAGCGGAGGATATGTATTTGCACGTCTCGCCGTTCGCCTATGCCGACAAAATCAAGACGCCGATCCTGCTGATCCACGGCGAAGCCGACGACAACTCGGGCACCTTTCCCATCCAGAGCGCGCGCATGTACGAGGCCATCAAAGGCAACGGCGGCACGGTCCGCTATGTGACGCTGCCCTACGAAGCTCACGGATATTTAGGGCTCGAATCCGTCGAGCACGTGCAGTGGGAGATGATCCACTGGTTTGATCGTTGGGTGAAGAATGCTTCAAGCGGCAAGAACGCTGTGGGAAGATAAAGGCTCTCTGGTCAGCGAGTGTTGCCTGCAGCAGTTTAGTTTTTGGTGTGTCTTCTGGTGGGAGCCCCCGACTTCAGTCGGGGGAAGCGACGCTTCAGCGTCGCGGGAAGACGCGCTCAAGGAAACTGCGCTTTAGCGCTGGCGCGTGGGGCCGGCGCTAAAGCGCAACATTTAAAGCGCAGGCTTTTTCGTTGCGCTGAAGCGCAGCTCCCCCGCACGAATGCGGGGGCTCCCACCTGAGCTGGATATACCAAGAGCCAAACTGATCTAGTAGACGGACCGACCCTCTACGGTTCGTCGATTCACGACCTGTTCCGAAAGTAATCAGGCGGCTTCTTCCCGGTAACTTGCGTGACTTAAA
Source organism: Terriglobales bacterium (assembly GCA_035716645.1). Lineage (GTDB taxonomy): Bacteria > Acidobacteriota > Terriglobia > Terriglobales > Acidobacteriaceae > Gp1-AA112. The sequence goes on along the minus strand of DASTJH010000042.1, from coordinate 32,531 downwards.
TTCTGCTCATGTCTTGGCGGCCGGCGTTGATATGCTCGGGTGCGCTCTCTGCCTGACGGTTCCCATCATGAGCAGCGGACACACTGCCCCGCCTCGCCAAGAGACTGTCTATGACGGTCCCGAAATCGATCTGTTCAAACCGCGGCACCTGCGGCAACAAAGCGACAGCAAAGTCCCGACTACTGAAACCGTTCACGATGGCGACATTCCGGAGTTCATAACCCGCAAATTCAAACTTGCCGACATCCCGCAACCGGTCACGAGCGAGACGGTGTACCACGGGACCATTCCTGAAATGTTCCTGAAACTCGGCCGGATCGCCCAGGACATCGTCATGCCCGATCGGGAGACGATCTATGAAGGCCCGGAGATTGCGTCGCGGGCTGCGGGAGCGAATCTGGCGCACGCAAACGAAGAAGGCGCTCCGCAAACTGAAACGGTGTATGACGAGACGAAATTTCAGCCCAAGCGGATGGACACCACCGCCTGCCGCAATCTGGTCACTCGTTTAGTGCAACGCGCCTCGGTGCGCTTCTTCGCCGTCGCGTTCATGTCGCTGGTGGAAGTTTTTGTTTGTCGCGAAAACCTGGCCATCTCTCTCGCCTCGGGGCTCATGTGTCTGACATTCGCCTGCGTCGGCTTCTATACATACAAACTGAACCTGAAAGCGCTGCTGATCGCGACCGGATTGTACGCTGCCACCACGATCTTCATGCTTGGGATGGCGATGTATCGCGGCCAGCTCTTCCTGGTCCTGGTCCCGCTGCTCTCGCGCGGCTTCATGATATATAACCTGCTCAGGACCTACGGACTTCTCGTCGACCTGCACCTGCTCGAAGCCGAGCTCTAATTCAAGCGAGAAAGCCGCTTTGCTTGAACCATGGTGAACCTTGTCGTTCGCTGGCTTCTGATGTCAGTGAGCCTGCTGATCGTTTCCTATTTCGTCCCCGGTTTTGGGGTACGTGGACTGGGCACCGCGCTGGCGGCCGCAGCGGTCTTCGGTATTCTCAACGCGACAATTGGACTCGTGCTGAAGGTCCTTACCTTCCCGTTCACGATTCTCACGCTCGGCTTTTTCTGGTTTGTCATCAACGCGCTGATCCTGGAGCTCACATCAGCGCTGGTGCGCGGATTCTTCATTCGCTCATTCTTTTCCGCGCTGGTCGGCGCGATTCTGCTGACGATTGTCGATTTGCTGCTGAAGGCGCTGGCTGGAGAAACGAAGTAGGTTGGCGGCCCTACCGCTCGCCCTCACCCAACCAATCCCCAAAGGACCCCAGTCCCTCCACGTTGTCGCATACGATCTTGATCGTTCCCACCACGGGAACGGCAAGGATGAGTCCCATCGCTCCCCAAATCCATCCCCAGATCAGGAGGGACAACGTCACGGCCAGAGGATTCAACTCCAGCCTGCCGCCGATCACCTTGGGATAAAGCACGTTCATCGAGAACAGATGCAACCCGAGTACAGTGAGCAGGATCGTCACAATACCCGCCGTGTGCAGGATCCCAAGCCCCGAGGCTAGCGGTGGGACTATAGCCAGAATCACTCCCAAATAGGGAATGAGGCTGAGAAATCCGCTGATGATCCCGAGAAAGTAAAAATAGGGAAGATGCAGAAAACCAAAGACGGCGCCGCTGCAAATCGACATGAAGATGCCGATGATGAAGTTGCCGAAAATGAAGCTCTTCACCATCTCAGAAATCTTGCCCAGTGTCAGATAAGCGGTGCTACGACTCTTCCAGGGAAATAAGTGCACCGTCGCACGCCGGGCATGCTCCTGCCAGGTGAGCATGAAGTAAACCAAAAAGGGAATGAAAGTGACAGTGAGCACGATCTCGCCAATGTTGGCGATGTTCGAGCCGAGTAGCCCGCGAATGCCGTTGTCCTGATCCACCTTCACGTGCACGGCGTTCTTATCCTGCGGCGACGACGGCAGCACGTTTTGCGTCGTCTGCTTGATCGTCTCGGCATTGTGCTCGTATTTCCCGAGCACCTGATGCAGCTTTCCCGAAACGCGCGGCAACTGATGGGCAAAATCGACTGCACGCTGATAAAAGAAGTAGCTCAGCCCATACAGCACTGCGAGCAGCAGCAACACCGCTATGCCTGAACCGATGGCGCGCGGAATGCGAATGCGCTGCAGCAATCCCACGAGCGGCTCGAGGATGAAGGCGATCAGAATCGAGGTAAAGATCGTGACCAGCACCAGCTTGGCGAAGTAGCAGATCGCCAGCACGACCAGGATGGTCAGCGTGATTTGCGAAATCGTCGCCTTGCGCAGCTCTTGATGGACTTCCTGAACACCCTCTTCGAGGTTCTCCACCGCCTGCTGCGGAAGAGCAGCTTCGGATTCCGAGCTGTCGACCGGAGTAGGTCCAGGCTTGGCGCCTTCCTCTTTTTTTGCTTGCGGCCAGCGCGGCTGCGACGACATCTTCCCTCCCGCATCGGTAAGATGCTCGCCACGCCTATAATTGCAGCATGGATCGCGGCCAAAACCTCTCCTCTGGCCGCATTCTCGGCTTAGATGTTGGTGCACGCCGCATCGGCATCGCCGTTTCCGATCCGCTCGGACTCACGGCACAAGGACTTGATACTCTCCACCGCAAGAACCGCCGCGTTGACTTTTCCGAGCTGCGGCGGATCATTGACGAGCACGAAATTCGTGAAATCGTCGTCGGCAACCCGTTGCGCCTGAGTGGCGCAAGCGGGACTCAAGCCGAGAAGATGGCCGGCTTCGCTGCACAATTACGCCAGAGCTTCGCGCTTCCCGTCCATCTCTGGGACGAGCGCCTCAGCACCGCCGAAGCCCATCGCCTGCTCGATGAAACCGGAATCTCCGACCAGCGACGGAAAGAAGTGATCGACAAAATGGCAGCCGTGCTCATCCTGCAATCGTTCCTGGATGCGCGCGCGGCAGGAACGATTTCGCCACCGAGTCACAGAGACACAGAGAAACGCCAACAAGAATGAACTCAAAACGTGCACTTCTGAGCTTCCGATTCGATTGATTTTGGCTTTTCTCTGTGCCTCTGTGTCTCTGTGGTGAACCGCTTTTTGCATCCCATATAGAGGCTCTGAACGCATGAAGAAGCTCTCCACCTCCGCTGCCGACTTCCTGCCAGCGCGCCGGACTTTGCCCGCGCTTCGCGAAGCTGTGCAGGGCTGCCGCGGATGCGATCTGTGGAAGCGCGGCACGCAGGCAGTCTTTGGCGAAGGCAAGCCCGGAGCTGAAGTTATGCTCGTCGGCGAGCAGCCGGGCGATCAGGAAGATTTACAAGGACGTCCCTTCGTCGGTCCCGCCGGTCGCGTGCTCGACAAAGCATTGGCAGCCGCCGGCATCGATCGTGATGACGTGTACGTCACCAATGCGGTCAAACACTTCAAATGGGAGCCGCGCGGTAAGCGCAGAATCCACAAAAAGCCAAACGGAATGGAGATCGCCGCCTGCCGCCCCTGGTTCGATGAAGAAGTGAAAGTAGTGAAGCCCAGCGTGATCGTCTGCATGGGCGCCACAGCAGCGCAGGCGCTGCTAGGCCGCGATTTCAAAGTCACGAAACACCGTGGCGAAGTGATCTCCCACGGAGAGATTCCCATCATCGCGACAGTCCATCCATCGTCAATCCTCCGCGCCCCCGACGACCAGACCCGCCACGAAGAAATGGCGCGCTTCATCGACGATTTGCGGGTAGTGGCGCGACAGATCAGGCGAATGCGGAGAGCAGCATGAAGCCTTGCTTTGTCATTCCGAATCCGCGTAGCGGACGAGGGATCTCTACCCTTAACAATTGGCTATAAGGGTAGGGATTCCTCGTCCGCTACGCGGATTCGGAATGACAAAACCCCTACTGCTTATTACTTATTGCTGCTTTTAGAATGTGCGCCCCAAACGCGTCCTTCTTCACAAACAGTCCCCAGCGTTGCAGGTCCGCGACTTTTCTTGGGTACGTAGCACCGTCGAGTAGGTCTTCGAAAAGCAGCGTATCTCCTTTGAACCACTGGTTCGGGAGGTACACACGTCCTGCGGAAATGGATCCGCCCAGGTTCACGACGACTAGCCTGATTTGATTGCCGACTTGCCAGTAATAGCCAATCAAATCCGAATTCGTGTGATCGCCGGAGTCCAGCACCGTAAGCAGTTTCCAATTTCCGGAATGAAACACATCGTCATTCGCGATCTGCAGAATGCGCTCGTACATGCGTCGAGTCTCTGTGTCGGGAAACTCGTTCTGCGCATGAGAAAGCTGGACGACGAGCTGCGTGCGCATGCCCTCAAGCTGGCCGTCCTGAAGAAAATGCATTCCCGGAATGGTACAGCCAAGCACTGCGACGGCAGGCAGATGCGATTTACCGAATGCGGCGGCTGCCCGCTCCTCATCATGATTTTCCAGGAACCGAGCCGAGCGCGACTGAAACTCCCAGTCCGCTTTCAGGTGCAGGGCTATGTCCGGCACGAATCCTTCCCGAAGCCGGTCATACAGACGCTTGTCGTAGGTGAAGTTGAATCCAAGCTGCTGCAGCGCCCATTCGGAGTCGTTGTAAGCTTCGGCGATCCACAGAAAATCCGGTATCGCAGCAATCGCTTCTTGCCAGAATTCCTTCTCCGGCGGATCGGCTGCCCCGAGCATCTCTTCCCAGTTCTGGTGGAAGGCATCGTTGAGGATCAGCATCGCCATGTCGCAGCGAACGCCATCACAGAACTCGGCGATGCGGCGCAATTGCGCGATCATCGCCAGACGCAGTTCGGGATCGAAATAGTTGAGCTGCGCGGTATCGCTCCAGGGAGCGAAGTTGGGATCGCGTCCGCAGGCGAGGATCTGCGGGTTGGCATTCGCATCTTCGGTGACGAAGAAGTGACTCGCAGCGGCGCGATACTGCTCCAGCGTGCCATGAATGTAGTACTCCGGATGTTCGCGCACCCACGGATGATCGGGACCGGTATGGTTAGGGATAAAGTCCAGCACCAGCCGCATACCCAGCTTGTTGAGCGAGCGATGCAGCGCGTCTAATTCCTGCCAGGAACCAATCCCGGGATCCGGCTCATACCCTTGAATCGAGAACGGCGACCCAGCAACGTCTTCCAGAGTCCATCCCGGCAGGCACTGGTCAAAGCGCGGGAACAGCGAAGTTTCAGAACGGGAAAGCCTTTGTCCGGCCGGGCTCCGCTTCCAAACACCCATCAGGTAGATCACATCGAAGCCCAACCCGCGCAACCGCTCCCACTCCGCATTGGGCGCCTGCGATAGCGTCACCCTCCGGCCCATCTGCTGCCCCAAGCGATGCAACCAAGCCAACGCATTGATCTCATAAAGCTGCGGATGCGGACGCAGAGGCGCGAGCTTTCCGATTGGAGGACCACTCAGGAGCTGTGTCTCTGCCATGGAAGGAGCTATGGCCATTGGAACTATTAAAAGCGAATGATCAGCCTAGTGTCACGCTGCGGGGCCAGATCGGAACCACCTGCGGTAGCGGGTAGTGCTGTTCGGGATTGGGGAAAAAGCCCTAGACCTGGACGTTTTCATCCGGCAATTCTTGCCACTCGGCCCCGCAGGTGTGGCACTTCCACGCATCGCGCCGCACTGGCAGTGGAGCGAGGACGGCAGCAGCGGTGAGTCCCAGAACACGATTCCATCCTTCAAATTCGATGTCCAGCGAACCGCACTTTGGGCATTTGGGCTGCTCATAGAGTGGATCGCCCTCGCTGGTCTCGAAGTTTTGCGGAATTGGCTGAGCGAGGATTTCCTTTGCAGCTTCTGCATCTTCGGCTCTCACCAGCAGCCGCATATTGCCGAGCATGTTCGACCAGAACCAGTCCATGCGGACTGTATTTTCATCTGTCAAGAAAGACTCGATACCTGCGGACTGCAGGACACCACGAGCCATCGCTGCCTGATCTAAATCGCGAAATGTGGCGACCACAACCGGTTCGGGATGCTCGCGCTCTTCGCCGGGTGATTCCCACTCGTATTCGACATGTCCCCCGCGTCGTTCGATTTCTGCCTTTAATGCCTCGCGTGCCGGCTCACTCAGTTCGTCCGCTGCTTCGAGCAGCTTATCGAGTTCTTCGTCCACGTACGCGGCATAAACGTGAGCCAGTCGCTCTCGTTCCGCTAGAGGATCAACCTTGCTCATGGGCCTGCCTATGTTACACGAGTGCCAGAACTCGGATATGCAATAGCCGCTACGCGCAGAAGCGAACTCAAATCCAGCTATAATTGGCCCGTTGTGAAAGGCTACTGGTGATGGCGCGAGATTACATCGAGCAGCGTGATGGCGGCTTCTGGATCGCAGGAACTCGTGTTTCGCTCGATTCCATCGTGTATGCGTTTCTCCGTGGAGCATCTCCGGAGAGCATCGCCCAGTCGTTTCCGGTTCTCCGGCTCGAAGAAGTGTATGGAGCTATAGCCTTCTACCTGGGCCACCAGGCGGAGGTTGATTCGTATTTGGAACAGGGTGCAGAGGAATTTGCAGCGCTCCGTGAGAAGTCGCGCCAAACAAATCAGGCGCTCTATCGGCAATTGGAAGAAACCTCTCGTACACCGCGACGGTGAAGATCCGTTTGCCAGTACTTCTCAAAAAAGAAACAGGCATCAGAGAACTGTCATTCTGAGGCCTGGTTTTGGCCGAAGAATCTCCGCGAACGGCTTCGGACTACATGGCCGTTTCCGGGTTCCACGCGAAAATGCCCGCTGAACCCGGACACGGCATGTACAGACGAAAGTGTCAGCGGAGATTCTTCGCGCAAAAGAGGCGCTCAGAATGACAGTCTAGAGAGTGCTGCTATTGCTTCTAAGAGCAAAAGTCTGACAAAGACTCATAAATACTAAAGTTGCCCAGTCATGGCATAACACTTATCGGAAGTAGATCACCGACTCATGACCGTTCTTTTTAAGAGTCGCATAGGCAAATCAGAAAATGCCTATCTCCTGTCGATTTCCCCACCCTCACTCGTCATAGCCACAGAGCACAAGGATGTCGAAAATTTTCTGTGCAAAATTGGGAATGCGCTTCGAGAATTTTTCGCATCCTTTTGCTCCCGCAAACAATCGGATGTCTTAATTCTTGAGTGATGCGAATACAACTTTTCATAGACGATGACGAGCAAGTTATGACGAATGGAATCCACAAACCGGCCATCGCGCCGACCCGCATCAAATGTCGGTTTCTTACTTCCTAAACGGACCCCCCAAGTCGGCAATTGGGACGAAAAACAGCTAACACGGTACACAACGAATTTTTCACGAACCAGAGGAACTTATGGCGAAACGGATGTTCTTCATGCTGGTCATTGCGGCAGTGGTAATCGCGAGCCTCGGCTATTTCAAATTTCAGCAGGTGCAGGCGGCGATCAAGTCTCACGCCTCTTTCCAGATGCCGCCGGAGGCGATCACGACCACCGTTACGAAGCAGGCGGTCTGGCCGTCGACACTCAGCGTGGTCGGAACCACCGCAGCGATCCATGGCGTGATGGTGAGCGCCGATCTTCCGGGCACGGTCGATCAGATCAAGTTCGAGTCTGGCCGATTCGTGCAGCAGGGCGACATCCTCGTGCTGCTCGACACACGCCAGGAGCGCGCGCAGCTCGCTTCGATGGAAGCGCAGCGCGATCTCGCCAATGTCAACTACGACCGCACACAGCAATTACTGAAAGACGGCGTGATCTCGCGCAGTGACTACGACAAGGCGATGGCCGATCAAAAGCAGTATGAGGCCAACGTCGCCGAAATTCGCGCGACCATCGATCGCAAGACGATCCGCGCTCCATTTTCGGGCGTGCTCGGCATTCGGCAGGTGAATCTCGGCCAATATCTCGCGGCCGGCAATCCCATTGTGCAACTCCAGTCGCTCAATCCGATTTACGTGAACTTCGGCGTGCCGCAGCAGGTGCTCACGAAAGTGCATGTGGGCGAAAACGTCCATCTCACCTCCGACGATCTGCCCGGACGCCAGTTCACCGGACGCGTGAATGCGATCGACTCTGTCGTCGATTCCTCCACGCGCAACATCCAGATTCAGGCTACGCTCGCGAATCCTGATGGCAAGTTGCGTCCCGGCATGTTCGTGCAGGTTGCCGTCGGAGTCGGCGCTGATCGCACGGTACTTCCGCTTCCGGCTTCGGCGATCAACTATGCGCCGTTCGGAGATTCCGTCTATGTCGTCGCCGAACTGAAGTCCCCAAATGGGGCTACGTACAAAGGCGTGCGCCAGCAGTTCGTGAAAGTGGACGGCGCGCGCGGCGATCAGGTTGGTGTCGTTTCCGGCTTGAATGCCGGCGATGAAGTCGTGACCTCGGGAGTCTTCAAGCTGCGCAATGGCGCGGCCGTCGCGGTCAACAACAAAGTGCAACCAGAGAACAACCCGGCTCCGAAACCTGAGGACAACTGATGAAGCTCACTGACCTCTTCATTAAGCGACCGGTACTGGCGATCTGCGTCAATCTGGTGATCCTGATCGCCGGATTGCAGGCGATTCGCTCGTTGAGCGTGCGGCAGTATCCGCGCAGCGACATCGCCGTGGTGCAGGTTTCCACCGTGTACGTTGGCGCGAATGCCGATCTCGTGCGCGGATTCATCACCACGCCACTTGAGCGCGTGATTGCCAGCGCCGACGGCATCGACTACATGGAATCGTCGAGCGTGCAGGGACTGAGCACGATCACCGTGCACCTGAAGCTCAACTACGACACCAACGCCGCGCTCACGCAAATTCAGGCCAAGGTCGCGCAAGTGCGCAACGATCTGCCGCCGGAGGCCGAAGCTCCAGTCATCGATCTGCAAACCGCAGACACGCAGTTTGCGGCGATGTATCTCGGCTTCTCGTCGTCGCAGCTCGATCAAAACCAGATCACGGATTACCTGACGCGCGTGGTGCAACCGAAGCTGAGTGCGATCAGCGGCGTGCAGCGCGCCGACATCCTCGGCAAGCGGACGTTCGCGATGCGCATCTGGCTTAAGCCGGACAAGATGGCCGCGCTCGGCATCACGCCATCGGCCGTTCACGATGCGCTCGCGAACAACAATTATCTTTCCGCGGTCGGCAAGACCAAAGGCTCGATGGTTTCTGTGAACCTGGTCGCCAACACCGATCTGCGGACGCCGGACGATTTTCGTCAGCTCGTCGTGAAGCAGGAAAAAGGAACGGTCGTTCGCCTCGGCGAAATCGCCGATGTTGTCCTCGGCGCCGAGACCTACGACGAAGATGTTCGCTTCAACGGCGAGTCCGCCACGTTCATGGGTGTGTGGGTGCTGCCGACGGCGAACACGCTCGACGTGATCAAGCAAGTCCGCGATGCCATTCCGGGAATTCGCGCGCAGTTGCCGGTCGGAATGAAGGTCGGCATTCCGTACGACTCGACCGTGTACATCCAGGACGCGATCAAAGAAGTGCTGAGCACGCTCACCGAGACGCTCGTCATCGTCGTGATAGTGATCTTCCTCTTCCTCGGCTCGTTCCGCTCGGTGTTGATCCCGATCGTGGCGATTCCGGTCTCGCTCATTGGCGCAGTCTTCCTCATGCTCGCCGCCGGCTTCACGATCAACCTGCTCACGCTGCTCGCGATCGTGCTTTCTGTAGGACTGGTCGTCGATGACGCGATCGTGATGGTCGAAAACGTCGAACGCCACCTGCACGAAGGCAAGACGCCGTTCCGCGCCGCGATTGACGCCGCTCGCGAACTCGTCGGTCCGATCATCGCGATGACGATCACGCTGGCAGCGGTCTATGCGCCGGTAGGCATTCAAGGTGGACTAACTGGGTCGCTCTTCCGCGAGTTTGCTTTCACGCTCGCCGGAGCCGTTCTCATTTCGGGAATCGTCGCGCTCACGCTCTCGCCGATGATGGCGTCGAAGCTGCTGCGATCCGGCGACACCGAACGCGGATTCTCCGGATTCGCGAATCGCCGTTTTGACACTGTGCGCAATCTGTATGCGCGGATGCTGACCAGCACCCTGCGCTATCGCCCCGTTGTACTTGGCGTCTGGATTATCGTCGCCCTGCTGATCGTGCCGTTCTACATCTTTTCGCAAAAAGAATTAGCGCCGGCGGAAGATCAAGGCGTGGTCTTTGGCGTGTTGCAGGCTTCGCCGAACTCTACACTCGATCAGACGAAAATTTACGCTTCGCAGGTTTACAACGTCTATCACTCGTTCCCCGAGAGCGACAGCATTTTCCAGATCACCGATCCTAACGGCGGATTCGGCGGCACGGTGCTCAAGCCCTGGAGCGAGCGCACGAAGACGGCGCAACAGCTTCTGCTTCAGTCGGCCGGACCGCTCTCGCAGATTCCCGGCGTGCGCGTAATTCCGCTTACACCCCCGCCATTACCCGGCGGCGGCAACTTCCCGGTGGATTTCGTGATCGCCTCGTCTGCCGAGCCGCAGCAGCTCGCGAACTTTGCGAATGAACTCGTGAAGCGCGCGTTCATGAGCGGCATGTTCATCTATGCCGATTCCGATTTGAAATTCGATCAGCCGCAGGCCGAGATCGTCTTCGACCGTGACAAGCTGCGTTCGCAAGGCGTTGACCTCAGCCAGGCCGGCAAAGATCTCTCCACGCTGCTAGGCGGCAATTACGTGAACCGCTTCAGCATTCAGGGAGAGAGTTACAAAGTCATTCCCCAGGTGAAACGCGTCGATCGCCTCACGCCCGAGCAGCTCGGCCAAATTTACGTGAAAGGCTCGGACAATCAGCTCGTGCCGCTCTCGACGTTCGCCACGATCAAGACCACGGCCGAGCCGCGCTCGCTCAACAAATTCCAGCAGCTCAATGCCGTGCGGATTCAAGGCGTAATTCCGCCTCCGGTTCCGCTCGATACCGCGCTGAAATTCCTGGAAGACCAGGCGAAGCAAATTCTGCCGCAGGGCTTCACGATCGATTACGCCGGCGAGTCACGCCAGCTACGGCAGGAAGGCAGCAAGTTCCTGGGAACCTTCCTGCTCTCGGCGATCCTGATTTACCTGGTGCTAGCCGCGCAGTTTGAGAGCTTCCGCGATCCATTCATCGTGCTCGCCGGATCGGTGCCGCTGGCAATCGCCGGAGCGCTGCTATTCTCGTTCCTCGGCTTCACCACCCTGAATATCTATAGCGAAGTCGGACTGATCACGCTGGTGGGACTCGTCTCCAAAAACGGAATCCTGATCGTGCAGTTCGCCAACGAACTACAAATCGCCGGTCGCGACAAACTGGCCGCAGTAATCGAAGCCGCCGAAACCAGACTGCGTCCGATCCTGATGACCACCGCAGCCACGGTAGTCGGCCACTTCCCCCTCGTGCTCGCGAAGGGTCCGGGAGCAGGCGCCAGAAACAGCATCGGCATCATGCTGGTGAGCGGTATGATCATCGGAACGGTGTTCACCCTGTTCGTCGTCCCGTCGATCTACATGCTGGTCGCACGCCGACACACGGCGATTGCAATCGAAGAAGAAGTGCTGGAGAGCAACATCCCAGAACTTGCCCAAGCGGCAAGTTAGCTCGCGATTCCCGACAGCACCACCTGCGATAGCGGGTGGTGCTTTTCGGGGTTGTTTTCCCAAAACACCAGATTTCGCCATTACTAATCCCGAAACTCCTCTAATCTATAAGCAGGAATTCGTGTCCTTCCCCAAGCAATCCAGCAAGCTCAAGCCGTCCGATGCCGAGGTCTGGTCCGCAATCCGCTATCTCGAAGCTCGCCCGCAGCGAGGGATCGCAGACCTCATGTTCTCAGTGTTTCTATGCTGGCTCGTTCTGGTCGCTTGCGCGGCATATCTCACAGCGCAGGTGTGGCGATAACTGTGCTAAAATACGTCTGTAATACTTTGTCATAAACATGATCATCTTCGATTCGTCGACGCTGATCCTTACTTCCAAAACCGAGCTGCTTGAACCTTTTTTGGGAAGTATTGGGCTGGAGGTTGCGATTCCTGCGGAAGTGGCCCGCGAATGTTGCGGAGCTAAGAAGACGATGGATGCGCTCAGAATTCAGAGAGCCCTGGATGATTCGAGAATCGAGATCATTACGGTTGCAAATGGCAGATTGGTATCCAAGCTCCAAGCCGATTTCAGTCTTGGTCGAGGCGAAGCCGAGGTGATTGCACTCGCACTCAAAACAAACGCGCAGTTAGTAGCGATTGATGACAAGAACGGAATTAATGCTTGCAAGTTTCTCGGCTTGGCGTTTACCACGGCAATAGGCATTCTGCTTCGCAGTTATCATCGAGGGATGTTGGATCGCGATAATGCATTGGCCACACTCAAGAACCTGACGGCTTTCGGGCGCTATGCCGACGCAATAGTGGAAGACGCACGCCTGAAACTGAAGGAGAGATTATGACGAAGACGATGAGCATCCGTATGGACGCAGAAAATTACGAATTCCTCAGTAAACTTACGAAGGAAGAGCACAGCGATCTCTCCAAGTCCGTGCGCGAATTAGTCTCACGCGGCAGAATTCTGATGGCCGTCGAGAGGTACAAGAAGGGCGAAGCTTCGCTAGGAAAAGCCGCCAATCTTGCCGGTCTCCGAATCGGACAAATGATGGCCCTGCTATCCGAGTTCGGCGTTCCCGCAAGAATCGAGAAAGAAGACTATCTTCAGAGCGTTCAGAACCTCGCGAAGATTTGGTAGCCCGAAATCACGCGCGGTAGCAGGTGGCCACTCTGACGTTGCGGTTGGTTCTGCGTGGCCGCTACAAGTCCCCCACTTCCAACAAACCGTCGGTACCACCCTCAGGCCCACTGCAAACGGCCAAATTCCCGGCAATCCGCTGCTGATCCCTCACCGTTGGAGCTAAGCGCTTTGTATTCAACGCAGATAGTCCGCCGCTCTAATTTTCATGTGTCGTGGTGCTCCAACGAGGGCATGTGGCCTGTTCTCAGGGATTTGGCCTCGCTGGAAATCGCGGCGACGGCCTCTATCGTCCGGGGATCTCCCCCTCGCTGCCATTACTTAAGTGACTTCCGGCAAGAGCTTTGTTGTTCAAGTTCCGTCCGAAACGAGGCCTAATGGTTGTGGGCAAGCTGTAGGCCCGAGCAGTAAATTTGACCCCCAATTCTCAGGAGTAGTGAATGTTTGAGAACAATGAGTTGCTCGACAACGTCTGGTTCCGGATGGGCGTCCACACGGTCGCTTTCTGGGGCTGGGTAGTTGCCTGCTGTGTTCTTCTTGCAGTGCGGTAACTGATATAGCAAGGCTTCATTTTTCTTCATGCGGTTCAAGGGCTGCGCTCCGGCGCGGCCCTTTCGCATTTTGGGGCATGCCCATCCCAGCCTACGCACGTCAAGAACACCACCCGCTCCCGCAGGTGGTTCCGTCGCGCCACCCGCTAGCGCAAGAGGTTCCGTATGCCGCTACCTAACTGGCGCGACGGACCTGCGGCTCCTCTTCCTTCCCCGGTTCGACCGTTTCTTTCATTGGCAATTGCTTGCCTGCGGCCTTCATGAGCTCGGCGTTAATTTCGGCGCCGATGAGGATTGCGGCGCTGGTCACGTAGAACCACAGCAGCAGGCCAATCACTGCTCCGAGCGCCCCATAACTCTTGCTGAGCTGTCCGAAGTGCTGCAGATAGAATCCCAGCACCCAGGATGCCCCGATCCAGAGCGCAACTGCGATCAGCGATCCTGGAACCGTGCGCCAGAAGCGTCGCTGTTCCACATTGGGAGCGAGGTAGTAAATGACCTCGACCGACAAAATCGCGCAGATCGCGGCCAGCGCCCAGCGTCCGTAGAACCACATACTAGTGAACAGCGGGCCAATGTGAAGTTTGGCCGCGAGCTCGCCGCCCCAGCGCGGTCCGAAAAACATCGCGAAAAGCAGAATACTGACGAGAATGCCGACGATGATCGTCAGCCCAATCGCGAGCGGACGCGTCTTCCAGAACGGGCGGCCTTCCTGCACGTCATAGGCGACGTTGAGCGCCTCGATCATCGCGCTGAATCCGCCGGATGCAGACCAGATTGTGAAGACGATCCCGAACGACAGGATGCCGGCGCTGCGCTGAGCCATCAGCTGCGTGAGCACCTGGCGCATCATTGTCATCGATTCGGCGGGAACGAGGTGCGCCAGACCGCCGAGCACGTAGTCGAATAGTCCGGCAATCTTGATGTAATAGAGGACACTGGCCAGGAAGATCATGAAGGGGATCAGCGACATGAAAAAGTAGTAAGCAAGACTGCCCGCAAAGGCGAGGAGGTGGTTCTGATCCAGATCTTTAAAGGCTTTGAACGTGGCCTTGCCGACACGCGTCACGTACACGATTCCTCCCGTTCTGGTTGGATGAGAGCCGTGGAATCGCAGGATGGCGAAATGCAGCGCTCCCTCGGGACCGAATCGGTGGCACTCATTCGTCGGAGGTTGCCTGAGCCGGTTTTCTAGCGAAGATCTTTCTGCTAACCTTCTGCTTCCACTCAGGAGTGAATCGTGGCTAAATCCTGTTCGTCGTTATTGCTCGCAATTCTTCTCAGTTGCATTGCTGCGTTTTCGCAGAATTCGCAAACTTCGCAGCAGCCGGGATCGCAGACCAGTGCGTCAGTCGCGCCGCCGGGAGGCGAGCCTGCGCTGGCGTATTCGCCGAGCTTGAATCCGGAGTCGATGGATAAGTCAGTCGATCCGTGCGTCGATTTTTATCAATACTCGTGCGGAGGCTGGCAAAAGAACAATCCCATTCCTCCGGACCAGACCTCGTGGAGCGTGTACGGCAAGCTGTACGAAGACAATCTGACGTTCTTGCGCGGCATTCTCGAAGAAGCCGAGCACGCACAGCAGCGCGACGCCGTCGCGCAAAAGATCGGCGACTTTTACGGGGCCTGCATGGACGAGGCTGCCGCGAATCGTCGTGGCGTGCAGGCGATCCAGCCGGAACTGGATGCGATCGCGCGCATGCAGTCAGTGCGTGACCTCGCTCCGATAGTCGCGCGGCTGCAACTTGCCACTCAGGGCAGCTCGATGATGTTTGGCTCTGGTTCTCTCCAGGATCCCGACAACTCCGAGCAGCAGATCGCTGGCATACGTCAAGGCGGATTGGGACTTCCCGATCGCGATTACTACACCAAGCAGGACGACAAATCGAAAGAGACTCGCGATCGGTATCTGCAGCACGTGCAGAAGGTCTTGGAACTGCTCGGCGACTCGCCGGAATCGGCCAAGACCGAAGCCACGAACGTGATGCGTATGGAAACCGCACTGGCCGAAGCGTCGCTCACGCGCGTCGACCTGCGCGATCCTTATAAGCGCAAAAACAAGATGAAGATCGCGGACCTGAACACGCTGGCTCCAAATTTCGATTGGTCGGCATTCTTCGCAAATTCTCATGCGCCGAGTTTCGAAATCCTGAACGTCATGCCCTCTGCATTTTTCAAGGAATTAAATTCTGAGTTGGCCAACGAGCCTCTCGACAATTGGAAGAACTACCTGCGCTTCCACATCGCGAATTCCGACTCGCCCTACCTCTCCGACGCTTTCGTGCAGGAGAATTTCGATTTCTATCGCAAGTACCTGCGCGGAGCTACCGAGCTCCAGCCGCGCTGGAAACGTTGCGTCCAATACGTGGATCGCGACCTGGGCGAAGCGCTCGGCCAGGCGTACGTGCGTAAAGTATTTTCACCGCAACTGAAGGCGAGCACGCTCGACATGGTCCGCCGTATCGAAGACGCGATGGCGACGCGGATTGAACATCTCGACTGGATGAGTCCTGAAACCAAACGCCAGGCGCTGGTTAAACTACACGGAATGCGCAACAAGATCGGCTATCCTGACCGCTGGCGCGACTACAGTTCAGTCACGATCGTGCCTGACGATCTGCTGGCAAACGTGCGCCAGGCGACGATTTTCGAATCTCATCGCGAACTGAACAAGATCGGGAAGCCGGTAGATCGCGCCGAGTGGAGCATGACTCCGCCTACGGTCAACGCCTACTACGATCCGCAGATGAACGACATCAACTTCCCGGCCGGAGTGCTGCAGCCACCGCT
Source organism: Terriglobales bacterium (assembly GCA_035716645.1). Lineage (GTDB taxonomy): Bacteria > Acidobacteriota > Terriglobia > Terriglobales > Acidobacteriaceae > Gp1-AA112. Next base: position 16,586 of record DASTJH010000042.1, on the reverse strand, counting down.
CTACGATGCCAAGATCGATGATGCTCCGAACTACGGCGATACCGGCGGCACCATCGGCCACGAGCTCACGCACGGATTCGACGACGAAGGCCGCCAGTTCGACGCGCAAGGCAACCTGCGCGATTGGTGGACTAAAGCCGATGCGGAGAAGTTCAAGCAGCGCGCCGCGTGCGTCGAAGATCAGTACGCGAAGTACGTAGTTGTCGATGATGTTCACATCAACAGCAAGCTGACGCTTGGCGAAGATGTTGCCGACCTCGGCGGAGAAATCCTCGCTTACATGGCATGGAAAGGCGCGGACAAGAACAAAGACCTGCAGCCAATCGACGGACTCACGCCCGATCAGCGGTTCTTCGTCGGCTTCGCGCAGTGGGCCTGCGAAAACGACCGTCCAGAAGATGAGAGGCTGCGCGCCATGACCGATCCGCATTCGCCGGCACGCTACCGGATCAACGGCGTGGTGGTCAACATGCCCCAGTTCACCAAAGCATTCTCCTGCAAAGCCGGCCAGCCCATGACCAAACCCGCGGATCAGGTTTGCCGAATCTGGTGATTTCAACAGAACCGCCTTCGGTAGCGGGTGGTGCCTTTGCATCCCTTACCAACGCACGAAAGGCCCCGCCCGCTACCGCAGGCGGTTCTGTTGGAACCTTGGCCCAATCCCGCGCGTAATTCCCTTCAGAACGCGAAGCGACCTGTAGTACTTTGTAGCTTCTTTCTGGAGGGAGCATGTTTTGCAATTCCTGTGGAAGTCCGGTGTACGCAGAACAAGCCGTGTGCGGCAAATGCGGCAGTCCCATTTTGGGACGACCGCCGCTCACCCGCGTCGAGCAACACGCCAAGCTGCTCGGCATTCTCTGGATCGTCTATGCGATTTTTCACGCGCTCGGCGGGGCGGTGCTGCTGATCGTGGCGCATACGATCTTCGGCAGATTCGCCTCCGGCGACAACGCAGCGTTCGTTCACCCGCTCCTGACTTGGATCGCTATCTTCCTGCTGGTGAAATCAGCATTTTGCGTAATCGCGGGTTTCGGACTAATCGAGAGGCAGAGCTGGGGACGTCCGCTAACCCTATTGATGGGCTTCATCTCGCTCATCAATATTCCCGTCGGGACCGCGCTGGGAATTTACACGCTCTGGGTGCTGCTCTCGCCCCATTCTGATGTCGACTATCACCGGCTGGCAGCTTCAGCGCGATAAGGCAGGTTACAGGTGACTGGGAACAGGGGAACCAGGTTAACCTGTCGTCTAGAACCTAAACCCGTGTCGTCTGTAACCTATTCCCTGTCACCTGTTCCCTGCATCTCTGCAGCAGTACAATGAAAACATGCAGCGGGCTCTCCTAGCCGCGTGTATTTGCGCTCTGCTCGCGCTGCCGCTCTACGGCCAGCGCGGAGGCATGCACTTCTCCGGCGGATCTCATTTTTCTGGGGGAGCGCACTTTTCGGGCGGTCACGCTGGGATGCGCATGGGCGGGTTCGCACGTCCGATGACGCCGATGCGCTCGGGTCCGGTTCGCTCCTTCGCTCCACGATTCTCAGGTCCACGATTCTCCGGTCCACGATTCTCCGGTGTGCGGACGTTTTCTGCTCCGCGTCCGATGTACCGCCCCGGAGTATCATTCCGCGCGCCGATGGTGCGTCAGCCGCGTCCGTTGCAATGGCAGGCGCGAAGATTTCCTTCACGCATCGGCAGCGTGCCTCGCCCGCCTGTGTTCGCTTCCACGCGCGTGAACCGCGGTGGCTTCTGGTTCGGCGGGCACCGCCGTCCCGGTTTCGGCTTTGGCTTCGGTTTTCACCATCGTCATTTTCCGTTTGTTCACAGCTACTTTTTCGCGTTCCCGTTCTTCTACACTTCGCCCTTCTTCTACACCAGCTACTGGGACCCGTTTTTTGATGGCTACGCCGGCCTGACTTACGGACCAATGTGGAATCCGTATTACTCGCTCGGCCCGTACTCTTACGATCTCTCAACCGGCAGCGCGACATACTCCGCACTCAGCAATCAACTGAACGATCTCAGCGCGCAGGTGCAGTCGCTGCAAGAGCAGAATGACCAGCTTCAGGCCGATCTGGAACAGCAGCCTTATCCGTATCCGGGAAATGCGCCCGCCGGTAACGCCGCGCCAGAGCCAAAAGGCCCGCCCACACTCCTGGTCTTCCGCGACGGCCATCGGGTGGAAACTCAGAGCTACGCGATCGTCGGACCGACCCTCTGGATACTCTCCGACCAGCGCGCGACCAAGGTCCCGGTCAGCGATCTCGACCTCGATCAAACGATCAAGGCCAACCAGCAGCGCGGACTTACGTTCCCGGTCGGCCACACGGACCAATAATCCGTCTGGCTCAATTTCCCCAATCTGTGGCAGTTCCGAAAACCAGAGTTCCCTGCTAACAGGGAAATTAACAGGGGGACTCGCAGTCACAAATCGTGACAAATCGCAAAATTGTGCGCAGGATGTTATTTGTTTTCAAGCTGATAGGTGGAAGTCTCCTGCCCGGAGTCTGGTCCGGCTGAGGGAACGAACAGGGGAGGAACAGGGAGGCAGTTCTCCGGTTCGACTACCCAAACAAACGGTGTTCGGGGGCACCCCAGCGCCGTCACCTGCCGGTGGTCCAAAAGGTGCTATGGTCTGGCCAACCCGGTCTTATCCGACTTGGGGAAATGTCTCTACAGCGGTTTGCCCGTAACACATTGGAGGATTTATGAATAGATTATTCAGGATTTTGCTGATCACGACTGTTTCGGTGCTCAGTTTTGGGGCTGATCCGGCTCAGCCGTTCTCGCTGACCGTAAGCGCCAGAAAGCCACAGATCAAAGCTGGCTCGGAGGTTTGGATCACTATTCGGATGACCAATACCTCAGATCATGACATTGACTGTTCCACCTATTATGTAAGCGGCACGGATCTTCGCTTCCATTATATCGTGCGTGACAGCCACGGTAATTCCGCAAAGAAGAAGATCGCGCATCCAGAACTTGTACCAGGCAGCACGCAACTGTGCACCCTGAAGCCAGGAGAAAGCGTAACGAGAGAGAGTCGAATATCCTGGGTACACGATCTGAGTCAACCCGACAAATATGCAATACAGGTATCTCGGGCCGCATCGGGCAATGAACAGGATCAGATCGTGCAGTCTAATGTCGCGACAATTACTGTAATACCTCAGTAAAGGGAAAAATAGGGCGGGTGCCGAGCCTCTCGCTCTGGCGAGCAAATCAGGGAAATCCGGGACAGCCTGAGAGCCTGTCGAAGATAGATTTTCTGTGGCGAAGGACCAAAAAGCTCCAGACGCGCGTGGATCCGTGAGTCATTGAATTCACCGCCAGGAAAACATCACCAACGCCACCCGCTACGGCAGGTGGTTCCAACGGTAACAGCAACTCCCCACCCGCTACCGCTGGTGGTTCCGTTACCCCGGCGGCCTGATGAGACGGAGATGTACTCTCTGTTAACCCTATGCGGCGCGCACGTGATCCGGAACAACCTCGGCTTTCTTGCTTCTTCGGGAGACGGTTGCCAGCCACGGGAACAGAAACAGCGCAGCGCTGGCTGCGGTTGCGGAGCCGAACATCACGAAGACTCCAAAGCGCACCGTAGGCGGAAAATTCGATAACAGGAAGATGCCGAATCCGCAGCAGATCACGAGCAATGATGTTCCGATCGGCCGCCACAGATGCGAGCAGGCCTTCGACCATGCTTCCCACGAGCCGAGGCCGGCACTCTCACGCTTCGCGAATACGGTGAGATAGATCATCGCGTCCACGCCCATGCCCAGATCGAGGTTAGTCGCCGACGCCGTAATGTAGTCCAGCGGCATACCGAGCCAGGCGATGTAACCACGCACTACAACCGGAATGACGGCCAGCGTTATCAGCATGGCCGCGGCTGCGCGAAATGAGCGCGAGAAGAAGTAGCCCATCACGGTGAAAATGCCGATCAGAATGAGAATGCCCGAGATGATGCTGGATGTAATGAGCCGGCCCATGTCACTCAGCAGGCTGTACTCGCCACCTACCAGCAGCGTGCGAAAGCCGGCGCGTTGAACTGTCCTCTCGACCCGATGGATCACGTCTTCGCGCGACGCGCTCCGCACCGTTTCCCGCATTCGCAAAAGGAACAGCGTCTTCTTGTGGTCGGGAGTCAGAAACTGGCGGGCTGGGTCGCCGTGTTTCGGTTCTTCCAGGATGCCAATCTCCTTCCCGGTAGACAGGAACATCGAGTACCAGTGACGCCGGATTTCGCTCAGCAGGAGCGGCAGGGACATGACTTTACCCACGGCAGGATCTTTTTCCAGTGCGCTCTGAAGGTCTTTGAGCCGGGTATAGGCTTCGCCGTTACCTAACGCAGCGTCGTGTCGGTCTTCGACGACCAGCTTCAGCGGACTGCTGCCACCGGCGCGATCGACGGCCTCGAGTCCTTTGCGAATGTCGCTTCCCTTTTTGAAATAGGCGAATAGCGGCGGGTCTGTATCCAGCCGGGGCAGCCCGATCGCAGCGACGACGGCGAAGACGATGAGCGCAACCGCAACCCAACGATGGCGTACGGAAAAGAACGAACGCAGCCGCGACTCGACGGCTTTCGTCCAGCTCAGCTTCGTTTGTGAGGGTGACGCCAGAACGAGAAACCAGGGAAACAGCGTGTACGCAGCGAGGAATGCCATCGCCGCGCCGACTGCGCCGCCGGTCCCCAGGTGCTCCATCGGTGTCGATTTCACCAACAGAAGGCTGCCGAAACCCAGCAGCATGCACACCGCACTCCAGAACGACGGCCCAACCGTCTCTTTCACGGCGCTCCAGACGGCGGCGCGTCCGGTTGACTTTTCCTGCTGTCGAATTCTTTTCCAGTTGAAGCACAGATAGACCATGGGCGAGAGCGTCATCACGAACACCATGGTCGAAAGGTTCGCCGTAACCGGTCCAACCGGAATATGAATGCGCTGCGTAATGATGAGCGTCGCTGCACTGGAATTTGCGCAGGCGACGAATGTGCCCAGCAGAATCCATAGCGAGCGGAAGATGACGAGTAACACCACACCGAAGACACAGACGGCGGCGAGGATGAACGTCCGCAGATCGCCTTCGAGCGTCCGCGAAATCAATTCCGTCACGTACGGCACTCCCGAGATCACCACTTGGAAGCCCGGACGATCAAATTTCCTCTGCACGGCCTGAAAGCTGCTGATCGTTGTTGCGCCGACGTTATCTTTGACCGGGGCGATCACGTCAGTGGATTTGTGATCTTTGGCGATCAGAATACTCGTCCAGAGAGGACTCTTCAGTGCATCGTTGAGGTCCTTTGGCGCCGGCTTGCGGCCGAGCGAGATCACGTCTTCGACTCCGGGCACCTTCGAGACCGCGTCGGACAATTCGCGGATCCGCTCCAGGTACGAGGCTGACGCAATATCGCCGCTAACCGTCAACTCGATCTCCGTCGTCTGCGGGAACATCCTGGAAATCTCGTTGTCTTCCCGCACCTGAGGATCGTTTTTCGAGAAGAAGAAATTTTCGCCGACCTTCGGTTTCAGATCGACGGAGTGAAGGAACATCAGGAGCACGAGCGCAGTGACGCCGAAGCAGGCGAGCGCCGGCACGAACGAGGACCACCTGCGCTTCTGAATCCGACGGATAGGAGCGGGACTCTTCACTTTGGCTGCTGGCAGCAGTCAAAAGAACGTCTTTGACGTGCTCCCTACTCGGTTGGATGCACTAAAGGCAGTTCAGTTTGGGTGTGGCGGCTTGCGCAGCTCGATTCAGGCTGAAGCCGGTGGGCCATTGTCAACCCGCTGATCTGCTCCGATCTCTAACTCAGCGAGGATCAATTGTGAAATCGAAGCTTCTATCGGAGTCGCAGGGACTGCGAACCTTCGCCGTGGTTTTCGACAAAAACGACGATGTCGTTCCGCTGCTCCTGCGCTTTGCCGAGCAGAACAAAATTACCGGCGCGCAGCTCAACGGCATTGGCGCATTCCAGCGCGTACGGCTGGGATACTTTGATCGCAACTCTCGCGATTACCTGCCGATCGACATCAAGGAGCAAGTCGAACTGTTATCGCTGATCGGCAATTTGGCGCGCAAAGATGGAACAGCCAAGCTGCACGCCCACGTGATCGTCGGCAAGCGTGACGGCAGCGCCCATGGCGGACACCTGCTCCAGGCGCAAGTCTGGCCAACTTTGGAGATCATCGTGATTGAAACGCCGGCGTATCTTCAGCGTAGTCTGGACAGCGAGACCGGGCTGGCGCTTCTTGATCTCGCCGCGTGAGATTTCTGTGAGCGTCTCGCCAGATCCATAATCGGTCATCTTGAGCGAGGGACCTCGCTTTTCCCGAGGATGAACAGTTCGCGTTCTAGACTCACTGAACCCGAACCGATACCAGCGCCGAAGGCGCGACATTCTTTAGCCCAGCCTGTGAGGGCTGGGTAATGTCCCTCAGAATCCCGAGCGCCGGAGGCGCGGCACTCATCGATCAGCTTCCCGAGTTCCGCCCCGTCGGGGCTCTGGACACCGTATCCGCATACCCAGGCCTCACGGCCTGGGCTAAAGAATTCCGGCCTACGGCCTCTAGCTGCGAAATCCCAGCGTATCTGCACCCGACAGAATTGTTCACTGATCCCGCGCCAAAGCTTAAAGAGCATATACCTCACTAGCATCGCTGGGGTCCTTCGACTCGTGCGTTCGCCCTCGCTCAGGATGACCGGATTGTAGGAAGGCTACACGCTCCCCACCACCCCACATCAGCAATTCCGGGCAGACAAACACCTGAGGAACTCTGACATCCAAAAACTGTGCTCGATATGGTCTTTTCAGGTTGGCGCTACCGGTGCGCCATTTTGTTCGACGTGTTGCTCTGCGCGACCTTTTTCTTTGCTCAAGCTGGACCGCCGGCCCCTCCGGCACAGGTGGCGAAAACCTCGCCGCAAACCAAAGAGCTGCTTCCTTCTTATGAAGGTCAAAAAGTAGTCTCTGTCGAACTGGCCGGACAGCCGGACATGGACATGTCCCCGTTCCTGCCGCTGCTCGCGCAAAAGCAGGATGCGCCATTCGCGCAAGCCAAAGTGGACCAGACAATCGCGGCGCTCAAGAGCACCGGAAAATTCGAGAACATCGAACTGCAGGTGCGTCCGGAAGCGCAGGGCGTGCGCGTGCTCTTCATTCTCGAGCCGGCAGTGTACTTCGGCATTTATCAGTTTCCCGGAGCCGGGAAGAGGTTTTCCTACGCGCGGCTGATTCAGGTCGCCAGTTATCCTCCGCGCGGCGCCTACACGCCAGTGGACGTAGAGAACGCCCGGCAAGACCTGGAGAAATTCTTCCGGCGCGAAGGCTATTTCCAGTCGAAAGTTACGTCACGAGTCGTAACCGATAAGACTCACGGTCTGGCCAACGTCTTCTTCGATACCGTTTTGGGAAAGAAGGCGAAGTTTGGAACTGTGACCATGGAGGGAGCCTCTCCGCAGGAAACCAAGCATCTGCAGGACGTGCTGCATTCGTTCCTGGCGCGCATCCGCAATTCTTCCATCCGCACCGGGAAGACTTACTCGCTCAAAAAACTGCAAAACGCTACGCAGTACATGCAGAACGCGCTGATCAAGCAGGACCACCTCGACGCCACGATCAAATTGATTTCCGCGAATTACGATCCCACCAACAACCATGCGAACCTGACCTTCAACGTCCAGTCCGGACCGCTGGTTCATGTGAAGGTCGAAGGCGCTCACGTGTGGAGTTGGGACAAGAAAAAACTTCTGTCCGTCTACCAGGAAGTCGGCGTTGATCCCGAAATCATCCAGGAAGGCAGCAACAACCTCGTTTCCTACTTTCAGTCCAAGGGCTACTTTGACGCGAAGGTGAACGTCACCACGCAAAAGCAAGCCAACGGCGAGACCATCGTTTATCAGATCGTGAAAGGGCCGCGTCACAGCGTCGAGAAAGTGACGATCGCCGGCAACCAGCACCTGAGCGACGACAAACTGATGCCGCATGTGGCCGTAAAAAAAGAGCACATCTTCTCTCACGGAAAATTCAGCGACAAGCTGCTGCATACAAGCGTGAAAAACCTGGAGGCCGTCTATCAGGCCGATGGCTACAGCGATGTGAAAGTCGTCCCGCAGGTCACCACCAATAAAGGCGACGTTTTCGTCACATTTCGTGTCACCGAAGGCGAGCGCGACATCGTCGAGGCCCTGAAGGTCGAGGGCAACAACACGCAGCCCATTTCGCAGCTAGCGCCGAAAGGCCTGAATCTCGGTCCGGGCAAACCTTATTCGCAGAAGCTGGTTGATGAGGACCGCAACCACATCATGGCGCGCTATCTCAACCTGGGATACCTGATCGCCACCTTTCGCGAGAGCGCTAAGCCGGCGGACAAGGACAAGCACCATCTCGAAGTGACGTATGTGATCGACGAAGGCCCGCAGGTGCACACCAATCAACTTGTGACCCTGGGACGCGGCGACACGCGGCAGTCGTTAGTCAGTCGCGAGACCACCGTACCGGTCGGCCAGCCGTTGCGCGAAGACCAGATGCTCACTTCCGAAACGCAGCTCTACAATCTCGGCGTCTTCGACTGGGCGGAGATCGATCCGCGCCGCCGCATCACCACGCAGACGCAAGAAGACGTGGTTGTGAAGGTGCACGAGGCCAAAAAGAATGACCTCACCTACGGCTTCGGCTTTGACGTGATCAACCGCGGCGGCAGCATTCCCAGCGGCACCGTCGCCGTGCCGGGACTGCCTGTGGTGGGCTTATCCAACAAATTCAAGACTAGCCAGAAGACCTACTACGGTCCGCGCGCGCTCATCGAGTACACGCGAAAAAACCTGTGGGGGAAAGCGGAATCCTTGAGCTTCACCGCGCTGGGCGCGCGGCTCGACCAGCGCGGAGCGATCATCTACACCGATCCGTTCTGGTTCGGTACGAACTGGAGTTCGAGCACGAATATCTCGGCAGAGCATGACGCGCAAAATCCCATCTTCACATCCGTGATCGGACAAGGCGGCTACCAGCTTCAGCGCGCTCTGAATCCCGATAAGACCACGAATCTATTTCTGCGCTATCAATTTTCCGAAACGGGAATTACCAACCTGCTGATCCCCGAGCTCGTGCCCGCTGGAGACCAGCACGTGCGCCTGTCCACTCTCTCGGCGACATACGTTCGCGACACCCGTGATTTCATCCTCGACGCGCACAAGGGCATTTACGAGACCCTCGAATTGGACATGAACCCATCTTCTTTGGGCTCGAACTTCAATTTCGGGCGATTGCTGGGGCAGGTCGCGTACTACAAGAAGATTCCCGACAACATCATCTTCGCCAACAGCATTCGCCTGGGATTTGCCGAGGCATTCAGCGGCCATGTTCCGCTGAGCGAAACGTTCTTTACCGGTGGTCCGAATACGCTGCGCGGATTCCCGCTGAACGGCGCCGGCCCGCAGCGGACAATCCCGGCCTGCGGCAATCCCTCAGATCCGAGCACCTGCGCGCCGATTACGGTGCCTGTCGGAGGTAATGAGCTTTTCCTGGTGAATTCCGAGTTCCGCATTCCCGTGCCGCTCAAGCAAGGACTAAGCGTGGTACCGTTCTACGATGGCGGCAACGTCTTCCGCACAATCGGCTTCCATGGGCAATACACGAACAGTGTCGGCTTTGGTTTTCGCTATGCCCTGCCCGTCGGCCCAGTCCGCGTGGACTTCGGTTACAACTTGAATGCTCCTCCCGGACTCAAACCATTTCAGTACTTTATTACGATCGGCCAGGCGTTTTGACAGGCCGATCCAAGCTTCTGAGCTGCTAAGCTCCCAAGCTATCGCGGTCAGTACCGCTCCCGGTAGGGAGTGGGTGAGCGCTCGGGTCCAGGCGACCAGTGCGTCTGACCCGTTTGCTACCGCGAATGGTACTGACCTTAAGCTTAGGAGCTTAGAAGCTTAGCCGCTTAGGAGCTTTTCTTGGCCGCGCCGAACCTACCTCCTTATTACAACGACCAACCGCAAGAGCGAACTCCGCCCGAGCAGCCCGCTCACCATTCGCGCTGGAAGAAGATCGTTGCGTGGACTGCCGGGATTATCGCGCTGCTGATCATTGCGGCCATCGTGACCGTTTATGTCCTGCTACATAACCAATCGTTTCACCAGTATGTCTTGAAGAAGGCGGAGCAAAAGGCGGCTGCGGCGCTCGGCGTGCAACTTCAGGCGAAAGACTTCCAACTGCATTTCAACGGCATTTCGCCGAGCCTCGATCTTTACGATGTGGTGATTCACGGAGCCGAGCCGTATCCGAATCCTCCGCTGCTCACGATCGATCATCTACATGCGGGAGTGAAGGTCACGTCGATCCTGAGCCGCACCTGGTATCTCGAGGATGTCACCATCGACCATCCGGTCGCGCGACTGTTCGTCGATGCGCATGGCGTCGATAACCTGCCGCAGACGAAGAGCAACAAGCAGCAGAGCAACACCAGCGTCTTCGATCTCGGCGTGCGCCATGCGCTCCTCGATAATGGCGAGATTTACTACAACAACCGCAAGAGCGTGATGGACGCCGACCTGCACGACCTGACCTTCCGCTCGACGTTTGACACCTCGCAGAAACGCTATTCGGGCAACCTCAGTTACAAGAACGGTCACCTGAAATTCGAGAATTTCAATCCTGTCCCGCACGACCTGAGCGCCAGCTTCGATGCCACTCCTCAGGCATTCACGCTGAAAGATGCGACGCTGCGCAGCGGCAATTCGCAATTTGTGCTGAACGCTACGCTCACCGATTACATGCATCCGCACATCCAGGCGACTTACACGGCGGCGCTCGATGCCGGCCAGTTGCGCCGCACGCTGAAGAATGCTTCGCTGCCGGTTGGTGTTCTGCACGCGCGGGGCTCGCTCAGCTACCAGAGTGAGCCGAATACGCCGATGATCGCGCTGGTCAACTTGAATGGCGATCTGAATAGTAATTCGCTCGAAGTGATCACGCCCAGCCTGCACACGACCATCCGCGATCTTGGCGCGCGGTACACCGTCGCGCACGGCAATCTCGATGTCACCGACATGCATGCAGCACTGCTCGGCGGCGAGCTGACGGGCACGCTCACCATGCGCGACCTGACTGGCGCTTCGCAGTCACACTTAAAGGCCACGCTGCGAGGAGTCTCGGTGGCGGATGTTAAGTCGGTGATGAATTCTCCTGCGTTGAAGAAAGTCGCACTGACCGGAACCATGAACGCCGATGCCGACGCCACCTGGGGACGCACCTTCGCCAACATGCTCGCCAAAGCGAATGCCAGGCTGCACGCTGCTGTCGCGCCCAGCGCCGGCAACGCTGCGCCGGTCCCGCTCGATGGCGTGATCCATGCTGGCTACTCGCAGCGCACGAAAGAAATCACTCTGGCGAACAGCTATCTGCGTCTGCCGCAGACTTCGCTGAACTTGAATGGGACAGTCAGCAATCGATCGAGCCTGCGCGTGAACCTGCAATCCAGCAACCTGCACGAACTCGAAACTATTGCCGACGAATTTCGCGGACCCGGCGCGCAGCCGTTTGGACTGTATGGCACAGCGGCATTCAACGGCACGGTCAGCGGAACGACGGCAGCTCCGCATCTTGTGGGACAATTTACAGCCAACAACCTTCGTGTGCACGGCACCACATGGCGGCTGCTGCGGACGGACGTGAACGCCAGCCCTTCCGGCGCGAGCTTGGCGAATGGCGAACTTGATCCGGCGACCAAGGGACGCGTTACCTTCAACGTGAGCGCGGGACTCCATCATTGGGCGTTCAGCGACACGAGTCCCATCCAGGTTGCGTTCAACGCCAACCAGCTCAACGTTGGCGAATTGAGTCAGGCAGCCGGCGTACAAACGCCGATTCAAGGAACGCTCTCGGCCAATATCGCGCTCCATGGCAGCGAACTGAATCCGATTGGTCAGGGCAATCTGAGCCTGACCAACGCCAAAGTTTCATCCGAACCGATCAATTCGCTGACTGCGAAATTCTCGGGAACCGGAGAGGTGGTGAATGCCGATCTGGCCGCGCGCTTGCCTGCGGGCGCTGCCACGGCCAACCTCGTTTACTATCCCAAGACCCAAGCCTATGACGCCCAATTGCAGGTGCCGGGCCTGAAGCTGGGACAGCTAGAAACCGTGAAGGCACGCAATCTGAACCTGACTGGCGTGCTGACGCTGGTCGCGAGCGGGAAGGGCACAATCAAAAATCCGCAGCTAACGGCGCAGGCGCGCATTCCCAAATTGGTCATCGACAATCAGGCGATCAACGGTATTGCCCTGAACGCGAATGTTGCCAACCACGTCGGCAGCTATAACCTCAATTCTCAGGTGTTGAACACCTCCATTCGCAGCCAGGGCACGGTAAACATGACAGGCGACTACTACGCGAATGCCACGCTGGATACGCAGGCGATTCCACTGGGCACGATCGTCGCGGCGTATGCTCCCTCACAGGCAGGCAACATTACGGGACAAACCGAACTGCACGCGACCGTGCACGGACCACTCAAAGACAAAGCCCTGCTGCAGGCTCATGTTGTAATTCCGACGCTCAATGTGGATTACAAGAACACGGTGCAGCTCGGCGCCGTGAGCCCGATCCACATCGATTTCGTCAATGACGTACTCACGCTCCAGCGCACGCAATTGCGCGGCACCGACACCGACCTGCAATTCCAGGCAACGGTGCCGATGAACAAGAATGCTCCCGCTTCCCTGCTAGCGCTGGGCACTGTGAATTTGAAAATTGTGCAATTGTTCGATCCGAGTTTGGTAACGAGTGGCGAACTGAAGCTCAACGTAAATTCCTACGGCCAGCGCACGAATCCTAACGTCGAAGGCCAAATTCAGGTCGTAAATGCCGGCTTTGCCAGCGGCGACCTGCCGCTTGGACTCCAAAATGGGAACGGCGTCTTGACTCTTACGAAAGACCGGCTCGACATCACCAGCTTCACTGGAAAAGTCGGCGGCGGTCAGGTCACAGCCAAAGGTGGCGTTGTTTATCGTCCCTCGCTCAGCTTCGACATGGCGGTCGCAGGCAAAGGCATTCGCCTGCTTTATCCGGACGGCGTGCGTACCGGATTGGGAATGAATCTTGCGCTCACGGGAACGCCGCAGGCCGCGCAGCTAGGCGGCGACATTCACATTTATCAGCTCTCGTTCACGCCGGACTTCGACATGATGAACTTTATCGGCCAGTTCTCCGGCGATACCGTACCGCCGCCCTCGCAGGGCTTCACCCAAAATCTGGCGCTCAATTTGAACGTGGCCGCGACCAACGGCATCAGCCTGGTGAGCCGCACGCTGAGTCTGGACGGCACCGCGAATCTGCAGGTGCGCGGCACGGCGGCGCAGCCGGTCATCCTAGGCCGCGTAAATCTAAACAGTGGCGATTTGATCTTCAACGGCAACCGCTACGTTCTGGAAAGTGCGACGATCAACTTCGTGAATCCCTACGAGACGCAGCCGGTGGTGAACGCGAGCGTGAACACCACTATCCAGGATTACAACATCATGATGCACTTCGATGGGCCGGTCGATCGCCTGCACACGAACTACGCATCGAATCCCGCGTTGCCGCCTGCGGACATCATCAACCTGCTCGCCTTCGGCAAGACTACCGAGGCTTCGGCCGCAAATCCCACCCCGCCAGGCTCGCTCGGCGCGGAGTCGCTGATCGCTTCACAGGTCACGAGCCAGGTCACAAGCCGGCTGGAAAAGGTGGCAGGCATCTCCCAACTCTCCATCGATCCCGAATTGGGACAAAACAATACCAACCCCGGCGCGCGCGTCACCATTCAGCAGCGCGTGACCAGCAATCTGTTCGTCACCTTCGCGACCGACGTGACGCAAACGCAGAACACTGTCATCAAGCTCGAATACCACATCAATCCCCGCGTTTCCGTGAGCGGCACCCGAGACCAGAACGGCGGCTTCGGGTTTCTCACACGAATTCATAAAAGCTGGTGAGAAATCGGGCGATTCGGGCGATCCTTCGGCAAGCTCAGGACGTCATCGGGCGAAGTAAAACTTACGGTGAGCACCCCCAGTGTTGCGGGACAAGACGGCACTCGATACTAGAGAAATCCGCGCCATATCGTAGAATTTTGGTGTTACATCGGCCGATGACGTCCTGAGCTTGCCGAAGGATCAGCCGATTCTATAGCTCATAGTCCGATGACCGGAGTCCCGCAATTCATGAGGCAGAGAATGCTCTCACGTAGATCCACATTTCCCATTTTGGTCTCGCTGTTCTGCGCTCCGGCTCTTCTGATGTCGTGCGGCGGCAAGGGATCGGGCACGCCTACCTCCACGCCGACTACGCAAAGCATCACCGTTACCGTCAGTCCGCAAGGAGCGAAGCTGGCGCCGAGCGGAACCCAGCAGTTCACGGCAACGGTGAGCGGAACGAGCAACACCGGCGTGACCTGGAGTGTCCCCGCCGGCAGCGGAACGGTCAGCTCAACCGGGCTCTATACCGCGCCGGGCACTCCGCCTTCTCCTTCCGACTTCAATGTGACCGCAACTTCGGTTGCGGACGCGACCAAATCGGGAACGGCGCTGATCACGGTTGAGGTTCACCACGACAATCAGAATGCCCAAACGCCTCCCATCGAACTAGGCACTAGCGGTGGAAACTCTACAGACCAGACAACAACCACTGTGAACGGACGGCAACAGACCCAGTGCTGTTCGGGCACGCTCGGTTCGCTCATTTCCCGCGGGGGCACTTTTTATATCCTCAGCAACAATCACGTGCTGGATAAATCCGATCAAGGCGTGCCCAACGATCCGATTGGGCAGCCAGGCTTAGCGGAAAGCAACTGCGGAACGCAGCCTGTTCCAATCACGGTTGCCCATATGTCGCAGGCCGCGCCGTTAAAGGGCGGAAGTGTCGATGCAGCCATGGCGCAGATCGTCTCTGGAATGGTGAACACGAACGGCACAATTCTTGACTTGAACAGCGTCGGCCAGCCCGCGCCGCCTTCGGCAACGCCAGCCGTCGCGCAACTTAATGAACCAGTGGCGAAGAGCGGCGATGCCACGGGCCTGACGTGCTCGAG
Organism: Terriglobales bacterium; assembly: GCA_035716645.1. Lineage (GTDB taxonomy): Bacteria > Acidobacteriota > Terriglobia > Terriglobales > Acidobacteriaceae > Gp1-AA112. The sequence goes on along the minus strand of DASTJH010000042.1, from coordinate 1,527 downwards.
TGTCAATTCCATCAGCACCACCGTTACGGTCGATTACCAGACGTCTTGCGGGGGCACGACGACATTCCCTGTTACTTTCACTAATCAAATCAGCATCGCCGGAGCTACATTCAGCAACAACGGCGATTCCGGATCACTGGTGGTTGATTCCACCAACGCTCGACCGATTGGATTGCTGTACGCCGGCAATCCGCAGGGAACGGTTGCCAATCCCATCGGAGACGTGTTGACGGCCCTGAAAGATCCCACTTCAGGAGAGATCCCGGTAATTGTGGGCGGCGCCGATCATGCGGTCACCTGTCCTCCTGCCGGACAGTCGCAGATCGCGGCACAGGAGAAAACGCAGGTGCGTCCGTCGCTCTCTTCTGCGGCGCTCGCCCACGCTATCGTGGTCAAAGACAAGAGGCAATACCAGCTAATGCAAGATCCGGCAGTAGGCAGCGTAAGGGTCGGACAGAGCGAAGACAATCCTTCGCAGGCGGCACTTGTCGTTCATCTCAATTCGCAGCCACGATTGCCGATCCCACGCGTTCTCGACGGCGTGCGCACGCGCGTGGTAAGCGATCAGGAACAAGCGGCGGCGCTCTTACCGAAGATCACTGCCGCCCAGATTCAGAGCGTGATTGCAATCAAAGAACAGCATGTGAAGGCTCTGATGTCGAATCCTGCGATCTTCGCCGTCGGCGTGGGAGCGAGCCACGATAATCCTGCCGAGCCCGCAATCGTGATCTATGCGGAGCAAGGCAAACAGGTCTCTATCCCAGAGCAGATCGATGGCGTGCGCACGCGCGTGATCGTGAGCGAACGCTTCCGCGCCTTCAACTGGGGTACCCGCACAAAGAACGTATGCAGTTCGCCAGTCATAAATTCCACGAAAAAATTAGGAAGATTGACGTATTGAACGAGTAACGTGGACGCGGACTGCCCTGAGCGCCAGCCGAAGGGGCCCTCGCCCGCGCTTTTCCCGATCCTTTGGAGACCACTTTCCTTATTTTGCAATTGCCTCCAGAGATGCAGCCATGCTGCGTCTATACAAATTGCCTTTCCAGCGCAAAACGCTCCACTCATGAGATATTCGAGCTAGAAGCTAGCAGCTAGTAGCTAGAAGCTGAATCCATGGACTTTCAACTCGTCAGCGATTACAAGCCTGCCGGAGATCAGGCGAAGGCGATCGACGAACTCTCGCGCGGCGTGTACGCCGGAGAGAAGCATCAGGTCCTGCTCGGCGTCACCGGCTCGGGCAAAACTTACACGATGGCCAAGATCATCGAGAAGTTCAACCGTCCGGCCCTGGTGCTGGCGCACAACAAGACGCTCGCCGCGCAGCTCTATCACGAGTTCAAGCAGTTCTTCCCGAACAACGCCGTCGAATACTTCGTCTCGTATTACGACTACTACCAGCCGGAAGCGTACATTCCGTCCGGCGACATCTACATCGAAAAAGAAGCCACGATCAACGACGAGCTCGACAAGCTTCGTCTCTCGGCTACAAGGTCGCTCTTCGAGCGCCGCGATTGCATCATTGTG
>DASTJH010000041.1:0-2499 GCA_035716645.1 Terriglobales bacterium | reverse complement strand
GATCGCCCTTTGGATCGGCTGCCCGGTGACTTCGATGTCTTTATCCGAAACGTAAACGTTGATTTCGGATCGAACGCCAAACTTTCCTTCGAGATAGATTCCGGGCTCAATTGAAAAACAAACTCCCGGAATGATGCGCCGTGAATCGCGCGTCTCGAAATCGTCGATGTTGACGCCATTGCCGTGGGTTTCTTTGCCAATCGAATGGCCGGTACGATGTGTGAATTGCTCGCCAAAACCTGCGCGTGTAATTACGCCGCGCGACACGTCGTCGACTTCCGCTCCACGAATCGGTTTACTATCGCGAACATTCTTGCGCACGAAATCGACCGCTGAATCACGCGCTTCCCGCACAATGTTGAAAATGCGAGAAAATTCTTCCGGAACAGTTTCGCCCACGTAACCAGTCCAGGTTTGATCGGTCGCGACTGCATCGGGTTTGTTCAGTTTCGTAGCCGCATCGATCAGCACAAAATCGCCGCGCCTAATCGGTGAGTTCTTTTCCTTTGTCGGCATGTAATGCGGATTGGCGGTGTTCGCGTTTACCGCCACGATCATCGGCTCCTGCTGCATCCCTTCCTGGCTGTAGCGACGGAGCATGAACTGCGCAATGTCCCACTCACTGGTTCGTTCGTCGGCGCGAATCCGCCGCGCAATCTCGGCAAACGCCTCCTGAATGATGCGATGCATTTTGTCAGAAGCTTCCACATGCATCTGGTGCTGAGCCGGGGAAAACACGGCTTCGAATTCTTGTACGAGTTCCGCGCTTGTGACAGGTTCGACGCCGAACGAGCGGACGAGTTCGATCGTTCCGGCATCCACGCGCGAGATATAGGGGATGTCGTTCATTGGCGAATACTGCATGGCAATGCGCCGCTTGGATCCCTTCGCCGTCGCGCCCAGCACCTCTCGCAGGCGCGCATGCAATTCCTGCCAGCCGCGATAGACAAGTTTTTTGCCGGGAAGCGAGTCGAGTTTGAATTGCTCGATCGACTGCACAATTTTCACCGGCTCGCCCGAGGCAGGGACGTAGTAGAACCAGCGGCGCGAGGCGAGCAAATTTTCGTCCAGCTTCAAAATCCGATAAGCGAGCGGATCGCTGTGCCGGAAATCGTAAAACAGCCAACCATCCAGTTTGGCGTCGCGCAATGCAGCCTGAATTTCAGCCACCCGTTCTGCCGGCGATTGTTGTGCCTGCATTGATGCAACAAAAGTTAAACAAAGAATGAGTCCTGCGAAAACAGAAGTGTGCCGCGATTCCATCTCGTATTGAAATATCAGCGAGTCATCCAACGGCGAAGCACTTTTAGTAGATTCGACGTTAGCGTCTTGAAGTTGGGTCCCAGCGCTAGTAGCGCATCGTCATCGGCCCGCAGCCTTTTCGCAACGCTCGAGCAGCCGCGGCGCTTCCATCCGCTCCGCCCATGCCCCGAATGCCGGCGTCGCACCGCGCCAGCGCAGCGTCTCGGAATTGTCGAAGAGCTGTGCATCGGTGCGCAGGGTCGCGAGATTCTTGAAGAGCAGTGCGAGATCGCGCCGTTCGCCGAGAACGTTTGACGGGAAGTTTTCGATCTGACCGTAGCGGTTCAAAAGCTGGGCGGCGGTCCTGGCGCCGATTCCAGGGATGCCGGGGTAGCCGTCGGCCGCATCGCCCACGAGCGCGAGCAGGTCCGGAATGAGCGGGGGATCGACGCCGAACTTTTCGCGTATCCCAGCGGCATCGCGAATGGTTTTGCGCCGGCCGTCGATCTGCACCACGCGCGTATCTCGCACGCATTGCGCCAGATCCTTATCGGGCGTCCAGATGGCGACTTTCTCTACCTCTTCTTCCTCCGACGCGATATGCGCGGCTGAAGCGAGCGCGTCATCGGCTTCGAGCTCGACCATCGGCCAGATGACAACGCCCATCGCCGCAAGCACCTCCTCGAGGGGATGGAACTGCGCGAGCAGCGCGGGTTCGATGCCGGCGCTAGTCTTGTAGTCCGTCCAAAGCCGATTGCGAAACGACTCGATCACGTGGTCCGTGGCGACGCCGAGGTACGTGTCGCCATTCTCGATCATTTGGAGGACGGTCTGCAGCACGCCGACGACGGCGCCGTAGGGGCGGTCCACTCCTTTGTTGAACCGGCGCAAACCGTAGAAGTGACGGAAGAGCTCGTAGGTGCCGTCGACAAGGTGAACGATCATTTTTGCGGTAACGTTAGATTACATGGCGTTCCCGCGCCTCACCGAACCAACTGCTCGGGGAAGTTCGCGTTCTGTTCACGTTGCAGGATGCGCCGCTGACGCCATCGGAGCATCCTGCCCGGCTTCGCCGGATCCCAGCCCTTCGGATTGGGCAGGACTGCCGCCAGCATGGCCGACTGCTCCCGCGTCAGACCGCGCGCGCTGACGCCGAAATAATGCTGCGAGGCAGCTTCGACCCCGTAGATCCCGCGCCCCATCTCGATCACGTTTGCATACAGCTCCATGATACGCCGCTTCGGCAACAGCGCCTCC
>DASTJH010000040.1:0-5817 GCA_035716645.1 Terriglobales bacterium | reverse complement strand
CACGCCGTCGATGCGGTACTTCACGATCACGGAGTCATCGAGCGTCTCGATGTGAATGTCGCTCGCGCGCCGCTCGAGCGCGGTGAAGATCGTCGTGTCCACCAGCCGGATGATCGGGCTGATGTCTTCTTCGGAAGTGAGCCGCTCAATCGAGATCGTCTCGTCGCCGGCTTCTTCGTCGCGGACTACATCGAACGTGAATCCTTCGGTAGCTTCGTCGAGCACACGCTGCGACTGCTCAGTCTTTTTGAGGATCTCTTCGATCTGCGCCAGCGTGGCCACTTTCGCGTGCACACGCTTGTTCAACAGCAGGCCGATCTCGTCGATCATCATCAGCCGACTGGGATCGGAGATGGCGATCGTCAACTCATCGCCGTGCTCTTCGAGGGGAACGAAGTTGTACCGGAACATCAGGTCCACGGGAACTGAACGAAAGAGTTCGTGCTGAATATGGTGGTTCTTCAGGTCCACGAACTCGGTGCGATAGCGCTTAGCCAGCGAGCGCGCTCGCTCCTCGTTGTTGCCGTCGGCGGTTCCGATGAATAAAGAGGTATCTGCCATGAATTTCCCTTTGTCATTCCGAGCGCAGCGAGGAATCCCTACCCTTAAAGACGAATTAGAGGATAGGGATTCCTCGCTGCGCTCGGAATGACAATCCGATCACCCCGCTGCCTGCGCTCCCAAGCGGAAGATCGGCAGATATAGCGCAATGAGCACCGTCGCCACGACCAATCCCATCACGATGAGAATGACTGGCTCAATCAGCGAGAGCGTGGCGGTAAGCGCGGTCTGCACATCTTCCTCAAAAAATTCGGCGACCGAGGTCAGCATCGCCGGCAATGCGCCGGTGGATTCGCCGACTTCGATCATCTCGTATGTCAACTCCGGAAAAATGCCCGCTTCCTCCAAACTGCGCGAGAGCGGCTGGCCTTCACGAACCTTGGTGACGGAATCGAGAATCGCTCTCGCCAAAAGCTTGCTCTCCATAGAACTGCCGGCTGTTTCCAGCGCGTTCACAAGCGGCAAGCCGCCGCTCAACAGCGTTGACATCGTGCGCGAAAAGATCGCCACCTGATATTTCAACCAGATTTGGCCGGCTAGCGGCAAATATAGGCGGAAACGATCTATGGCAATAGCGCCGCTGTCGGTCTTGCCCCACCGCCACAACAGGAAAATGCCCAGTGCAATCAGTCCAATCACTAGCCACAGCCAATCTTTAGCGAGTTGCCCGAGATGCAATACAAAGACCGTGATCGGCGGCAGTCCGCCGCCCCCAATTTGGGCATACAGCGTCTGGAACTCCGGCACCACATAGCTGAGCAGGAAGGTAAACATGAGCAGCACCATCGTGATCAGCAAGGCTGGATAAATCAGAGACGCAATCAGCTTCTTGCGAAACGCCAGGGTGAGCCGCTGAAACGCTATGTACCGCGAGAGCACTTCTTCGAGGTTGCCGCTCTTTTCTCCGGCGAGCAGCGTGGTCGTATATACGCGCGAAACCGATCCGGGCGCCGCATGTTTGAAAGCGTCGGACAGCAGTTCGCCAGTGCGCACACGCTCCCGCACGTTTTCGACAACCGATCGGAGTTGCCGGTTTTTTTGCCTTCGGCTGAGCAGATCAAGTCCACTGGGAATGGGTAAGCCGGCGCGGATCAGAGTGAGGAACTGCTGATTAAAGATGATGAAAGGCTCGAGCTTGAGCCGCTTGTGCCGTCCCGCGCCGCGCTGGCCCAACAAGCCACGCGGTTTGATGGAGGTGACCAGTAGCCCCTGTTGGGCAAAGCGCTCCTTCAGTTCCGCCGCGGAAGCGGCGTGCTCCAGGTGCTCTGAGACGTGTCCCCGCTCATCCGCGGTATGGACCAAGTATTCGGCCATTATGGAAATTCCAGTCTAACATCGGCAAGTTGCTGGAAAAGCAAGCTATCAGCCTCCAGCTCTCAGCTTTCAGCTTTCACCCCAAACCCTACCTTTGCATCGCAGCATGAAAATGCTCAGGCGCCGATAGCCGATAACAATCTTAAGAACGGAGCCAAACCAACGAATTGCAACAAAACATGGCGACCAGTCGAAGCTCGCTCCCGTGCTGATAAAATCGCGCGCGTGAGATTTTCTTATCTTTGTTCTACTTTGTTTCTGTTTTTGGGTTCGATTCTCTTGCCGGCTCAAACCTCTCATCCTCGACCGAAGGGCATTCTCCATCATGGGACCTCGCGCTTTGCCAAGCCGGAGTACGTAGTTCCCGATCTGGCCGAGCGTCTGGCGCGGTACAAGCGCGTGGAGATTCCCTTCAATAAAGGTGGCCTCTCCGCGCGCGAGCTGCAGATGATCGACAAGCTAGTCGAGGCTGCACGCGATCTGGATTACATCTACTGGCGTCAAAGCGATCCTGCCGGGCTGGCCCTGTACAAGAGCTTGGAGAAATCAACGGACGCTCGCGACGAGCGCCTGCGCCGATTTCTCGTGATCAACGGCAGCCGCTTCGATCTGACCAATGACAACAAACCGTTCGTAGGAACTCAGCCCATGCCGCCCGGAAGAGGACTCTATCCCGAAGGGCTCACTCGCGCCGATCTGGAGAAGTATGTTGCCGCGCATCCGGAGCAGAAAGACCAGCTTTACAGTCCGTACACGGTGATTCGCCGCAATGGCGACGAGTTAGAAGCGATTCCTTATCATGTGGAATTTCGCCAATTTCTCATTCCGGCAGCCAAAGCTCTGCGCGAAGCCGCCGATCTCTCACCGGATAGCGCATTCGCCAACTTCCTCCGGCTGCGTGCCGACGCGCTGCTCTCCGACGACTACTTCAAAAGCGATCTTGCCTGGGTAGACCTGCAGAATCCCAAGTTCGATGTGATCATGGCGCCCTACGAGACTTACCTCGACGGCGTGCTCGGAGTGAAGACCTCCTACGGATCGGCGGTGATGATCCGCAATGAAGAGGAGAGCGCGAAGCTGGCGATTTATCAGCAGCACGTCCCCGAGATTCAGGATTCGCTGCCGCTCGCGCCCGAAGATCGTCCATCGAAGAGCGGTCAGCCGTCGCCGATGGAAGTGGTGGACACTCCGTTCCGCGGCGGCGATCTGCTGCACGGCTACCAGGCCGTAGCCGACAATCTGCCCAACGATGCGCGCATCCACGAGCAGAAGGGCACGAAGAAAATCTTCTTCAAGAACTACATGGATGTGCGCGTGAACTACATTATTCTGCCCCTCGCTAAACGGATCATGGACCCGCAGCAGGCGGCCCAGGCCAGCGCCGCCGGATACATGGCGACAACGGTCATGCACGAAATCTGTCACGGTCTCGGGCCGGCGTACGCGCGCACTCCGCAGGGTAAGCAGGACATCCGTGAAGCCATGGCCGACGTCTATCCCGGACTCGAAGAGGCTAAGGCCGATGTAGTGGGCATGTTGGCATTGAAGTTTCTCATCGACAAAGGTGTGCTCCCGAAAGAGCGCGAGCAGGAATACTATGCCTCTTATGTTGCGGGCATCTTTCGCACGGTGCGCTTCGGCGTGGGTGAAGCACATGGCCAGGCAGAGATGATGGAGTTCAATTACTTGAGCGAGCAGAAGGCAATCACGCGCGATGCTACTGGCCGATATCACGTGGACTACGACAAGATGCCCGGCGCAATTGCCGCGCTTGCCAAAGAACTGCTGGAACAGGAAGCGACCGGCGATCGCGCACGCGCAACAGCCTGGTTCCAGAAGTATGACGTGATGCCGAACGATCTTCGTCTCACGATGGCCGAGCTGCGCGATGTCCCGGTGGACGTGGAACCGGTGCAGCCGTTTGCGGAAGAAATCCAGTAGAAGCGCCCGCCGCTACCGCAGCGGGTTCTGACTCAAGGGAGAGGCATGGACCAAGCCGAAAAGAGAAAATACGAGCGCGTGGAACTTCCACCTGAAGCCGGAGCCTACCTCGAAGATTCCACCGGCAAGCGTCTCGGCGCGTTGCGCGTGATCGGACAAGGCGGACTCTTCTGCGAGTGCGATCCCAGTCCCTATCGCGCTGGACAAATCATGCTCGTCCGCGTCGTCGACAAGAGCGAAGGCATTGAACGCAACCTGAACTGCGAAATCCGCTACACCGAGCCCAAAGGCATCGGCCTGGCCTTCGAGGACCTCGGCCCCGATTCCGCCGTCGAGATCGGCGTGATGATCGGCAAGTACTACTCGGCTGGTAAGACGTAGTCGGTAAATGTGCCGTCGCGGTAAGGTGAAGTTTCCCTGAGAACAAGCTAAACTCGAATGGTCAGATGCCGGGTCTCACGCGATGTAATCTCGCGAACCCCGCCAGGTCCGGAAGGAAGCAACGGTAGCGGGCCAGTGCATGCGCAGTGGGTTCCCCGGTGTCTGGCTCGAATCCCATTGAGCAATTGGGTAATTGAGTAATTGGGTAATTGAAGAAGCAGCCGTTCCAATTACTCAATTACCCAATTCCCCAATTACTCAATTTCTGAGTTTTTGGAGACAGTCGATTGAAATTCCTCCAGCGGGCCAAAATCACCGCTCTTGGCGCCTACGTTCCTCCCCGGCTTCTCACCAATCATGATCTCGAACAGATGGTCGAAACCAACGACCAGTGGATCCAGGAGCGTACCGGGATTCGCCAGCGACACATTGTCGATAAAGGGGTGGCCACCTCCGATCTGGCCAGCGAAGCGGCGCGCAAGGCGCTGGCTCGGCGCGGCATCGAAGCCTCCGATCTCGAAGTGGTGATCGTCGGTACGGTTACGCCGGACATGCTGTTTCCTTCAACCGCCTGTCTCGTGCAGCACAAGCTCGGCGCGCCCGGTATTTGGGGATTTGATCTTTCCGCCGCTTGCTCGGCGTTCGTCTTTTCGCTCCAGTGCGGCGCGCAACTGGTGCAGACGGGAGCGCACAAGAAAGTTATGGTGATCGGCGCGGATGTGATGTCGTCGATCATCGATTACACCGATCGCGCCACCTGTGTGATCTTTGGCGACGGCGCCGGAGCGGTACTGCTCGAACCTGCCGCCGATGGAGAAGACCTCGGACTGATCGACTTCATCCACGAAGTTGACGGCTCCGGCGGATGCTCGCTCTACATGCCGGGCGGAGGCAGTCTCAATCCGGCCACGCAGGACACAGTCGCACAAAAAATGCATTATGTTCATCAGGACGGCGGCGCGGTCTTCAAGTACGCCGTCCGAAAGATGGCCGAAGTTTCGGAAAAACTGCTTTCCCGAAATGGGTTTACGGGAGCCGATGTCGCAGCGTTCATTCCGCATCAGGCCAACAAGCGCATTATCACCGCCACAGCCGACCGGCTAGGCATGCCGCTCGAACGCGTGATCATCAATATCGGCGAATACGGCAACACGACCGCAGGCACGATTCCTCTCGCTATGCAGACTGCACTGGATGAAGGTAAGTTGAAGAAGGGGGACCTGGTTTTGTTAGCGTCCGTAGGGGCCGGGTTCACGGTGGGGGCGACGCTGTTGCGCTGGGCTTTCTAGCAGCGTCTGTCATTCGGAACCCGCGAAGCGGGAGAGGAATCCCTACCCTTTAGAAGTACTGCATGGGGTAGGGATTCCTCTCCCGCTTCGCGGGTTCGGAATGACAAACAAAATCAGAAAGCCCACCTCAGCAACGTCGCCCCCACCGTAAACCCCGCGCCGACCGAAGCCAACAGCACTAAATCCCCCTTCTTCAACTTGCCTTCGTCTAGCGCGGTCTGCATCGCTAGCGGGGTTGTTCCTGCGGTTGTGTTGCCGTATTCACCGATATTGATGATCACGCGTTCGAGCGGCATGCCTAGCCGGTCGGCTGTGGCGGTGATAATGCGCT
>DASTJH010000039.1:0-2785 GCA_035716645.1 Terriglobales bacterium | reverse complement strand
AAGCTCGTGAACATCGGCACCAACCGCTGGTCGTTCAAACCCGAGATCGGATTCTCAAAAGCCTTCGGGCCATGGACGGTTGAGCTCACTCCTGGCGTCACTTTTTACACGGACAATCGCGATTTTTTTGGAGGCAAGACGCGCGAGGTGGCACCGCTTTACGCTGCGCAATCAGGCGTTAGCTATACCTTCGCGCCCGGCGGGTGGGTGGCTCTGAACGTTGGTTATTTCAAAGGAGCACGCACGACGGTCGATGACGTCGAAAGCGACGTTGAACAGCAAGGCATTCGTTTCGGCGGGACGCTCGTGCTGCCCCTGAACCGTTATCAATCCCTGAAGCTCTACAGCATCAGTGGCTACAACGCGCATCGCGAGCACGACTTCCAAGCCTTCGGCATCGCATGGCAATACCGCTGGGGCGGCGGGTTCTGAGTCGCTCTAGCAAGTCGGGTTGCCGGCGAAGTTTGGTTCAGCGAGCGCGGGCATCGCTCACCGTTCATTCGAGAAACCGAACGCGGCCGGTTTCGATTTCGTAGATCGCGCCGACCAGGTTGACGCGCCCTTCGGCCTGGCGTTCCTGGCCTTCCGGCGTTTGAAGGACCTGCCGCATGGTCCAGCGCACGTTGGCCTCGACCGCTTGCGCCAGCATTGCTTCCGAGGTGAGTTGCGGATCGAGATCCTCCAGTCCGGGCAGGATGCATTCGACGAGAAGCTGAATCCGCGAATGCTGCCGTGTACCGCGCAGCCGCGCCTCGACCGCTGCGGCTACAGCGCCGCAATTCGTGTGGCCAAGCACGACGAAGAGCAGCGTTTGCAGATGCCGCCCCGCATATTGCAGACTCCCCGCGATTTCCGGCGAGAGCACATTTCCTGCGACGCGGATAATGAACAACTCGCCGAATCCGGCGTCGAAGATAAGCTCGGGCGGCACGCGCGAATCGCTGCAACTCAGGATGGTGGCATAGGGATGCTGCCCCTTGGCAAGATCAGCGAGAATTTCCTTTTGCACCGTTGGAAATCTCGCCGTGCCGGCGACAAATCGCGCGTTCCCCGCTTTCAATCGTTGCAGGGCGTCCTCGGCACTCCGTCCGGAATCGGGAATCACGCTCATGCCGGCGGACTCGGCGCTACGCTCATCCTCGCTTGCCCTACCGGGCCCAGGCCTCAGCCCTCGAGAATCGCGGCTTTGCCGCGGCTCCGCACGACCGGTTGATCGGTAATGATGACTGTCGTGCCGGGTTCGATGGTGTCGTAGACCTTGTGCGCAAATTCCGGGTTGACGCGCAGGCGCGCCGCGATTTTCTCGGCGGGAACGCTGCGGCCCCTGCTCGTCACAGTCATCCATCGCCGCGCGGCGCGGCCCGGAGCAAGCGTGCTTTGCTGACCGGTTGTGCCTTCGAGCAGCGAGTAGACATGGTCCCCGAGCGATCCGCGTCCGTCAATCTCGACCGAGGCGCGTCCGATGGGATTGCCGTTGCGATAGACGTAAAGCGCGCGGTCGGCGGCGCTGACGACCATCGTGATCGGTCCGCTCGAGCTGCGCTCCGGGTTCCAGGTATAATCGTTGCGCGCGAGCGGGCGCAGCATTTCAGGCGACATATCCTTCGGCGCGAGCATCAGGCCAGGATTCGACGCGAGATATGGCACCGGGGTATTGCCGTCACCCACGACGACAGTGCCTCCCTTCGACGTCGCACTAAAAAGCAGTTGCGAGAAATCGTAGGGCATTCGGATGCAGCCGTGACTGGCCGGATAGCCTGGCAGATTGCCCGAGTGCATGGCGATGCCGGTCCACGTCAGCCGCTGCATGTTTGGCATCGGCGCATTGTCGTATTTTTTCGAGTAGTGCTCCTGCTTTTTCTCAAGGATGCTGAAGACTCCGCCCGGTGTGGCGTTGCCCTTCGAGCCGGTGCTCACGCTCGAGCGACCGATGAGGATGCCGTTGCGATAAACGTTTATGGTCTGCTGTGGGACGCTCACAAGCACCATGAGCGGACCGCTCGGCGAGAGCTGCGGTTTCCACCAGTACTCGCCTGGCTTGAGTTGGCCGGTCGGTTTTCCGGTGGGCGTGCCTTTGGTATGAAACGATGGTTGTTGCACCGCCTGGACGGTGGTGAGCAGAGCCACTGAGACAGCGAGGATTTTCAGTAATTTCATGGGATGATTAGAAACGTAAGCGGCAATTAAAGCAGAAAGCCTCAGCATCCTCAATAAGACTTTCGTCCCATGCCGGCCTGCGCAGAAATCTCAGCCGCGCTGATTGCTTCGTCCAGAAATGAGGAAGCCAGCTCAGGCCGGAACACGCCAGAACCGGTCGTGTCCTAGGTTTGGAGAAGATAGGACCAAGGTCCTATATCCCCGGCGACGCACATGCGACAAACTTAGGTGACGTTGGATGAAATAACGCGATTCGCAAAGAAAGGCGAAAATTTATGAACTTACGAGACCCTCAATCCGGATTTCCCAGACAAGCACTTCGTGGCGTGATCGCCATCGTGTGCGTGGCATCGCTCCCTTGGAGTTCTCCCCTGGTTCTGGCGCAGGAGGCGCCGCAGGACCAATCGCAGGAAACGACTACTGCGGAGGAAGCTCCCAAGGTTCCTAACGACCAATTGGATTCTCTGGTGGCGCCGATCGCGCTTTATCCCGACGCGATGTTGGCTCAAACGCTGGCCGCTTCCACTTACCCGTTGGAAGTCATGCAGCTAGACCAGTGGATGGATAAGAACAAAAATCTGAAGGACAAGGCACTAGCAGACGCCGTGGCCAAGCAGCCGTGGGACCC
>DASTJH010000038.1:0-78131 GCA_035716645.1 Terriglobales bacterium | reverse complement strand
CGCGCTGGCTCTCAAACGTAATTCCTTAAACCGCAAAATGGAAAGGATGTGTCGGAACAGATTGGAAAGCATGTCTCGGCACTAGACAAACATTACGCGAGAGTGGGGCACCCACTGAGTGCTGACTGCTGAGTGCTTTCTGCGCTGCCTCCCAGCACACCCCGCCTGAGCCGCTTGCATCTCTACTAAGTAACGCCACGACACGCCAATACAAGTGTCTGCTTGAGAAAACCTTAGAGGAGGAGTTCATGCGACGAGTCGCAAAATATTCGAGCATCTGCGCCGCTCTGCTGTTTGCTGTGGGAGCGTTTGCGCAAAATCCACAATACGGGCCGGCCAACAACACGTTGGTGGCCGCGGGAACCGAAGTTCACGTGCGCACCGACCAGGACATCAACGCAAAGAACGGCAATCTGCAGGCGGGACAGCAGTTCCCGGCAACCATTTCCCGCGACATAACCGACGCGAACGGTAATATCGTGATTCCAAAGGGATCGCGCGCGCAGCTCGCGGTTGTCGATACCGGCGACAACAACCATAACCTCACGCTCGACCTGCGCTCGGTCGAAGTGAATGGTCACCGCTATCGCCTCGATACAGAGAGCACCAGCGCGGCCGCCAGCAGCAAGAATGGCGGACTAGGCGCGAATAAGCGCACCGGCGAATACGTAGGCGGCGGAGCGTTGGCGGGTACGCTCATCGGCGCGTTGGCGGGCGGCGGCAAAGGAGCAGCCATTGGAGCCATCCTGGGTGGTGCGGCTGGAGCCGGCACGCAGGTTCTAACCAAAGGCAAAGAGCTCAACGTTCCGGCCGAAACCGAACTTAACTTCCGTCTGAATCAGGCTGTGAGGATGCACGAGTACAGCGGCTACCAGGGACATGGACGCGAACTTCCGCCCCCAGACCAAAACCCCCGCTAATCCCCATTTTTGGGACTCAACGAGAAATACCGGTTGCCGCGGCTCAAGGGCCGCGGCAATTGTTTTTTGGGGTGCGAAGGTTCCAGCAAGCGGCCTTGCTTATGCCTACACGCCGGGATCGGCCTACGCGGAATTCGAGGAAAAGACCAAAGGCATTCTCGCTCCGGGATACCTGGCTGATTTCGTCATTCTGGATCGCGACATCACGAAGATCTCACCAAAGGAAATTCTCGGAACTCGAGTGTTGCGGATTTCATCAACCGCTCTTTAGAGCGAGAAAATTAGGCCGAACTTCTACTTCCGGTCCTCGCCCCCTTTGGGCGGATTACCTTTTCTCGTGCGCTGCGGAACTGGCGCAGAACTCGCGAAATGCCTCGGTCAGTCTAGAGGCGATAGTCTGTGGGTCGTTCGTCTCGATGTCGGAACGCTGCATCATGTACACCAGCTCGCCGTCGCGCAGCAGCGCGATCGAGGGTGAGGACGGCGGGTATCCGGTGAAATAGGTGCGCGCCTTTTCCGTAGCTTCGCGATCCTGACCGGCAAAGACGGTGACAGACTGGTCGGGCTTTACCTCATTTTGCAAGGCGATCCGCACTGCCGGACGCATCTTGCCTGCGGCGCATCCGCAGATCGAATTGACGACTACCATTGTGGTGCCCGGCTGTCGGAGCGCCTCTTCGACCGCTGCCGCGGTACGCGTTTCTTTGACTCCCATGCGCGTCAGCTCATCTCGCATAGGCACAACCATGAGTTCTGGATACATGAAACCTCCCGGAATGATGTCCTCACAATTTTACCTGACGCGTCGGGACCAGATTGCTGAGTTACATTTTCGCTTGCCATAAGTTCGGGCTTCCTTTAATTTGTGGGACCGCAAGTCTTGGTCAAGGAGTGGCAGGTCGGGCCCGCCGGAATTCGGACGTATCGCAGCACCGCAGTTGGCTGTTATCTCAATGCTCCTGACGAACGAAGTTCAGCGAGCGGGAGCGAACGTAATTATGGACGCACACGGCCTTGCCACTCGACGCGAGCGAGAAACTGGATTTCCCAATCGCGCGGCGCTCGCTCCATGCCTTCCCTTTCCCCGCATTCAGCAGAACCCAGTCCAACGGACCACACACCTGCTGCGCAAATATCAGTGGACGATCGTCGCCTGCATGATCATCACCACTGTGGTCTTTCTCATCTATGCCGCGCGACAGCCGCGGCTGTATCGAGCGCAAGCCGAACTGGCGATCTACCGCGACAACGGCGCAAATACCTTCGATAAAGACTCCGCGCAGCCGAGCGGCGATATCGACTACTACGCGATCAGCTTGGAAACAGAACTTCAGGTGCTACAGAGCCGGACGCTCGCGCTGCAGGTTGTCCGCAGCTTAGGACTCGATCACAACTCCGACTTCGCTGCTCCCCAGGCTGGGGAAGGGCAGAACTTCGTCGGCGATTCCGATGGGAACGCCATGCCCACTGCCTCCGAAAGCAGCGCAATCGACACGTTTGTTCGCAATTTGTCTGTCGTGCCGAAACAGCAAACGCGCGTGGTCGATGTCAGCTTCAGCGGCCGCGATCCGAAGTTGGCAGCGCAGATTGTGAATCTGCTTGCCGATGATTTTATTGAGGACAACATTCGCTCGCGTTACGACTCAGCAAATCGCGCCATTCAGTTTCTTTCCGGTCGCTTGACCGATCTTCAGATGAAAGTAGATGAATCCGAAGAGAAGCTGGTTCGCTACGAACGCGAGCACAACATCATCGGCATCGACGAAAAACAGAACATCGTCACCGCGAAGCTCGACGATCTGAATAAGCAGCTTACCCAGGCAGAAGCAGATCGCATTGGCAAGCAGGCAGTATTTCAGACGATCGCGACCAGCAATTTGGACGACATGCCCGCAGTCCGCGATAACTCAACATTGCAAGCTCTTCATGAACGGCAAGCCGAACTGAAGAACGATTACGCGCAGGCAACGAGCACCTACGGACCGAACCATCCAAAAGTGATCGCCCTCTCCAATCGACTGAAAGCCATCGAGGCAAGCATCCAGGTTGAACAGCAGCGGATTCGCGGACGCGCCCAGCAGGAATATCAAGCTTCGCTCAAACGCGAGCAAGCGCTGCAACAAGCTTTCAACGAACAGAAGGCAGCAGCGAACCGGCTGAACGAGAGCGCGATTGCGTACAGTGAGCTCAAACGCGATGCGGAGTCGAATCGACAGCTCTACGAAAACTTGCAGTCTCGCATGAAAGAAGCAGGCATAGCTGCCGGGCTGCGCTCCAGCAACGTCCGCGTGATCGATGCGGCACAGGTTCCCCGGAAACCATTCACGCCGAACTTGCCGCGCAGCGCGTTACTCGGATTATTTGCCGGGTTCTTGCTCAGCGCAGCGGTCGTCGCGATCCGCGAAGGCTTGGATCGCCGTCTGCATGGCCCGGTAGAAATTGAATCGTTCACATCGATGCCCTCGATCGCGATCATTCCTTTTCATCGTGCGCCGGCGGTCTTGCGACATTCTCAATCTGCGAGCCCGGGCGTCGTGTCCCTTGTGCAGCCGCACTCCAGCATTGCTGAAGCCTATCGCGCGCTCGGCACGGCCATCCTGTTTCGGTCGTCTGTGCTGAAAACTTTGCTGGTCACGAGCGCGCTTCCGGTGGAAGGCAAAACTACCACCGCAACCAATGCTGCCGTTGTTCTCGCCCAAAATGGGAAACGCGTGCTTCTGGTGGATGCCGATCTGCGCAAGCCGGCGCTACACGAGAGTTTCGGCGTCGCGAATGATTTAGGGCTGAGCGATCTGCTGAAATCGGACGGAGTCGCTACTCCGATTGTGCCTTGTGAGCAGTTGCCGCAGCTCTCGATTTTGGCCGCAGGATCACCTCAAGAATTTCCTGCCGAAATGCTCGGATCTCCCCGAATGGCCGCACTGATGAAAGTTTGGTGCGGGGAATACGACTATATCGTCATCGACAGCCCACCGCTTCTGCCCGTCACTGATTCGCTGCGGCTTTCCGCTTTTGCGGATTCGACGCTGCTCGTACTCCGCTCGGGTCACACCACCCGCGAAGCGCTTCTCCGCAGCTGCGATTTGCTGAACCAAAATGGAACTCCCGTTTTCGGCATCGTCGTCAACGCGGTGGACTTTTCCTCGGCAGCTTACTACTACGGCTACTCGCGCCAGTCGGTCGCGAGTTACTACAAAGAACATCGTGCTCCATAAATCCAGATCTGCCGGCCTGCGAGGCTCCGGCCGCGTTCTGCTGCTGGGATTTGCGGCAGGATCGTTGATCTATGCCTACCTGTGTGTACAAACGTTCCGCGCGGTCAGATTTGCGGATCAGGGGAACGAAGAAGGATTCCAACGAGCAGCTCTAAGGCTTGCGCCTGGCAATTCTGATTATTGGCAGCAATTGGGTGTCGTCGAGCTGTACCGGAAGAATCAGCCGGAGCTAGCTTTGGCTGACTTCCATCGAGCCCTCGAATCCAATCCAGCAGAAGCTGATGCCTGGATACAAACAGCGTATGCACTCCATTTTCTAAACCGAGTCGACGAATCGCGGGACGCGATCTCGCATGCGATTGCCGTTGCGCCAGCGCGGCCTGAAATTCGCTGGCGCGCAGCCAATCTTTATGCGCAATTGGGCGATCAGCAGCAGCTGCGAACCAATCTGAGCTGGCTCTTTGCCGAAGATTCGACTCGCGCCGACGCGGCTCTACAACTCGCCTGGCGAGCCATAGGAGATGCGCCCTCGATTGCTCAACTGTTTCCGCGACAGTCGGAAATCTATGCAAAGTTTGCGCGGCTGCTCGCGAACAGCAATCACGCAACGGACGCGGTGAGCGTCTGGCAGAAGATGCTCGAAAAAACGGGAGCTGTTGCCGATGGATTGGAATTAGTAGATGACTTCCTCGTGCAGCGCGATTTCAACTCGGCCCAGCAGGTCTGGGCATCGCTGCTGGAACATGATCCACGCCTGCAGCCTTATGCGCCGATCGCGCCCAATGTGCTTTCCGATGCAAGCTTTGCTCTACCGCTGCTCAATCGTGGTTTGGGATGGCGTCGATTGGACGGGCAGCAGCTTGAAATAAATCAGGACACCAGTAACCAACCGGCGGGGCTACGAATACATTGGAATGCGCAGACGACTGTTGCTGCTCTCGAGCAGATCGTCACCGTTCAGCCGAGCCGCTGGTATGACTTTTCTTTTTCGGCTCGCAGCGCGGAGTTTTCCGGCGCTAACGGCCCCTTGATCACTTTGCAAGACGTCCCCTCCGGCAAAGTCTTATTTCGCAGTTCGGATCTCCGCGAATTCCCAGAATGGACATCGCAGCAGGCGCGCGTGCAGACGATCGGAAAATTCATAGCCGTTCGCGTTGTTCGTGACGCGCCGACGCCCATGCGTGGAACATTATGGCTGAGGAACTTTGCTTTGAAACCGCAGACGATCTCAAGTCAGAGCATTCC
The DNA here is from genome assembly GCA_035716645.1 of Terriglobales bacterium. Classification (GTDB taxonomy): domain Bacteria; phylum Acidobacteriota; class Terriglobia; order Terriglobales; family Acidobacteriaceae; genus Gp1-AA112. Next base: position 72,751 of record DASTJH010000038.1, on the reverse strand, counting down.
CCAATTCCCGGAGCCGCCCAGATGAGCTCGGCTACGGCCACGGCACAAGTTCAACACACTATGGCCGGCAGTAAAGCCGGCCCCATGGTGTGTCGTTTCATCGTGGTGATCTTGCTAACCGTGGGCGTGCTTGCCTTCGGAGCGACGGAACCGTGGTCGCTTCTGATCATGCAAGTGGGGAGCGTGGTCGCGCTTCTTGTTTGGATCGCGGCAAGCTGGTCAAGAGTAAGGTTCGAGATTGATGCAGCCCTCCTACTGTTGATCTCGTTTGGGGTCTTGGTACTTGCGCAGCTCGTCTTTCATCGATCTGCTTATCCGTATGCGGGCCGCCAGGCAATGTTGCAGGCAGCAGTTCCTTTTGTCTGCTTCTTCCTGGCGAAGCAGTTGTACAGCAGCGAGCACTCGCGAGCCCAATTTGCCTTGTGGGCCCAGACCTTCGGTGGATTGCTCGCGATCGATGCCATTGTGCAAGCGCTTGCCGGAAACGGAAAAATTTATTGGGTGCGCAATACCGATGTTCTGAGCTTCTTCGGTCCCTATGCCAATCACAATCACTATGCCGGGCTGATGGAAATGTTGTTTCCGTTTGCGATTGTTTCGGCAGTTCTGGAATCCGGCGAACGCGGCAAGCGCTTTCTTTACGGTTTTGTATCCGCGCTCATGCTGGCCAGCGTCTTTCTCTCGCGTTCCCGAAGTGGGATTCTGATCGTCCTGTTCGAACTGTTCCTTGTCTCAGCCATAGCGGTGATCAAAGCGCACCACAAGTTGCGAATTGGGAACGTCTTGCTGGCCGCGTGCGCTGTCGCTCTTGCCGCCTGGATCGGCGGCGATGCAGCGTTCACGCGGCTCTCGAGTCTACGTCATTTGCCGACGGATGCCGGCGCCGTAAATCGATGGCAGATCGCGCACGACAGCCTGCAATTGATCCGCGAGCGGCCGATGTTGGGATGGGGATTTGGCACGTTCTCTACGGTGTATCCAGGCGTCTCCACAGTTGCCACAGATTCGATAATCAACGCCGCGCACGATGATTACCTGCAGTTGCTGGTGGAAACCGGGATAACTGGACTTTTGCTGATGGTAGCGTTTTTGTTTGTCGTATGTCGGCAAGGCCTTCGAAAGATTCGTGCAAGTTACGATCCGGCGATTGCCGCTGCGCTCCTGGGCTGCGCTGGTCTGTTGCTGCATAGCTTCACGGATTTCAATTTGCAGATTCCCGCGAACGCTGCCATCTTCTTTGCTCTGTGCGGACTGATCTGCGCCTCCACAAAATCAAGCCGCCGTGCTCTGAACCTATAATGCTCGCCATGAAAAGTTTGCGTCTGCTGGTTCTCGCGCTTGTTTCCTTGTCCCTATATTTGCCCGCGCAGACCGGGCCGACTCTGGCTGCTCGTGCGGAGAAGGCCGTTTCACCGCTTTCGGGCGAAATCAAAACTGCGGGACTGGAAAAGCCGGTCTCGATTGTCCGTGACCACTGGGGCGTGGCGCACATCTATGCAGCTAATCAGCACGATCTCTTTTTTGCGCAAGGATTTTCCGCCGCGCAGGATCGTCTTTTCCAAATGGAGCTTTGGAAGCGCGCAGGGCAGGGAAGACTTGCTGAGGTACTTGGCCCCTCGGCCGTCGAGCGCGACCGCTATGCGCGCCTGCTGAAGTATCGCGGTGACATGCAGCGTGAGTATGCCAGCTACGCCCCGGACACGCTCGCGATCCTAACGGCGTTTACTGACGGCATCAATGCATGGATTCGCTACTTGAACACTCCCGGTGGACCAGGTTTGCCGATTGAATTTCAAGTCGCTGGATTCAAGCCGGAGCCCTGGAAGCCGGGAGACTGCCTGTCGCGTATGGCTGCGTTTTCCATGACAGGAAACTCACGCGCGGAGCTTGCCGATGCTCTGATGTTGGCGAAGCTTGGTCCCGAGAAAGCCCAGCAACTCCTGGAGACCGATCCGCCAACCAAGCTGGATCCTGCGCCGAATACTAACTACACCGGTCTGACTCCTGATCTGCTCCGCGGCCTTGTCGGTGGCGACACGCGCATTGAGTTTCCTGCGCGCGATCTCTCGGTCGGCAGCAATAACTGGACGATTGCGGGCAAGCTCACCGCTACCGGCAAACCGATCCTCGCCAATGATCCTCATCGTGTGATCGCTATCCCGTCGCTGCGCTACATTGTGCATCTGGTCGCGCCGGGATGGAATGTGATCGGCTCCGGTGAGCCGGCGCTCCCGGGCGTGGCCATTGGACACAACGAGCACATCGCCTGGGGTCTGACGATCTTTCCCGTCGATCAGCAGGACCTTTACATCGAGGAACTGAATCCGGCGAATCCGCTCCAATACAAGGTGAACAGCAAATGGGAGCGCATGAAGACGGAGCAGACCACCATCAATGTGAGAGGCGCGGCTCCCCAAACCGTCACACTCAAGTTCACTCAGCACGGGCCGGTGTTGTGGGAAGACGCCGCGAATCATCGCGCGCTGGCTTTGCGCTGGATCGGCAGCGAGCCGGGGACGGCAGGCTACCTGGCTTCTCTCTCGGTGGACCGCGCCCAGAATTGGAAAGACTTTCTGACCGCTCTGGAGCGCTGGAAGCTGCCGCCGGAGAACATGATTTACGCCGACACTGACGGCAACATTGGCGAGCAGTCGGCGGGATTGACCCCGATCCGGAGCTGGACCGGACTGCTTCCCGTTCCGGGAAATGGACAATTCGAGTGGACAGGCTTTGTCCCCCTCGACCAGCTCCCGCGCATTTTCAATCCGCCGGACGGGTGGTATGCGACGGCCAACAATCGCACCATTCCCGAAGACTACAAATACAAGGTTGGATTCGAGTGGTCCACCTATCGCATCGATCGCATTCGCCAGGTCCTCAGCGGCTTTGCCGCGAAGCAGCACAAGATTCTGCTGGAGGATGTCCAGAACCTGCAGAACGACGTCTATTCCATTCCCGCTGATCAGCTCATTCGCATGTTGCCGCGGCATGACGAGGGTCCGGAAGCGCGCTTTGTCGAGATGCTCAAAGACTGGGATCGCGAAGTGCGTTCTCCCTCAGTTCCTGCGGCATTGTATGAAGCGTGGGAACGACGATTACGTACCGCAGCTCTCAACAAAATCGCTGGAGCCCCTCCGCGCGAGTTCGCCGGCTTCCTCAGCACGCAGCATCTAGTGGACTATTTAAAATCCTTGTCTGACGCTGATCGCCAGCAGCTTCTCCTGCCGACGCTTGCTGATGCCGGACACTGGATAGAACAGCAGGAGGGCGCCGATCCCGCGCTTTGGTCGTGGGGAGCGCTGCACACGATGACCTTCCGCCATTCGCTGGACCAAGCTCCCGGCGGTAAGGCGCTCTTTGATTTAGGTCCGGTGGCGCGCCCCGGAGACGGCAACACCATCGATGCCACAGCTTTTTCCGGCAACAGCTTTGCTCAAGTCGCGGGCGCCAGCTATCGCGAAGTCTTTGATCTCAGCAATTGGGACAATTCGCTGGCGATCAATACGCCAGGACAAAGCGGTCAGCCGAAAAGCCGACACTATGATGACCTGCTCCCAATTTGGGAAGCAGGCCAATATTTTCCGCTGTCGTATTCGAATGATGCCGTCCAGGACAACGCGAGCGACGACCTTACACTCGTGCCGGAAACCGCAAGCAGGAATGGCCCAGGATCGCCTCGCTAGAACCGGGCTTTCAAGGTTTCAGGTAACGAGCCAAGAACGAATAGATTTCCTTTCGCGAGGCGACGGCTAGCGGAGTGTCGAGTCGGTTGAAGTGATGCCCGCCGGGAGCGTTCTGGTAAATCTTGTACTCAAATTTCTTGCCGTTCGCTTTTAACGCGTCGATCAGGTGCTCGACTTCCATCACATTTACGTCTTCGTCGTTTGTGTTGGTGTGAATCAGTAACGGAGTGTCCAACTCTGCGGCATGAAATACCGGTGAACGACGGCGGTACTCCATCGGATCATCTTCCGCCTGCTTGCCGATGAAGCCAGCATAGATGTTCCGATAGCCCTGACTTTTGTATCCCATCCGCATGACCAGATCGCTGACCGGGCAGCCTGCATAAGCGACGGCATAATCGTGCGGCCAGCGGAAGATGTTGAGCAGAGTGATGTAGCCGCCATGGCTCCATCCCATGATGCCGACGCGCGAAGCATCCACATGCGGCAGGTTCGCTACGGCCCAATTGCGAACGTCGTGAACGTCGTCGACTTCGGCGCCGCCGTAATCGATCTGGTTGTAGTAGCCGGAGCCATACCCGGTGCTTCCGCGGTAGTCAGGCGCGACCACCATGTAGGCCCTGCTGTATCAACTCTCGAATGATGTGCAGATAAGAGGTTTCAAAACGGGAATGCACGCCGCCGTGGACAAAGACCATCAGCGGAGCTTTCCGATCCCCAGTCAGATTCTTAGGCGTAAACGTATAGAAGTAAATGATCAACGGATTGCCGGCGCCTTGTCCCGTGGCGTTGGACATGCGGATCGGCTTCGAGCTCGCAATCGAAAAGAAATCGACGTTGGCGACGTCACCGAGTCGAAGCACCCAGGTGGACTGCTCAATCTCGCGATCCACGGCTTCGAAGTCGTTCATCTGCGATTCACGCTGTATCGCCGCTGGTTCAGGATTTCGTGCGTTGGAAAGCTGATCGGCTCCTGCCGGACTTTGTTGCCCGCTGAGATTGAGCCACGACAAGGTGATACAAAGCAGACAGACAGCTAATGATGTTCTCCTCATTTCATCTCCAAAGCTTTAGTCAGCTGCTGCTACTGCGGGAAACGCAGGCAAAAACACGAAGGTCACGAAGGACGCAAAGCATAGCGCAAAGTGTCCTTCGTGACCAGTGGTTTTCGCGGTTGAATGCTACTACTGTGGTGTGCCGCCCTGAGCGCCTTCGGGATGATGCTTGCCGTTTCTTTCCGGCCGCCGGCTCATCATCTCTTCCAACTTCTTTTGCTGATCCGCATTCAGGATCGGGCGAAGTTGGCTCATCGTACTCTCATGGATGTCTTTCATTTTCGCGCGGCGATCTTCTCGCGAAAGAGAAGTGTCCGAACGCAGATCGCTCATCTTCTTCGACTGCTCTTCCAGGATCGGCTTGATCTTTGTTTTTTGATCCTCGGTGAGGTTGAGTTCCGTGGACATGTGATCGAGCATCGCATCCGGGCTCATCATTCCTCGATGCTCGCCGTTCTGCGCGTTCGCATGTTCCTGGGGACTTGGTTGCGCATCCTGGACATCCTGGGCGAATACGGCGCCGCCCAGAGTCAGCATTCCTGCCAGGGCAACAGCAAGGTAAAGCTTCTTCATAACGAACTCCTGCTTTCCAGACCATTGTTGGTCTTAGGTTGAGATTAGACCACCGCCGTTGAAGCGATTTGTTAAAAAATGTGCAGTGGTCTGCGACCGCGATCGCTTGGCTGCTCGTTTTGCGTCAACGATGATCGTCTGTCGCCATCGGTTGCGCGGCTACCTACCCGATGCTAAACTCTTCTTTTAGTCCGCTTTTGCGGATGCGGGTCTAGGTGTCGAAAGACGGCTGGGCGCGCGGTGCAGGTTTGCTGGCGTAGCTCAGCTGGTAGAGCATCTGATTTGTAATCAGAGGGTCGGGGGTTCAAATCCCTTCGCCAGCTCCAGTTTTGAGTCCGGCGGCTGCCTTTTAGTTTTGCGCGGTACACCTCGAGAGGAACAAACCTCCACAAAATCTTAACTTCAGCTTCTGGCTGCTTGCTACTAGCTGCTGGCGTAGGTTTTTGCGGACTTGTGATCTCAGTGGTCGCGATCTGCTGATTTCGGGGTTTGGTTTTGCTAGCAGCTAGTCGCTAGCAGCTAGTAGCTGCTTTCGCCGATGTAGCTCAGTTGGTAGAGCACTCCCTTGGTAAGGGAGAGGTCACCAGTTCAATCCTGGTCATCGGCTCCAGATTTTCGTTGCACAGGTGGCCGAGCGGTTAATGGCAGCAGACTGTAAATCTGCCGCTCCTTGGAGCTACGGAGGTTCGAATCCTCCCCTGTGCACCAGTTCGTGATTGGTTGTGAAAAGTAACGTACGTTTAGCGTTGGCGCTGCTGGCATATGCGGTGCTGGCCATCTTGGCATGGTGGACGATGCAGCCGGATAAGGTCCGGCTGGTCACATTCGCAATACTCGGTCTTCTGGCATTTCGGACGATTACCCACTTCGTGAGGATGAAGCGCGAAGAGGAAGCGGATCGAAATCGTGAGACCGAAGCAACAGAAGCCGCCAGCTATCAGCCGCCAGCCGCCAGCTAGTTTGGTTGGAAGGAAGCTTCAGGTCCAGCAGCCGCTGATGAGGTTGGGCCGAAACCGATTTTTGCTGGAAGCTGACAGCTGGTAGCTGAGAGCTAGGTTCGCGGGAGTAACTCAGTGGTAGAGTCACAGCCTTCCAAGCTGTTGGTCGCGGGTTCGATTCCCGTCTCCCGCTCCAGATTAGCGGTCAGATGAGTTGGAAGCTAACAAGCTAATGTTTACCCAGGCTCCGATTGCAGTCGAGAACAAACAGCTCTTTGGCGAGCTGAAGGATGCCGTCGAGAATGCGCTAAGCCCAGCGCGGGCAGACGCGTTTCTGCAAGGGGTAAAGCGGTCGGGGTTGCGCGTTCGTCAGTTCGAGCAAGTGCTGCAAGCGCGAGTTCTCGATCAGTTGCCGGGAAAGCATCCGAGCCGAGTCTGCGTCGATTTGTTTGCCGAACTGAGTTCCTCAGACCAGGGTTTACTGCGTGAGTTTTACCTCACGCACATTGAAAATGTGCCAAACGAGTTGCGAGAAAAATATTCCAAGTTGTACAGGTACGAATAAGAAATTCATCATAAAGACACCAGGTGTTGCTAGTAGCTAGCAGCTAGTAGCTAGGAGCTAAGAATGGCGAAAGAGAAATTTGACCGTAGTAAGCCGCACGTGAACGTGGGCACGATTGGACACATCGATCATGGCAAGACGACGCTGACGGCGGCGATCACGAAGGTTTTGTCGAAGCACAATCCCAAGATCCAGTTCCGCTCGTTTGACTCGATCGACAACGCGCCAGAAGAGCGCGAGCGCGGAATTACGATTGCCACGGCGCACGTCGAGTATGAGACGCCGAACCGGCACTATGCGCACGTCGATTGCCCGGGCCACGCTGACTACATCAAGAACATGATTACGGGCGCGGCGCAGATGGACGGCGCCATTCTCGTGGTCGCGGCCACTGACGGTCCGATGCCGCAGACCAAAGAGCACGTGCTGCTCGCGCGCCAGGTTGGCGTGCCGTACATCGTCGTGTTCCTGAACAAGTGCGATGCAGTCGAAGATCCTGAGTTGATCGATCTGGTGGAAGTCGAAGTTCGCGAGCTGCTGAGCAAGTATCAGTTCCCGGGCGACGCGCTGCCGGTGATCCGCGGCTCGGCTCTGGGCGCGCTCAACGGCGAAGCGAAATGGGAAAAGACAATCGACGAGTTGATGGAAGCCGTCGATAAGAACGTGCCGTTGCCGGCGCGCGATGTCGATAAGCCGTTCCTGATGCCGATTGAAGATATCTTCTCGATCTCGGGACGCGGCACGGTGGTCACCGGCCGAATCGAGCGTGGCAAGGTGAAGGTCGGCGAGGAAGTTGAGATTGTCGGCTTCCGCGAGACGCGCAAAACGGTGGTCACCGGCGTCGAGATGTTCAAGAAGCAGCTCGATGAAGGTATGGCGGGCGACAATGCCGGGCTGCTGCTGCGCGGTATCGCCAAGGAAGATGTGGAGCGCGGCATGGTGCTGGCCAAAGGCGGATCGATCACGCCGCACACCAAGTTCAAGGCTGAAGTTTATGTGCTGACAAAAGAAGAAGGCGGACGGCATACGCCGTTCTTCAAAGGCTATCGTCCGCAGTTCTACTTCCGCACGACGGACGTAACCGGCGTAGCCGAGCTGCCGGGCGGAACGGAGATGGTGATGCCGGGCGACAACGTCGCTCTGGTAATCGAGCTGATCACGCCGGTGGCCATGGAGAAGGGCTTACGGTTCGCCATCCGCGAAGGCGGCAGGACAGTAGGCGCAGGAACGATCGCGGAAATCATTAAGTAGGCGAGTGTTGATCGATCGGTGATTCGATTTCGCGATTGAAAAATCACGAAATCACCCGATCACGAAATCACAAAATGATTTGGGGGCTTTCTGGCTCAACTCCAAAAACGGACTTTCTCGGGACTGGATCTAGCCAAGCTACAGGCTGACTTGTACGACATGAAAGTCGCCCGGGGAACAGACGAGTATCTGGCCAGGTTCGTCGGCTGGGAATCGCGAGCCGGAGGGCAAGAGCAAGTCGCGCTGTTCGCGCTGCGGGACGGGCAAGGCGAGCAGCTTCGTCGCCTGATATTTCCCGAGACGGAAAAAATTGACGACAAGCAGCGATTGAAGACTTTATTTACGCTGATCTTTTCGGCGCGAGCGTCCGGCGAGGAATGGACGCCGACATCTGAAGAATTGGAATTGGTGCAACAAACATGAGAGAAATTGTTACCTTACAGTGCAACGAGTGCAAAGAGCGAAATTACTCAACGACGAAGAACAAGAAGACGACCACCGGCCGTCTCGAGTTCAGCAAGTTCTGTAAGCGCTGCCGCAAGCACACGCCGCACAAAGAAACAAAATAAGCCGTCGGCTTTCGGCGTTCGGCCATTATGACAGAATGGTGGTAGCCGAAAGCCGATGCTGAAAGCCGAGGGCCGGTTTTAGGGGCGTAAGCTCAACGGTTAAACTGCCGGTCTCCAAAACCGGACTTGGGGGTTCGAATCCCTCCGCCCCTGCCAGTATTGCTGGCAACAAGTTTTTCAGCAGCCGGCTTTGACCGGCTCTGAAGGGAACAACAAGGAAGTAGGATAATCAAAGTGGGAAGCACAGAAATTCGACGAGCAAGAGCGGCCGAGGTGGCTGACGGAGAGAGTTTAGGCAGTCGTCTGAAATCCTGGCCGGACCGCACCAAGGACTTCCTCGAAGAAGTCCGAGCGGAGATGAAGAAGGTCAACTATCCGGGACGCAAAGAGGTCCAGGGAACGACGACGGTCGTCATCATCACCGTTTTCATCTTTGGACTGTTCTTCTACGTCGTGGACGCCGTGCTCCAGTTCGGCTACGACCACCTGATCCGGTTCCTGCACAATATCTAAGCCGCGAAAAGGCAGCGACGGCTGTTCTGCGGTTAAGAGTTTTATCGAGGTGACGCCATTCCCAAAATGGGAAGTCAAGAAGCACTCATGGCAGACGAAACCAACAACGAAGCGGTTGCGCAGGCAGAAGCTCCGCGCAATCCCAACATGAAGTGGTACATCGTGCACGCGTACTCCGGATTCGAGCGCAAGGTGAAGGAGTCGCTGGAGTCGCGCGTCAAGGCCTTCGGCCTGCAGGAGAAGATCGGCAAGGTGCTGATCCCGACTGAAGCCGTCACCGAACTGCGCAACGGCAAGAAGTACACCAGCGAGCGCATGTTCTATCCCGGATACGTGCTGGTCGAAATGGATCTTACCGGCTTCCGCACCGGAGGCGAAGGTGACCACGTTTGGCATGTAGTGAAATCCACGCCAAAAGTCACGGGGTTTGTAGGAACGGCAAACGATCCGACGCCGCTCTCCGAAGACGAAGTCAACCAGATCGTCCATCGCGTGAACGTCGGCAAAGACAAGCCGAGACTCAAAGTCAAATTCGAGAAGAACGAAACGGTCCGCATTACCGATGGTCCGTTCGCCACGTTCAACGGCACGGTCGATGAAGTGAACGAAGATCGGGAAACGCTGAAGGTAATGGTCACGATTTTCGGCCGCGCTACACCGGTCGAGTTGCAGTTTGGACAGGTGGAGAAAGTGGCTTAAGTGGCTTAAACAGCTGCGAGCCGCGAAGCTCCGAAGCTGCAGAGCTTGGCGGTTAACGTCCTAGAGAAATTTATTCGAAGCGAGATTTAGAAAATGGCACCGCCGAAAAAAGTACAAACTCAAGTAAAGCTCCAAATCGCTGCCGGCAAAGCTACGCCGGCGCCGCCGGTTGGTCCGGCGCTTGGACAAGCGCAGATCAACATCATGGAGTTCTGCAAGCAGTTCAACGCGCGCACCAGCGGCAAAGATCAGGAAGGTCTGATCATCCCGGTGGTGATCACCGTCTATACGGACCGGTCGTTCGCGTTTGTCACCAAGACGCCGCCGGCGTCGATCCTGCTCAAGCGCGCTGCTGCCGTGGCCAAAGGTTCCGGCGCTCCAAACAAGGACAAAGTCGGCAAGGTCACCGAAAAGCAAGTCGCCGACATCGCCAAGCAGAAGATGCCCGACCTGAACGCCGCCTCGCTCGAATCCGCGATCAAGAGCGTGAAGGGTACCGCCCGCTCCATGGGCATCGACGTGGTAGCATAGAAGATCGTAGCCGCTCGGCCTCCTCGCCGAGTGGCTCGTCGCAAACACTACGGCGGCACAGAACAGCGTGCCTGCGGTGGGAGACAAGGTTCATGAAAACAGCAGGGAAAAACATCGCCAAGGCCCGTGCGGCCGTTGAGCACCGCGCTTACAAACTCGACGAAGCGGTGCCGCTCCTCCAGAAAGTTAAGTTCGCCAAGTTCGACGAGACCGTTGAGGTCACGATGCGTCTCGGCGTCGATCCCAAGCATGCCGACCAGATGGTGCGCGGCACGGTCGTGCTTCCCCACGGTCTGGGCAAGTCGAAAAAAGTTTTGGTCATTGCCACGGGCGAGAAAGTGCGCGAGGCCGAAGCGGCTGGAGCGGACATCGTTGGCGGCGAAGAAATGGTCGAGAAAATCCAGAAGGAAAACTTCGTCGATTATGATGCGGTGATCGCCACGCCGGACGTAATGAAGTCGGTCGGACGTCTGGGCAAGGTGCTCGGGCCGCGCGGCCTGATGCCGAATCCCAAAACGGGAACGGTGACCTTCGATGTCGCTTCGGCGGTAAAAGAAATTAAAGCCGGAAAGGTTGAGTTCCGGACGGATAAGACGGCGCTTGTCCATGTGCCAGTGGGCAAGATCAGTTTTTCCGCCGACAAACTGGTCGAGAACGCGACTACGGTGATTTCGAGCGTGGTCCGTGCAAAACCGGTTGCGGCGAAAGGGAAGTACATCAAGAGCGTCACGCTCTCCTCGACGATGGGCCCAGGCGTCAGCATCGACGCGTCGCCGATCGAGGCAGCGGCGAAAGCCTAGCGGAATTTGGTGATTTCGCGATTTCGTGATTTCGCGATTTTTAATCACCCGATCACCAAATCACGAAATCACCCGATCTGAAATGCGGGTGGCACAACGAAGGACATGGCATGGCTGTTACACGCGCAAAGAAGACAGAGCAAGTACAAAAGCTGGCCGGCGAATTGAAGCAGGTCAACAGCATGATTGTCGGCACGTTCGGCAAGCTGACCGTATCGCAGGATTTTGAGCTGCGCAAGACCGTGCGCGCCGCCGGCGGCAAGTATCAGGTCGTGAAGAACACACTTGCGCGCCGTGCGTCAGAGGGCACGCCCGTCCAGGAAGCCCTCAAGGGTTTGAAAGGCGTGTCATCGATCGCGTACACCACCGGCGATCCTGTGGCGCTGGCCAAGGCGCTTTCGAAGTACGTGGCCGATAATCCGGAGTTTACGTTCAAGCTGGGCGTCCTCGAAGGCAAGGTCATCTCGATCAGCGATGTGAAGGCTCTGGCCAAAATGCCGAGCAAGGAAGAGCTCTACTCGAAGCTGCTATTCCTGATGAACGCTCCGGCGCAGCGGCTGGTGACGGCGATGAATGCTGTCGGACGCGATCTGGCTGTGGTCGTGAACCAGGGCGTGAAGGAGAAGAAGTTTAGCGAGGCGGGAAGCTAGAACATTTCGTGATTTCGTGATTTTTGATTTTGTGATTTGAAAACCACGAATCCAAAGTCCCGAAATGGAACTCACTTCGGAAAAGTTTCGTCGATTCTTCAGGGTGCCTTGTCTGGGGCACGCCGGAAACCTGAGCGAATCGGCAATGTTGAAGTAAGCGGGAATTCGATCTGGCGGATGCACTGATTTTGCGAATCGCGAAATCAAGAAATCACCAGATCACCAAAATCGGGAAGACAGTTCAAGAGTTTAGGAGATTAAGCAATGGCTGATTTGCAAGTATTGGAAGATCAGATCGTCGGATTGTCGCTGCTGGACGCGGCGGCATTGGTGAAGAAGCTCGAAGAGCGTCTCGGCGTCTCGGCGGCTGCGGCTGCGCCGGTGATGATGGCCGGTGGCGGAGCGGGCGCAGGAGCGGCTGCGGCTCCGGCGGAAGAGAAAACCGAGTTTACGGTCGTGCTCACCGCGGTTGGCGCCAACAAGATCAACGTGATCAAGGCTGTCCGCGAGGTCACGAGCCTGGGCTTGAAGGAAGCCAAGGACTTGGTCGACGGCGCGCCGAAGCCGATCAAGGAAGGCGTGAACAAGGAAGAAGCCGAGAACATCAAGAAGAAATTCACCGACGCCGGCGCAACGGTCGAAGTGAAGTAAACTTCTGAATCTTTGTTGCCGCTGACGGCATCAAGATCAACAAGCATGAAACCCGGCCAGGACGAGAGAAGCCGTCTTCGCCGGGTTTTCTCCCCTTTTCGCCCCGTATATAGCACGTTAATGCCCAGACTTGCCAAAGTGCGGGTCTCGTCGGCTATAATGATTTGATCGAGGCGGAAATCGGAAAAGATTGGGCGTGCGGGCAGCGCGGGCATAGGGTCCGCTGTCTTCTATCGCCATTGAGGGATTGAGTTCGCGGCGGCGGACTTCACACAGGCCTTTAGAACTGGCGCGGGAAACTGACCAAATTAACTTTCATTGCGCTCATCGTGGCGTCTGCGCAGAACTTTGTTTTTGCGCGGGCGCATTCGTGTCTCTGTGTGTGCTCCGCTCCTATATAGCTCAATTTCTGTCGTTTTCAAAACAAAATTTTTGCCGCTGCACAGTCCTTTCGTAACCTGCGCAGCGTTCGCCGTGCATCCGCCCGACGCGACGGGAACACCCGTCGAGACATTTGAGGAGTCACCATGCCGAATCATAACCACCGCGCTCGTCGCAGCCGCCTTGATTTCAGCAAAATTCCAGCCACCATCCAAATTCCGAATCTGATTGAAGTGCAGAAGCGCTCTTATGACCGCTTTCTGCAGATGGACAAGCTGCCCAGCGAGCGCGATGACGGTGGATTGCAGTCAGTGTTCCAATCGGTTTTCCCGATTACCGATTTCCGCAACGTCTCCCAGCTCGAATTCGTGGACTACGCGATCGGCAACTGGGAGTGCAAGTGCGGACACCTGAAGGGTCTGCATCACCTGCGTACCACCTGCCGCAATTGCGGAGCGACGGTTATCACCGATCCGTTCCATCCGGGCGAGGTGCTGTGCTCGAAGTGCGGCACCTACAACGCGAACACGCCGGACTTCTGCAACAAGTGCGGCGACCCGGTCGGCCTGCAACTTAAGTACGACGTGAACGAATGCGAAGAGCGTGGCATGACCTATTCCGCTCCGCTGAAGGTCACGATCCGCCTCACTATCTTCGACAAAGACGCCGAAACCGGCGCCAAGAGCATTCGCGACATCAAAGAGCAAGAAGTCTTCTTCGGCGACATCCCGCTGATGACCCAAAATGGGACATTCATCATCAACGGCACCGAGCGCGTGATCGTCAGCCAGTTGCACCGCTCGCCCGGCGTCTTCTTCGAAACGCAGAACAACCGCAGCTACTTCCTGGGCAAGATCATTCCGTATCGTGGCTCGTGGGTCGAATTCGAGTACGACCAGAAGAACACGCTCTATGTTCGCATCGACCGCAAGCGCAAGTTCCTGGGCACCATTTTCCTGCGGGCGCTCGGGCTGCGCTCGGACGAAGACATTCTCCGCACGTTCTACACGGTCGACAAGATTGCGATGCGCGACAAGAAGCTCTATTGGACGCTGGAGCCGAACATCGAGCGTCCGACGAACCTGCTCGGCCTCAAGCTTGCGCACAGCATTAAGAGCAAAAGCGGGGAAGAGATCGCGCACTCCGGCCGCAAGATCAGCTCGGCTGTCCTGAAAGACATTCAGAAGGCCAAGATCACCGATATCGAAGTCGACAATACCGACCTCGAAGGCGCATTCACTGCGGCCGACATCGTCGACGTGAACAGCGGCGAGATCCTGCTCGAAGCGAACACCGAAGTCACCGCCGATAAGCTCTCAAAGATCATGGACGCGGGCATCACCGAGCTGCATCTGTTCTTCCCGGAACGGGACGACGTAGGCAACGTGATTTCTAACACCCTGCGCCGCGATTCGGTGAAGACGCCACAGGAAGCGCTGATCGAAATCTACCGCAAGCTGCGTCCCGGCGATCCGCCGACGCTCGACACGGCCACCGCGCTCTTTCACGGCATGTTCTTCGACCCGCGCAAGTACGACTTCTCGCGTGTAGGCCGTTTGAAGTTCAACATCAAGTTGTACGAGAAGAACGATCAGACTTCGCTCGACCATCGCACGCTCGAGCCGGAAGATTTCTACGCGACGATTCGCTACCTGCTGAAGCTGCGCAAGAACATCGGCCTGGTGGACGACATCGATCACCTCGGCAACCGCCGCGTGCGCGCGGTCGGCGAGTTGATGGAAAACCAGTTCCGCATCGGCCTGGTGCGTATGGAACGCGCGATCAAGGAAAAGATGAGCGTGTACCAGGAGATGTCCACGGCGATGCCGCACGACCTGGTCAACGCCAAGCCGGTGATGGCCGCGATTCGCGAGTTCTTTGGTTCGTCGCAGCTCTCGCAGTTCATGGATCAGACGAACCCGCTGTCCGAGATCACGCACAAGCGTCGTCTCTCCGCGCTTGGGCCGGGCGGCCTTTCGCGCGAGCGCGCCGGATTCGAAGTCCGCGACGTGCACCCCACGCACTACGGACGTATCTGCCCGATCGAGACGCCGGAAGGTCCGAACATCGGTTTGATTTCCTCGCTCTCGTGCTATGCGCGCATTAATGACTACGGCTTCATCGAGTCGCCGTACCGTCGCGTCAAGGGATCGCGCGTGCAGGACTTCGTGCAAATCGTCAACAGCGGCGACAGCGAGTTCCGCGTGGGCGATCACGTCGAACTGCACGAGATCGACAAGCTTAACGAGGAACTCAAATCGAAACGCAAGAAGCCGGCAGACCACGAGCCGTTCTCGTTCTACCTCTCGGCTTGGGAAGAAGACCGGCACGTGATTGCGCAGGCGAACATCGAGCTGGACGATAAGGGCCGCCTGGTTCACGATCTGGTCAATGCCCGGAAGGCCGGCAACTTCGTGCTTGTGCCGAAAGACGAAGTCGATTACATCGACGTCAGCCCGAAGCAGCTCGTCTCCGTCGCCGCGTCGCTCGTTCCCTTTTTGGAACACGACGACGCGAACCGCGCGCTGATGGGCGCGAACATGCAACGCCAATCGGTGCCGTTGCTCAAAGCTGAAGCGCCGATTGTAGGTACGGGAATGGAAGGAGTCACGGCTCGTGACTCTGGAGCCGTCGTACTGGCCCGCCGCAACGGGATCATCGATTCCGTCGACTCCGAGCGTATTATCGTGCGCGTCGAAGGCGAGCACCATCCGACGCAGTTGTCGCGTGAAGTCGGCAGCGATATTTATCAGTTGATCAAATTCAAGCGTTCCAACCAGAACACTTGCATTTCCCAAAAACCGATCGTGAGTAAAGGTGACCGCGTGGTGAAAGGCCAGGTGATCGCCGACGGTCCTTGCACCGACATGGGCGAACTGGCGCTCGGGCGCAACGTGCTCGTCGCGTTCATGCCGTGGCGCGGCTACAACTTCGAAGATGCGATCCTCGTCTCGGAAAAGCTGGTGAAAGAGGATTACTACACTTCGGTCCACATCGAGGAATTCGAGATTGAGTCGCGCGACACGAAGCTTGGGCCGGAAGAGATCACGCGCGACATTCCGAACGTTTCGGAATCCGCGCTGCGCGATCTCGACGAAAGCGGCGTGATCCGCATCGGCGCGACGATCCACGCGGGCGACATCCTCGTCGGCAAAGTCACGCCCAAAGGCGAGACGCAGTTGACGCCGGAAGAGAAGCTGCTGCGCGCGATCTTCGGTGAAAAAGCCGGCGACGTGCGCGACGCCTCGCTAACCTGTCCCCCGGGCATCGAAGGCACGGTGGTCGATGTAAAGATCTTCTCGCGCAAGGGTCAAGAGAAGGACGAGCGCGCGAAGGCCATCGAAGCTTCCCAAGTCGAGAAGCTCGAAAAGAACCTCGCCGATGAGATCCGCATTCTCACCGACGAGCGTTTGAAGCGTCTCGAAAACATTCTCGGCGGCAAGGAAGTACAGGCCGACCTGCACGATGAGCGCACCAACAAGCGTCTGCTCACGAAGGGCGCGATCCTCGATCGCGAAACCATTGAGCGCATCTCCACGCGCAATTTGAAGCGGATTAAGTACGACAACAAAGATCCGCGCGTGAACGAGCAGATCGACGAGATCGAAGAGATGACCTCGCGCCAGATCGATGTTCTGCGCAAGATCGTCAACGAGAAGATTGCGAAGCTGCAGAAAGGCGACGAACTCCCGCCGGGAGTGATCAAGCTGGTGAAGGTCTACATCGCCATGAAGCGCAAGCTGTCGGTCGGCGACAAGATGGCCGGCCGCCACGGCAACAAGGGCGTGATCGCTCGCATTCTGCCTGACGAAGACATGCCGTACCTGCAGGACGGCACTCCGGTCGAGATCGTCCTCAATCCGCTGGGCGTGCCATCCCGTATGAACGTCGGCCAGATTCTGGAGACGCACCTCGGCTGGGCCGGACACGAGCTTGGCAAGCGCATCTCTAAGCTGGTCGCCGAAAACTCGCGCGAGGAAACGATGCGTCGCGAGCTGCGGCAGATCTTCAAAGACACGCCTTATCTGAAGTCGATTTCCGATCTGGATGACGAAACCCTGTCGTCCGTAGCAGAAGGCATGCAAAAAGGTGTCTTCTTCGGCACGCCGGTTTTCGATGGAGCGACGGAGAAAGAAATCAAGTCGCTGCTCACCGAGTCCGGACTTCCCACTTCGGGAAAGACCGAGCTTTACGACGGCATGACCGGCGAGAAGTTCGAGCAGCCTGTGACCGTGGGCTACATCTACATGCTCAAGCTCTCTCACTTGGTAGACGACAAGATCCACGCGCGCTCAATCGGACCGTACTCGCTGATCACGCAACAGCCGCTGGGCGGCAAGGCGCAGTTCGGCGGACAACGCTTTGGAGAAATGGAAGTGTGGGCGCTCGAAGCTTATGGCGCCGCCTACATCCTCCAAGAGCTGCTCACGGCGAAGTCCGACGACGTCTACGGGCGAACCAAGATTTACGAAGCCATCGTGAAGGGCGAAGCGGCGATTGAGCCGGGCGTCCCTGAGTCGTTCAACGTGTTGATTCGCGAGCTGCAGTCGCTGTGCCTGGATATCGAGCTGATTAAGACGAAGGAAAGGCCAGTGCTGGCGGCGGCAGCGGACTAGCTGTGTGTGTGTGTCATTCCGAGTCCGCAAAGCGGACGAGGAATCCCTACCCGATAGGGACGGCGGCCGTAGGGCAGGATTTGGTTTTAGTTTTGCAATTCGGCACGGATCGTGCCCAGAAGTTAAACAGTCGCGGCTTTGAAGGCCGCGAGCAACAAGCGTTTTGGTTGGCATTCCGGCAAGGGTAGAGATTCCTCGTCCGCCGCGGCGGACTCGGAACGACAAAACCTCGGAATGACAAAACGGAAACGGAGGAAACTTTGTACCGTTCGAGCCCGTTCGATCTCGGCAACAGCGTCACCGATTTTGACAGCATCCGCATCAGCCTGGCTTCGCCGGAAAAGATTCGGAGCTGGTCGCATGGTGAAGTGACCAAACCGGAAACCATCAACTACCGCACGTTCAAGCCGGAGCGCGACGGCCTGTTCTGCGCGCGCATCTTCGGCCCAGTTACTGACTGGGAGTGTCTCTGTGGCAAGTACAAGCGCATGAAGCACCGCGGCGTGATCTGCGACAAGTGCGGCGTGGAAGTCACGCTCTCCAAGGTTCGCCGCGAGCGCCTTGGGCACATCGAGCTGGCGTCGCCCTGCTCGCACGTTTGGTTCTTCAAAGGACTGCCGTCCCGCATCGGCCATCTGCTCGACATCTCGCTGCGCGAGCTGGAGTCGGTCCTCTATTTCGAGTCGTACGTGGTCCTCGATCCAGGCGAAGCGCCGGTGCAGGAAGGCGAGGTCATCAAGGAAGAGACCAAGTTCCGCGAACTCGATCAGCAGTTCCGCGCTACCGGCTTCAAGGCCATGATGGGCGCCGAAGCGATTAAAGAGCTGCTCAAACGCATCGAGGTCGATGAGCTCTCCAATGAGATGCGCGAGAAGATGAAGGCCGAGACCTCGCT
The DNA here is from genome assembly GCA_035716645.1 of Terriglobales bacterium. GTDB lineage: Bacteria > Acidobacteriota > Terriglobia > Terriglobales > Acidobacteriaceae > Gp1-AA112. The sequence continues at coordinate 54,381 of DASTJH010000038.1, read as the reverse complement.
GCAGAAGCGGCTCAAGTACTCCAAGCGCCTCAAGGTTGTCGAAGCTTTCCGCAAGTCGGGCAATAAGCCGCAGTGGATGATCCTCGACGTGCTGCCGGTCATTCCTCCAGAGCTGCGTCCTCTGGTGCCACTCGATGGCGGACGTTTCGCAACTTCCGACCTGAACGATCTCTATCGCCGCGTGATCAACCGCAATAACCGGTTGAAGAAGCTGATGGACCTGCATGCTCCTGAAGTGATCGTGCGCAACGAAAAGCGCATGCTGCAGGAAGCCGTTGATGCGCTCTTCGACAACGGACGCCGTGGCCGCGTGCTGCGCGGAGCCAACAACCGTCCGCTCAAGTCGCTCTCCGACACTCTGAAGGGCAAGCAGGGACGCTTCCGCCAGAACCTCCTCGGCAAGCGCGTTGATTACTCCGGACGTTCGGTGATCGTCGTCGGTCCCGAATTGAAACTACATCAGTGCGGTCTGCCAAAGAAGATGGCGCTCGAGCTGTTCAAGCCGTTCATCTATCACCGCCTCGAGCAGACCGGCCAGTGCACCACGATCAAGCAAGCGAAAGAAATGGTCGAGCAGCAGGATCCGGTCGTTTGGGACATCCTCGAAGAGGTCATCAAAGACCATCCTGTTTTGCTGAATCGCGCGCCCACGCTGCACCGCCTCGGCATTCAGGCATTTGAGCCGGTGCTGGTGGAAGGCAAGGCGATCAAGATCCATCCGCTGGTTTGCACGGCGTTCAACGCCGACTTCGACGGCGACCAAATGGCGGTCCACATTCCGCTTTCGCCGGAAGCGCAGGTCGAAGCCAGCGTGCTCATGTTCGCCTCGCACAACATCCTGTCGCCCGCGTCAGGACAGCCGATCACTGTGCCTACACAGGACATGGTCCTCGGCCTTTACTACCTGACCAAAGGCAGGCCGGGCGCGAAAGGCGAAGGCCGCGCGTTCGCGAATGTCGAAGACGTGCTGCTCGCGCTCGAAGCGAAAGAAGTTGAGACGCTCACGCCGATCCGCCTACGCTACACGGGCGACGTGATGGATCTGACCACGGCGTACGACGATCAAGACATCCTGCACACCGAGCCGACCAGCTATGAGCGGCAGTACATCAACACCACTGTCGGTCGCGTGATCCTCAACGACTCGTTCCCGAAAGGCATGCCGTACATCAACGGCCTGCTCAAGAAGAAGGGAATTGGGCAGTTGGTTAACTATGCGTACCTGCGCTTCGGCCTTGAGACGACCGTACGCATGCTCGATCAGGTTAAGCAGATGGGCTTCATGTACGCCACGCGCGCGGGGCTGTCGATCGGCATCGACGACATGGTCATCCCCGAGCACAAGTACACGCTGGTGCGCGAAGCCGAGAAGAAGGTGATCGACGTTCAGCAGCAGTACCTCGACGGCGCGATCACCAACGGCGAGCGCTACAACAAGGTCGTCGAAATCTGGTCGGGCATCACCGAAAAAGTTGCCGACGAAATGTTCGAGGTACTCAAGCAGGAAGACAAGGCCGGCGCGATCAATCCGATCTACGTGATGGCCGATTCCGGCGCTCGCGGATCGAAGCAGCAGATTCGCCAGCTCTCCGGCATGCGCGGACTGATGGCGAAGCCTTCAGGCGAAATCATCGAGACGCCAATCACCGCGAACTTCCGCGAAGGCCTCACGGTGCTCGAATACTTCGTTTCGACACACGGCGCTCGCAAAGGACTAGCCGACACGGCGCTCAAGACCGCCGATTCTGGCTACCTCACTCGCCGCCTTGTGGACGTGGCGCAGGACGTGATCGTCACCGAACAGGACTGCGGCACGCTCGACGGCATTTATGTCGGATCGATCGTCGAGTCGGGCGAGATCATCGAGCCGCTGCGCGACCGCATCGTTGGCCGCGTTTCGCTCGAAAAGATCAAAGACTACGAAGGCAATGTGATCGTTGATGTGAACGGCGAAATCAGCGAGGAGCTTGCGATTGCGATTCAGGCTGCTGGCATTGAGCGAGTGAAGATTCGCTCTGTGCTTACCTGCGAATCGCGGCGCGGCGTCTGCATCATGTGCTACGGACGCAACCTCGCTTCGGGCCGCATCGTCGAACTCGGCGAGGCGGTGGGCGTGATCGCGGCGCAGTCGATTGGCGAGCCGGGAACGCAGCTCACGATGCGCACCTTCCACATCGGCGGTACGGCTTCGCGAGTCTCCGAGCAATCGCGCCTCGACGTCAAGAACGCTGGCTCGGTGCGCTTCATCAACCTGCAAACCGTCAAATCGAAGTCCGGCGATCTGATTGTCATGAATCGTGCTGGATCGATTGCCGTGGTCGACGATCGTGGACGCGAAAAAGAGCGCTACTCGGTCGTGTACGGCGCGCGCTTGAAGGTCAATGAAGGCGATCACGTTCAGCTCGGGCAAGTGCTGGTTGAGTGGGATCCGTACACCTTCGCGATCCTCACGGAAATCGGCGGCACCGTCCAGTTCAAGGACCTGCAGGAAGGCGTCACGCTGCACGAGGAAGTCGATGAGGTCACGGGCCTCTCGCGTCACGTGGTGGGCGAGTCTCCTGACGAGAAGCGCCAGCCCGCGATCGCGATCAAGGGCGGCAAGACCACGCGGCGCTATCTGATGCCCAGCCGCGCGCACTTGATGGTCCAGGACGGCGACGAGGTCTTCCCCGGCGACGTGCTGGCGAAGATCCCCCGCGAAACCACGAAGACGAAGGACATCACCGGCGGTCTGCCGCGTGTGGTCGAGCTCTTCGAAGCCCGCAAGCCGCACGAGACCGCGATTATCAGCGAAATCGACGGCGTGGTTCGCTTCGGCGAAATCTCGAAAGGACAGCGCAAAATCTACGTCACCGCCGACAACGGCACGGAGAAGGAATACTCGGTGCCGCGCGGCGTGCACATCAACGTGCAGGAGTCAGACCGGGTGAAAGCCGGCGAGCCGCTCATGGACGGTCCGCTCAACCCGCACGACATCCTCGCGGTGCTCGGCGAAAAGGAGCTGCAAAGCTACCTGGTGAATGAAATCCAGGAAGTTTATCGGCTGCAAGGCGTAAACATCTCCGACAAGCACATCGAGACCATCGTCCGCCAGATGATGCGCTGGGTGAAGGTCGAAGACGTGGGAGACACTTCGTTCCTGCTCGAACAGCAGATCGATAAATTCCTATTCCGGGAAGAGAACGAGCGCGTGATCGCCAATGGCGGCCGCCCGGCCACGGGACGTCCGCTGCTGCTTGGCATCACGAAAGCTTCGCTCTCGACCGAGTCGTTCATCTCGGCGGCCTCGTTCCAGGAGACCACGCGCGTGCTCACCGAAGCCTCAATTCAGGGCGCGGTCGATCACCTGCGCGGACTCAAGGAGAATGTAATCGTCGGACGCCTCATCCCGGCCGGCACAGGAATGGAGTACTACCGCAACGTCCGCCTCTCGCCGGAATTAGAGCAGGCAGCCGCCAAGGTGCAGGAAGAGGTATCCCAAGCCTACGCCGAAGCCGAACGCGCGCTGGAAATCATGCGCCAGGAAGGGGAAACGGAAGAGTTGGCGGCGGAATAGAGCAGCTATTAGCGGCTAGCTACTAGCTTCTAGCCAAAATCAAAGGCCGGGCTTTTGCCCGGCCTTTTTTTCGGTTGAATCAAAAAAGGGTTTTCTTAAGTCAACGAGATTTAGTGCTGATTCTCGATATGCTCCGCTCTGAGGCCCGTGATCGCCGACGGTTAGTCCAGCCCGAGGGAGCTGATTTCACACCTCCTCTGTCTTCCTTACTTCGGCGCGCCGGGCACAGCCGTTCGCCCCTCTTGTCCCAACCAGCTTCCTGCGCCGCAGATGACAAATACCTCCACAGTTGGTCTTATCGAACTGAGGTGAACCAGTCCTATGAATCTCTCGCACCCCCTAGTTCCGCTTTTGGGACGGTTGCTGATGACCTATATTTTCATTACCAGCGGTTTGGCGAAAATCGTCGATTGGCCGGGTAACATTGCTTACATGAGCACTCGGCATTTGCCGATGATTCCGCTGCTGCTGTTTGCGGCTCTGGTGATCGAGGTTGGCGGATCCTTGTGTCTGATTACCGGCTTCCAGGCTCGGTGGGCCGCCGCCATCATGTTCCTCTATCTCCTGGTGGTAACCATCCTGTTTCACAATTATTGGTCGTTTTCTGGACAGTTTGCCGGCATGCAGGAAACTCATTTTCGCAAGAACCTCGCGATCCTGGGCGGGTTGCTGATGATTGCGGCGTATGGGCCCGGGCGCTGGGCAATCGGGGAGCGTCGGGATCAAGGTTCAGTCTCGGGCGGGACTAAGCTCTTCTTCTGGGAAAAAACGCGCAAGTCTGCGCCCTCCCGGCAGGCCAAACAGGCATCACAGGACTGAACTGGGCCGAGCCACTCAAGGGAGGAGTAGATCTGATGAACATTTTCCGTGTAGCTTTTTTCTGCCTGCTCATGGCGTCATTCGGCGCTTTTGCGCAGCAGGGTTCCATGCAGTCACCCGCGCAAACACCGCAGGCGCAGAATCCGCAGGCGCAACAGCCGGGAGCGCCGCCACCGTACGCACAACCCCAGAATCCAGGGACTACGCCAACTCCGCAGGCGCAGGCTCCGCAAGGTGAGCAGTCGCAAGCGCCGCCGATGCATGCCAGCGGCTCCGATGCCGACGCTCAGGTGAGCGCGCTCACGCAAGTGCTGAACCTCAACAGCGATCAGCAAGCCAAGATCAAGACGATTTTGGAAGACCAGCACCAGCAGGCGGTTGGCGTGGTGAACGACGCTTCTCTGTCGCACGAAGCGAAGCTGCAGAAGGTGCATGGTCTGCGTCAACAAACGATCGACAAAGTCCGCGCCACGCTGACGAATGACGATCAAAGGAACAAGTTTGACGCCATGGTTCAGTCGCAGAATGAGCGCATTCGCGAAAGAGAGCAGCAGGAGCAGCAACAGAACAACACTCCGCCGCCGAAATAAGAGTGCGAGGAAGCGAGCTAAAAAGCCTTTGGAGGGGAATTTTCCTCGTCAGCACGAGCGGTTTAATCGTGGCAACCTAGTCGGAAAATTCTCGGCGAAAAATGTCGAGCAGTGGACGCTCCCGTCGGCGGTCTACTGCTGCGCTCACGGCCTGGCGAATGCGTTCGCTGTGTTTGTGCGCGGCCAGCGCGGCAATCACTTCCGATGCGGTGGACAAGCCCGCGCTGTCGATCAGGGAAACGAGAAAGTTTACGGCGGCTTCATCCCGCGAAGTGGCCAGCGCCAGCAGGATTGTTTTTCTCCGTGGATCTCCTAGTGTCTGCTCCCACTTTTGTTTCAGATATTCAATGGCTTGCGGCAGGCGCGACGCTCCCAGCGCAAGAATGGCTGCGTCGTTCACTTCCGGATCAGGGGAATCGACGAACGAGATGACGAAATCGAGCGCGTGATCGCGTTCACAGTTCAACAACGCCGAGAAGCACTCGGCTGTGATCTCTGGATCAGCGTCACCGGTGAGAGCTTTGAATCGTAGCACCAGCGCTCCAGCGGCTCCACCGTTGGTGGCGAGCGCGCGCACCGCTCCCAGACGTGCGGGAGCTTCTTTATCCCCCAACAGTGATACGACTTCGGCCAGCGCTTGCGGATCGTTGGTTCTAGCTAGGCCCAGTGCACAGGTGCCGCGCAGCGGCGCGGCAATATCCACCGGAGGTCCGAAGGATCCTTCCATTTGCACGTGCCGAATGCCGGTTGTGTAGATGTCCGGCTCGCGGTAGTCGAGTTCGTACAAAGCACGCGCGACTTCCGACAGCGCGGCGCAGCCCTTGTCCAACCGCTTCGGGTCCTTCATGAAACGATGAAAACCTTGGACCAAATCGGGAACCAGTTCTCCGACACCGCGTTCTCGTGCTATCCGTGCTGCCCTGGCGACTATCTGATTGGATCGGCTGGCTAGATAACTCCTGAGGCTCGCCAGCAGAATCTCATGGTCGGCCTCCGATCTGAGAGCGCTCAGCGCTTCGAGAGCTTCTTGTGTTGGGTCATGCTTCATCGAGACATCTTACGAACGGAATAGTCGAGAGAGAGCCGGTTCATGCGTGTCGTTTCGCCGGACGAATGCTGCGACCGAACAACTCTCGCTTCGCCGTGTTGCAAATCGCGACTACGGCGGGATGCTGCAACTTGCGCTCGGCGGAGATCGCGTAAAAGTGCGTGCGCACGTCGTCAGTGCTGCCGAGGATGCGCACGTTGGCCTCCTGATCGATCTGCCGATCGAATATCGACGGGGCAGGGAAGACTCCAGCGCCGGTGTGGCCGAAGGCTCGCAATAGGGCGTAGTCCTCAAATTCACCGATGATCACCGGCCGAATCTCCTGGTTCTCGAACCAGAAATTCAAATTACGGCGCAGAGCCGTGTTGTCCGTCGGCAGCAGCATCGGCGCGCCGTTCAGGGAGTCGGGAAACTTGCCTTTGACCTGGCGAGCGAGTTTCGGTGTGGCGACGAAGCTGATTCCGCACTCGCCCAGTAGATGCGAGTACGCGCGCACTTTGAGAGTCGGCTCTACTGGCGAGTCGGAAAGGACAACATCTAAGTCGTGGGTCGCAAGCTGAGCGAGAAGTTGGTCGGCGGAAGCTTCACGACAGGTGATTCTCACTGGCAAATCGAGGTGAAAGGCCGGTTCGAGCAGCAGTTGCACGATCATTTTCGGCATTACGTCCACTACGCCGACATCCAGGTGTAAGGGCCGACCGATCGGACGGTTTTTCACCACGTCCATCATTTCGCGTCCGAGTGAGAAGATGTCTTCCGCATAGGCGAAGACCACTCTTCCCATTTCCGTCAGAACCAAGCGCCGTCCCGAGCGAACAAGCAACTTCTCGCCAAGGCGGTCTTCCAGGATCTTGAGCTGCGTGCTGATGGCCGGCGCGGAAATACGAAGCTCGGCGCTGGCTTTATGAATGCTGCCCGCGCGCACGACCGTCCAGAAATACAGCAGGTGATGGTAGTTGAGCCACTCCATTGGGCATTGTATCTCGATTTCAATTAAGTTAATTAACGCCTCGCAATTATATAGTTTTCTTGATTCCGTGTGCTGCCGTAGTCTCCATGTGAGGAACAACGAAGTGGGGCAGCGGCTCGAAGTAAGCCGCGAGGCAATCACAAAACGCTCGGTCCTCTAGGAGAAGAAAGGAGCAAGACAATGTTTCGTAAGAGTTTATTGAGTGTGGTGTTGCTTGGCTCACTTGCTGCGTTTGCGGTCGAGAAAGGGCCTCCCAGTGAAAAGACAGCGGCGCGAATCCAGCAGGAGGTCCGTCACCGGATCGTGATGCTGCCTTATCTCGACGTGTTCGAGCACATCGCCTACAAGGTCGATGGATACGACGTCACGCTGGTGGGTAAGGTAACGCGCCCAACGCTGAAGAGCGATGCCGAACGGGTCGTGGAAAGGATCGAAGGAGTCCAGGTGGTCAACAATCAGATCGAGGTGCTGCCACCTTCACCTAACGACGATGGATTGCGGATCAAGCTGTATCGCGCCATCTACGGCTTTGCACCGCTTCAACGATATGCCATGCCGGTGATTAAGTCGATCCGGATCGTGGTGGATCGCGGGCATGTGACGCTGGAAGGCCTGGTGGATTCCGAAGCCGACAGAAACATGGCCACGATTCGCGCCAGCGGAGTCGCCGGAGTATTTTCGGTGAGCAACAACTTAACGGTTGCTGCGAAGAGCCCGGCGAAGGCCTAGATTCGAGCCGGCGCAAAGCAACAGCTGTCAACACGGAGGTCACGGAGGAGACGAAGAACTTTGGTTCTTTGTGGTCCACGTGACCTTCGTTGTTTTTCAAGTCAGCTCAAAAATTGCCGCCGTTTGGCAGCTTAGCAGCCGATTTCGTTATTTTGCTTTTGGTTTCGAGCTAGCCGGTTGCGAGCACTTTCCGGGTAGCGGCTTCCACTCGTGGACGTGGACGGGCTGTCCCTGGCTGCAATGAGTGTCATGGTGATAACCGATGCCCTCAAACGAAATCGCCGTGAAGAGATCTGGCTTATTCGGTGTCGAATCGAACGTCAGGTCGTAATAACGATGCTGCTTGATGTCGTGCAGCACGTAGCACCCTTCCTGTTTTCCTGGACGCACACAGCCGTTCCCTTTCGCGTGGATCGTGTGAGGAGTGCTTCCTTTTACGTGAGCCTTAGGCGCTGGCGACTGCTGTCCCAGCAGCGCGCCTGATGCGAACAACAGCAGCAACATCGCCATCCAGTTTCCCTTCATTGTTCATCCTCCGATTTACTTGCCACCATTCTAACGACCGCCGCCGACTATATACGATCTGGCTCACCTTGCCCAGATTCGATCTCGTGCAGCAAGGGTCAGAGCCGCTTTAGCTTAGAGCGGCTCTCCGTAAGAAAACGTCGCATGACTTTAGCGGAATTTACGTTGCATCACTCAGTTAAGAAAAAGTTAGGTGAACGATCAAATTTATCGAAAGAACATAATCCGTTGGTTAGCGTCCAAACAATAGCAAGAGTGGAGGAGCTTATGCACATGGAGTTTCAGTTGAGCAAGACGGATCTTTCCGAAATGATGCGCCGCTATGTCGCGCGGCGTTTGCACTTTGCTCTCGGACGATTTGGCAGCCGCGTCGGTCTGCTTTCGGTCCGCATTGCCGGCTATGACGGCTCGCCGGGAGCGCGCCATCTCTGTCAGATCAGCGCGCAGATGGCGCCGTTTGGAGAAGTTTCGGTGCAGGAGTCGCATCCGGACCTGCATCTGGCGATCGATCGTGCCTGCGGGAAGATTGCGCGTTCGTTTGCACGGGAACTGGAGCGCATGCGCGATCTGCGCACCACGCGCGAGACGATTCGCGCCGCGTGATCCGAGTGAGACGTTGAAGCAGAAATCCGAATGGAGATGCGGGGTCTGGTTTTTCCCATAGCAAACCGAAGCAAAACCACAAGCAACACCCGGGCGAGGGCACCCGTTTCCACGTTGTTTCGAAGGAGGGGAAGTGATGAAGAAGCGAACGATTTTTGTGACCGAAGAGGATATGGAGCGACTCAGACACTTGATCGACTCCGCACAGCGCGGGTCCACGCGCGATCTCGAGCATCTGGAAATGCTGCGCGAGGAGTTGGATACCGCCGAGATCGTCTCCTCGGACGAAGTTCCGGAAGACGTGGTCACGATGAACTCGAAGGTCCGCGTGCGCGACATGGATTCGGGAAGCGAGGCGATCTATGTGCTCGTCTTTCCCCGAGATGCTACGTGGCGCAGGGACGCATCTCTGTGCTGGCTCCGATCGGGACGGCGATCATCGGGTATCGCGCTGGAGACGTGATCTTCTGGCGTGTTCCCGCCGGCACACGTCGGTTCAAAGTGCAGGAGATTTTGTATCAACCCGAAGCTGCCGCACACGCGGCTTCAAGTTCAGGTTCGTGATTGTGAAGTGGAAACCGAGTCGTGATTCGGCAACAGGGAGGTGCCGGGTCCAGCGGCACGGCGACAACATCGCACAGTCACTCAATCCCATCGACGCTCCGGCTTCTATACGGGCGGCAATGTTTCGCTACAGTCCCACAATGGGAACGAGAGGAGCTGGAGCGTCGAAAGGGAGGATTCTTATGTTGGAGCGCGTCATTATTTTTCTATCGCTTGCGTTGCTGATTGCCTTGTTTGCCGGGGGGCTAATTCCTGTCGGCGAGCGTTGCCCAAAATGCGAGCGCCGGAGAGCGTCTCAGCTCTGATGAGCACAATTCGTGGAGCGGAATAGCGATTTGTTTTCGGGGCAGGTTGGTCGACTTTTCAAGGACTTGCGAAGAAAGATACCGAGGCGACGATGCGAATTCTAGTTCAGAGTCTGCCTGCCACAGGCAGGCGGAGGTTCTTGGAATGTTCGGGATCTGCCTAAGGGCGAAACAGACAATATAAGTCCTGTGGAGGTGGCGAGGATGTTTTGGCCGCCCAGCTTTGCCCAACTCCCGTTTTCTCTTATTAGCTTGCGTTTCTTCTGGGTACCGGCATTTAAAGCGATCTGTTACAACTGATTCTTGATCTGCGCTCGCATCGGCACCAGTTTGTGTTGGTGTATCGGCAGCTGCCGCTGATCCCGTTCTCCAACGTCGGCACCCAGCCCAATTCCGGAAAACGCTTCTCTACAGCAGCCGCGCGATCAGCTCCGCATCACGCCGATCATGCTTCTCCTTGCGCGTCTGCTGCGCCCGGATCTTGGCCGCATCTCCGATCCGCCGTCGATGCCCATACCTGGCCGCCGCTGTCGAACACAGTAGGTTACGTGCTTTACTCTTACTTCCACACCGCCCGGCAGTGCACTGTAAAACTCGTCCAGCGCTTCCCCACTATGGTCTAACTACCGATCGGCAAATATCTCGCCGGTCTTACTCTCTATGCAAAAGACCTGTTGCCGATTCGGATGAAAGTCACATCCTATAATCAACATTACGGCTCCTTTCTCCGAACTCGTGGTCCTTTTGCAAAGCAACCACAGTCTATCGGGTGCCAGGAGACGTCGTGCTTATACAATCACGGCCGCCGAGCAAAAACATCAGGAGCTCTGCAGCTGGTGCGGCCCGGGGTTCTGCTGTTTGTTGGCGATACTAGACAGCGGGTCCCACGCGCCGCAAAATTCGATTCTCAAACTTATATATTTTCGTCGCGGCGCAAGGGATGACAGTTCGAGAAGGGAACGCTTGGACGAGAGTGTTCGTTGGCCTCGTAACTCGCGCCAAGCGAAGTTGGATGGCTCAGGATGACACCGCTGAGGAGGAGACTAAAATGCGTAGTGTTCTTCAAGATCTTCGGTACGCAGTGCGCGTTTTAGCGAAGAAGCCCGGCTTCTCCGTCATAGCCATCCTCACGCTGGCGCTGGGCATTGGCGCGAATGCCGCGATCTTCAGCGTGGTCTATGGAATCCTCCTGCGGCCCTTGCCTTATCCGGAGCCACAGCAATTGATGGCGGTGCAATGGGGACGCGGGGCCACGATCGCGCACAACGATCTCACCGGCGTCGAGGTCAAGTTTCTTCAGGAGCAGTTGCGGCAGCAGAGATCGGGTGCGGTCGAGTCGATGGCGGTTAAGACGGATTTCGCTCCAGTGAACCTGATCTTCGGCGGGAGCGCGCAATCTGTTCCGAGCCTCAAGGTGAGCTCGCGGTATTTTCATGTTCTCGGGGTACAGCCCCAAATTGGGAACGGGCTTGGCCCGGAGCAGGACCAGCCCGGCGCTCCCGCCGAAGTCGTGCTCAGCCATTCGCTGTGGGTGAATGCATTTGCGGAAAATCCGAATGTGCTCGGCAGGACGATCGATGTGAACGGGCAGGAATATACCGTCACGGGAGTCATGCCGAGCACGTTCGAATCGTATCCGGCTGCTGCGGTATATCTGCCATTTCATCTGAACGAGCTCGATGAAAACTATGTCGGCACGAACTACACCACGATCGTACGCGTGAAGTCAGGCTCTACCCGCGACCAGGCTCAGGCTCAAATGGAGGGACTCTCCACGGAGTTTCGGCGCGAGTATGCCAATATGGATTCCCACCGGGGCAAGTTTGGATTCCTGCTGACCGATTATCGCGAATCACTGATGCAGCGCAGCGAGACCAGCGCGCGTGACCTCTTCATCCTGCAGATCGCCGTTGGCTTCGTGCTGCTGATCGCGTGTACGAATCTGGCGAGCTTGCTGTTTGCGCGTGGCAGCGGACGCAGCCACGAAATTTCTGTGCGCATCGCGCTGGGAGCGAGCCGCAGCCGCATTTTGCGCATGTTGCTGATCGAGGATCTGCTGCTCGCCTGCGCGGGCGGAGTGATCGCGTTGTTGTTGTCGTTGGCTGCCGTTCCGCTGCTGATCGCGGCTTCGCCGGTGGAGCTGCCGCGCACCTCCGACATTCACGTGAGCGGAGCCGTCGTGCTGTTCACGCTGGGCGCGGTGATTGTGGCCACGCTGCTCTTCGGCATCGCGCCGGCGTTGCGGTTGTTCCTGCAGAACCGCACTAATCTCGTCGAAGGCGCGAAAAGCGTGACCGCCTCGCGCGGACAGGCCTTGGCTGGGCGCGTGCTGATGGTCGCGCAGACATCGATTGCGCTTGTGCTGCTTGCCGGCGCGACGCTCATGTTCCGCAGTTTTCTGAAGATGGTCGCGGTGCCTCCGGGATTCGCGACCCAGCGACTGCTTACCTTCCAGGTACCGCTGACTGATTCGCGATACCAGACGGTCGCGAAGACCGAGCAGTTCGCCGATAGCGTGGTGGCCAAGCTCAAGACGTTGCCCGGCGTCGAAGCCGCAAGCTACGTGAATACCATGCCATTTGTGCGAGGGGTAAATGACTATGTGGTTCCTCACGCCCGCAAGGATATCCAAGTCAACTTTGCCACTGAGGTGCGCGCGGTTACTCCCGGATACTTCCGAACGCTGCGCAGTCCCATTTTGGAAGGGCACGGTATCAGCGAGAGCGACACGGCGACCTCGTCTCCCGTGGTAGTGATCAACAAGACGCTGGCTGACCTGTGGTGGCCGAAACAGAATCCGGTCGGCGAGAGCGTGGATACCGGTGGTCGGGCAAAGCAGGTCATCGGCGTTTCCGCCGACCTGCACGAAAGCAGTCTCGATCAGGCGCCTTCGCCGATGATCGTCGTCCCGCTGACACAAGTTGGCGATCACAGCATCGCCTATATCAATCGTCTCTTTCCCGCGTCGTTCTTGATTCACACGAAGACGAACGTCGATCTCGCCAAGCGGATTCGCGAGGTCGTGCATTCGGTAGATCCCGAGTTGCCGGTCGAGAATATCCGCCCGATGGAAGAAGTAATTGACGTCACACTGGCCGGTCCGCGTTTCTTCGGGTCGCTGTTTGGGGCGTTTGCCGGATTCGCGCTGTTGCTGACGGCGATCGGCATCTACGGCCTGCTTAGCTATCTGGTCAATCAGAAAGTACGCGAAATCGGCGTGCGCATGGCGCTGGGCGCTTCGCGGCGGCAGGTGCTCGAAGTGTTTCTACGACAGGCGCTACTCATCAGCTCGCTCGGCATTGTGATTGGCGTGCTCGGCGCGATTGGCTTAACTCGCTTTTTGCGGGCATTCCTGTTTGAGGTACGACCGTCGGATCCGGCTGCGCTTGTGCTCGCGGCGGTGTTGCTGGCGATCACTGCGCTAGTTGCTGCGTTTGTGCCGGCGCTGCGGGCGACGAGGGTGAATCCGGTGGTGGCGCTGCGGTATGAGTAGCGGTGTTTGTCATTCCGAGTCCTGCGAAGCGGGAAAGGGTAGGGATTCCTCTCCCGCTGCGCGGTTTCGGAATGACAATCCTCGAGGACAATGCTCAACGCGCGAGCTGACGATCCAGCCATCCTAGCAACGTGCTCTTCGGGCGGGGCGTGATGTTGTCGAAGCGCAATCCCATGCGCGTCGAATTCTTCCAGACGATCGGCGCGATCGCTTCGATTGTCGTATCTGTACCGTAAAGATGAAAGTTCACCGTGCTGGATTTGGAGTCCCTTACGTGCCCATTCAGGCAGATGCCGCCTTCGCTGAGGTTCAGGCATTCGACGATGACCTCGCCATAATCGCCGAGCAGGCGAACCGGCATACTCACCGGAATGCGGCGATAACGCCGGTGCTCGCGGAGGATCATGCTTTGCGCGCTGCGCAGGCAGGTGCTCAGTTCGCGTCCCAAATTGGTCGAAGACTGCACCTGGAAGTTTGCGCCCCAGCAAGATTTCTTATCGACATTCTTTGGGGCAATCGCGAACATGATCGCGGAGCGATTGGATTCGGAGCGCCGCGTCATCTCGAAGATGCCGATGCTCTCCGTCTCGTCGCGGCAGTCGACGGCGACGGCGTCGAACTTGTGCCTGCGCAACAGGTCGAGAATGCTGCCCGGGCGGTCGGCGATTTGGGCTTTGATACGGAACTGACGAAACGTTTGCTGCAGCACTCCGGCCGTTGCTGGCTCCGGGGTGTAAATCAAGGCTTCAGGGGTCAAGGGAGGGTCTCCAGTTCAGTACGGGAATAGAGTACTCAACTCTGTTAACACACTGAAGTAACTAAGGGACAGGGCCTAGGGTGCGAGCGGCGCAAGCGCGAATAAGCGGCCTGTTTTCAACACTGAAATACGGGGAACCCTCAAGAAAGTCAGAAGTCAGATCGGGCCAAGCCAGAAGTAAAACCTGGGTCCATTTCGATTCACTTCTTCCTTCTGAATTCTGCCTTCTGACTTAAATGTAGCCTCGCTCGGCTTGGCGGATGGCTTTATATCGGCGGAAGGCTTGGCGGTCATCTTCGAGTCGCAGCACGGTGCGCCAGGTGCAGCCGCGAAAGGTGTGGGCGAGCATGCGGCGTCCGCTGCGGAGAACGAAGCCAGGATTGCGCCGCAGGGCGGAAGGGAAGTGCGCGACCTTCATCCAGCGCTCGGCTCGCCAGCGGAGGTACTCGATCTCTTCGGCTTCGAGCTTTTCGGCACGAACGACCGCGGTCGTACCGTCGTACTCCTCGACTCGTTCATTGGCGATGAGCTGTTGCCGACGAAAGTCGTCGGTCATCGGCGTGCCCGGGTATGGCGTGGGATGTTGTATGTATGGCCAGTCCACGTATTGCCTGGCAAAGCGCAAATTGGCTTCAATCGATTCAGGGGTGTCGCCAGGATTGCCTACAATGAGACCGCCGACGATGTACATCTTGTTGCGATGGAGATAGTCGATCGCTCTTAGGCTCGCATTGCCGATCCGCTTGCCGTCCTCGCGAAGAACGTTCTTGGAGCGCGCGCGGAGGAACTGGAGATCGTCTTCCAAAATATTTTCAATTCCCAAAAAGACATAACGAAAACCGGCCTGGCGCATGAGCGGGGCCAGCGTCTCTCCGTGATTGGCGATCGCCGAGGTCATGGCCTGGACGATGTATTCCACGCGATGGCATTTCGCGGCAATGATCGCGCGGCAAAGCTCCTCAAAACGGTGGACGTTCAGCGTGATGTTGTCGTCCACCAGAAACAGCGTGCGCGCGCCGTGCGCGCAGGCATCGCGAATGTCGGCGATCACGCGATCGAAGGAGTAAGTGTGGAAGTTGCGTCCACGCATCTGGATGATCGAGCAGAAGCTGCAATCGAATGTGCATCCGCGCGAAGTCTCAATCACGTCCACTTGTCGGCCGAGCATGGTGTAGCCGCGCAGCACGCGCGAGTCGCGATCTGGGAGACGAATCTCATCGCCGTCGAGACTGTGGACAGACCGCGCGGCGTTTTGCCGCCATTCGCTGCCGTCGCGATAGGACAATCCCGCTATTGCCGCGTAACCTTCGCCGGTTTCCAACGTGCAAACCAATTCGCGGAAAGTGATCTCGCCTTCGCCGCGCACGATGAAATCTACGCCGGAGTCCGGATGCATGTATGCCTCGGGCGCGAGACTCGGATCGTAGCCACCCACGACGATGCGCGCTTCGGGTTTGAGCGAGCGAACGAGGCGGATGATCTTCAGCGCGGTCTTGCGCTGAAAGGTCATGACAGAGAGTCCGACGATCTGCGGATCGAGTTCCCGCATCAGTCGCTCGACGGTTTCGCGCACCTGCTTCTGCACAAGAACCAAATCGGCGACGGCCACGCGATGGTGCGCGTCAACATTGCCGGCCAGGGAAGTGAGTGCGCCGTTCGGCATGCGAATCGCTACTGTGGGCATGTGCTCGAAAGAGTCCGGCATCGAGAGCAGCAGGATATTCATGCGTGATCACCTGGGATGAATTTCGAGGGCCGGCAAACCGATAGGAAGAAGATACGCCAGAAAGGAAGGTTTGTTGAGGATTTGGTGATTTCGTGATTTCGCGATCGGGTGATTTCAAATCACGAAATCACCAAATCACGAAATCGTGAAATGTGTTCACCCCGCGTAGGTAGCCCGTTTCAAGAATTGTCCGCTGCCTGGCTTGCCATGGAACTGGCCGTTTTGGACGAGCACTCGGCCGCGCGAGAGGACAACGTCTGGCATGCCTTTGACCTTGACGCCTTCGAACATCGAGTAGTCCACGCGCATGTGGTGAGTTTTGGCGCTGATTGTGTGCTCGCGGTTGGGATCGAAGATTACGAGATCGGCATCGCTGCCGATCGCGATCGTTCCCTTTCTGGGATAGAGGCCGAAGAGCTTAGCCGGCGTGGTGGAGACGAGTTCGACAAAGCGGTTCACGCCGAAGCGCCCTTTGCCGACGCCGCCGGAGTAGATGAGGCTCATGCGGTGTTCAATGCCTGGGCCGCCATTAGGGATTTTGGTGAAGTCGTCGCGTCCGAGTTCTTTTTGCTCCTTGAAGCAGAAGGGACAGTGATCGGTCGAGACTACCTGGAGATGATCGTGCTTGAGTCCATTCCAGAGCTTTTCCTGGTGCCACTTCTCGCGCAGTGGCGGCGTAAAGACATATTTGGCAGCCTCGAAGCCGGGCGCGTCCATGTCTTCGAGCGAGAGATAGAGATATTGCGGACAAGTTTCGGCATAGACCGGCAGTCCACGATCGCGGGCTTCGCGAACTTTTTCGAGCGCGTCGTTGCAGCTGAGATGGACAATGTAGATCGGGGATCCGGCCATCTCGGCGAGGGCAATCGCGCGGGCGGTAGCTTCGGATTCGGCGGTCGTCGGACGCGTGAGCGCGTGATATTTGGGAGCGGTTTTCCCTTCGGCGAGAGCCTGCTTGACGATCACGTCGATCGCGCCGCCGTTTTCGGCGTGCATGCAGACCATGCTGCCATTCTTGGCCGCCGTACGCAGCGCGCGGAAAATGCTGGCGTCGTCGAGCATGAAGACGCCGGGATAGGCCATGAAGAGCTTGAAGCTGGTGACGCCGTCGCGGACGAGCGCGGACATTTCATCGAGGCGTGCGTCGGGCAGATCGGTGATGATGCAGTGGAACGAGTAATCGCTCACCGCCTTGGATTCGGCCTTTTTCATCCACGTATCGAAGGCGGTGCGCAAGGTTTGGCCTTTGTACTGGATGGCGAAGTCGATGAGCGTGGTCGTTCCGCCGAAGGCGGCGGCGCGCGTGCCGGTTTCGAAGTCGTCTGCGCTGGTAGTGCCACCGAAAGGCATATCGAGATGCGTGTGCACGTCAATACCGCCGGGAATCACGTACTTGCCGGATGCGTCGAGGATCTGCTTTGCGTTTTCCCGAGGCAATCCGCTGCCGATGGCGTGGACCTTGCCATCGACGATGGCGACGTCGGCAAGATAGCTGTCGGTTGCCGTTACAACCGTTCCATTCGTGATGAGGACGTCGAAAAACATGAGAGCTCCTGAGTTATCAACTACCAGCTTCCAGCTGCCAGCCTCCAGCCAACTGCACGGCATTGTACAGAGGAAGGACACGGGTTAGGAATCGCGTTTTACGGTTGCATTTAGCGGGTTTTGCTAGTAGCTAGTAGCTAGCAGCCAGGAGCTGCTTCTCATGCATACGGGCCCCAAGCTTTCGGCCGAGCAACTGGAAGAGAACTTTGCCGATATCAATCCGCCGCTTACACCGTCGATGGCGCTGGAAGAAGCCTCGCGCTGTCTGTTTTGCTATGACGCGCCGTGCATCAAGGCTTGTCCAACGCGGATCGATGTGCCGCAGTTTATTCGCCAGATCGTGACCAAGAACCTCGTGGGATCGGCGCAGACGATTCTTTCTGCCAATGTGCTGGGACACAGCTGCGGGCGCGTGTGCCCGACCTCTGTGCTCTGTGAAGGCGCCTGCGTTCTGAATGTGGAAGGGAAGAAGCCGGTCGAAATTGGACGGTTGCAGCGGTATAGCGTGGATCACGTCCTCGGTCGCGGCATTCCCGTTTTGAAACCAAGCGGAGACAATGGCCGACGCGTGGCGCTGATCGGCGCTGGTCCAGCGAGCCTGGCCTGTGCGGCCGAGCTGCGGCAGATGGGATACGCGACCGTGATCTTTGATGCCAAACCGGCGCCTGGCGGACTGAACACGTACGGCATTGCGGCCTACAAGATGCGCGCTGCTGAAGCGCTGCGCGAGATCGAGATGATCCGGCAACTTGGTGTGGAGATTCGCTGTAGCGTGAACGTAGGAACCGACATCCCGCTCGCGCAACTGGAGCGGGGCTACGATGCGATCTTCATCGGCGTAGGCTTGGGCGGCACGGAAAATTTGGGCATTCCCGGCGAGGAGCTGCACGGCTGCCGCGATGCGCTCTCGTTTATTGAAGACACAAAGATAAGTAGCCTCGCAGAAGTGCAGGTGGGCCGACGCATAGCGGTGATTGGCGGCGGGAATACGGCGATTGATGTGGTCACCGCAGCTCGGCGGCTAGGGGCAGAGACGGTGTACATGATCTATCGCCGCAGCCGGGAAGAGATGACAGCGTTCGACTACGAATATGAGTTGGCGGTGGCGGATGGCGTGAGCTTTGTGTGGCAGGCGATGCCGGTGAGGATTCTTGGCGACGCGCAGAACCGGGTTTATGCGATCGAGTGTGTGCGTACGCAAATGCAAGCGGGCAACGGCTCTGGCCGAGCTTTTCCCGAGCCGATTGCCGGCAGCGAATTTCAGCTCGAAGTGGACATGGTGGTGAAAGCCTTGGGGCAGAAGTCGCTGCAGTTTCTGCGCAGCATTCCCGGATTGGGACTAGAACCTGGGCGTGTTGTTGTGAATGCCGAAAGCATGCAGACTGGCAATCCCCGCTACTTTGCCGGAGGCGATTGCGTGAATGGCGGCGCTGAAGTGGTGGACGCGGTGGCGCACGGGAAACGCGCGGCACAGGGCATCCATAGCGCGCTCGAAGCTAGCAGGAAAGGAGTCGCCCATGCCTGATCTGAGCATCGACTTTTGCGGAGTGCGCTCGCCGAACCCATTTTGGCTTGCTTCGGGCCCGCCGACCAACACCGCCTATCAGATAATGAAGGCGTTCGATGCCGGTTGGGGCGGCGCGGTGTGGAAGACGATTGGCGATCCGATTGTCAATACCGCCTCGCGTTACGGCTCGATCGACTACAAGCACGAGCGCATGATCGGGTTCAACAACATCGAGCTGATTAGCGATCGCAGCATCGAAACCAACCTACGCGAAATCGCGGAAGTGAAGAAGCGCTTTCCCAGGCACACGGTTGTCGCTTCGCTGATGGTGGAGTCGAAACGTCAGACTTGGCACGATCTGGTGCGGCGGACGCAGGATGTCGGCGCCGATCTGTTTGAATTGAACTTTGGCTGTCCGCATGGAATGTCCGAGCGAGGCATGGGGGCGGCCGTAGGGCAGGTGCCGGAGTACACGACGCTTATTACCGGCTGGGTTAAAGAAGCGGCGAAGATTCCGGTCATCGTGAAGCTCACGCCCAACGTGACCGATGTAGCGCACATGGCCTGGGCAGCGAAGCAAGGCGGAGCCGACGCCGTCTCGTTGGTAAACACGTTCAACAGCCTGGTCGCTGTGGATCTGGATACGTTTGCTCCGCGCCCGAACGTCGGCGGATACGGCAGCCACGGCGGCTATTGCGGGCCGGCAGTCAAGCCGATCGCGCTGCACATGGTCTCATCAGTGGCGAAGCATCCGAAAGTGGGGATTCCTATTTCGGGAATTGGCGGAATCGGCAACTGGCAGGATGCGGTGGAGTTCATGCTGCTCGGCTCCACATCCGTGCAGGTGTGCACCGCGGCCATGCACTACGGATTCCGGATCGTGGAAGACATGATCGCGGGATTGTCGCAATATCTCGAACAAAAGGGACTCGCCTCCCCGATGGACTTGGTCGGCAAATCCGTTGATCGTATTCGCGATTGGGGTGATCTCGATTTGAACTACAAGATCATCGCGCGCATCGACGAAAGCAAGTGCATTGGCTGCAATCTCTGCTACATCGCCTGCGAAGATGGCGCGCACCAATGCATTGCGGCCGCCGAACGTCCGGCCGGCGACTTGCGGCACGGCGCCCTTGCGAAGCACGTGCCACGCATCCTCGAAGACGAGTGCGTGGGCTGCAATCTATGCGCGCTAGTCTGTCCGGTTCCCGATTGCATCATGATGGTGGACGTAACGAACGGACGAAAGCCGATGAACTGGCGGACGCTTCAGCAGGCGCGCGGCAAGAATCCGCAGTGTAGCGTAGAAGAATTGCTGTCCCGCGGAGCGGGCACTGGCGATTGAAACAGAGCCTAGAATGCCACATCGCTACGTCTCGCTCGCGTCGCATCAGAGCGCGGAAGCTGTGCGTGATTGCCGTTTTCCACCTTAATTCCCAATTATCCGCAGGCTCGATCGGAAGTACTTCCCAGTAGAATAAAAGCAACGCTTCATGGCTGAATTTACCCACCTTCACCTGCACACCGATTATTCGCTACTTGACGGAGCATGCGATGTCGACAAGCTGGTCAATCGAGTAGCCGAGATCGGTCAAACTGCGGTGGCCATGACCGACCATGGCAACATCTTCGGTGCGGTCGCGTTCTACAACGCTGCCAAAGCGCAGGGAATTAAGCCGATCATCGGCTGCGAGCTGTACGTCTGCAAAAAGGACGATCATCGCGCTGCGCCCGAAGGCGATGAGTATAACCATCTGCTCGTGCTCGCGGAGAACGACGAAGGTTACCGCAACCTGGTGAAGATCACCTCAGAGGCTTCGCTGCACGGCATGTATTACAAGCCGCGCATCAGCAAGCGCTTCCTCGCCGAGCACGCAAAAGGATTGATTGGATTTTCCGGCTGTCTAGCCGGCGAGCTTTGCGAAAACCTGATGGCCGGCAAGTACGACGCCGCACAGCAGACCGCAGGTGTTTACGAAGACATCTTTGGCAAGGGCAATTTCTTTCTCGAAATTCAGGATCAGGGGCTCGCGCTGGAGAAGCAGATTCGCGCGGACCTGTTGTGCTTGGAAAAACAAAGCGGCATCCCGCTGGTCGTGACCAATGACAGCCACTACATTGGCGGCGACGATTCTCATGCGCATGACGTGCTGCTCTGCGTGCAGACCGCGTCGTCGATTCGCGACGAGAAACGCTTCAAGTTCGATAGCAACCAGTTCTATGTGAAGTCGGCCGAAGAGATGCAACGGCTCTTTGCTGATCTTTCCGATGCGGTGCAGCGGACGATGGCGATTGCCGAGCGCTGCCACGTGAAGATTGACAAGGTCAAGAATCCGTTCCCGCGCTTCGATGTTCCCGATGGCGAGAGTCTCGACAGCTACTTCGACCAGGTCTGCCGGGAGGGATTTGCTCGCCGCATGGAGCCGATCCATTCACTGGCATCGCGTGGCGAGCTGAAGAAGACGATCAGCGATTACGAGCAGCGGCTCTCACGCGAGATCGACTGCATCAAGCAGATGAAGTTTTCCGGTTATTTCCTTATTGTTTGGGACTTTATCCGCTACGCGAAAGAGAACGGCATTCCTGTCGGTCCAGGCCGCGGATCGGCTGCCGGCTCGCTTGTCTCCTACGCGATGGGCATAACCGACATCGATCCGTTACAAAACGAACTGCTCTTCGAGCGTTTCCTGAATCCGGAACGCGTGTCGATGCCCGATATCGATGTGGATTTCTGCATGAACCGGCGCGGCGAGGTCATCGACTACGTCACGAAGAAATACGGACGCGAGCAGGTGGCGCAGATCATCACTTTCGGCACGATGGCAGCCAAGGCTGCAATCAAAGACGTTGGCCGCGCCATGGAAATTCCTTACGGCGATGTGGACCGCATCGCGAAAATGGTTCCGACCACGCTGAACATCACCCTCGAACAAGCATTGAAAGACTCGCCGCCATTACAACAGGCGTACGATGGTGAGCCGCAAGTTCGCGAGCTGATCGATATCGCCCTGAAGCTCGAAGGTCTAGTGCGCAATTCCGGTGTTCACGCCGCTGGAGTAGTGATCTCACCGCAGCCCCTTACCGATCTAGTCCCGCTGCACAAGACTAAGAACGACGAAATCGTGACCGCCTTCGATATGAAGGCGGTGGAAAAGATCGGCCTGCTCAAGATGGATTTTCTTGGGCTGACCACCCTCACGATTCTCGACGATGCACTACGTCTCATAGAACAAACACGCGGCGAGAAGCTCGATTTGCTCGCGCTTCCGCTAACCGATGCTGTCACCTACGAGAAGGTGTTTCACACAGGCCTCACCTCCGGCGTCTTCCAGTTTGAATCGCAGGGCATGAGGGACGTGCTTCGTCGCTATCGTCCGACGACAGTCGAAGATCTAACCGCCCTCAACGCGCTGTACCGTCCCGGTCCAATCCAGGGCGGCATGATCGATGACTTTATCGAGCGGAAGCACGGACGACGCAAAGTCGAATATGAGCTTCCCGAATTGGAAGAGCTGCTGAAAGAGACGCTCGGGGTGATCGTCTATCAGGAGCAGGTGATGCAGATCGCCAATCGTCTTGCGGGATATTCGCT
This sequence comes from Terriglobales bacterium, assembly GCA_035716645.1. Taxonomy (GTDB): domain Bacteria; phylum Acidobacteriota; class Terriglobia; order Terriglobales; family Acidobacteriaceae; genus Gp1-AA112. The sequence continues at coordinate 32,052 of DASTJH010000038.1, read as the reverse complement.
AGGCGAAGCCGATCTATTGCGCCGCGCCATGGGCAAGAAGAATCCCGAGGAGATGGCCAAGCAGCGCGATCGTTTCGTGAAAGGCGCGATCGAACGCGGTTTCCCAGAAAAGAAGATTGTCAAACTTTTCGATTTGATGGAACAGTTCGCGGGCTATGGATTCAACAAGTCGCACTCCGCCGCTTACGCACTGCTCGCGTTCCAAACCGCCTATTTGAAAACGCATTATCCGGTCAACTTCATGGCGGCCTTGCTCACGTCGCAGACCGGCAACACCGACGACGTGGTGAAGTACATCAATGAATGCCGCGAGATCGGTATTCCGGTCGAGCCGCCCGATATCAATTTCAGCGACGCCAATTTCACGCCGCACGGGAAAGCAATCCGGTTCGGGTTAGCGGCCGTCAAGAATGTTGGCCGCAATGCCATTGATTCGATCCTCGAAGCCCGCCGCTGCGTCGGCAAATTCACTTCGTTTTACGAGTTCTGCGAGAAAGTCGATTTACGGCTGCTGAATAAGCGCGTGATCGAATCGCTGATCAAGAGCGGCGCAATGGATTCGCTTGGCCATCGCGCGCAACTCATGGCCGCTGTCGATAAAGCCATGGAGCGCGCGCAGAAAGCTCAGCGTGACGCTGAGTCTGGCCAGCATGGATTATTCGGTGTCTTCGAATCTGACACTCCGCAGGCAAAGGACGCGTTACCCCAAGTCCCAGAATGGGACGAGCAGCAACGTCTCTCCGCCGAAAAAGAAATTCTCGGATTCTTCATCACCGGGCACCCGCTGGAGAAGTACAGCGATAAGTTGCTCGATTTTCATGCTCTTGACAGCGCCGCGATTGGTGCGATGAAACAAGGGACTGGGAAGGAGGAAATTACGACCGCCGGTATCATCTCAGGCGTGCGCGTGCTCAAGAGCCGCAAAGGCGACCTCTACGCGCAAGCCGTGCTCGAAGATATGGCCGGTTCGGTCGAATGCATCATCTTCCCGGAAGCGTATCGCCGGCTCGGTGAAAAACTGAAGATGCAGGTTCCCGTTTTGGTCAACGGATCGGTGCGGGTGGAAGAAGAATCCAGTCCCAAGCTGGCTATTTCTGCAATTCAGTCGTTGGACGATGCCAAGCCCAAGCTGCCGAAATCGCTCTGCATCGACATCACGCTCGACAATGCACTTCCGGAGACCGCCGATGCTTTACACGCGCTCTGCCGCGAGCGCATGGGTGAAGCCAAGATTATGTTCTACTTGAAACGCGCGGACGACTTCATGGTCGTCATGGAAGCCGACGGATATAATGTCCAAGCCGACCGCGTCTTCATTTCCCGCGCCGAGGAGCTCTGCGGACGAGGAAGTGTGCGCGTAATAGATTAAAAACCGGGTTAACACGGAGAACACGGAGGAATTCATTGTTTTTCCTCTGTGTTCTCTGTGACCTCTGTGTTCACCCCAGGTTTTCTTATCACTCATGGACGCCGCCACCAAGGCCAAGAAAGACATCGAGAGCATCGAGACCCAGATTGCGTCGCTGGAGTCGGACGCGCGCGCCGATTTGGAAACCAAGCAGCAGCTCTACGAGTTGCATCGACAGATCGAAGCCCTGCGTGCGCAGATCGATCTCGCCGCTGCCGCCTGGAAGACAACGGAGATTGCGCGGCATCCGCAGCGGCCGTACTTTCTTGATTATGTCGAGCGCATATTCTCGAGCTGGAGTGAAATCCACGGCGACCGCCGCTTCTCCGACGATCCGGCGCTGCTCTGCGGGATGGCGCGCTTTCACGATCAGGAAGTTCTGCTGATCGGAACGCAAAAGGGACGCGATGCCAAGCAGCGCGTTCACCGCAACTTCGGCATGGCGAATCCTGAAGGCTACCGCAAGGCGCTGCGCGCTATGAAGTTGGCCGAAAAGTTTCATCGTTCGATCATCAGCTTCATCGACATTCCCGGCGCTTATCCGGGCCTGGGCGCCGAGGAGCGCGGACAAGGCGAGGCGATTGCCCTTAACCTGCGCGAGATGTCACGGCTACGCGTCCCGACGATTGCGATCGTGACCGGCGAAGGCGGGAGTGGAGGCGCGCTGGCGATCGCGGTCGCCGACCGCGTGCTCATGTTGCAAAATTCGATTTACTCGGTGATCTCGCCCGAGGGCTGCGCCTCGATCATGTGGCGCGACGCGACAAAGAAAGAATCCGCCGCGCAGGCGATGAAGATCACCGCCAAGGACTTGCTCGGCATGAAATGCATCGACAGCATTGTCCCCGAACCCCACGGTGGCGCGCACAATGACTTTGACGCCGCAGCCGCGCTCGTCGATGAGGCGTTACAGCGTCATCTACGTGAGCTGCGCGCGTTGGGTCCGGAACAACTCATCGCTGCGCGTTACGAAAAGTTCCGGCATATTGCTCAGTTCTTCCAGGAAAACTGAGAAACAGGGAATAGGTTACAGGGGTTGTTTGCAATCCCTGTTCCCTGCAACCTGTAACCTGTTCCCTTTTTCACTGTTCCCTGTAACCTGTCCCCTATGGACTCCATCATTGCCCAGGCTTCCTGCCGCGTGGATTTGGCGGGGAGCACGCTGGATTTATGGCCGCTTTATCTTTTTCACCCAGGCGCGGTCACAGTTAATTTTGCAGTCAACATTCTTACTCGTTGCCAAATCACAGCGAACAGCGGTCCAGAGATCCAGTTCAAATCCGTCGACACAGGCCGCGAAGATCGCTTTCGCGATTTCGACGAGTTCTGCCGTGCGACGGACAAGCAGATTCAGCATCATCTCGCCGCTCATCTCGTACGCTTCTTTTTGCCGCTCGGTTCTGATCAACGCTCGGGCTTCACGATTGAGACAAATTCGGAATCGCCGGCGGGAGCCGGCATTTCCGGATCGTCGGCGCTCATGGTAGCCAGCATCGCCGCGCTTGCTCGGTTTACTGGCCGTAAGCTCGATCGCGAGCAGATGCGCGTGATTGCCCAGAACGTTGAGGCCCAATTGATCAATGTGCCAACTGGCTGTCAGGACTACTATCCGGCGCTATACGGCGGTGTCAGCGCGATTCATCTCGACGTGGATGGCATTCATCGCCAGGCGATTGCCGTTGCACCGGAAGACATCGAATCACGGTTCGTGCTGGTGTACACCGGTGCGCCGCGGCAGTCCGGCATTAACAATTGGGAAGTATTCAAAGCCCACATCAATGGCGAAAAACGAGTCTTCCGCAACTTCGAGCAGATCGGCGCGATCGCGCGTGAGATGCATGCGGCGCTCGAAAACGGCAAGTGGGACGATGTCGCCCGCCTGCTCGGCGAAGAATGGAAGCTGCGCCGCACGAATGCACCCGGCATTACGACTCCGCTGATTGACAAGCTGATTGCCGCCGCCCGCCGCAAAGGAGCGTTGGCAGCGAAAGTCTGCGGCGCCGGCGGCGGCGGATGTTTCGTGCTCTTCGTGCGAGAAGGAAGTCACGATGGCGTCGCCGAGGCAATTCGCAAGAAAGGTGGACAAGTGTTGCCGTTCCGGCTGAATCCTGAGGGCGTCAGCGTGATCGCCTGATAGAACCATTCACCACAGAGACAGGGAGACACAGAGAAAGTTCCGAAGTCAGGAATTCAGAAGGAAGAAGTGAACCCGCAACTACTTCTGGCAGAACTTGGGTTCACTTCTTACTTGCCGGATCCGACTTCTAACTTCCTTATGCGTGTTTCTGGCGGTATTCGTCGTACGCGGAAAGAAAACGATCCATATCCGCCGGCAGCAGGTAGTACGGCGTTGAAAGCCGCAGCTTAGATGGTCCTCCGCCGCGAATGCGGATCTTCTTTTCTCGCCACATCCAGTATTCGAGATCGTGTTCCAAAATGGGAGCAACGTTGACCGTCACGATCCCGCACCGCAAAGTCGGATCGGGTGACGTCCACGACTCGGTGCGGCGCTTGCTCATCTCAGCCATTATGCGGTTGGCTAACAGGCGATGGCGGCGCTCAATGCGATCCATGCCGATGTTGTTGGCGAACTCGATCGAGGCTTTCAGTCCGGCGAGCATGGGAAGGTTCGATGATCCGATGCGCTGAAAGCGCTCGGCTTTCAATTTTGGCTCGTCCCACCCAGCGGTTGCGATCGTATTCCACAACCGATCCTGCACCTCGGGACGCACATACAAGTATCCCGTGCCTTTCGGCGCCTGCAACCACTTATGTGGAGAAGATGTGTACATATCACAGCCGATGTCGTGCAGGTCCAGCGCCATCATGCCCGTAACGTGCGCGCCATCGAAGGCGCTGAGGATGCCTTTATCACGAGCAAGCGCGGCGATTTCTTTGACCGGCTGGACGACTCCGGTGGAGGTGCTGATGTGGCTGGTGAAGACAATGCGCGTGCGCGGCGTGATCGCGTCGTTGATGCGGTTCAGAATGTCGGCTGGCGATTTCGGCGGCAACGGAATCTGATACTTCTTGACCACGACACCGTAGCGCTTGGCCTTCATTTGCCACGGCTGCTCACCTCCGGGATGCTCCTGGTCGCTCATCAGTACTTCATCGCCGAGCTTCATGTCGAGGCCGTTGGCAATATAGTTATTGGCTTCGGTCGCATTGCGCACAATCGCGATTTCATCCCGGTCAGCGCCGACAAACTTCGCTAGCGGATCGCGGTATTCGTTCCATGCGGCGTAGCCCCAGATCGGGTAATCTTCGGGATCGTCTTGCGCCAACTCCTCGCATTGTCTGTAGCTGTCGAAGATCGCGCGCAGCACGGGACGCGGCGAAGAGCCAACGGTCCCGTTATTTAAGTAAACCTCATCGGACGGAATGAGGAATTGCTTGCGAATCTCTGCCCAGTAGGCTTCTTCGTTAGAGTCATGGAGGTCGGCAGGTGGTAGTGGGGGACCCGATTCGTTCTGAGTCTCAGCGAACAGTGCGGGAGAGATTCCCAAAACCGAGGCAACAGCAGCAGAGCCAAACAGAAAGCGACGGCGATCGAGCATCGTTGCGTCTCCAAGGTGAGGATGGCGCAACCATGCTGGACTGTTGGGGCGGTCGTGTCAAGGAAGAAGGCTCTCGGCTTTCACCTATCGGCGTTCGGCACCAATGCTCAAGTGCCGAACGCCGACAGCCGATCGCCGAAAACTCGTTTCAATACTCTCAGCGGTTACCTGAAAGACTCACTCCACATCATTTGCCGTTCTTCATATGCCGCCGCTGGCAACTGGTGACCACGTCGGTGGGATCGACGGCATCGCGGTCTTTGTGCATCTCCACGACTTTTCCATCTTTGTCGATAAGATACGTGACGCGGTTTGCCGCTTTGTACTTGGGGTTGTAGATTCCGTATTCCTTGGTGATATCGCCGCCTAAATCGCTCAGCAACGGGAAGGTGACGCCGATCTGCTGCGCCCAGGCCTTGTTGGCGAATGGACTATCCATGCTCACACCCAGAACCTGGGTGTCTGAGTCTTCCAGCTTTTTAAGTTGCTGCTGGAAGGCTTGCATTTCCAGCTTTCAACCACCGGTGAACGCAAAGACATAAAACGCGAGCACAACGTCCTTCTTGCCGCGAAAATCGGACAGCTTGACTTGTTTCCCAGTTTGGTCCGTCAGCGTAAAGTCCGGCGCGGTGTCCCCGACTTTGACGGTGGGTTCTGGAGTGGACTGGCCGGCAGCAAAAGTCGCCGCCATGGAAAAAACGATGACAGTACTAAGAAGCGGACCTAAGATTCGTTTGCACATTCCTAGCTCCTTCTAGGGACAGCAAGAGTAGCTCTCCGGCACAGCCGCGTCAAATGCAACGTTCGTCTTGCGTCTGCCGCTGAAAAGCCAGTAAAGTTCAGGTTCTTTAGAAATATGGCGCAAAGCAGGCAGACAGGGAAGGGAAAAACCGCGAATCGGGAAGAACAGTCGGGACGAAGCTACAACTCTGCCAATGGTGTCGAAGGCAAGCCCGACAAATACCGTCGCATTCTAGACGCTGCGGTAAAGGTGATAGCCGAAAAAGGCTTCCACAACAGCCGCGTCTCTGAGATTGCGGAGCGCGCCGACGTCGCCGATGGCACGATTTATTTGTACTTCAAATCCAAAGATCAGATTCTGATGGCCGCGCTCGACCATGGATTTCAATCATTCCTCCAGCGTGCTCGGGAGGAGGTGGCGGGCGCGAGCGACCCCCGCGAGAAGCTGCGCATTTTGGCGCGACTGCATCTGAGGTCGCTAGCGCAGAATCGCAGCATGGCCGTCGTCTTGCAAACGGAGCTGCGGCAGAGTTTGAAATTCCTGACCGAATTTTCGCAGCGCGAGATGAAGGCCTACTTCAACGTGATGCGCGAGATCGTGCGCGAAGGCCAACAAGCGGGTGTGATCCGAGCGGACGTCTCGGACGTGATCGCCGCAAGCTGCCTTTTCGGTTCGCTCGATGAACTGGTCACCGCATGGGTGCTGAGCAGCAAGGATTATGATCTGGCCGGCAGCGCCGATCCCGTCGTCGATTTGCTCCTGCACGGTTTGGAGGTCCATCCCTGAATACCCCGCGCACATTGAACGAGATCTTTCTCGCGGTCGTCGAGCGCAATCTGCCGCGCGTGATGAGCTACGAACGCGACGGGCGCTGGCGTGACGTTTCCGCGCACGAGTTGTACACGCGCGTTCTGCACACTGCGCGTCAATTGCAGCAGTGGGGAATCCGCAAAGGTGACCGCGTCGCGCTGATCGCGGAAAATCGTATGGAGTGGGCAATCACCGACTGGGCTTGCCTATGTCTCGGCATCGTGGATGTGCCGATTTACCCAACGCTGCTCGCCGATCAGACTGGGTTCATTCTGAAAAATTCCGGCGCGCGTGCGGTCTTCGTATCGACTCAGAAGCAGCTCGAAAAAGTACTCGTCGCCAAGCAGGGCACTGCGGTTGAGCAGATTGTTGTGATGGATGATGTCGACCATTCCGGTGCTGCGCGGATGAGCACGATCATGGCTCCGGAGCAACCGGGGGAGCGGGACAAGAACTTTGAGGCGATCGTGCGATCGATCGTTCCTCAGGATTTGGCGACGATCATTTACACGTCCGGCACAACCGGCATTCCCAAAGGCGTGATGCTCACGCATGAGAACCTAACGTCGAATCTCACGCAGACCAGCGTCTCGCTACATTGGAAGCCGGAGCACATTTCGCTTTCGTTCCTGCCACTCTCGCATGTTACCGCTCGGCATGTGGACTATCTCTGCGTCCTGCACGGTGTCACGCTCGCCTACTGTCCGGCGTTTGATCAGCTTCCGCGCATGCTGCAGGAGGTGCATCCGCATCTGTTCGTTAGCGTGCCACGCGTCTATGAAAAAGTTCGACAAGAGACGGAGCGCAAGACCAGCACTGGGGTGAAGAACCGAATCTATCGCTGGGCGATGCGAGTAGGACGCGCGCACCGTGATGAGATTCTGCGCTGCGAAGTTCCGACGAGTTGGCAATGGAAGCTGGCCAACCTGCTCGTGTTTCGCAAGATCAGCGAATTCTTCGGCGGGCGCGTGCTGATGTATCTCTCCGGCGGCGCTCCGCTTGGCCTCGATCTCGCGCAGTGGTTTGCGGATATCGGAATTCTTATTCTCGAAGGCTACGGGTTGACCGAAACTTCTCCAGTGATCGCCGTGAATGAAGTGGAGCAGCACAAGTTGGGAACCGTCGGAAAACCGCTCGGCAATATCGAGTGCCGCATCGCGGCGGACGGGGAACTGCTCGTGCGCGGTCCTTCGATCTTCAAAGGCTATTGGAATAATCCTGAAGAAACGGCCAAAGCCTTCGAAGGCGATTGGTTCAAAACGGGAGACATCGGCTCGATTGACGCGGATGGTTACCTCAGCATCACCGACCGCAAGAAAGATCTGCTGAAGACCAGCGGAGGGAAGTTCATCGCGCCGCAGCCAATCGAGAACCGCCTGAAGGCATCGCCGCTGGTCGGATATCCCGTCGTTATCGGCGATCAGCGCAAATTCGCGAGCGTAGTCATCTCGCCGAATTTTCCCGCTTTGGAACATTGGGCGCAGGAGCGCAGCATTCCGCTCCAGTCACGCGCCGAACTGATCCTGCGTCCGGAGGTGGTTGCATTGTACGAGCAGATCGTCGCTGATTTGAACACAGACTTGGCCCATTTTGAAACTTTGAAAAAAGTGCTGCTCGTTCCTGACGAGTTCACCGTGGATACCGGCGAGATCACGCCGACGCTCAAGCTCCGCCGTCGCACGATCGAGCAGAAATATAGGGCGCAGATCGATGCGCTGTACGCGACCAGTGCCCCGGTTTCAGAGCCGGCGAAGGCTTAGCACCCTCTACGTCTGGGTTATTTCTTCTTGCCTGGCTTTTTGCTTGGTTTCTTCGATTTGGCTGTACTCTTTGGTTTGGGCTTTGGTTTGGCAGCTGGTTTTTTTGCCGTTTTGGGCTTTTGTTTCGGCGCAGGCGGCGCCGGCTTGGAAGCTGCCTTTTTCGGCTGTGCAGAAGCTGCAGCCGCTACCGCTTTCTTCGCTTCCTTCGCTGGAGGATGAGCTTCCGCCTTCGCTGCGGCTGGTGCCGCGGGCTGTTCCGGCTTTTGTTCAGCAGGAGCTTCTGCCGCAGGCTTCGCCGGCGCAGCGAGCTTGGCGGCTTTCTTCTTCCCGCGTCCGCGGCGGACTGGCGTCGGCGGCGCTACTGGCAGCGGCGGCTGATGCGGTTCGAGGTACTTGGCAATTTCGGCCGGTGTGCGCAGCTTGTTGTCGAGCATCATCAGGAACATTTCGTCGAGGAGCTGCTGATAGACCGGCAGGCTTGGCGTGATGCGCATCTCCATCATCTGCTGCAGCGGCATCTTCTGCCGGACCAGCGGCCACTTCGTGAGGAAGTTCTTGATCTTCTGCTCGACCGCCGAGTGCCGCGTGGTCACGTCCAAAAACAGGATCAGCTCCGGACGCGTGGACATGAGCAGCTTCCACGTCGCGGACGGCGCCGCGTATTCCTTCGAGGTAAGCTGCTTAGCCAGATTCTTCGTGTCGCTCTCGATGTTGTTCCACTGCTCGACGAAGTGATGACGCGGCATCAGCTTCTGCATGGCCTTGACATCTTTGTCCTGCATCTTGCGCGTGAGAAAATACATGCGCGCAGCGGCCGGATCGGACTGCACGCCAATGTCGCCGAGCTGTTGCCGTGTCTTTTGCAGAGCGGCCAAGCCTTGCGCGTCCGCTTTCGCCGTGGTCCACGGCGCGAAGAGGATCTTCATCCAGTTTTCTTTTTCAAAGGCGCGCATCACGGCCAGCGGATCGTCTTCGTGCGCAATCTGCTCGATCTCATATCCAATTGCGCGGTTGGAGATGTTCTCCAGGTAATTGCCCTCTTTCGCGGCATCGAAGCGAGCTTGCGTGCGCTCCTCCAGAGTCCAGCCGAAGCGGGTCATCAGGCGCAGCGCGCGCAGCATACGCGAAGGCTCTTCGAGAAACGCGTAATTCTGCAGAATGCGAAGCTGCTTGGCTTCCAGATCGGCGACGCCGTTGAACGGATCCATCAGCAGCCCGCGCGATCCCGGATTCAGCGACAGCGCCATCGCGTTCACGGTGAAGTCGCGCCGGCGCAGATCCTCGTTGATCGTCTCGAAGGCGACCTCCGGCTTTCCCGGTTTGGGATAGCTCTCCGAGCGCGCGCTGGCAATTTCCGCGCGCACATGGTTGGGGAAGAGCACATACAGGATGCGAAAATCCTCGTCGCTGCCCTGGATGATCGCCCCAATCTTCTGCAGATCTTTTTGCAACTTGGAGGCGTTGCCCTGGACGGTGAAGTCGAGGTCACGAATGGGAAAGCCGCTGATGATGTCGCGCACGGCGCCGCCGGTGAGATACACGTTCATCTCATGGCTGCGCGCGATCTCCTGCACTTGTCCCAACGATTGGAGCTGGGCCGGGGATAACCGGCTCTCCATCATGTAAATGTAATCAGCCATTCTGGTGTTCGCGTTTGTCCCTGGACGGCAGGATGTTCACAGCGAGCCAACTCCAGACAGCCGCTTGGGGCAGGACGCCCGTCGCGGACCGCTCGTCTGGATCGCCGTATGCCAGTAAGTTGTTCCAGAGCCGATACTTAGCCCATGTTGAAGTCCGACAGCACACGGCAAACCTAGAACAATATCACAGGCATTGACAAATTGGCTACTAGCCGGACGCGAGAGTGGATCATCCAGGGAAACATGCGAGAATCAGGGGAATTGAGCAATCGAGTAATTTGGTAATTGGCAATTGAAAAGCAAAGCCGAATTATCTCGATGCAAATTACCCAATTGCCAAATTTCCCAATTACTTAATTTTGTCCTTGCCCACTCACAAAAAAGTCATCGTCCGCAAGATCGACCGCGACAGCCTGATCGGCTACGTCTCGGGCGGGCAATTTGTCGTCAATGGCAAGCTCGAATTGCTTACGCCATCCGGCAAAGTGATTTACATCGATCTGCGCGATGTGAAAGCCGTTTACTTCGTTCGCGACTTCGCCGACGCGGAAACGCTCGGCCGCAAAACGTTCACCTCGCGTCCGCGGACCGAAGGTCTGTGGGTGCGCATCGAATTCGTCGACAACGACATCCTAGAAGGCCTGATGGCCAACGATCTGGCGCTGCTCACCGGCGACGGCTATCTGATCATCCCGCCCGACACGCGCTCGAACACGCAGCGCATCTTCGTGCCGAGAACCGCGCTCGCGTCGCTGACAGTTTTAGCCGTAATCGGCGGAGCCGGAATCCACCGCCGCAAAGAACGCGACACGCGGCAAGTCCCGATGTTCGAGGAAGAAGGAACGGGAACGTAGGGAAGCAGCTATCAGCTATCAGCCGCGGTTTTCTAACAGTTCGCTGCCGTAATTCCTCCGCCAAATTTCAAACAGCGAGGTCGGTTTTTGCTGGCAGCTGGAAGCTGGTAGCTGGCAGCTTCTTTTGCCGGCCCGACCGTTCACCAGAATGCCCGTTTCCCGCATTCCTGGGCTGCTGGCGGCGTTTCTAGCTCGCGGATGACCGTTGGGGCGCTTCGATTCGCTGCGAACGAAATTAGCCCAGAATAGCGTTCTGAAAAACGCTGTTCATAACATTTCCCAATATGGGAATTTAGAAAGTCAGCGAACTTCTGTAGAGACGCAGGTCCGCCCGCGGTGGACTGCATCTTCGCTTCCGAAAAAAACAGAAGTTCGTTTGATCAGCCGAACTTACAAGCCATCCGAGCCGATTCCGCGGGTCAGATGCTAACTCAAACAAAACGCAAGCTGGAAGCTGGTAGCTGGAAGCTGGCAGCTTTTCCCTCATGAGCAGCGTATGAAGCCCGAGCCGCGGTGGACCGAGAATGGGATCGTCAATGAACAAGCATTCTGCAGCGTTTAAAGAGCGCCGGAGAGCAAATTCACGCGCAGAGAATCTAGTCAAAACTGCTGGCCGCAACAGTGTCCGAGAGCGCCCAAGCAGACACGCAACACACCCGCAAGCGTCACGAAGCAGCTCTCAAGCGCGGGAAATACGACAGCAAAGCGAAGTTTGGAAATTTTCGCGAATTTTGCAGGCTCGACGGACCTGAAGGAGCAACGCACGGCGACGCGCCGATTCTGAATAAGAGATGCGCGCGCTCGCGCGGATTTTCACATTGGCAAAAATGTTGCTCTTGCGAGCAAATGAGTTGCCAACTCGACGTGGGACAGGGAAGACTTATCTTCCCAAAGAGGGAAGTAATGGCTAGGTCGGTACCGTCCGCGGTGGCGCATGGGTGAGCTTAATCGCGTTAGGCCGCTCACCCAGTCCCTACCGGGACTGGTACCGACTTGTCGTCCGGGCGGCTCGCCTTCCCAATCTGGGAAACATTCCGCGTCCGCGATGTGCATCCACGATTTCGGTTCCGGACTCGATCTTTGCTCGCGATATGATTTCAGAAGGGCAGCGTGCGCAACCACGTGTCAATCCCGGTCGCTAGACTCGGAGTACACAAATATGAAGGCAAAGAACACGATCTGTCTCTGGTTCGATAAAGAGGCACATGAAGCGGCCCGTTTCTACGCCGCTACCTTTCCCGACAGCGAAGTCACCGCCGTTCACAAGGCGCCCTCGGACTATCCGAACGGTAAGAAGGGCGATGTGCTGACGGTGGAGTTCGCCGTGGTCGGCATTCCGTGTCTCGGTCTCAACGGCGGCCCGGCGTTCAAGCACACCGAGGCTTTTTCTTTCCAGATCGCAACCGACAATCAGGAAGAGACGGACCGTTATTGGAACGCGATCGTCAGCAACGGCGGCATGGAGAGCGCGTGCGGATGGTGCAAAGATCGCTGGGGACTCTCGTGGCAGATCACACCACGCGCGCTGACCGATGCGCTATCCGCCGGCGGCGCCGAAGCCAAGCGCGCCTTTGAGGCGATGATGACGATGGGGAAAATCGATGTCGCCGCAATCGAGAAAGCGCGCCGCGGCTAGCAGGGAATCAGGTGATTTCGCGATTTCGTGATCTGGTGATTTTCAAATCGCTAAATCACGAAATCACGAAATCACAAATTCTACCGATGGTCACATCCGGGCCAGCAACAGGGACGCCGTTTTCCGTCTCGAAGGCTGGAACATCCCCACGCGATCCGGCGGCTTCTGGTTTCCGCTTTCTTGGCGGATTCAATCCAACAGATCCACTCATTACGCGCCAGCGGTGTAATGTCCTCCCACGTCGCCAAAGCTTGCTGATCGGAGGCAAGCGCCTTTCTCAAATCTGCCGGTAGCTCGTGGACAACACCGCTGGATATATTCTTTGGCGACATAGATGAGCGCTCCGCTCATCAGCTCCATTGGCGCGAGCATCTCAGGCTGACAGTTTGCTTTATACCATCCTTTGAACTCATATTCCCTGTCATCCTGAGCGAGGGCGAACGCCCGAGTCGAAGGACCCCGACAATCTATTCCCCCAGAGGTGCCGACTTAAGTTTTTGGACGCTAATGCCGCGCAAAAACCTGAAGAGCACACAATCACCTGACGTCCCTAGGGTCTTTCGATTCGGACGTTCGCCCTCACTCAAAATGACAGGAGTTGAAGACGATTTCAGGCGCTCGGATCAAGGCGTACCCGAACCTTGCGGCTGGTCGGTCCGTGAACGGAATGGGCAGTAGAACGACGTCATTTCTGGAGCAGGTCATTGAAGACGTCGTCGCTGGCGTTTTCCCATACTTTCTTGAGCGACTCCCCGGAGAGTTTAAGCCAAGCTTCGCGCTCCACGTCCGAATCGATCGTCACCCGCACATGAGCGTGCTCCGGCAACGCCAAAGGCTGCTGAAGAACCAGCTTGCCGTCTTCGTATATGGCATCGACCGTGGTGAGCATGGCTGAAGAATAGCATAGCGAGTGCAAGCACCCGATGGCCCATCAGCGATTGTGGCGCTTCCGCGTTGACCGCTTGCGCGCACGCACCTCATCGACGGTGCTGTCGATCAATTCCTGCAAGCGTTCCGGATCAGTGTCCGCGTTTCGTGATTGAATATCCCGCACACTGCGATGGAAGATGGCGGCGCGGACGGCTTGCTCGATGAATTTAGACAAATCACCCTTCTTCAATCCTTCATCCCGCGGGAGCCGAGAAGGCGCCAAGCTCAAATCAGTTCCCCTCGACACCTTAGTGTTCCGATTTCTAAATGCTCAGGCACATAGACAGACAGCTACATCAGCCAATCGTTTAAGCAAGCGCACACCTGGGTTGGGCGCAACAGAAAATGAGAAGGTTTCGCGTGTCCCGTCAATAAATTCTCGTGGACCCAAAGGTGGCGTGGCCATTCGCCATTCATTCGCCATGCCCATATATAATAACTGTGCACCGCTAGCAGTGCAATTTATTCTTTGCGAGTACTGAGGCACTGGAATCCATAATGAGTATTTCATCGCACATCGAATGGACTGACGCAACTTGGAATCCTCTTCGGGGCTGCACAAAGATCAGCCCGGGCTGCAAGCATTGCTACGCGGAAACATTCGCGGAACGTTTCCGTGGAGTGCCCGGCCATCCTTACGAACGCGGATTCGACCTCCGGCTGGTGCCTGAAAAACTGCTAGAACCGCTTCGCTGGTCGTCGCCAAAGATGGTTTTCGCAAACTCAATGAGCGATCTTTTTCATCCTGACGTTCCCGATGATTACATCATCGCGGTCGCCCGAGTGATGATGGCGGCTAATTGGCATACATACCAGGTGCTCACAAAACGCGCCGAACGGCAGCGCCAGTTGTTGAACACGAAATTGAATTTCGTTGCTAAATCGGAGCACATCTGGTGGGGGGTTAGCGTAGAGGACCGGAAATATGGAGTGCCTCGAATATCGGAGTTGCGCGGAGCTCAGGTTCCCATACGATTTCTCTCGATTGAGCCTCTACTCGAGGATTTGGGTCCGCTGAACCTCGATGGTGTGCACTGGGTAATCGTTGGTGGCGAAAGCGGCATTGGAGCACGAGCGATTAAACCCACTTGGGTCGATAACATTCGACGACAATGCGCGCAAAACAGAGTCGCATTCTTCTTTAAGCAGTGGGGTGGGGTTCACAAGAAAAAGACTGGTCGACAGCTGGACGGCAGAACGTTCGATGAGTTTCCAACCTATAGCAAGAACTCGACGCCGTCGAAGGAGTCAATTGCCGCCATGCTGTTGCAGCTCAGGAATACGCCGGAAATGTCCAACTACCTCCAATGAAGCGACGCTTCCAACCGCATAATGATCCGCGTCAGGCCAATTTAATCGAGCTTCCGGAGCGCCCTAAGGGTGAGAAGCCGATTCGACGGCTCTTACATCCGATTTGGACCAAGAATAAGGCAAAGCTCATTGAGAGATATCTTTTCCTATTCGTACAAATCACCAAATGCGGTACCTACATCGACGGGTTTGCAGGACCCCAGCAACCCTCAAGAAAAGATATGTGGGCGGCCAAGCTCGTTTTAAACATCCACTTATTGCAGCATTTTCATCTTTTCGAACTAAACGGGGCGAAAGTGAAATTATTGGAGCTATTGAAGCGTGAACAGCCGGAGCGCGACACGCGTGGCCGCAGACTAAAACGGGAAGTAAAAATCTATCCGGGAGATTTCAATCGGGAGGTGCTTCCGCTTCTAAAAGGGGAGTCGATTCCTGACACGGAGCCCGTTTTTTGCCTTCTTGATCAACGAATGTTTGAGTGTCACTGGTCGACCGTGGAGGCGCTCGCACGGTATAAGAGCGACAAACACAATAAATTCGAGATTTTCTATTTTTTCGGTATTGGTTGGGTAAAACGCTCAATTTCGGGCATCAAGAAGAACTTTACGATTCTCAAAGATTGGTGGGGACGAGAAGACTGGGAAGATTTGAGGAACTGGACCCGAGACGAGATCCTGAACGAAATGGTACGCCGCTTTCGCGACGATCTTGGCTACAAGTCGGTTCAGCCTTATCCAATCTTCAAGCGCCAAAACTCGGGCGACGTCATGTATTACATGATCCATGCGACGGATCATGCGGATGCCCCTGACCTTATGGCGAGAGCCTATAACACCGCACTCCAGCGAAAGGGAAAACAACTCTCTATGTTCCCGGAGCCAGCGACCCAGACGCGGGGTACGAAGCCCAGAACGCGCGCAGCGAGGACAAATTAGCGGCAAGACGCCTTCCTTTGTCACACCTACGAAATTTCCTCCCGTGGTTCCAAAATTGGAATGGGCATCCGAGCTCGTGAGGAGGTAAACCTGTGCCGTCCCTCCGGGACTCGATTCATTTCTGACGCTCCACCCCGGGCTTCGCCCGGGGCTTTCATCGGGCACGCCTCCGGTGCTTCACGGCAGGTTACAGGGCAGAGGTTACAAGTCACAGGCAAGCCCAAACCCCAACGTCAACACCCGGGCGAGGGCGCCCGTCTCCACGTTTCAACGCCCGGGTCCCTCGTTCGCTCGGGATGCTTAGGTCTCCATATTCACTCCACCGCCGGCAGGTTATTCTGGCGCAGGGTTGTGTTGAGCTGCGGGACGTCGGTGGTTTTGATTTGGTTCCAGGCTGCCATATCGCTTTCCAGAACTTTGTGGAGGTTTTGGATTGCTTTTAGATCGCTGGCGGTTGGGGCGGCTGGGGCGCTGTTTATGCTGGCGGACAGCATGGGTAGACCGCGGCTTAGGTAATCGAGACTGGTGAAGTCTTCACTTATCGCGCCGGGACCGGCTGCTGCATTCCTTCCTCGTTCATTGCCCAAGACAGCTAGCAGCTTCTTGTCTAGGTTATCGGCGGCGCCGGCTACCGCTTGGTTCGAGTTCGTGTGGAGTTTCTGCAGTTGTTGGTGGAGATGCATCGCCTGCTGCCTTGCTTGTGTTTCTTGCGTGGTCATGTCGTCCACTTGCTGGGCGGCGTTGAACTGGGCTTGTAATTCCTGATTTGAAACTTTCACTCTGGGATCCAGAGTTACCGTCAGCGGTTGAGAGTAAGTTTGGCCTGCTGCGGTTAGTTTAACTGTGTACTGATCGGGGAGGACCCATGGTCCGGCTGCGGGGAAGAAGCTGCGGCGTCCGGTGGTGCCGGCGGGGGCGGTCCAGCGCAGGTCCCACAGGAAGCGATGCATGCCCGCACTCGCCGCTAACACCTCCGGCGGGTGTACCCAGGCCACGGGAATGTCTAACGACTTCGCATTAATTTGCGGCGGTTTGTTGGCGCTCGAGTAGCGGCGCACCAGCTTGTTGGCGTTGTTGTAAATTTCGAGCGTGACCGGCTCGCTCGATTCCGACTTGAGCACGTAATCGATGATCGCGCCGTTCGGTGGATTCTCGCCGACTGGCGTACCCATCGGCAGTGGCGTGCCGTCGAAGAGGCTGGTCTGAATGCGCAGGGCATTCTCAGGACGGAACAAGTGCGCAGGCGCACTGGCGACATTGGCTGCTAGTTGGCGCAGAGGAGTAATGTCGTCGAGCACCCAGAAGGAGCGTCCATGCGTGGCGGCGATCAAGTCGTTGTCGTGCACGGCGAGATCGCGAACGGACACTACAGGCAGATTCAGTTGCAGTGTCTGCCAATGATCGCCATCGTCGAAGGAGACGAACGCCCCCAATTCGCTTCCTGCGAATAGCAGGCCTTTACGCTCCGGGTCTTCGCGAACGACGTTGACGTAAGTAGTCTCCGGCAAGCCGGTGGTGATCTTCTGCCAGGTGCGTCCGCCGTCGTGCGTGCGATAGATGTACGGGCGATAGTCTTCGAGGCGATGGCGATCCACGGCAGCATAGGCCGACTGCGGATCAAAATGGGAAGCTTCGATGATTCCCACTTTGCTCCATGGAATAAGTTCAGGCGGGGTGACGTTCTTCCAGTTTCTTCCGCCGTCTGTCGTTAGTTGGATTAGGCCATCGTCGGTGCCCACCCAGATGCGATTCGCTTCGCGCGGAGAAGGAGCAATCGTGTAGATCACGCCGCGGCGCGTACTTTTTTCGTTGGCGTCCTGTGCCGTCGTGGGATCGAGGTTGGGCGGCGTGCCTGGATCTTCGCGGGTTAGATCAGGCGAGATCTGCTGCCAGCTTTGTCCGTTATTCGTGCTCTTGAAGAGCATCTGGTGGCTGAAGTAGAGCGCGTGATCGACGGGCGAGAAGACAAGCGGGAGAGTCCACGTATTACGAAAGACTCCAGCAACGCCGATCGTCGGCGAAACGTTCTTGCCTACGTTCACATTTTGATCGCAGCGTTCGACCGTTCCACCAAAAAGGACGTTGGCGTCTTTGGGATCGGGAGCAAGATAGCCTGACTCGCCTCCGGCGCAGGCAGGATAGTAGTCCCGAAACGACATTTGTAGAAACTTGCTGCGCGAAGGTACGACGATGGAGCCGCTGTCCTGCTGCGCGCCATAGATCCGATAGGGGAAATCGTTGTCGGTGACGACGTGGTAGATCTGCGCGGTCGGCTGGTTGTACCAGGAGCTCCAGTTCTGCGCGTCATCGATGCTGATGACCGTGCCCTGGTCGGCGGCCAGTCCCATGCGGTTCGGATCGTTCGGATTGATCCAGAGCTGATGATAATCGTCGCCGCCGGGCGCGCCTTTGATCGCATCGAAGCTGTGTCCGCCATCGCGGGAGCGGTACGTGGACGTATTCATCACATACAGCGTGTTCTCGTCTTTGGGATCGGCTGCGACTTGGCCAAAATACCATCCGCGTCCCCAGATGCGAGTTTCGGAGTCGGCGCGCTGCCAGGTGGCGCCGGCATCGTCAGATCGGTAGAGCCCGCCTTCCTTCGCATCCACAATCGCATAGACGCGATTGGGATCGCTCGGCGCTACGGCGATTCCGATACGTCCGAGCCCTTCTGAGGGGAATCCGTTGCCGGTGATCTGATTCCAGGTCGCGCCGCCGTCGGTGGATTTGTACAGTCCGCTGCCCGGACCATTCGAGGGCGGATATACGCTCCACGGCGGACGCCGCGTTTGCCAGAGCGAGGCATACACGGTTTGCGGATTTTGCGCGCTTGAGGCGAGATCGATGGCGCCGGTGTTCGCGTCTTTATAGAGGACCTTCTGCCAGGTGGTGCCGCCGTCCGCGGAGCGGAAGACGCCGCGCTCCTCGTTAGGGCCGTAGGCGTGTCCGAGCGCGGCTACGAGTACCAAATCGGGATTGCGGGGATCGACGAGGATGCGTCCAATCTGCCGCGTGTCGCGCAGGCCGATGTTGCGCCACGTTTTGCCGCCGTCGGTCGACTTGTACATGCCGTCGCCATAGGAGATTTGCGAGCGCATGTCGGCTTCGCCGGAACCTACATAAATCACCTCGGGATTCGAGGCGGAAACGGCAATCGCGCCGATCGAAGCAATGGGCTGCGAGTCGAAGATCGGCGACCAGGTCCGGCCGGCGTCCTCGGTCTTCCACACGCCGCCGCCGACGGAACCAAAATAGAAGACGTCAGGCTGGCTGGGCACGCCGGCAACCGCGATAGAGCGTCCGCCGCGGAACGGACCGACCATGCGCCAGCGCATTCCGGAATAAAGACTGGAGTCGAACTGTTGGGCCAGTACTGCGCTTACAGAAATCAGGACAAAGAGAAAGAGAGAGCTTGCTCGGCGCATCCTCACCTCAGAGAGAAATGTGAGTGACTGATCGGAACGGGGAAGTATATCAAGGGCGAGGGACAGAAAGGCAGGTTGCAGGGAACAGGGAACAGGGAACAGGAAATCGAGTGGTCGGGACATTTGGTCATTGGGCGAAGCCATGGATGGCGTCGCATTTTTCAATTCTGCTGTTCGCTGGCGAACAGTTCGGTTGCTGGCTAGAAACGTAAATCGTTGCCGCTCAGCGTTCTAGAATGGAAGTTCAACTGCTCTCGATAGCTCTAAGCCACATTTGGGAGTCCCCTCTGTGATCGAGAATCTTCGCTTTGCCTGGCGTCAGATTTATAAGAACCCTGGGTTTGCTGCTCTTGCGATCCTCACCTTAGCACTCGGCATTGGCGCGAACACGGCGATGTTTACGGTGATCGACAGCGTGTTGCTGCGGCCATTGGCGTATGGGGACGGCAGTCGCATTGTCGCCATCACTACCGAGCCGGCTTCGGCGGGGACGGCTTTCAACACGACCTCGTGGCTGAATTATCTGGACGTTCGCGATCAGGCGCGTCAGCTTCAGAGCGTGGCGGCGTATGCGGTCGATTTTGGCGTGTTGCACACGGACAAGTGGAGTGCGAGCGCGAACATCATCAAGACGACGCCGGGACTCTTTGACGTACTCGGCGTGCATCCCGTTTTGGGACGCGCTTTTCTGCCGAGTGACGACCAGCGCGGCGCGGCGAATGTTGCCGTCCTAACCAACGGCATATGGCGCGAGCACTTCAACTCGGATCCGCACGTGATTGGAGCGCAGATTCGGGTGGGTGACAACCCGTACACCGTGGTCGGCGTTTTGCCGGCGAATTTCTCGTTTTCCGGCAGCGACGCTTCTTCCGGCATTTGGACGGCTTACCAGCCGGACTCGGATTCGCTCACGCAACGCAACTCCAACTTTCTTTACCTGCTGGCGAAGCTTCGTCCGCGTGTGAGCCTGGATGCGGCGCAGTCGGAGCTTACCGCGATTGCGCGGGGAATCTCGCAGAAAGACCCGAAAGAGGCGAAGGACCTGACGCTGCGATTGATTCCCTATCGGGACGTGGTCACTGCGCAGGTGAAGCCTGTGCTGCTTGCGCTTACGGGCGCGCTGCTGCTGGTGTTGCTGATTGCCTGCGCGAATGTGGCGAACCTGCAACTGGCGCGCTGTCTGGCGCGCGCGCAAGAGCTGGCGGTGCGGACGGCGCTCGGCGCCAGTCGTCGTGCCTTGCTCATGCAGATGCTGGTAGAGGGAGCGGTACTCTGCTTCGCCGGCGCGGCTGTCGGGATTGGACTCGCCGAGTTGATCCTGAGTGGAGTCCATCATCTTCCTGCCGATCTGGTTCCCCGGGCGGAAGAAATTCATTTGCGTCTTAGCGTCTTTCTCGCGCTGCTGTTGGGGACCACGGTCGTGACCCTGCTGTCGTCGATTGTGCCGGCAATGGTCGCCATGCGCAGCGATCCGCAGGCGGTGCTGCAAGCTGGAACTCGCGGAGCGTCATCCAGCCGCGGACGCTCGCGGCTGAGCGGCGCGATGGTGGCCGGCGAAGTCGCCGTCTCGGTGATCCTGCTGATTGGGGCGGGGTTGATGTTTCGCACGCTCTACAACCTGCAACATATCGATCTCGGTTTCCAGCAGGACAACATCACCAGCTTCATCGCGTTTCCCGGAGCCAGCGCCGGCTTCTTCAGCATGGAAAAACCAAAGTCGAGCGATCAGAACGACTCGATCGCTCTGCGCATCTATCAGCCAATGGCGGAGAAGCTGCGTCATCTGCCCGGTGTTGTGGATGCCGCGTTCACGAATGCGCTGCCGTTTGAAGGCATCGATATGAATACCTCGTGGCGCATTGTGGGCCGTGACGCCACCTCAGAGGCAGGCAACCATCAGCATGCTTACATGCGCGCCGTGAGTGGGCGCTATGCCCAGGTGATGGGAATCCCCATCTTGCGCGGTCGCGCGATCAACGAAGACGATACGGCCACTTCTCCGTATGTTCTGGTGATCAATCAAACGCTGGCCAACCGTTATTTCGCCGGACAAGATCCCATCGGGCAGCAAATCGATTTCGCCGACAACGATAAAGACCGGAAAGAGATGGGCATGTATAAGCCCTATACCATCGTCGGCGTGATGGCCGACTCCATTCAGGTAAGCATCGCGCAGCCGCCCGGGCCGGAAGTGGACTTGCCGTATCCGCAGATTCCGATTGCCTCGTTCTTCCACTCGATTTTGGTGAATCCCGAAACAAATTTCATCGTGAAGACGCATGGGCCGGTGGCGATCGATTCTGCGATCCGCAACCTATTCCACGAGGCTCAGCCCAGCTTCGCTCTCGACGATTTCAAGACCATGAAAGCCGCGCACGAGGCGGCCGATTTCAACCAGCGTCTGGGTTTGTATCTGGTCGCGTCGTTTGCCGGGATCGCGGTAATTATGGTTCTCGCTGGACTTTACGGCGTGCTCTCGCAAATCGTGGGACAACGACAGCGCGAGATCGGTATCCGCATGGCGTTGGGCGCGGACCGCGTTTCCATTCTCGCCATGATGCTGCGTCGCGGGTTATTCCTCATAGGCATTGGCGTCGTCATCGGCCTGCTGGCTTCGTTCGGCACCGAGCGCACGATCAAGAGCTTTCTGTACGGCGTTTCGCCGATGGACGCGATCACCTATGCATGCGTCGTGATCCTCCTGCTACTCGTAGGCACGGCGGCAGCACTGATTCCGGCAAGACGTGCCGCGTCGATCGAGCCGACGGAAGCGTTGAGGGCCGAGTAGAGCCTGCTTGTCATTCCGAATCCGCTTGCGGATGAGGAATCCCTACCCCGGCGAAAATGTCTCGTGGTTGCGTTCCTGAAGCGAGTAGGGATTCCTCTCCGCCTGCGGCGGATTCGGAATGACAAAAAAAGCCAACCAACTTCTCTGCCCAGAGCTGCGTCTAACCAACCACGCGCGCCCTTCGTCACTGAAAATCGGTTCCTCGGCTACACTGCTTTGTACCGCGAATGCCACTCTATCCACTACTGCTGCTCCCCGAATTCCATGAGCGAATTTGGGGTACGCATAATTTGAGCACGTTTTATCCTTCGCACAAAGTCGGCAGCGAAGCCATTGGAGAAGTATGGCTCACGGGCGAAGGCTGCCGCGTTGCGAACGGCCCATTGCAAGGCAAGACTCTTGGCGAACTCGCCGAACAGTTAGGACCGGAGCTGAATGGATCGCTCGCGCGCGATCGCCGCTTTCCTCTTTTGATGAAACTGATCTTTCCTGAGGACAAGCTCTCCGTGCAGGTGCATCCCGACGATGATGGCGCGCGCCGCGTCGGTCTTCCTTGCGGCAAGACCGAATGCTGGTACGTGCTCAGCGCTTCGCCCGGCGCGCAGGTTGGACTTGGGCTGAAGAACGGCGCGAACCGCCGGGAGGTGGAAGCCTCGATCCGCGAGAATCGCATGGAAGAGCTGCTCAATTGGATCGACGTGCAAGCCGGCGACATGATTTACGTCGATGCCGGCACGGTGCATGCGATCGGCCCCGGCTGCGTGCTGCTGGAGACGCAGCAGAACTCCGACACGACGTATCGACTCTACGACTACGGCCGTCCACGCGAACTGCACATCGAGCGCGGACTCGAAGCGATGAAAGATAAGACGAATGCCGGTAAAGTAAAAAGCCGCGGCGGCAATGGCCGCGTTGTGCTGATCTCGTCACCGTGCTTTGAAGTGGACAAGATGCTGCTGAAGGACGAGAAGAAATTCACGACAGCCTCGTCGAGCAGTTCGTCCGCGCATTGCATCGTCGGGCTGCGTGGCGCGGGAGTAATTGAGGCAGATGGTGCTTCGCCGATTTCAGTAGGACGCGGCGAAGCGGCTGTGGTGCCCGCCTCACTCGGCCCATATAGCATTCGCCCACAATGGGAATTTGAGTGCGTACGCGCGATGCTGCCAACCGCGAATTAACCACAGAGACACAGAGTCACAGAAAAACGAAAATGTCTGTCATTCCGAATCCGTTTGCGGATGAGGAATCCCTCTCATGACGAAAATGTCTCCTGGTTGCACTCTCGAGGCGAGTAGGGATTCCTCTCCGCCTGCGGCGGATTCGGAATGACAGGCATTTTCGTTTCTCCGTGCCCTCTGTGTCTCTGTGGTGAAAAGGTGTTAGGTTTCAATCGCCACATGGCAGATGCGTCCCACGATCAGGCTCGCCGCATCCTGTCCTTCGAGCGGTAGCAGCCCGATCGGGAATTGCTGATTGTGCGGACGCAGCACGAGATGATCGCCATCACGCGCGACGTACTTGATTGTGCAGACCCCGCTCTTTCGCACAGCGTAAATGTTGGCCTCACTGCGCCGATAAGATTCCAGCAGGTTGTAATGTCGGTCGATGAGCACCGTCGCTCCGGGCAGTAGTCGCGGATACATGCTGGCCGCTTCGGTCGCATCCACTTTAATCAGCACGAATCGCTGCCAGCTCTCTCGTGCTTTCGAGGCCGCTGGACGCAGTCGCTTGAGGAATGACTTCTTAAATTTCAAAATATCGCGCACCAATTCGCGCGTAATCACCGGCTTCATCGCGGCGCTTGCCGAATCGGTGAGCACCACGTTGTCGAAATTGCCTTCCGCGACGGCGATACTGCTTGCCCTCCGGTTCAACTCCTCGCGCTCGAGCAGGTCGTAAACAGAAAGCTGTTGCGCGGCGAGGATGCGGTCCATACCGTCCAGACTCAACGACCGCTTCCGATTCAGAAAATTCGAAATGAATGGCTGCTCAAAACCAGTTTGCCGCGCCAGCGCCAATCCGCTGAGCTTGCCGGAAGCAATGCGCTCCCGCAGCGCCCGCCGCAGCTCGTCCTGCAATTGTGTAGCGTTCACGAGGTGAGTATATCAGTGGGATATAGAGGACCCAGCCCCGAAGCTGCGAAGCCCCGAGGCCTCGAAGCCAAAACCTGGCGGCCGCTTAGGTGGCTCATCCATGCTGGCGTGTAAGAACATAGCGGGGGGCCGTCGGAACGTCTTGGTGCGACCGCCGATGCAATCAATACGCGCTTAAAAGACCTGCAGGTTTAAGCCGCGCAGCTTCGCGGTTTCGAGGCTTCGAAGCTTGTGTTCCTAGCTTCGGGGCTCCGGGGCATCGGGGCTTCGGGGCGTCTCTTCGGGGCTTCGCAGCTTTTCTTCCGCTCGCTGTTGCGCCTGCTCCAGATTCGACTGCATCAGCGCTAACGCTTCATCGTGATGCATGTCGGCGGGAATTCGGATTGGGGATTGAACGTAGCAGTGCACGCGAGAGAAAGGGCAGGGAATCACGAACTGGTCCCACGTGTTCAGAATCCACGCCCTCTGCACTGCGACATAGAAGCAGAAGATCGGCGCGCCGGTCGCTCGGGAAAGGTGCACGGGGCCCGGCTTGGCTACATAGCGCGGTCCGCGTGGACCATCGATGGTGAATGCGACGAATTCGCCGGCTTGCAGCTCGCGTTCAAGTTCTCGTAAGGCTCGAACGGCGCCGCGCGAACTCGATCCGCGAACGGCCTTGAACCCCAGACGCTCGATGATGCGAGCGATGAATTCACCGTCGTAGCTGCGGCTGGTGAGGACGCGAATAGCATGGCCACGAAAGATGTACGCACAGGCAAAAACGCAGCGGTGCCAAAAGCAGTAGATCGCTGGACGCGACTTCGGCTCATCCTCGCTGCCAGGCTCGTAGGTGAACGTCACGCGCAGCGTCGGACCGATTAGGCGAATGGCCAAATAGCCTAGCGAGGAGATCGTCCACAGCGCTATTCGCTGTTTCAAAGAAAAGCGCGACGCTGGCGGACGGGTCTCCGCCGCAGGCTCGGGTTGCGCCTGCTCCGGCGTTCTGGCTACAAGATCGGGGGGCACAGCAGTTATTCTAGGGGAGTAATCCAAGAAGAAATCCTGAAAGAAGCTCATGTCCCGAAGTTTGCTTGATCAACTGCGCAGTTTTCCCAATCTTCTTACGCTGCTGCGCTTGTGCTTTATCCCATTCGTGATCAGCTCGATCATGGACGGGCGCTATGCCATCGCGCTGCTGCTGTTCGTGCTCGCCGGATTGAGCGATGGTCTCGACGGACTGCTGGCGCGGTCGCTCGGGCAGAAGACCCGACTTGGCCAATACCTCGATCCCATCGCCGACAAGCTGCTGCTGAGCACGCTCTTTCTGGTGCTCTCGACGGCACATAAGATTCCGTGGCGCGTAACCGTGGTGGTGTTGAGCCGCGATGTGATCATTCTCGTCATCTGCACTCTGGTTTACGCGACCACGCCGCTGCGCGACTTCAGTCCGACGATCTACGGCAAGGCGAATACGGTCGCGCAAATCGCGACGCTTGGCCTCACGATGTTACGCGAGTTCGCTGCCTGGCCGTGGGTGATTCTCCTGAAACGCGCGGGCATCTGGATCGTGTTTGGACTCACCATCTTTTCCGCGCTGCACTATGTGTTTCTTCTGGGCTTGCGGCTGAGAGCAGTCGCCGAAAGAAATGTCGCGAAGGCTTCTTAGGCCGAGTGATATTCTTTTTCGCCGATGAAAATCCTACAAGGAAAATCTTGCCTCATACTCCTCTTCCTATCTCTGTTCCTCATTCCAGCCTGCGCGCAGGAAGTCTCGCAGAGCGGGCTCGAACTCAAGGCCGAGCGCCCGATGGTGGAGCAGCCCGAGCGCGCTCGCCACGCAATGATCGCGAGCGCCAACGAACTCGCCACGCGAGCGGGCTTATCGATTCTGCGCAAGGGCGGCAACGCCGTTGATGCAGCCGTTGCCGTGGCGTTCGCTCTCGCCGTAGTGCATCCCGAAGCCGGCAACTTGGGTGGTGGAGGATACATGGTGCTCCGGATGGCAAACGGCACAACCCGTGCG
The DNA here is from genome assembly GCA_035716645.1 of Terriglobales bacterium. GTDB lineage: Bacteria > Acidobacteriota > Terriglobia > Terriglobales > Acidobacteriaceae > Gp1-AA112. The sequence continues at coordinate 6,152 of DASTJH010000038.1, read as the reverse complement.
ATCGACTACAAGGAAATGGCCCCTGCGGCGGCGCATACCGGGATGTTTGCCAACCGTATGGAAGCGACGGTCGGCTACAAAGCGTCGGCCGTGCCGGGAACGGTCGCCGGAATGGGATTGGCTCATTCCCGATTTGGGAAGCTCTCCTGGAAGGAAGATCTTGAACCTGCGCGCAAGCTGGCCAAGGATGGATTTCCGGCTTCTCAGCGAATGGAGTTGATCCTCGCTCTGCAAGTGCCGGTGATGAAGCAATTTCCGGAAACCGCGAAGGTCTTCCTTCACGGTTCCGACCGGCCGTTGGAGCAAGGCGAAATCGTGCGTCAGCCGGAGCTGGCGGCTACGATTGCGCGCATTCAGAAGCACGGCTGGCAGGAGTTCTATCAGGGCGAAACGGCGCGCCGCATCGATCGCGCCATGGCGGCGCACAACGGGACAATCCGCTACGAGGACCTGCGCGCCTACAAAGCTATTGAGCGCGATCCCGTGGAGGGGACATTTCGCGGCAACAAAATCATTTCCATGCCGCCGTCGTCCAGCGGCGGCGCGACTCTGATCGAGATGCTGAATATCTTCGAGAATTTTCCCGCCAAGCTGGGGATGGAAGGCTCGTCCGAGGAGATTCACGAGGAAGTTGAATCGATGCGTCGCGCCTTTCGCGATCGCGCAGAATACTCGGCCGATCCGGCGTTTTTTTCTGTGCCGCTTGAACTGCTCACAAGCAAGGAACGCGCGCATGAACTCGGAGCGACCATCCAGGCGGATCGTGCCACACCCTCCGCCGACATGCCTCTCGACACCACACCGCACGAATCCCAAGACACGACACATTTCTCGATCATCGACGCGGACGGCAACATCGTGAGCAACACTTACACGCTGAACAATTTCTATGGATCACAGGTGATGCCAGCGGGCACCGGCGTTCTGCTGAACGACATCATGAGCGCGTTCAGCAGCAAACCAGGATCGCGCAGCGAAGTGAAACCAGGCAAACGTCCGATTTCATCGATGACTCCGACCATCGTGCTTCATCCTGACGGCTCACCGTGGTTCGCTCTTGGTTCACCCGGGTCGGCCACGATCATCAATACGGTGTTCGAAGTGATCGTGAACATTGTGGACTCGAAGATGTCCTTACGTGACGCGATTGAATATCCACGTATCCACCAACAATATCTGCCGGACCGCATCGATGCCGAGCCGGGAGCGCTGGTCTTCGATGTCGCGCAAAAACTTGAGTCGGAGGGATACAGCATCAATCCTAAGCTGCGCTCGCAGGGCGACGTGCACGCCGTGATGGTGGAAGAAGGAACGAACTGGCGGCTGGGCTGGTCGGATGGACGCCGTGGAGGACGCGCCTTGGGGTACTAAGCGGCCCTTCTCGGCGGAATCGCAAAGCAAATTCCAAGACGCCGAGGAAATTCTTCACTTCGTGCTGATGAGCACGTGATCGATGGCGGCGGGATTATTGTGCATCTTGGTTGAGCTGAATCCCGCGTTGCGAAACATAGTCTCGAGTTCGCGGAAGGTGTAAGCATCGCCGGAAGGAGTGTTCGAGAGCATAGTCAGCGCAAACGCTGCCGCGGGCGCCGGTGTGACACGGTCATCATTCGGGACAAACTCCAGGGTTGCGACGCGACCGCCGGGCTTCAGTGCTTTGTGGATCTTCCGCAAGAGCGTCTCGTTGGTCGGAATGTCGAAGTGATGCAGAAAAGCGGTGAGCAGTACCACGTCATAGTCATTTCCAAACTCGACATCGAAGGCGCTGCCGGGGATCGTGCGATACCGGTCGAGCACTCCGGCGTTGGCGGCGTTTTCCTTGGCCACTTCGAGCACGATCGACCAATCCACGGCCGCAATCTGCGCCTTGGGATTCCGCTTCGCGATCGCGATGCCGAATAGTCCATGACTCGCGGCGATGTCGAGCACCTTGCAGGGCTGGGGCTTGTCGGAATCGAGCAGCGTGGCAATGAACTCGGCGGTCGGTTTGCGCAAGGGCGCCATGCCGCGCGCGAACGTGACCCACATCGGATTGTCAGGAGTCGTGCTGGCGTCCTCGTCGCGCGAAGCTCCGCCCTGGCGTACCGCATCGGCCAAATGAGAGAAGTGCTCGCGCTGATATTCCGTCGCGAGGAATTGGGTGGCTGATCCCACATAGGCAGGCGAGCGCCGGCTGAGAAAGAATTCCGATTCGGGAGTGAGCGAATAGCGATCTCCGTTCTTATTTAGCAGTCCGGCAATAACAAGAAAGTCACTAAGCACGCGCGTTCCCTTGGCCGACGACTTGGTCCGCTTCGCCAGTTCCGCCGCCGGAAGTGGACCGTCTGCCAGAGCGGTAAATAGGTCCAGCTCAATCGCAGCCCGCAAAGCCTCAGTCTGCTGAAAGGCATTGAACATCTGAAAAATTCGCAGCGGAGAAGGAGTGACATTCGAGGTCGCGGAAGAAGACATACCAAAAAACTATCACAGCAATGAAGCTGGATTTTTCTGGCTTCGAACCGGCTTGGTTGTGGAAAGTTTTCAGTTTCGGGGCTGGACGACTCTACAGAGCCGTGCCCGTACATCCCGATTATCTGGCAACATGCGATGAGTTAGCGGGTTTCTGCCCACGAAGGGATTCCTGCCATGATCCTCCGAGGATTGCGTCTTCGCCTCGCCATCCCACTCTGTGGGTTGTTGTTGGCCGTCACAGCCGCTGCCATGGATCTGCCGCATTATGACGTTGATTCGCTCGTGTACATGAGCACGGACATCGTGATCGCGAAGATTTCGGAGGATTCCCAGCACAACCTCAGCGCCACGGTAACAGAGACTCTATATGGGTCCCTTAGTCCGAACGATCGCGTGGATCGACTGACTCCCTTTCTGAGCTTTTTTCGGCCGATGCAGGACGGAATGCATGTGGTCCTGTTTCTCGACCGGCGTCCGCATCATTACCAGTTCCCGAACGAGAATGCGGCAAAGTCCCCCTTTGCGATTCCGCCTTCGGGTGTGTATTTGATCGACGACTATGGGCACGTGCATGAGTATTACCAGGAGAGCAATCCTGGTCCTTACGTAGCGCGCGGCTATAGCTTCTTTTTGCAAAAAGCGGAGCCTACGAGGGAAGCGGACTTGCTTCTGCCCACGCTAGAGAACGTAACCACTCGCATCGCGACCGCGATTCAGGAGGTTTCGTCGGTACGTCCGTTGTTGGACAAGGTCCCTACACGGCAAGACGTGCCGGCGCTCATGCATCTGCTCGATTTCACCTCGCAAGATACGAAGGACTGCGACCTGCGTAGTGCGAGGGCAATTCGCGAGCAAGCGTTTGAACAAATCCGCGCGTTCGACGATTCGGACCTGTTATTGCGAGCGGAGTCAATCTCAGGTGACGCGCTGCCTGCCAACTTTGCCCTGGATTTCATCGCATCGCCCCACAAGCAGCTGAATAAGCAAGATGTGGACGAGCGAATTGCTTTTCTGCTCCAAAGCCTGTCTAACACCAAGCTGGATTCCGCTTTTCGGGAGACCGCCGTCCGAATTTTGCTCAGGCTCGCAGATGCGCACTCGGGCCCTCAAATCGGTCCCTCTCGTCCACTGCCCTTTGACGACAATCCGTGGCTCGCAAAGAGAGGAGCGCAGATCCAGGCTATATCGAAAGAGATTTTTGATGACGAGTCCCAAACGCCTCGTCTTCGCAGGCTTTGTCTCCAGTTCCTCTCAATTGCGGATCCTGCCACTTTGGCGGACGTGAAGAGCGTGTATCACCAGACCGCGTCTCTCGAAGTGCGGTTCGCGATCGAGAAAGCACTCCTCGAGCAAAGTGATGCTCTATACGAAAGTCTGGCGCCGCCCGGTGGACCAGTCGCGAGCCTTACGAGCCAAGCGCATAGGTGCGGATGCCAGCGGATGTTGGACAACAAACTGGCATTCATGACTGAGTGGGCGCAGCGCAAAGACTTTCATCAGCAATCAATGTTTACCCCGGCCCATCAATTTCTGATGAATCTTGCAACAGGGCAGCTCTTAAAACCTGAGAACTTACACTTCATCGGCGGCTGGTCAAGTACGGACGACGGTCAGTCTGAGTTCGAGCTCACCGATCTTTCTCACGTTCCTGCCGGAAACTACGTGCTCGCCATGCAGTATGTTCGCGACGGCAAGAGTCTCGGCGCTGGTTACGGACTGGAAGTCACGGTCCGTGAGACCAAAACAGGAAAAGAGATGATGGTACGCCGCTGAGGTGTTTTCCGAAATCCTCCAGGGCACATGACGCTTAATCGGATCTATCAGTTGGTACCCCTCAGGCCGCCTGCCGGATTGTCACTCAATAGCTAAGTCGGCACCGCGATGCTTTCGAGGATGTCGCGTACGATACGCTCGGCATGTTCAGAACTTTTGAGTGTGGAAGCATAGCGGGCGTTTACGACGACGCGGTGCGCGAAGACCGAGACGGCCAAACGTTTGAAATCTTGTGGGGTAGCGAAGCTTCGTCCTTCGAGGAACGCCATCGCCTGCGAGGCGCGGTAGAGCATAAGCGATCCGCGCGGAGAGACGCCGAGCGAAAGCTGCTCGGAGTGGCGCGTGCGATCGACGATTTCCAGCGTGTAGCTGATCAGCGATTCGTCCACTCGGATGTTCTTGACCTCATCCTGAATCGCCAGCACTTCACTGCCGGTAAGCACAGGACGCACTTCGTCGAGGCGCACCGCTCCGGCTTGCGCACGCAGAATCTCGCGTTCGCCCTCGGCTGCGGGATAGGTCATCTGCGCACGAATCAGGAAGCGATCAAGTTGCGATTCGGGTAGCGGATACGTGCCATGGTGTTCGACGGGATTTTGCGTGGCGATGACCAGGAACGGCTGCGGCGCTTCATGCGCGTGTCCATCGACGGTGACCTGGCCTTCGTTCATGATTTCCAGCAGCGCCGATTGCGTCTTCGGCGTGGTGCGGTTCACTTCATCGGCGAGCAGAATGTTGGTGAAGACCGGACCGGGTTTGAACTCGAAGCGCTCTTCGGCAGCAGAGTAAATGGACGTGCCCAGAAGGTCGCTGGGCAACATATCGCTGGTGAACTGCACGCGCTGGAAGTCGCAATCGAGCGAACGGGAAAGCGCTTGCCCGAGAGTGGTCTTGCCGACGCCGGGTACGCCTTCGATCAACAGATGTCCGCGAGCAAAAACCGCGATCAAAGCCAGCCGGATCACCTCGTCGCTGCCGCGGATCACGGTGCGTAACGTCTTTTCCAGGCGCTGCGCGGCCTGGTGCATGGAGGTCAGATCAGATTGCAACGCCTGATGAGCCATCTGGGGTGATTGTACCGGGTTTCTGGTGTCATTCCGAACGAAGTGAGGAATCCCTACTCTCGGCCGGGCAGTCTGGGAAAAGCAGGCTTCCTTGCTACGCTCTCAATCAACAAAATCTTTCGTCCTTCAAAAACAATAAGTTAAAGGAGCTACAAGAGATCACGCTGGAGGAGCTTGGTCAATTGTCGAAGCGCGCGTGAGAAGCCGGAAGCCGTATTCCGGCCCTTAGGAACGCGCGAGATCCTTCGCTTAGAAAAGAAGGTTCCCTATGACAAGAGGAGAAAGGTGATTTGCCGAATGCCTTCACGGCAGCATCTTCGACAGCCCCGGCAGCGTTTTGGTGATGTCGTTGAAGATCACCATCGCGGCGAAGAGTACCAGGAAGACGAATGCAGCCTGGTAAATGCGCTCTTTGATCTGCAGGCTGATATCGCGGCGCATCACGCCTTCGATCAGCAGTAACAGGATCACGCCGCCATCCAAAATGGGAATTGGGAACAGGTTAAAGATCCCGAGGTTCAGGCTGATGCCGGCCATGAGCAGCAGGAGCGGAGTCCAGCCGGGCTCACGGGCGGCTTCGCCGGAGACGCGGGCGATATCGATCGGTCCGCTCATCATCTTCACGGAAACCTTGCGCTGGACCATGCGCTGTACCAGTTCAATCAGCAGCATCGAGTACTTTTTGTTCTGCTCGATCGAACGGCTGAGCGCCGCCGGGAACGGCAGCTTGTCCACGTGCTGACGCACAATGCTGGCAAATCCAATACGGTACTGCGGAGAACCGTCGCTGGCCTGGCCGAGAGTCGGCGTAACGTCGAAGTGCAGAGTCTGGCCATCGCGAACGTCAGCCACTTCGATTGGCTT
>DASTJH010000037.1:0-9763 GCA_035716645.1 Terriglobales bacterium | reverse complement strand
TCCTCATGCCGGCAGCTCGACATCCTCTCCACTGCCCGGCGCTTCTCTTCCGGTGTCCAATTGCGATATCTCCTCATCCGCGTCTCCATTCGCTGTAGACGGGGATATTCTCTCTTGTCTCAACTTGGGGGGTCACTCCAACAGGCCGAAATTCCCTGCAAATTCCCTGCTCATTCCCTGCTCAGGAGAGCTACTAGCTGCCAACCTCTGGCTACTAGCTTGAAAATACGAGAACTTACGCTGGAAATTAGGAATTCCCTGCTCATTCCCTGCAAGTTCCCTGGTCACTTTGCGCGGAGCCGCATCAATAGCGGGTTTGTGCGATTTGTGACACAAAGTTCCCTGCAAAATTCCCTGCTAGCAGGGAATTCCCTCATTTCGATTTTGCTCAAACTGCATTACTCTTGGAGCAACAATCCTGGTGTGACCCGCTCAATTCCGGGCGCATCCAAGCTTATAATGTGTAGGTAAGCTGCGGCCTATGCCGCGCTTCTTAGAAGGTCGAATGTCGAAGCATTTGAAGATTGGTGTTCTTTCCCTGTCGTTTTTCCTGGTTCTTTTGGTCGTCACGGGCGGTTTTGGAGTCCACGCCTCCAGCAGCAATAATGATGGAGCTTACAAAGAGCTCGGCGTGTACACCGAAGTGCTCCAGCGGATTCGCACGGAGTACGTCGAGGAGCCGAATTTCAACGCCGTCACCAGCGGCGCCCTGCATGGACTGCTGGAATCGCTCGACGCCGATTCCAGCTATTTGAATCCGGAAGAATACCGTTTCTATAAGACACATCACGATGATGGACGCGCCAACATCGGCGCCACCGTCTCCAAACGTTTCGGCTACGCCGCCGTTATTTCAACGATTCCCGGCGGGCCAGCGGATAAAGCTGGACTGCTGAGTGGAGACATCCTCGAAGCCATCGAAAATAAGACCACACATGACATGTCGCTCGCTGCGATTGAAGAGGATCTCGCCGGCAAGCAAGGCTCGACGATCACCTTCTCCGTCGTTCGCCCCGGCAAAGCCGAGCCACAAAAGGTGACGGTCACGCGCGATAACGTCGCGATTCCCAGCACCACCGATAAAGTCGTCGATCAGGGCATCGCGTATATCGAGCCGGTCACGCTGACCAAGGGCAAAGCGCAGGAAATCGCGAACCGCATTCGTCAGGAACAGAAGAATGGCGCGAAGAAGCTGATCCTCGATCTGCGCAATGTTTCCGACGGCGATTCGGCTGAGGCGATTGCAGTTGCCAATTTGTTCCTCAACCATGGTGTGATTACCTATCTGCAAGGCCAGAAATATCCGAAACAGACGTTCACAGCCGAAGCGTCGAAAGCAATTACCAATCTTCCTCTCGTAGTGCTCGTGAACCACGGCACGGCCGGCCCCGGCGAAATCTTGGCGGGCGCAATCCTCGACAACAATCGCGGTGACGTCGTCGGCGATAAAACCTTCGGTTCAGGTTCAGTACAGAAGGTCATCGACATTCCCGATGGTTCGGCGCTGATCTTGTCCGTCGCGAAGTACTACACGCCGAGCGGCAAGGTGATCGAAGATCCGGACCTCGAGCACTCCGGCATTACGCCCAACGTCCTGGTAGCGAACGAAACTGATGAAGATTTCGTCGACATCGATTCCACGACCCCAGGCGAACAGGACAAAGCCAAGCAGCCTAAAGACGACCAACAACTCCAGCGCGCGGTCGAGATCCTGAAGACCCGCGGGTAAACCGAAAAACAGATCGAACACGGAGGTCACGGAGAACACAGAGAAGGAGCAAAGGCTATCCCTCTGATCGGGTGGTAATTTGTGAAATCCGCGTTCTCGCTCTTGGTTTCTCTGTGTCCTCCGTGTTCATCCCGGGTTTTTGCGTCTTTCCCTCCCCGGATACCGTAAGATAAGCAAAACCTACTCTGGATTTTGAGGAGAACCCATGGACTCGGAACAGCCTGCCTCTTCCGGCAACAACGTTTTGAAAATGGCGCTCGCGGTGATCGTGACGATTTACGTGATCGGCTCTGGATATTTCATGTACGACCTGAGCACGCGTATCGACTCCGTCGACCATGCGCAAAAGCAGGCTGTGCAGAACGCCGAAGCGCATGACCAGGCGCTCATGGCGAAGCTCGGAATCACTGAGGCATGCTTGCGCGATTCGCAGGCCAAGCTGAGCCGTTCCCAAAAAGAAACTGCGGCGCGCGCGGCCGAGCTGCGCAAGCAGCAGCAACAGACTGAGCAGCAGGTCCAGCAAAGCCAGCAGCAGCTCTCGTCAGTTTCTTCTGATCTCGGCGGCGTAAAGAATGACCTGAGCGGCGCCAAGGGCGACATCGTCGCCACCAAAGCCGATCTGGATCTCACGAAGAAGAAGCTGGAAAGCACGATTGGCGACCTCGGCGTGCAGAGCGGCTTAATTGCGCACACACGCGACGATCTCGAAGTTCTGAAGCACAAAGGCGACCGCAACATCTACGAGTTCACGCTAACCAAAGGCAAGCATCCGACGCCTGTGGGCACCATCAGCCTGCAACTCAAGAAGGTCGATGCCAAAAAGGGAAAGTTTACCGTCAACGTAATCGCTGACGACCGTACGATCGAGAAGAAAGACAAGAACGTCGCCGAACCGCTGCAGTTCTACAGTGGCCGCGATCGAATGCTGTACGAAGTCGTGGTCTTCTCAGCCGACAAGCACTCGATCTCCGGTTACCTGAGCACGCCGAAAAGCGCGCCGGAACCGGGAGTAATTAAACAGTAGGCTGCTTTGACCTTGTCATTCCGAGCGCAGCGAGGAATCCCTATCCTTAGCAGACTCGCTGGGGTAGGGATTCCTCGCTGCGCTCGGAATGACAATTAGCTAAGGCACGGTCATTACCTTCTCAATTCCCTGCTTCGCCATAGCCGCATTAAACGCCGGCACTTCGTCCTTGTAGAACGCATCGAACTGCGACTTCGCGGTCTCGAGTTGCCCATTAAGCAAATTGAAGACTTCGACCTCCGACTGTGTGGGCGGGAAATCCGGATTGCCGGCTACATCCGCGCCGCCGCTGCCTACTTCAGCTCCTAGCCACACGAACTTGAGATAGAGCTGGAGCGGCCCACGGAACGACTTCAGATCGCCTTCCGCAACTGTCCGTTGCAGCAGTTGATCTTCAATCGCCAAAGCTTTGTCGTCGAGCTGCTTCACATCTCCCGACAGAGACTTCTCGGCCTTTGAGGCGGTGAGCATCTTCTGCATGTCTTCGAGCTGCTTGCGCGTCCACTCGATCTGGTTGATCATGCGCACTGATTCATTGGCATCGCTGTAGATGTCGACCGAAAGCTTGGTTGCAGCCTGCACGTCAGCTTCGGTTCCCGCAGTATTCGGATCTTTGAGCACCATTACTTTTTGAGTGAGCTTCTGCCCATCGGCATCGAGCGTCACCGTGTACGTGCCGGGAGCGACCAGCGGGCCGATCGTCGGCTCGCCGCTTGCGCTGCGCATGATCTGGTTCGACTGGGCCCGACCTACGCCGTAGTAGTACACCGGCCTCGACTCTTTACCGACGAACCGCTTTTCCTCCCAAATGTGCGGATTGCCGGCCGGAGTCGTGCGCAGCTCGACATCGCTGATCGACGGATAGCGCAGATCCCACCACACACGGTTCAGGCCCGCGCCGGTCGCGCCTTTTTCTGTGCGGATCACCTTGCCGTCCGGCCCCTCAATCGTGACTTCCACTTTTTTGGCCGGTTGCTTGAGGAAGTAGTTGATCGAAGCGCCATACGGCGGATTCTCGCCTGTGGAAGTTCCGCTCGGCGCCATCGCGCGGTGATAGGTTTCGCGGAAGCGATACGCCGGACGCGGCGGGAACAGATAGAGCGCCGAGTTCTTTACCTGATCGGTGAAGTCTTCCAGAGGCGTGAGGTCATCGAGAATCCAGAAGCCGCGGCCGTAGGTCCCGACCACCAGATCTTTGAAGTGCTCCTGCACGGTGATCCAGTGCACCGGAGCGTGAGGCAGATTGTTTTGCAGCGGTTGCCACTGCTCGCCATCATCGAACGAGACGTACAGAGCGTTTTCCGTTCCCGCATAGAGCAATCCGCGGCGTACCGGATCTTCCTGCACAGCTTCGGTGTAGCTGAGCGGAGATTTGGGAATGCCGTTCACGATCAACCTCCACGTTTTCCCAAAATCGGAAGTCTTGTAGAGGTACGGATCGCGAATATCCACCTGATGTCCATCGACAGCGATGTAGCACGTGCCCGCCTCGTACTTTGATGGGATGATCGCATCGACGGTCATCTTCGGTGGCATGCCTTTGGGTGTGACGTTCGTCCAGTGCCCACCGCCGTCGCGCGTCATCTGCACCACGCCGTCGTTTGTGCCGGCCCAGATTTGTCCGTCCTCCACCGGCGACACTGCTAACGAAAAGACCACGCCGGCGTATTCAACGCTAAGGTTATCGACCGTCAATCCGCCGGAGTCGCCCATCATGCTCTTGTCATTGAGCGTGAGATCAGGGCTGATCGTCTTCCATGTTTGTCCTCCATCGGTCGTCTCGTGCACATATTGGCTGCCGACGTACACCTTGTTGTGGTCATGCGGCGAAATCGCAATCGGATACGTCCAGTTCATACGTAACTTCACCTGACCAGCGTTGGCGCCCATCGTGCGATCGGGCCACACGCTGACCGAGCGTGCCTGCCCAGTGCGCAGATCGAAACGCTCGGTCACACCGGCATAGCAGCCGCCCCACACAATGTTCGGATCGACAGGATCGGGAATATTCCAGCCGGTTTCGCAGCCTGCCGTTGTCGTCCAGTCGCTCGCAGGAATGCCGTATCCGCCAAGATCGTTGCTTGGACCGCGCTGCGGCGAGCCATCCTGCATTTGCCCATAGACGTAATACGGAACTCGGGTGTCGGTCGCGACATGGTAGATCTGCGCAATCGGCAGGCGGGTTTCCGTCCACTCTTTTCCGCGGATAGTGCTGATCATCACGCCGCCATCGTTGCCGATCATCATCCGATTCGGATCTTTAGGATCGGACCACATGTCGTGGTTGTCGCCGCCCCAGCGCAGCAGCTCGGCGGTATCGCCGCCGTCGTAAGTCGCGCTCATGCTGTTCGACGGGAAATAGACTTCGTTTTCGTTGTCTGGCATCACCAGCATGCGGGTGTAGTAATGCGGACGTTCGTTAAGCAGCCGACTGTAGTTAACGATCTTCCAATCGGCGCCGCCATCGTCAGACCGCCACAGCGATCCGCGTTGGCCGGTCTCGATCAGCGCGTACACGCGATTGGGGTCGCTCCGTGCGACTTCCACGGCGATCTTGCCCAGAGGCGGCTCCGGCAAGCCGTGTCCGGTGATGTGCTTCCAGGTGTCCCCGCCATCGTGCGTAACATAAATGCCGCTGCCAGGACCGCCGCTGTCGCGTCCCCAGGTGTGAATCACGATCTGCCACGTGCCGGCGAACAGCGTATTCGAGTCGCGCGGATCCATCGTGATCTCTGACGCGCCCGTGTTCTCGTCCACGAACAGCGAGCGCTGCCACGTCTTCCCGCCGTCTTTCGTGCGATAGACGCCGCGCTCCTGCTGCGGGCCGTAGCAGGTGCCCAGCGCAGCGACATACACAATGTTTGGGTCGTGTGGATCGATCAGAATGCGCCCGATGCGCCCGGTCTGCTCGAGACCCATGTGCTGCCACGTCTTGCCCGCGTCTTCGGATTTGTACACACCGTCGCCGATGGACACGTCGCTGCGGATGAACGTTTCGCCGGTCCCGACCCACACGATGCTGTGGTTCGATGGCGCAATCGCAATGGCGCCAATCGACTGCGCAGGCTCCTTGTCGAAAACCGGGTGCCAGTGGAAACCGGAGTCAATCGATTTCCAAACTCCGCCTGAAGCCGCGCCGGCGTAATAGACGTGCGGATTCCCCGGCTCGCCAATCACGGCACTCACGCGATTACCAGGAGGTCCGATAAAGCGATACTCTAGTTTCGACCATGGCAGTTCAGGCTCGGTCGCATTCTGCGCCGACGCGGGCTCTTTTTGCGTTTGCGCCGCATGAGTCTCCGGACCGGTACTTCGATTCGCGCCGGCCGCCGGCTTCTTTTGTTGTGCCGAAACGGGAAGAAGAAAAAAACTTAAAATCGTGAGCAGAAGAGAACAGCGACAACCAGGCCAGCTAGCCAATCGTCACCTCGGGAGTAGGTTTGTTGTGACTGCGCAAGAAAGATTTGCCCGCAAATAGTAACGCGAGCGAGTGGATTCGTCGAGATTGGTTAATTCTTCGTCCTCGATACTCGTCAGTACCGTTCCCGGTAGGGAACGGGTGAGGGGACCGCTCTGATGAAATCCAACACTCTGTAAGCCTGTCATTCTGAGCGCCTCCTTTGCGCGAAGAATCTCCGCGAATGTTTCAGACTTAAACGCAGTATCTCGGTTCCACCATAAAAATCGCACTAGAAAAGCCTGGAGGAGGCATTTAAGTCTGATAGATCCGCGGAGGTCCCTTCGGCAAGCTCAGGGCAGGCTCTTCGTCCGCCTCAGGCGGACTCAGGATGACAACCTTTAGGGTATCTATCGACGACACGAATAATCCAGGCTACCGGGAACGGTACTGAATCTTCGCCCTGCGTCCTCGCTAGCGAAAAAAAATCCTTTTTTCGTCCGAACCCAAAATCTAAAGGACCTAGGTTGGGATAACCCAACGATAACCCAACCAGAACCCCAAGATTCTTGGGTTGGGTTTGGGTTTAACCCAAATTTTGGTTGGGTTCGGATTGGGTTAACCCTGTGGAAATCGTGAGACAGCAGTCACTCAAAGTTCGCTCCGGCAGATTGCGTTCTGCCATTCGGATGCCATAACTGCAACGCGGCGGCTGCACGCCGCCTACTGCGCGCCATCCCGTTCATAACGCCCCTTTATCGGTCCAAGGAAAACTGCATGGAACCGCAAACCGCGCATAAAAGTCAAGCACAAAAGAAAGGGGTTAAAAGACTGGCGCCGCCGGCGAAGCGAGAAGAGACTCAAGTGAATTCTGCGCGTTGACCTCGCACGCGGCGAGGTCGATTGCTCATGGGGACAGGGATTTGAAGACAATGATCTGCTGGTCGCTAACTCGAAGGCGCGGAAAACCAGCCCCACTGCGCCCAATCCTGGAACCACGCTTGAGTGGTTTCCAAAATTTTGCTTTCCGGCAGCGTGGATGGAGGAAAAGCTATTTCGACCGCTTCGCTCAGAGCTTTGCCGTCGCGAAAGGCAAGCAGCAAACGAAAAGCTTCCGGCGTGACCCGCTTGAAATACACGTCGAAGTCCACACGATGAACCACGACAAACGTTGGCTTCGGCTTCGTCTTTTGGACGGACTTGACTCGCGAACGGCGGCGGCGCTCGGAAAAGGTGTTGCTGGCCTCGTCAGAATCGTCCGATTCCGTCTCGCGAACTTCCAGCAGCAGGTCATCGACCGGATATTGCAGATCGAGCAGCTTCACATGTGGCTGGAGCCGCAGCTGCGGATCGACATCGAGGCGCACTACGTCTTGCACGGTGAGCATGGGCTCTTCCGCTGCGTCGAAGCATTCAATATCCGCCCATTCCAGGCGGACCATATCCAGCGCGAGCTGTTCGTGGGGCTGGACGCACTTCGGATTGGCGCGCAACCAGGCTTCGAACCGCGATCCTAAATTGCGCAGCGTGAACGAGCGCGAAGGATTGTTCGCCAGATACGCTTCAGCCAGTGCGTCAAACTTGCGGTCACCAACCACAGCCCGAAGTCCGACAAAATCTGCGTTGAAGCTCGACAGAATCCGGAACCAGTACGAGCGGCTATAGATTTCGAGGCGCTCGACCGAACTGAGACGATCGTTCGGCTTGATGATTTCCCCGGCGGCATCCTGCATCGCGCGGCCCGAGCGCGTGCGCTTAGCGATCGTCTCGTCGTACGCAAGCGGCGTGAGAAGCGCTTCGCCGAACTTGCGCTGGAGTTCGAGCAGGTTCATCGCGTCACCAGATCGGGAACATGGCTGGGCACGTAACGATTTGCCTTGAGCGCCTCGGCGTGGACTTCTTCGAATGATGGGATGTGGTCGTCCCATTCCAGCAGCGTTGGCGTTGGTCCGCAAAGCTCGATCGCACGCGCGTACAGCTTCCATACCGGATCGATCACCGGATGATCGTGCGTGTCGAGAATGTATTTCTCGTATTTCGAGTGCCCAGCAATGTGGATCTGCGCGACACGCTCGCGCGGCACGCTTTCTACGTAGGTGAACGGATCGAAGCTGTGGTTCTGCGACGAGACGTAGATGTTGTTCACATCGAGCAGAATGCCGCAGTCGGCGGCTTCGACCACTTCGTTCAGAAATTCCCATTCCGTCATTTCCGAGACATGAAACTCGGCATAACTGCTCACGTTTTCGACGGCGATCGGCACTTCCAGAAAATCGCGCGCTTCACGAATTTTCTGCGAAGTCACCCGCGCGGCTTCAAAGGTGTATGGCATCGGCAGTAGATCGTGACTATAGCTGCCGTCCACGCTGCCCCAGCAGAGATGATCGGTGAGCCATGGCGTTTTCGTGCGCCGCACGAGAGTCTTGAGTTTCTTGAGATGCTCGCGGTTCAGCGGCTCGGCGGAGCCGAAGTACATCGATACGCCATGCTGCACGACGTTGTATTGATCGAGAATCTGATCGAGGATATGCAGCGGACGTCCGCCGTCGATCATGTAATTTTCTGAGATGATTTCAAACCAGCCGACGACCGGCTTCTTGCCGAGGATGTGCTGATAGTGGGGAACGCGGAGTCCGATTCCGACTCCGAAATCTTTGAATCCGTTAAAGCGGTTGGCCGGCATTCATACTCCTACGCCAGCGTCAGTACCGTTCGCCGTAGCGAACGGGTGACGCGCCCTGGTCACCTCGTATCAAGCCTCGCACCCAATCCCTACCGGGAATGGTACTGACTTGGTCCTCGTCGCGAGATTTGTTCATTCCGAGTCCGCCTACGCGGACTCGGAATGACAAACCAGGACTCTTCCGAGCTTACTCCGTCATCGGCTTGCCATCGGTACGGCAGCCGCCTTGGCCTTTGCAGGAGTTCTTGCCTTTGCAGCCGTTGTCGCTGCTCTTGCAGCCACCCTTGCCTCTACAAGAGTTCTGGCCTTTACAAGAGTGTTTCTCTTTTACGTGCTTGCTGTGTTTGGCTGTTTTGGTTGTGGAGTTGGAGTTATCGGTGCTCTGAGCATTGTCGCCCGACTGCTGCGCGTGCATCAGAACGCTGGTACCGCCGAACAAGCCGGCCATTGCCGCACTTGCGATTGCCGCTTTTACTGACTTCGTCATGAGTTTCTCCTGTCTTGATCTTTCGAGGGTTGTTACTGCACAAAGGAACCAGTTGCGCATATCGAGAGACGTCCCCTGATTTGCGCCATTTTCTCAGCCCAGAGATTTTCTGCGCGAGACAAACGCAACCACACTAGTTCGCGCTAGAGACCGAAACCGCATTGCGAAGATAGACGGTCCAATCCTGCCGGCGTTACCCGCCGAGACAAGCGTTTCCCAACAGCACGAACCGCACATGCTTGCGCAGATGGGGCGCAATTCTACGCGTCGTCAAACGGCCCGAGCAATAGCAAACTGGACGTTTGTCGTTAGCACATGATATGTCCGGTCGAATTAGCACGTGAGATGTCCGCTTTTCAAGCGGCGAGGGTAAGAGAACATGCGAAGCATGTTCTCTTATTCGAGGGCCGCGGTGGAGCGGGCGATGAAAGTACAGGAAGTCA
>DASTJH010000036.1:0-4743 GCA_035716645.1 Terriglobales bacterium | reverse complement strand
TCACGCTATAATCAAATGTATTCCGGCCAGTTGAGTTCTTCCTCGCCTTCGCGGCCGATGGACTGTCTGTACCCTCCTCGACGGCCCGAGAAACTTTTGCCCCCAAGTTGGCGTATCACTGCCTGGAGGACGCATGCCAGATAGCCACATACTCGATGTGCCCGTCAGCGATAGCCCGCGTGTCACGCCCGTCGCGTCGTCTACAAACGACGTGCTCAGTGGCGCACCCGAGCGCAAGCCGCGCAACAACACGAAGACCAAGGTCATCATTGCTGTTGTCGTAATCCTTGCGCTCGCAGGATTGGTGGCGCTGAGTGTCTCCAACAGCCAGAGCAAGGCGGAGAAGGTTACATCGGCGAAAATCGCGCGCGAAAATCTCTCGAGCGTGGTGACCGGTTCCGGCGAAATCAAGCCTAAGACTTACGTCAATATCGGCGCACAGGGCTTCGGCAAAATCACGAAACTGTATGTGAAAGAAGGCGAGTCGGTCAAGAAGGGTCAACTGCTGGCTCGTCTCGAGAACATTCAGCCGGAGGCCGACGTGAACGCGCAGCGCGCGGGCATTGAGACCAGCCAGAAGGATTTGGATGCGTCCATCGCGGCCATCAACTCCTCAAAGGCAGATGTTCAGCGCGATCAGGCAGACCTTGAACAGAAGCAGCTCGACTACACGCGCGCACAGCAGCTCTATCACAATCAACTGATCGCTAAGTCTGATTTCGATTCCAAGAAGGCGGCTTACGATGTCGCGGTGGCGACCCTGGCGGCGGACAGGTCGAAAGTCGCGCAGATGCAGGCGCAGCAGGCTTCGGCCTCGGGACGCGTGGTCCAGGCACAGGCGAATCTGAAGCGGCTTTCGGACGTTTTGAGCAAGACCGAGTACGTCGCTCCGTTTGATGGCATCGTCACTAACCTGCCGGTGCGTGAAGGCGAGACCGTAGTCATCGGCATCCAGAACTCGCCCGGCAGCACTTTGATGACGATGGCGGACATGTCGATCATCACCGCCGAAGTTCGGGTGGACGAGACGGACATCGTCAGCGTGAAGATCGGCCAGCCTGCTGAGGTCACGATCGACGCGATTCCCGATAAGACTTTCCCAGGACACGTGACGGAGATCGGCGATCAGGCGCTGGTACGATCGACGGGAGTTTCCACTTCCGAAACGACGGCCGGCACGCAGGAAGCGAAAGATTTCAAAGTGGTGGTCACGCTTGACAATCCGCCGCCAAACTTGCGTCCCGGACTTTCGACGACCGCGAAGATCACAACGGCCAGCAAGTCCAACGTGCTCGGTGTTCCCATTCAAGCGCTGACCGTGCGGACACAAGGCGAAATCGACGAGCAGCGCGCCGAACTGGCGCATAAGAAGACTGCAAGCGCCTCCCATGCGGCCGTTCCTGACGAGAAGAGTAAGAAAGAGATCCAGGGCGTCTTCGTCATTAACAAGAGTACAAACAAAGTGGATTTTGTGCCGGTGGAGACAGGAATCCAGGGCAGCACAGACGAAGAAGTCCTGAGCGGTGTCAAAGAGGGGCAGGAGGTTGTGACCGGACCCTACAAGCTGCTGCGCACGATCAAGATCGGCGCCAAGGTCAAGGTAGACAATTCAATTCCGAAGACGGATGCCAACTCTTAAGGGAGGTTACAGGTTACAGGGAACAGGTTACAGAAAAAACAGAGCGAGAGAGATTCTGCTTTTACTGTTCCCTGTAACCTGTTCCCTGTCCCCTGCTCAACTAACGGTTAGCACTGTGAGCACGTCTATGGATAGACAGGCGTGTTTCGTCCAATAATGGGGAACCAGGGCTGTGGTCTCCCCGTATGTAGCCTGAGGAGACCGGAATGGCGACGCAAATGGCAGAAATGACGACGATGGATGCGCTGAGCGCCCGGCCAGCAACCTCGACCGTGATCAAAGTGCAGGACCTGTGGAAGACCTACGACATGGGTTCTGAACAGCAGGTCCACGCGCTGCGCGGTGTGAACATTGACATCAATCGCAATGAGTATGTCGCCATCATGGGCCCGTCCGGTTCCGGCAAATCCACGCTGATGAACCTGATCGGCTGCCTCGACACGCCCAGCAAAGGCCAGTACTGGCTCAACGGACACCTCGTGAGCGAACTCGACGACGATGAGCTTGCCCGCATTCGCAATAAAGAAATCGGCTTCGTCTTCCAGACCTTCAACTTACTCGCCCGTGCCACCGCTCTGCACAATGTCGAGCTGCCCCTGATCTATAACGGAACGCCGTCCGACGAGCGCATTCGCCGCGCCAAAGAAGCGCTGCGCAAAGTCGATCTCGAACCGCGCATGATGCATAAGCCGAACGAGCTCTCCGGCGGACAGCGCCAGAGAGTCGCGATCGCTCGCGCGCTGGTGAACAATCCTTCGATCATCCTCGCCGACGAGCCAACCGGAAACCTTGATTCCCAAACTGGGAACGAGATCATGGCGCTCTTCGACCACCTCTGGGGACAAGGCAACACCATCGTGCTCGTCACCCACGAACACGACATCGCCGAGTACGCCCACCGCGTGATCTACATCCGAGACGGCATCATCGCCGATGATCGCAAAACCGGCCGGCACGCATAAAAACCGATCACTTGTCATCCTGAGCGAGGGCGAGCGCCCGAGTCGAAGGACCCCCGGAATGTCGGGGACTGAGAATACCCTTAAACATTTCGGGAAGGCGTTTCGGGGACCAGTGCCTTTATCATAGCGTTCCCGAAAATATCGACCATCACTCTTGCACCCAGTATTGGCGAGGTCCTTCGACTCGGGCGTGCGCCCTCGCTCCCAAGGAACAAATTCCGTCTGGTGGCAGACCCGGGTGGGATTTCGCAGTAAAGAGGCCATAGGCCGGAATTCTTTTAGCCCAGGCCGTGAGGCCTGGATGGCGGATACAGCAGTCCAGAGCCCCGGAGGGGCGGCACCGGGAACGTGCACGATGAGTGCCGCGCCTCCGGCGCTCGGGATGTTCAGTGCACCTCACCCAGCCCTCACGGGCTGGGCTAAAAGAATGCCGCGCCTTCGGCGCTCGCACCGGCTCCGGTTCAGGGGGTCTACAATGCGCGAACTGTTCATTGGAATCCATAACCTCGCCTATCGCGAGGTCGGTTGCTCAGGGTGACAGAATAGCGAAGTTGCCTTGTGTCAAATGGACGCGAATCGCGTAAACTGCTTCGCGCCTATGAATCCAACAAACTCTCCAGTGCGCAGCGCCGTATTGGCCGCCCTGATCTGCTTGCTCGCTTCTTCCTTCGTCAACGCTCAAAACGCAGTCCGCGCACGCGATCTGGGCATTCCGTTCGATGGCAATCCCGGGCCGCTCAACGCGATCACCGATATCAAAGGCGTAGAGGTTGGCTTCACGACGCTGATCTCCGGCGAGGGCAAGCTCAAGGTCGGCGAAGGCCCGGTGCGCACGGGTGTGACAGCGATTCTGCCGCGAGGACGCGATAGCTTTAATAATCCTGTTTTCGCCGGATGGTATTCCCTAAATGGGAACGGAGAAATGACGGGAACTACATGGGTCGAAGAATCGGGATTCCTTGAGGGGCCGGTGATGATCACGAACACACACAGTGTCGGCGTCGTCCGCGATGCAGTGATCCAATGGCGCGTTCGTCACGGCGCTGCGGACGCCTCGGGATACTGGTGGTCGCTGCCGGTAGTGGCCGAGACTTATGACGGATATCTGAACGACATCAATGGCTTCCATGTAAAGCCGGAAGACGCTTTCCACGCGCTCGACACCGCTGCATCTGGACCAGTGACTGAGGGCAACGTCGGCGGCGGCACCGGCATGATCTGTAATGGCTTCAAAGGAGGCACCGGCACTGCGTCCCGAGTGCTCGACGAGAAAAATGGCGGTTATACAGTAGCTGCGCTCGTTCAGTGCAACTACGGTTCGCAGCAGCAACTGCGCATCGCCGGTATCAACGTCGGTCGCGAGCTGCCGACCGGTATTCCGCGCGAGAAAGACGTAGGCTCGATCATCGTCGTGTTGGCTACGGACGCTCCGCTGCTTCCGCATCAGCTCAAGCGGCTCGCCCGACGTGTTCCGCTCGGTCTCGGCCGCGATGGCAGTATCTCGGGTAACGGCTCTGGCGACATCTTCATTGCCTTCTCGACAGCGAACAGCGGAGCTTGGGATCCGAAAGGCGTGAAGCAGGTCGCGATGGTACCGAACGATCGTATGGACCCGCTATTTCTCGCGACGGTGCAGTGCGTGGAAGAGGCCGTCGTCAACGCGATGATCGCCGCCAAGACAATGGTCGGTGTGGACAATCACAAGGTGATCGCGATTCCGCACGAGCAACTCCAGCAAGTTCTGCGGAAGTACAACCGGCTGGTGAAGCCACAGTAGCCGCTGAGGTAGCGGCGCCATTCCAGAAGATGCTGCGGAAATTGGCTAGTCGGACCCTCAGATGTTGATTTCTCATCGAAATGGGAAAGAGGAGTCATGCTGTGCGGTCAACATTCGTCTAACCCCACCCTCGCGAAAACCGCGCGAGAGCGGGGCACCCACCCAGAAAAGCAATAGCGGCAGCGCGTCACCAGGACGCCTGCCGCTTATGTGAGAGAAGAGACTCTTAGACGTTGAACGAAGAGCCGCAGCCGCAGGTGCTCTTCACGTTGGGATTCTCGAACTTGAAGCCGGCGGCTTCGAGTGTTTCGATGTAATCGACCACGCATCCCTGCAGGTACATGAGCGAGGTGGCATCGACGAAA
>DASTJH010000035.1:0-3493 GCA_035716645.1 Terriglobales bacterium | reverse complement strand
TGTCTCAAGCGTCGTAAATGTCTTGGAGCAAACGATGAAGAGCGTCTCGTCCGCGCTTAGCTCGCGCGTGGCCTCGACAAAGTCCGTGCCGTCTACGTTCGAGATGAAGTGGAACGTCATGTCGCGCAGGCTGTAGCGCTTCAGCGCCTCATAGGCCATGACCGGGCCGAGATCGGAGCCGCCGATACCGATGTTGATGACGTTGCGGATTCGCTTGCCGGTATGCCCCTTCCATTGGCCGCTGCGGACATGATTCGCAAATGTCGTCATGCGGTCGAGCACGGCGTGTACCTCGGGTACCACGTTCGTGCCGTCCACCATGATCGATTCGTCCTTCATGGTTCGTAAAGCGACGTGCAGAACGGCGCGTTTCTCGGTGACGTTGATCTTCTCGCCGCTGAACATCGCATCGATCCGCTCGCGCAGACCGGACTGATTCGCGAGTTCAAGCAACAGCCCGATGGTCTCATCGGTGATGCGGTTCTTTGAGTAGTCAAAGTAGAGACCTAGAGCCTCGAAAGCGAAGCGCTCGCCACGGTGCGGGTCGTCGGCAAAGAGTTGGCGGAGGTGCACATCCCGTATCTCTGCATGGTGCTGCCGCAGGGCTTTCCAGGCGGGCCGCTCGCCGAGCGGAATGATTTCAGTTTGCGGTTGCGTCATCGTAATCATCTTTTATTCCTCCGCACGACAATCCGGGTAGTCAAGACGATTGATGTCATCTCACCCTGTGGCTTTCAACCGGACGTTCTTCGAAGCGATAGAAGCAAGCAGTTCGTTCCAAGATTTGACGAACGACTCGGCGCCTTCGCGCTGCAGATCGGCGGCCAGTTGGTCATGGTCGATGCCGGCCTTGCCGAACTTGGCGATGATCTCCTCCGCATCGCCGCCGTCGACAGGCATAAGCTCGCCCAGGTCGCCGTGATCGGCGAAAGCAAGTAGTGTCGCATCCGGAATTGTGTTGATGGTGAATGGAGCGGCGAGCGCCCTGATGTAGAGAACGTCGGACGCGCTAGGATCTTTGGTGCCTGTGCTCGCCCAAAGCAGGCGTTGCGGACGCGCTCCGGCGTTGGCCAGCCGCTGCCATCGCTCCGAATCGAGCAGTTGGCGGTACGCTTTGTACGTCCGCTGGGCGACAGCGATCCCGAGATGGTTCTGCAAATCTTTGGCGACTTTTCCCATCGTCGCTTTGTCCCAGCGGCTGATGAATAATGAAGCTACCGAGCAAACGTCCGGGTTGAGGCCAGCTGCGATGCGTCTTTCAATGCCACGCATGTAAGCTTCAGCCGCCGCCAGATACTGCTCACTCGAAAAGAGCAGGGTCACATTCACTGGCACGCCGGCGAAGATACTCTCCTCGATCGCCGGTACTCCTTCGCGAGTACCAGGGACCTTGATGAACAGGTTGGCACGGTCGCCGCGCGCAGAAAGCTGCTTCGTCTGGGTGATCGTCTGCGCCGTGTCATGAGCGAACAGGGGAGAAACTTCCATCGACACCCAACCGTCGGTGCCATTGGTCCGATCGTAGATCGGCTGGAAGAGATCGGCGGCCTGTCTCAAATCCTCCAGAGCAAGTTCGAAAAAGAGCGTCTCGCCCGACTTGCCCTCCTTCATCTTCTGGCGAATGGCGTCGTCATAAAAGTTCGAGTTCTCAATCGCATGGTCGAAGATCGAGGGATTTGAAGTGAGACCTGTGATCGAGAGTTTGTCGATGTAGCCGCGGAGCGTCCCACTTGTCAGGAGACCACGGGTGATGTTGTCCAGCCAGAGGCTTTGGCCGATATCGTGGAGCTGTTGCGTCGGCTTGATATTCTTGCTAATGATTGCCGGAGTGGGAGACTTCTTCTGCGATTTCTTGGATCCTGCTATGCCGCCGGCATCGCGCGGAGCTGCCAAGGCAGATTTGACAGCGTTCACGATATGTCCCGAAGAGATGCCGTACTTCTCGATCAGCTCTGCGGCTTTTCCGCTGTGAGCGATCTCTCGCACAGCTAACTTGTGCACCTGAACTCGCTCCTCAGCCAGAGCTGAGAGGACGGCATCGCCGAGTCCTCCGTGTTCATAGTGATCTTCGACGGTGACGACGATCCCGCCCGCGGCCCGCGCCGAAGCGATGAGTTCGTCACGATCGATTGGCTGAACGCTGAACAGATCGATGACGCGAACGGGAATGTTTTCCTTCTGAAGTTGATCGTATGCGGCGAGCGATTCAAAAACGGTGATACCGCCGGCGATGATGAGGGCTCTATCCTGGTCACTCTTGCGAAGAACTTTGCATTTACCGATCGCAAATTCCTCGTTTGAACCGTAAAGGATTTTTGATTTCGGGCGTCCCAGCCGGAGGTAGCAGGGGCCGGATTTCTCGATGATCAGTGCTGTGGCCTTCCATGCGCTCGTAGCATCGGCTGGATAGAGCACCGTGAAGTCTGGTTCCGCACACATCATGGCGAGATCCTCAAGTCCCATTTGTGATGGACCGTCTTCGCCAATGGATACTCCACAGTGCGTGCCGACAAGCTTGGGATTGAGCTTGCTGATGGCTGCCAAGCGGATGAAGTCGTATGCCCGGGTTACGAAACATGAAAATATGGCGGCTACTGGAACCTTGCCCCGTGCTGCCAATCCCATGGCGACTCCGACGATGTTCTGCTCCGCGATGTAGCCTTGAAAGAATCGGTTCGGCGCAACGTTCTCGAACTCCTCTGTATAGGTGGAGTTCTTCACATCACCATCGAGCACCACAATCCGAGCATCAAGCTTCGCCAGAGAGGCCAGACTGTCGCCAAAGCCTCTTCTCGTGGCAACTTCCTCACCTCCGATTAAATATGGTGGTTTTTCTGCCAGATGGGAGCTGCCGGCTACTATCGCTTTGGAGCTGCCAACTCGCGCCGGAGGCAGCTTTGGCGTCCATTCTGTCTCGGCTCCCGTGAGGTGCTTCTCAAGTTCTGCTATGACCTTTGCAGCGGTGTCTTTGGGCAGCGCCTTGCCGTGCCAATGCTCGAGACCCTCGATTCCGATGAGACCTTTGCCCTTCAGAGTCCGCGCGAGCACGATCGTCGGCCCTGCTGTAAATCGGCTGGCGGTTTCATAGGCTATAAGCAGATCGGGAATGCTGTGTCCATCGACGCTCAGTACCTGCCAGCCGAATGCCTCCCAGCGAGCTTTGTAGATTTCAAGGTCCCACTCAAGCATAGTCGGCTGACTCTGACCTAGCCGATTGATGTCGATGGTCGCGCAAAGATTGTTGAGGCCGTGGAGAGCCGCCCATTGCGCAGCTTCCCATACTGAGCCTTCCGCTGATTCCCCGTCGCCCATCAAGACATAAACGCGCTGATCGGAATTCTCGAACTGTTTAGCATTAATGGCGATTCCCGCAGCAACAGACAAGCCTTGACCCAGCGAACCGGTCGCTACATCCACGAACGGCAAGCGGGGAGTGGGGTGGCCTTCCAGATCAGAGTCGACCTTGCGAAGAGTCAGCAGTTTTTCGCGCGGA
>DASTJH010000034.1:0-31987 GCA_035716645.1 Terriglobales bacterium | reverse complement strand
CAATGAATTACCATTTCCCGTTCGCTTGAAACACTCACGCAAGGAGATGAAGAAGATGAGTGATCAGGACGATGCTAAGAATTCAGGACTCTCGCGACGTGAATTCCTGAAGATCTCCGCTCTCACCACATCGGCCCCGCTGGTGCTTGGTCCCAAAGTGCTGCAAATCGGCGGTGAGGAGGTCCACGTCTATGGACCGGGTAAAACGCCGATCTCGCTAAACGTCAACGGCAAGCGATTTAACGCCAACCTGGAGCCTCGGGTCACGCTGCTCGACGCGTTGCGCGAGCAATTCGAGATCACCGGTCCCAAGCGCGTCTGCGATCGCGGCACCTGCGGCGCCTGCACGGTGATGATGGACAACAAGCACGTGTACGCATGCTCGGTGTTGGCCATCGACGCGCAAGGCAAGCAGATCGTCACCACCGACGGCCTTGCGCCTGAGGGCGAACTGCATCCGGTCTCTGCGGCATTCGTGAAGCATGATGCGCAGCAGTGCGGCTTCTGTACTCCCGGATTTGTGATGGCGACCAAAGCCTTTCTCGATCAGCATCCCAATGCGACGCCGGAGGAAGTGCATCGCGGACTTGGCGGCAACTTCTGCCGCTGCGGCACTTATGACGGAATTAAAGGTGTAGTCGCAGAAATGGCGGGCGGCCCGCAGAGAGGAGGCGCGTAATGGCAACCTATCATTGGCCTCCCGAAGACAAGCGCACACTGATCGGCAAAGATGTGTCGCGCGTGGATGGTCCGGTGAAGTCCTCGGGCCGCGCAAAGTATACCTATGACCTCGTGCGTCCGGGAATGCTTTACGGGTACAGTGTTCGCTGTCCGTATGCGCACGCCAAAGTGAAGAGCATCGATACCAGCGCCGTCGAGCGCATGCCCGGCGTAAAAGCCGTGCTCGTCATCAACGGTCCGGGTAAAGAAATTTTCTGGGCGGGCACGGACGTCGTTGGTGTCGCTGCGGTCGATGAGCCGACCGCCCGCGATGCGGTGCGCGCGATCAAAGTCGAGTACGAGCAACTGCCTCATCTGGTCTTATCGGAGAAGGAACCCGATCTCGGCGAAGCCGAGAAGAGCGAATGGTATCGCGTTGCCGACAAGGAAACCACGGGCGATCCGGCCTCGGCGTTCCAGCAGGCGGAGGTCACGCACGAGGGCCATTATGGAACCCCGGTAATCGTGCACTGCTGTCTGGAAACTCACGGCAGTATCGCCGAGTGGCCCGATTCCGATCATCTGTTTGTGCACATCTCTACTCAGAACGTTCCGGGTATGGGCGAGCAAATCGGCAAGGCCATCGATTTCCCCGCGTCGAACATTCACGTTCACCAGGACCATGTGGGCGGCGGGTTTGGCAGCAAGCTCGGAGTGGATCCGTGGGGCTTGGCCGCGCCACAGCTTTCCAAGAAGGCTGGCGGTAAACCGGTGAAGATGATGCTCGACCGCGCTCAGGAGCTGGAAGCCGCGGGATGCCGTCCTTCGGCTTATGCACGCGTGAAGGTTGGCGCGAAAAAAGACGGCACCCTGATCGCGTGGGATTCCTATTCCTGGGGCACCGGAGGTATTGGCGGTGGTGGGTCGCCGCCGATCCCTTATCTGCTGACTCAAACATTGCCGAATTGGCAGAAGCAGCATGTGAATGTGATCAACAACATTGGGCCGGCGCGCGCGTGGCGGGCACCCAACCATCCTCAGGCGTGTGTGCTCACTCTGTGCCCGCTGGACGATCTCGCCGCCAAGCTGAACATGGATATGTTCGACTTCTTAAAGAAGAACATTAACTTGTTCGAGCCGCGCGCGAAGGTCTACTCCGAAGAGATGGACATAGCCAACCAGCTCATGGGCTGGAAAGATCGCTGGCACCCCCGCGGTGACAAGACGTCCGGTACGGTGAAGCGCGGACTTGGCATGGCGATGCACACCTGGGGCGGCGCCGGACACGACAGCAACTGCGATGTGAATATTCACCCTGACGGTTCGGTTGAAGTGAAGATCGGCACGCAGGACATCGGCACCGGCACACGCACTTCGATCCTGCTCGTAGCCGGCGACACGCTGGGCCTGCCGATTGACGGGATCAAGCTGCTGATTGGCGACAATCAGTATCCACTCGACAGCGCATCGGGCGGCAGCAGCACGATTGGCGGCGTGAGCTCTTCGACGTATGAGGCAGCCGTGAATGCCCGTTCGCAACTCTTCGCCAGAGTCGCGCCCGCGCTCAACGCGCAGCCAGAGCAGCTCGAAGCGCGAGACGGCAAGGTGCAGGTCGCCGGCGATTCAGGCCGCAGCCTCTCCTGGAAAGAGGCCTGTTCCAAATTGGGAGCGCAGTCGATTATTGCTCACGGATCGCATCATCGCCAAACGAATACGGACCTGACCGGCAGCGGTGTGGGCGGCGTGCAGATGGCCGATGTCTCCGTCGATACCGAAACGGGAATTGTCAAAATCCACAAAATGGTCGCCGTGCAGGATTGCGGCTTGATCGTCGCTCCCGAACAGGCGAAGAGCCAGGTGCTCGGCGCGCTGGTCATGGGCGTAAGCTACGCGCTGTACGAAGAGAAAGTCATGGACCAGACCACGGGCGTGATGCTCAATCCCAATATGGATTTCTACCGACTGGCAGGCATCGGCGATGTAGGCGAGCTGAGCGTGCACCTGATGACCGGTCCGGGATATGACGAACGTGGCGTAATCGGCATCGGCGAGCCGCCGGTCGTCTCGGCCGGCGCCGCGATCTCGAATGCTGTAGCTAACGCGATCGGGGTACGCGTTCCGTACTTACCGCTGACGCCCGAGCGCGTGCTCGAAGCGCTGGAAAATGCCAACGGCGTGGAAGGAGAGCAGGCATGAGAGCTTTTGAATACACCTCTCCCAAACAGAAGCAGCAGGCTATCGGCCTGCTCGGCACGCAGTGGAACGACGCCGAAGTCCTCGCCGGCGGCAGCGACCTGCTCTCGCTGATGAAGGATGACATTGTTCATCCTAAGCGGCTCGTCAACGTAAAAGAAATGGAAGAGCTGCACGGCGTATCGTTCACCCCATCTCGTGGATTGCGAATTGGAGCCTTAACCACGCTGGTCGAGCTTTCCCAAACTCGGAACGCTCGAGAGCACTATCCGATGCTGGCCGACGCAGCGGGCGACGCCGCCAGTCCTCAGATTCGCAACGTAGCAACGATTGCCGGAAACATGTGCCAGCGTCCGCGCTGCTGGTGGTTCCGCAATGGCTTTGGACTGCTCGCGATGGGCCCCGACGGCAAGTCGCTCGTGTTGCAAGGCGATAACCGGCATCATGCCATTTTGGGAAATGAAGGACCGGCTTACTTTGTGAGTCCATCGAGTGTCGCTCCAGTGCTGATCGCCTACGGAGCGCACATCCGGCTCTTCGGACCCAAAGGCGCGCGCGAGCTGCCTCTGGAGAAATTCTTCGTGATCCCAAAACGGGAAGGCGAGCGCGAGCACGATCTGCGCCCGAATGAAATCGTCACAGAAATCCTTGTGCCTCCGGCGGGATCAGCAGTGAAGAGCGGACACTACGAAGTCCGTCAGAAGGAAGCCTTTGACTGGCCCTACGCCACGGCTTCGGTTCTGCTGAACATGAACGGGGATAACGTTCGTTCTGCGCGCATCGTCATGGGCCGTGTGGCGCCGGTTCCGTGGTTTTCTGCCGAGGCCTCACAGGCGCTTGTCGGCAAGACCATCGACGAGGAGATCGCAAATGCGGCCGGGGCTGCTGCCGTCGCAAACGCCAAGAGTCTCGGACGCAATAAGCACAAGATCAAGCTGGCGCAGGTGGCAGTCAAGCGCGCGATTCTGCGGGCCGCGCAAGGAGGACAGGCATGAGAGTGAGCGAGCGCGATCGTTTCAATACCAACCATCCCGACCTGTGTTCCTCGCTGCGCTGGAAGGGCATTTACGTGAATGCACCTCGCGATCCTACGGTTCCCCCCTGCAACGACGGCAACTTCTGGTGCGTGCACACGCAAACCTGCATTGGTCCCGACGGCAAGCTGGCCGAGCCGGGGAACTGCCTGAAGCACCGCGCGTGTCACGGTACAGGGAAGTGCGGGTGATCAACGTGGAACCGGACCTGTCCTAAGCTTGCCCTGAGCTTGTCGAAGGGAGCCTCGCCGGGTTTTTCGTAACCCTGACAATTCTCGCGGCTCCACGAAACACCCGGGCGAGGGCGCCCGGTTCCACGTTGTTCGTTACGGACCGCGATGCGATTAGAATAGCCCTAGGAGTGGTTATGCGCAGTGTCATTAAAGTTCTGCTCGTCGCGTTTTGTTTTGCTTCGTTCGCTCTCGCTGGCCAAGCGGAGAAGATTACCGGAGATTATCTCGAGAGTCGCAGCGCCGATGTGTATGTTGCCCAGTGCTTCGCCAACAGCGAAGTGGGACTGACCGGAGATCAGGCGCTTATGGCCTGGCACGTCCGCAACGGAAGCTGGGACGGACAGAAGCTCGACGGCCTCACAGTGATCGCAGCGGTGAAAGCCAGCGGCACGCTGGGCGATCCCTATGAGAATCCCTATCCCGCGAAAACCGTCTTACTAGTGGATGAGCAGGCCACGCCGGCACAGCGCGAAGCGCTTGTCGCTTTCGCGCAGCACATGGGTGGGAAGCTGACGGCATCCGTCGTGAAGGTGATTCCGACGACGATCGATATGGCAGTTATGCACGATACGGCGCATCACGGACACGCGGTCCTGCGCGCTGGCCAATTCGCCGAAATCGAGACGCGTCCGCTGAACAACATGGACCACACCTGCGGCGCGGAGATCACGTACTATCCGCCGCTGAGCAAGTTGAGCCACGCGATGGCCGCGGTTGCAACTACCGACGAGTACCAGGGGCCCGGATTGGGTGTGGATTGGGATCGCCACGGTAAGCGCAGCGCGTTTGTGGGGAGCTTCGGGGAATAACTGCTCTGACAAGACTGGCATCAGTCGTGAGCCTGTCATTCTGAGCCGCCGTAGGCGGACGAAGAATCTCCGCCAAATCTTTCCGACTTAAACGCAGTGTCCCGGTTCCTCGAGGGAGATCGCGGTAGAAAAGCCTGGAGAAGGCATTTAAGTCTGAAATATCCGCGGAGATCCTTCGTCCGCCTGGGCGGACCAGGATGACAGGCTTTAGATGCGGCTATTGATTACATGAATCCGGGGTTCGGCATTGAGGTTTTCCTGGAAGGCTCGCGGGCATTCCCAAAACAGGAATTTTCTCTTGTGCTTCTACTTTCCATTATCCGAAAAGCGGATTTTTACTCCACGCCGCGCCATACCTCGTAAGAACGAATTGGCGGGAACGTCCAGCTCCTGGTGAATCGCTCCACGTTTGGGGATATCGCCGCTCACGATCATCTGCAACACCGCCGACGCAGGCCAAGCGGTTGTGCGCATCATCGACGTCATGCCGGTGCGGCGGTCATACTCGTCGATCATCGTATAGGAGAGCACGCGC
Organism: Terriglobales bacterium; assembly: GCA_035716645.1. Lineage (GTDB taxonomy): Bacteria > Acidobacteriota > Terriglobia > Terriglobales > Acidobacteriaceae > Gp1-AA112. The sequence continues at coordinate 26,523 of DASTJH010000034.1, read as the reverse complement.
TTGCCGGCGTGGGCTTCGATGCGCATGATCGTCACATCCGGCTCGTCGCCGGTTAGCTTCTCCAGGAACAGATGTGAAGTGAGCTCGCGTGGGCTGATCTCGCCCGATTTCAGCCGCCGCTTCTCGCTCGAGAAAAAACCGAGATCGTAGAGCCCGCGTACGAGCTTGTAATGATCGGGATAACGTAGCGTCTTCTCGAAGCACTCACCCACTTCGCCGGCAAACGTCTCCGGCATCGTGGAAGTGCCACCCGAAGTATGAAACGCGACCATCGGACGAAAACCGCGCAGGCGGAACTCTTCCGGTTCGGTGAGCGGCTCGATGACCGTGATTTTGCCGTTCTTGAGCACGCGGGCAGGTTCTACGTACTCATTGATCAGGCCTTCGACGGAGAAGACGAGCTGATACTCAAATGGCGGACGCGGCGTTTTCGGTAATCCGCCTACGTACAGCTTGAGAGCGTCAATCGCGGATTTGCGCTTGTCTTTGGAAGAACTGCGGGGGGATCCGCGTCGCGCGGGCTTCTGGATTTCGCGAAACCGCTTTACCAAGTCTCCGGCCAGAATGCTGGCCATACCGGGCGAGAGCCCACAGTCAGGAGCTAAACCCAGATTGTTGCGCTCCGCCTCAGCGCTCATCGCATAGGTTTTTCGGACAACAGTGTTGTTGCCGCCAAGATCAGCAAAGTGGCAACCGGCACCAATCGCGGCACGCGCCAGACCGACGTTGAAGAAATAGGGGACGGCCGAGAGCACACCATCGTGGCCTCGCATCAGGGCCGCCGCCGAACTTTCGTCGCTGGCGTCGAGTCCCACTGGACGAACAGGAGCAGCTTTGCGTCCCAAAGTCTTGGCAATCCAGTTCGCGGCCTCCTGCGCACGCAGGAGATCCGCATCGGCCAATGTGACCGATTCCATATCCGGCGACCGCGCCAAATCGAATGCCGCCGCCGAACCCATCATGCCCGCGCCTATTACGAGGATCTTCATGAGTCTTTATTAGCAGCCTGAACCAAAGGAAGATGGAGTGTAAATGAGGATTGCGCTTTCCGCCAAGTCCCGCGAGACTAGCCGATACCGAGATCGTCGGGCGATTCCAGAGGGGTGCCGCAGCGCCGACAGATCACCGCCGAGCAGTCTCCACAAGTCAGCGGATCGTGCACCTCGATCCCGCACTCGGGGCAGTACAAGACGGCGCTGTTGCCATTCAAAGGTTTCGCGGACGACACGAGGAAAATCTAACAGATTTCGTGATTTGGTGATTTCGCGATTTCGTGATTTGATTCCTGGAATCTACGCAGAGGCGCCGCATCCCTGCATCTTCTCGATACGCCGGAGATTTGGGGCGTGACCGCTGCCGGAGTAGGCCTGTTCCCAATCGCGAAATCACGAAATCACCAAATCACAAACTGGTACAACGGCCAGCGCTGCGGAACAAGCGTTGTCGCGCATCGTCAACGCCGGTTCCGCAAACGACTGGCCGCCCCTTCAGGGTTCCCTGGTATCTATTTAGACGAATGGAAGGTGCAATTGTCATCTCTCGGCGCCTGAGCCACCGATTACGGGAACGGTTAGGTGACGCGAAATCAAGCATTTGGGCCGAGGCAGTGAGGGTGGGATCATCACGAACCCTCGAAGAAACAATCAGGCTTGTTCCCTTTGTCTGCTTCGTGGGCTGCGGGTGTAGCAACGGGTTCTCTGCGAAGCTCGTTTTCATTCCACTGCAATCACGACAATGGTCGCGTCATCTTGAAAGCGGTCTTCGCAGTGGGTGCTTACCGCTTGCATGAGCGCGCGCTGAATCTCTTGGGCAGAAGCGTGTCGGTTCGCCGCGACGATTTCTCTAACGCGAGCGGCGCCAAACTCTTCGTCATAAGGGCTCTCGGCTTCGGTGATGCCGTCGGTGTAAAGAGCGAGACGGTCGCCAGATTGGAGTTTGAGTTGCGTCTGTTCGTAGGTCCAATCCTGGAACAAGCCCAGGACACCGCCTCCGGTGCGCAGTTCCAAAACAGAACCGTCGGCACGCGCGAGAACCGGCGGGTTATGTCCAGCGTTGCTGTAGCAGAGCGTGCGCGATTGCGTGTCAATGACGGCAAAGAAGAACGAGACGAATTTGCCGAGCGGCATGATCTCGGTGAGCGCGTCGTTCAGCGAGCTGCAAAGTTGCTGCGGATGGACATCGTGCGTGACAAAGCTCTTCTCAAGACCACGCAGACTTGCCGTGAGCAGTGCGCCGGGAACACCCTTGCCCGCAACGTCGGCGATCGATACCGCGAACTTGGACGCCGTGAGCGGCGTGAGATGACAGTAGTCGCCGCCGACGTATCGCATCGAGCGCGAATCGCCGCTGACAGTGAGGCCGGCCTGCTCGGGCAGCTTGAGAGAAAGCAATTTCCGCTGAATCTCGACCGATTCCTGTTGTTCTTCTTCTGCCTGCACGCGAGCTTTGCGCGTGCTTTCGGCACGCTGGATCAGGTCGCGGGCTTTCTGCACCAGTTGCGCGTTGGTCCACGGCTTCTGGATGAAGTCTGAGGCGCCACGCTGCAAGGCTTCCACTGCCAGCTCAATCGTTCCCCAGGCAGTGATGACCAAAACGGGAACGGCAGTATCGAGTTTGCGGATGCTGGAGATCAGGTCCAAGCCCTCGGTTCCCGAAGTCGTATCCAAGGTATAGTTCAGGTCCATGATCAGCAGATCGAAGTCGCTGGCCTGAATAGCTTCAACTACCGCAGCCGGATGCATGACCGTTTTCGATTCGAATCCCTCCGACTTGAGTAATAAGGCGATGGCGTGAAGAACGTCCGCCTGATCATCGGCGACGAGCACGCGCTTGGCGCGCACGGCGGTGGTTGCCTCGCCGCTAAAAGCGGAATGAGCAGCGTCGGCCACAGCAGCCTCCGATGGGGTGGAGCACGTCATTGGGATTCTCCTCACGAAGGCTCATGAACTTCAAGCTCACGAAAACCGAGCTGCTTCTCAACAGTATGGACAGGAGCAAACGCAATGCCATCGCGGGGTTTTAACCGGCGGTCCCGCTTGAGCACAATTCCTTGCCTGCCAGCAACTTAGGAGCATCCGCCCCAGGACACGAGGCCCGAGGTGTCCGAATTTGGAAAGCATACCGCCGAAAGCGAACAGGCGGCAGAGTTCCGGCTCGTAGCGAGATGCAGCCCGCGGCGGCCGGGGCACGTCTCCGCGACTGTTATCTTTCCACGACGATCTCGGAGAAGTCGGCGATGGTCGAGAAACTGCGCTGCATGGTCCCCAACAAGGCCAGACGATTGGCCCGGAGTTTTTCGTCGTCCACCATCACCATCACTTTGTCGAAAAAGGCATCGACGATGGGACGCAGGCTGGCAATGTGGGCTAGAGCTTCCTGATCGCGGCTGCTACGGCGCAGCGAGTCGACAAGCTCGCGGCTTTCGCTGACCTTGGCGCCTAGCGCCTGCTCGGCGGGTTCGACTAACGCATCTGTTGAGAACTCGCTCGGCCATTGCTTACCGCTCTCACGCGCCTGACGAAGGATATTCTTCGTGCGCTTGAACGCCGTTGAAATCGCGAGGAAATCGTCGGTGGCACGAACGCTGGTCACCGCCTCGGCGCGAGCCACGGCATCGACGACATCGTCGGCGCCGGCGGCGAGCACGGCGTTGACCACGTCATAGGCGAAGCCGCGCACTTCGCGCATGTAGAAGTCGAGTCGCTCGCGGAAGAAGTCTGAAAGATTTGTTGGCGCCTGGTCGAGAGCACGCAGCTTGGCTCTTAAGCCTCCGGCTGCGCGGTATTGCTGCAAGGCAAAATCCACGATCTCGCCAATCCGCAGTGGTAGCTTGTGTTCGGCAAGAATGCGCACGATCCCATTGGCTTGCCGACGCAGGGCAAACGGATCCTTCGATCCGCTCGGCTGGAGTCCGAGAGCGAACATGCCCGCGATGCTGTCGATCTTGTCAGCGACCGAAACTAACGAGCCCTCGACGGAGCGTGGGATCTCGTCTTCCGTAGATTCAGGACGGTACTGATCGTAAATCGCGTCGGCCACGGACTGTGGCAGTCCCTGAGCTTTGGCGTAGAGGCCGCCAATGATGCCTTGGAGCTCGGTGAATTCCTTCACCAGTTCGGTCGTGAGATCTGTCTTCGCAAGGCGCACGGCAGCGCCGACAACGGCCTGGTCAACTTTCTTGTTCGTCTTTTGCAGCCGCTCACAAAGGCTCGCCCCTACGGCCGCAGTTCGTTCCATTTTGGAAAGATAGCTCCCTAAATCTTTTTGGAACGTAACTTTCTCCAGCATGGAAACCCGCTGTTCGAGCGGGATCTTCTGATCGGTCTGCCAGAAGAATTGCGCGTCGTTAAAGCGTGCGCGCAGGACGCGTTCGTTGCCATGGCGAATCAGCCCGTCGTGATCACCATCAGTATTCAGCACAGCGAGAAAATGCGGCGCGAGCTTGCCGCTCGCATCCTCGACGGCAAAGTACTTCTGGTGGTCGCGCATGACGGTCACCAGCACTTCTTCGGGCAACGTCAGAAATCCACGATCGAAACTACCGAGAATCGCGCTGGGAAACTCAGTGAGATTCGCCACTGTCGCAAGCAGTTCAGGATCTTCTCGCCAGCGAGCGCCGGGAACGGTTCGTGTGGCGGAATCGAGCGCTTTGCGAATACGCCGCTCGCGGTCTGCTGGATCGACGATCACTTTGCTGGCTTCGAGCTGCGCGCAGTAGGAAGCTGGACTGGAAATCGTGACTTCCGCGTCGGCGAGAATGCGATGTCCGCGCGATCGGTTCCCTGCTCTCACGCCGGCATACTCGAGCGCCAGTACTTCGTTCTCGAGCAAAGCCACAATACAGCGTACCGGACGCACAAATCGCTCAGGCTTCGCTGCACGCCAATACATGTTCTTCGCCCAGTAGAGCGCGTTTAATTCCTGCGGCAAATTCTCCGCGAGCACTCCGGCGGCAGCGCGTCCTTTGCGGACGACGTGTGCGGCCAGATATTCGCCTTTCGGCGTCGAGGTCTTTTGCAATTGAGAGACGTCCACACCGGCCTTGCGCGCAAAGGCTTCCGCTGCGGCGGTAGGCTTGCCGTCTTTGTACGCGACTCTTGTTGCCGGACCTAAGATTTGTTCCTGCACGTCGGACTGGCGGGCTTCGACACCGTGAATGAGAACCGCGAGGCGACGTGGCGTGGAATAAGTGACCACCTGATTTTCGTTTTCTGACGAGATCAGGCGTTCCCGTTTCAGGAGATCGGTGACGCGCTTCGCGAGCTCAGCACGAGCGCCGTCGATCATGCGCGCGGGAATTTCTTCACAACCAATTTCGAGGAGTAGGTCGGGCATGGATTAGGTCATTGCAGGGTGGCGCACGATCTTTCCCGATTGCGGCGAATACGAGTCCAGCCGGTCAAGATAACTCTTCACAGAATGAGATTTACGCATCTACTCGCGCTCGATCTCAAATTTATCGCATACCCCAAGAGTGGCATTTAGCAGCTCAGTTTGCAGTTCCAACCCTCTGGCTGCGAGCTGCTGCTGATCCAGATAGGCTTTCGCCACTCCCACAGCTAGTGCGCGAATTCTGGCAATTACTCCTACACGCTCGGTGACGGAAATGGCGCCGCGTGCGTCAAGAATATTGAACAAGTGCGAGCACTTCAGGCACAGATCGAATGCTCCCAAAATGGGAAATCGCAGGATGGCTGCCGGATCTTGTTCCTTCGACTTCTTTTCTACCCCATAATGATCGATCAGCGCTTTGCACTCTGCTTCATAGAGCTGCAGATGTTGCCAGGCCTTCTCGACATCTGCGGCTTCGAAGTTGTAAACCGAGAGCTGCTGCTCTTCTTGCAACCGCACATCTCCATAAGTCACCGGACAACCATCTGCACTGCGCGCCCACACGATGTCATAAATGCTGTCCACATCTTGCAAGAAGGCAGCGAGCCGTTCAAGGCCGTAGGTCAGCTCGGCTGAGATCGGATCGAGATCGATGCCGCCGCATTGTTGGAAGTAGGTAAACTGCGTGATCTCGAGTCCATCAAGCATCACCTGCCAGCCGATACCCCACGCGCCCAGTGTCGGCGATTCCCAGTTGTCTTCTTCGAACTTGATGTCATGCCGGCGCAGGTCGATACCGATCGCGACTAGCGACTCCAGATACAGTTCCTGAATGTTTTCCGGCGGCGGTTTGAGGATCACCTGGAGCTGCGTGTGTTTGTAAAGCCGATTGGGATTTTCGCCATAACGGCCGTCAGCCGGCCGCCGCGACGGTTGCAGGTAAGCCACTCGATACGGCTTCGACCCAAGTACGCGCAGGAAGGTTTCCGGCGACATCGTGCCCGCGCCGACTTCCACGTCATAAGGCTGCTGGAGCACACAGTTGTGCGCCGCCCAGAAAGTTTGCAGCTTGAGGATGATCTCCTGGAATGTGGGAGAGTTCATTGGGTAATTTCGCAATTTCGAAATCGGGTAATTGGGAAAACCGAATGTCGTGCAGCCATTCTAAATGGCGGAGCCGTAGAGACGCAGCCGCCATCGCGGGCGTCTCTATGGGTCGAGGTAGGGACTCTCGATGATTAGCCTTTTACGTTAACGCTGGAGAACGCCAGCACGACGTGTCCGCTGGCGGGAGCGCCGAAGGCGCGGGCCGGTTCGAATTGAGTGAAGATCAGCGCGTTGTCGATCTTTACGCGGAGCGCTTCGGAATCGTGACCGGAGAGAATCTCATAGTCGTCGACGCGTCCGGTGGGATCGACGCTGGCATCGATCAGCACTGGGCCTTCGAGTCCCTGGATGTCGTACGGACCAGAAGCCAGACGAGGCGGTGTGTACAGCAGAGTCGGCACATCGTTGTTATTGCCTTGCGGCGCCTGCACGGCAAAGAATCCAATCAGGATGCCGAACATCACGACGGCGGTCACCAGGCCCGCAGTGGCGGGCAACATGAACGTGTTGAGTGCGTTTTCGAGACGAACGACGATCCGTTGCAGCGTGAAGCGAAGATTGTTTGCCCGCTCGCGCTGGATGGCGACGTTAATTCGCAGAGCGAGATCGGCAGGCGCTTTGCGCGTAGGCAGCGAGGACAGCATCGCCTGCGTGCGCCGGAGAGAGTAGTAGCTCGTGTGGCAAGAACCGCAGCCTTCCAGGTGAGCGGCAATAGCCCGCATCTGACGACCAGTGACGGCCCCGTCCAGATACGTTGAAAACAGCGACTTGGCTTGCTTGCAGTCCATCATTCGCTTCCCACCTCCAACGACGCTTGCGCGATCGGAGCCGCTTTCAGACCGAGTTCGCGGCCAACCTCCCTGGCGTAAGTTTCCAGCCGCTGCTTGAGAGCGTAGCGGCCACGCATCAACCTCGATTTCACGGTACCGAGCGAGATCTGGAGAATCTCCGCGATCTCCTCGTACGAAAGTCCTTCAATATCGCGCAGGACCACCGTCGTGCGATACGGCTCCGGGACCTGCGCCAACTCCTGCTCCACCTTGCTGCGGACTTCTTCGTGCGCGGCAAAGTCGAACGGCGACTCGGTCTCATCCACCAGCGTTTCCTTCAGAGCGAAGCACTGGCCATCTTCCTCGCAGCCCTGAGCTTCCATCGTGGTCTCGCGGCGTTTGTGGCGAAACCACCAGCGTCGCTGGTTCGAAGCCTCATGGATGGCAATGCGGTAAATCCAGGTCTTCAGACTGGCTTCGCCGTGGAAGCGCCGAATTCCCCGGAACACCTTGAGAAAGACTTCCTGGGTGGTATCGGCCGCATCGGCCGGATCACTCAGGATTCGATATACCAGTCCGTAGACCGGCTGATGATATTGTGCGATCAACCATTCATAAGCCGTCTCAGAGCCGGCCTTCAGCTCGGCAATGATCGAAGCTTCTTCCGCGCGCGCGGTAATCGCAGTTGCGAGGTTTGCCAACGTAGTTACTCCCGCCATAATTGCCTGGCGATACGCATAAACTAGCAGGTTCCCCTGAGTTACGCCTACAACCCTAACAACGCTTCACTCAGATAGACCCCGCCGGAACCGGGAATGTTCCCGCCTTAAGCTTACGCCTTAGGCGCCTGCCCGGCTAACGTTTTGATGTTGTAACGAAGATCAAGGGAGCGAGTCTTCAGTCCGAGAATTCCCTCAGAACAGCGAACTTTACAGGGGATGCCTCGTCACAAGCCCCGAAACGCCGCCATTTAAGCGGTTCCGCACAAAACCCTGAGCGAATCAGCAGGGAACTTGCAGGGAATTTCCGATTTTTCCAGTAAGTAGCTGTGTGCTCAATCGGATACCGCGAAAATGCTATCCGCGAACCGAAACTTGAGCGAATCGAGCAGCGAAAGAGGAGGGAATTCCCGCACTTGTCTGATAGGCGGGTGTTCCGCTGCCCTTCTACTTCGGAGTCGAGCTGTCCGGCGGCTTGCTTTCGGTCGGCGGCTTGCTTGTTACCGGCTTCTTCTTATGCGCGGTGTGCTTCTTGGTCGTCTTGTGCGTGGGCTCCTCGTCGTCGATGACCACCTTCTTCGGCGGCTCTTGAGCAGCTGCTGCAGCGGCCTGGGCGGCGCGCTGCGCCTCGGCCAGCCGCGCATCGCCGGTCTGGGCGACCTGGAGCAGGTAGTCGCCATAATTGCGGCGCGCGTCATCCAGCGCAGCGATGTGGGGTGCGATGGAGTTGTACTCCTCCTTCTTACCAAAGGCGCCGGTTGATTCCGCCAAACCCGAGGCGACGTCATAGAGAGCGTTTAAGTTCCGATACAATTTGAAGTTTGCGGTCAAGCTTTGCGGCGCATTACGGACAGCACCGACCAATTCGGGAAGCGCGGCCGTAATGTTGCGCTGCACAGAAGCGGCATTGTCATTCGCCTGCTGCTTCGTAGAAGAATCCGTCTTCCATTTATCGATCCTGAGCCGAGAGATCTCGGCATTGAGCGCCTGCGCATCTTCTTCGATCTTGGCCAGCAGCATGCCGAGAGCTACATCTTTGGTCGCCAGCGTAGAGTTCGGCGCCGAAACCGGCGCTGCCGGAAAAGATGTCTGCGCCACGCTAAGTAGCGAGCCGGCGCATATGAAAACGAGCAGCGTTCGAAGCATACCCACTAGGATAACGCCGCAGCGAGGCGAGCAGCGTATACGTCCACACAGTCCACGGTGTCCACACAGTCCACCCGAAGCCGTTACAATTCCGCCAAACTTCGATGAACCAAATGCACCGAAATAGCGCCCTCGCCCACGGCTGAGGCCACGCGTTTCACGTTCCCAGACCGCACATCGCCGACGGCAAACACGCCCGGCAAACTGGTTTCGAGCATTTGCGGCGCGCGAGCCAGCGGCCACGCTGTAAACGCATGAGAATCGCGAACGCCGTCCAAATCTCTACCAGTCAGAATGAAGCCTTTGTCGTCGAGTGCGAGACAGCCCTGCAGCCATTCCGTTCTGGGCGAGGCGCCGGTCATGATAAACACATGACGAATCGGATGTGCTGAAGACTCACTCGTCATCCGATCTATCCAAGCTACCGACTCGAGATGACGATTCCCTTCCAGGTTTACGAGTTCGGTTTGGTGGTGGAGTTCGATATTGGGATTCTCGGCAATGCGCTGAATCAGATAGCGGGACATGGTTTCAGCCAAATTCTCGCTGCGCACGAGCATGTACACTCTGCGCGCGCTCTGCGACAAAAACACGGCCGCCTGTCCCGCGGAATTTCCGCCACCAACGACGATCACGTCCTCGGCTTCACAGAGTTGGGACTCCATATAAGTGGCGCCGTAATAGACGCCCTGGCCTTCGAACTTTCTCAAATTGGGAATTGCCGGCCGGTTGTACTGCGCTCCGGTCGCGATGATGACGGAGCGCGCAGAGAGCACTGTCCCGTCTTCCAGCACAATCTGATACGGACGGCGCGCACAGTCCAGCTTCACCACGCTGTGCGCCACGACCATCTTCGCGCCGAACTTTTGCGCTTGCGTTAGAGCACGGGACGCAAGCTCCTGTCCGGAAAGTCCAGTGGGAAAGCCGAGATAGTTTTCGATTTTGGAACTTGATCCCGCCTGCCCGCCGGGCGCTTCAGTCTCGACGAGCAATGAATCTAAGCCCTCGGAAGCCGCATAGACTGCCGCTCCCAAACCGGCGGGACCCGCGCCGACGATGATCACGTCCCGAACGTCGGAATCGTGAAGGCTCACGTTAAGACCGAGGCAATCCGCCAACTTGGCCGTCGAGGGATTCCGCAGCACATTGCCGGTATGGCAAATGATGACCGGAATTTCTTCCACATTGACCGAAAAGCGGTCCAGGAGCTCCTGCGACATTTTGTCGGTGTCCAGATCCACGTAAGTGTGCGGATAGCCATTGCGGCCCACAAACTCGCGCAGGCGGAGAGTGTCGGCGGAGTGGCGCGATCCCATCAGGATGACGTTGCCCAATTTGTTCGTGATCAGCGCCAGGCGCCGCAGAATAAACGCGCGCATCAGAATCTCGCTGAACTCAGCGTCCTTTGCGATCAGCGCGCGCAAGGCATCCGGTTTCAATTCCAGAAACTCGCCCGGCTCGGTCACGCGTCCCAGCACCATGCATCGCTGTCCGGAGATCATGCTCAACTCCCCGGTGAACTCGCCGGGAGCATGCGAGATGATCAAGCGCTCTCCGGCAAAGCCCGGCTGCACAATATCCACGCGGCCGGAGAGCAAGACAAAAAAAGAATAGCCACTATCGCCCGGTTGAAAGAGGACTTCGCCGGCCTGAACTCGGCGCACACGGCTGTTCGCGCGCGCACGCTGAATTTGTTCCGCGGTTAGAACAGGAAAAGTCTGTGTGCCGGCGTCCAAGGCGCTTACGGCAGGCAAGGAAGACATCGGTGTTCCCCTTTCACGGAACGCCAGCTATAGATGAGTGGCAGGCCTTCCAGGACTCGCACCGTCTGCAGAATACACGTGGGCAGAGATGTCAGGTTCCTGCAAGTCGCTTTTTCGATTCATCCATCAAATCGGCGATCCATTCCTCGCCACGCATTGCTACGGCGCTTGGTAGTAGATCGGGAGCGACCGCTATGCTAGCTAGTCTGCGCAATGCGATCCCCCCTTTCCTGAGGAGCAATGGTTCGAGCCGGCATTTGTTTCTTAGTCCTTTTTGCAGTAACCATCTTTTCGACGGCGCAGACTCCGGATTCCGCCACGATTCGCGGGCAGGCGCGTGACCAGAGTGCCGCCGCGCTGCCGGGCGTGGAGGTCACGGTCAGCAACACGCTCGTGGAACGCAAATCACGGACGAACGCTGCCGGCGCATTTTCCTTTTTTGGCCTTCCGGCCGGCACATACACCTTAACGGCACACAAGTCAGGATTTGCCGATGTCACTCGTACGCTCACGCTGGCAGGCGGAACTTCGGCGAATATTGACCTTCAGCTTGGACTCTCCGAGATTCAAACCGCCGTCACCGTGACCGGCACCGTCGGCGCGATCAGGACCGATGAGCCGCAACTCGGCGATCATCTCGGCCTGAAAGAGATGCAGGACACTCCCCTGCTCAACCACCGCATTACTTACCTTCCGCTGCTAAACGCCGCGAATCGTCCGGCGATCAACCAAGGCGATGCCTTCATGAACCAGAATCTGTTCACGACGAATGGGTCCGGACGCCGGCAAACTTCCTTCGTGGTGGACGGAAGCAGCGCCGATGACAGTTGGGGACGACAGACGATCTTCACGAATCTTCCTCTTCTCGCCGTCGAAGAGATGACGGTGCTGGAAAATGCCTTCTCGGCAGAATACGGCGCGACCACGGGCGGCGTAGTGAACATCGTGACCCGCAGTGGCGGCGACAATTTGCATGGCGACTTTTTCGGAACCTGGCGGCCGAATGGTACTGCCGCCAAACTCTCCGGTTTCACCAGCACGAGCGCGACTAGTGGCAATCAGGTGCTCTCGGATTCGCTTGGACAACTTTCCGCGTCGCTCTCCGGTCCCATTCCGGGAACCGACGATCACACGCATTTCTTTTTTGCCGGAGAGTACAGCCGCGAAAATCGCGGATCGCCGATCACCTCTCCGATCGCTCCGGGAGTTTTCGTCGGCCACTACGCCGACTGGATGACTTTCGTCCGCCTCGATCACCAGTTGAACCAGAACAACAATCTGTTCTTTCGCGCGAACACCGATAGCTTTCACGACACGAATCCGAACGGCGCCGTCGGCGGCAACAATCTCTCCAGCGTGGACCGCATCTTCCGCCGCCGGACCTACAGCGTGGAGCTCGGCGACACCAGCGTGTTATCGCCAACGCTGCTGAACAACGCTCGCGCGCAGTTTCTGCTGGCGTCGCCGATCACGGAATTCGATCCTCTGCTTCTGGGCACGCAGTTCGTAGTTCCCGTTTCCACTGGCGGAACATTCACCTCGGGCACTTCGCAGTCGGCGTTGCTGCTGAATCGGCAATACGGATTCAGCGACACGCTCGCCGCTTCCTGGAGCAAGCATCAGGTGAACTTTGGCGCCGACGTTCTCCATGCGCACAATGGCGGAGACAGCAAGGAATTCGGCGGTCCTATCTTTCTCGGACAGCTCACGTACAACACCTGCACGCAGCCGTTGAGCGTTTGCGAAAGTCCTGCCTATTTAGACGACATCGCGAATGTCGCGCGCTATACCCAGAGTTATGGCAACGGCAACTACACCGTCGGGGACACGCTCTGGTCACTGTTCGCTCAAGATAATGCTCGCGTGACTCCGTCGCTAACGGTGAACCTCGGATTGCGCTACGAGCAGCAGACGTTCACCGATGCGCGCAAGAATTTCGCTCCGCGCATTGGCTTCGCCTATGACTGGCTCGGACACGGCAAAACAGTGGTGCGTGGCGGATACGGCATTTACTACGCCCAGGTCGTGGACAATTCGGAAGCAAACTATGCGCTTTCCGGACCAACCGGCGTCTTCAACTTCGTCGCCGGACCCGGTCAGATTGGATTTCCATCGAGTGTTGCCGCCGTGCCGCTGCCGGCGTTTCCCACCGGAGCGGTGGCGCCGGTGCGCAGCCTTTACATCCGTCCGGGACGAGCCGCGTTCTACAACCAGTTCTTTCCCGTTTCGGACCTGATCGGCTACCCCGGCGCGCTGCTGAACCCTTATTCGCAGCAAGCCACGCTCGGCCTTCAACACGAGTTCGGCAAAGGGTGGCTCCTCGGCGCGGATTACGTGTGGTCGCACACGATTCACGTGGTTCGTGCCCTCGATGTGGACCCACCATCGTCGTTCGTCCGCACTGCACAAGGGCAAACGCGCACCGCGCAAGCTGCCAACTGCACGCGTCCGCTGTGGGTCGCGTTCTACGCCTCTGCCGGGCAAACCTGTAACCCACTGAAGGCCACAACACCGCAGCCCGCGTATTCGGTGATCCAGACCGACGTGAACGACGGCTTCGTGCAGTACAACGCGTTAGACGTGAACCTGAGCCATCGCTTCACGAACTTCACGATGCTGGCCAGTTACGTGTACTCGCACGCCATCGACAACGTCGATCCCGATACGCCCGGCGGCAACCCCAACGATCCGAACTTTCCCAATAATCAGGAACAGGGCAACGCCATCTTCGATCAGCAGCACCGCTTTGTCCTCAGCGGCGCCTATGCGGCTCCCTGGGGAGTGAACGTGGGCGGCGTTGCGACGCTCGCTTCGGGATTGCCGTTCAATTTCGTAACCGGGACTGCTAACAGCGGCGACAACGGCGCCACGACAGATCGGCCGGTGATCAACGGCATCGTCGTTCCGCGCAATGCCGGAAGAGGAAACGCGATCTACGAGGTATCGCCGTTCGTGGAGAAGGATTTCCCAATTGGGGAAAAGTGGCACGTTCGCGGGCGCGTGGAAGCATTCAACGTTTTCAATCATCCGAACTTCGTCGGCTACAGCGGAACCTTCGGCAACGGCGCAGCACCGGGGCCGGGATTCGGCCAGCCTCTCACCGGAGTCACCAACCAACTTCCCGCACGGTCTTTGCAGTTCTCGCTGAGATTGACGTATTAGACAAACTTGTTATCTACGGGAGAGTCGGTACCGTCCGCGGTAGCGGACGGGTAATGCCGATCGCATTATGCCTTACACCCAGTCCCTACCGGGACCGGTACCGACGTCGTCCTGAGTCGAAAACGGTAAACCTTCCGAGTACCGAAGTGCTCTCCAGACCAGGCGGCGTCTCCAGCGAAACGCGCAACCCGGAATAAAATATCGAGAGATGCCCGAAGTTCCTCAATTTTTCCAAGAGCGATTTTTTGATTTGTCGATCGACATGCTCTGCATCGCGCACTTCAGCGGCCACTTCCTGAAGCTCAGCGCTGCCTGGGAGAAGACGCTTGGATTCAGCCGCGCAGAACTCCAGTCGAAACGAATGTTTGAGTTCGTCCATCCCTACGACCGCGAGCGCACATTGGAACAAAATCGCATCGTCAGGGCCGGCGGGCAGGCTCTGGGTTTCGAAAATCGCTATCGCTGTAAGGATGGTTCCTATCGCTGGTTCCGATGGAACGCTATGGCGGACGTCGAACATGAACTCATTTACTCGCTCGCGCGCGACATCACGGAAAGCAAGCGAGCCGAGGAAGAACGCGAACGGCTGCTTCGCGAATTGCAGGCTGCTCTCGGAGAGGTAAGAGAGCTCCGTGAGATATTGCCGATGTGCATGTACTGTAAAAGCATCCGCAACGACGAGAATTACTGGCAAACGGTCGAAACTTACTTTGCCAATCACACCAAAGCTCAACTAAGTCACGGCATTTGTCCGAATTGCTATTCGAGATTCCGAGGAGAAGCTAACTCGAAAAGCGTTTGACCTTCAGACAAGACGCCGAGAATACATACCCTTCAGCATGAACAGAAATTCAGGCCGGAAATCGTCAATCAAGAAATCGTCCTCGATAAACTCTCGGGCAACGATGACGGCCTCACTCCGCCCTATCGGCATCATCCATTCTGTAATCAAAAATCGCAAAGAGGCTCCGCGCCAAGGATCCGAAGGCGCGCCGGATGTTTGGCTGGAAGTGCATGAGTTCGCGGCACCCGCAGTCGAAGGACTTGTTATCGGAGACGAGCTCGTGGTCCTCACCTGGCTGCATCAGTCGCATCGAGATGTGCTGAAGGTGCATCCGCGCGGCAAGCATGAAAATCCGCTGACCGGCGTCTTTGCCACGCGCTCTCCCGACCGTCCGAATCCGGTCGGCCTGCATCGCGTGACCTTGCGACAGATCGAAGGAACTCGTTTGCTGATCGGACCTATTGAAGTCATCGACAGAACGCCGGTAGTCGATATCAAGCCGGCACTTCCCTGCTCCCCGGATTCGTAGACTCGGGATCAATGTGGGGAAGAGTCGGAAGATCGTCCTGGCTTTCAATCGAGTTGTCATCCCTCGGGCCGCCGCACGAATGCTGCCACCGTCGCAGGATCCAATGCGGCCCGGGGGATCCGCTTTTGTTGCCGATATGGGACAGCAGATCTTCCGCGCCGCAAAACCTGATTTCTCCGTATTTAAGCTTGCTCGTTGGCGGCGCCAGGGATACAATTCATGCAAGGAAGTGCACAGGTGCAAATCCTTTGCTCTAAAAACCTTCCAGGTTCATAGAACGGCGCTACGCGCCCGCCGACCTTCCCCTTTGCGAGGCCGCAGAGACCGCGCGCCGGAACAGCTCGGGAGCCTTGATTCGGCGACAGTACTCCTCGAAGCCTGCTTGAGGACCTTTCCAGCAAAGATCTTCGAGTGTGCGAAAAACCGGCACATCGACACGCAGTGTCGCCAGCGTGCGAAACAAGACGGCATCGTTCCATCCTGCAAAAAGAGATTCCGAGAGTGTCCGTGCTTTGCGAATGGAGGCGTGCCACTCCCGCCAGTCTTTAGGAACGTTTTCCAAATGCCCATATTGGGAAAGAACAGCGGCTGCGGCTTTCGCGCCCCATCCCGCAATTCCGGGATATCCGTCGGCGCTGTCGCCCACTACCGCCAGGTAGTCGGGAATGGACTGTGGCAGCACCCCGAACTTTTCTACAACTCCGGCTTCATCACGCACGATCTCCCGCCGCCGATCCAGTTGGACGACCCGGCTGCCCTGCACGCATTGAGCTAGATCCTTATCGGGAGTACAGATCAGAACTTGCTCTGCGCGATCGTCCACCGCCACTTGGGCCGCAGCGGAGGCGAGCGCATCGTCCGCCTCGAATTCCACCATCGGCCAGACCACTACGCCCAATGCCTCCAAAGCTTCTTCCAAAATGGGAAATTGCGACAGCAGTTCCGGAGCCACTCCTTCGCTGGTCTTGTATCCGGGGTAAAGCTGGTTGCGAAATGACTCGACTACATGATCGGTCGCAACTCCAACATGGGTGGCGCCTTGCTCAATCATCGACAAGACAGAGGCGACCACGCCGCGCACGGCAGCGATCTCCTGCCCGCTGTTGTCCTGTGCCGGCGGCAGGGCAAAGAAATGGCGGAAGAGTTCATAGGTGCCGTCAATCAGGTAAACGCGCAAAGCCGCCGCTCCTCACTTCGATGGTACATGTTGTCTAGAACGAAGCCGGAGATGACGCATCACTAGCACAAGGCGAGGGAAATCGTCACCCGAATCGGATCGCGGCTGTGCCACACGTTGACTGAGATTCAAACTTCGCGTTGGGCAGCTTCCTTGGCGCGGAACTTCGCGATGCGTTCGATCAATTTCAGAGGAACCGGCTTAGACAACTGGAAACGGATCGTACCCTTATTGACCTCGTATGGCGCAAGCTCGTCCCGGAATGCATCCACCAGCCGCTGGCCGGCGGGATAGAGCGAATAGTGCTGCTTCCAGCCGGCAAAATACAATACAACTTTGCCGCGCAGCCGGTAAGCAGGAATTTTGTAGGAGATCCCTTCCTCAGCTTTCGGAAGCGCTTTGCGGATTGCGCGTCGCACACGCCGGAGCACGGCCTGAGTGGCTTCGGGTTGCGCCTCAATGTATTCATCCACAGTTCTGAAATTCATTTTGGTCGTCATGAAGTCTCACGCTTTCTTCTTTTCGCACTGATCTGCGCGACTTGTGGCGATGCGCACCGCCCATGCGCACGCGGCATTGATCGGCCAGATCTGCGCATCGATAATCGGCCAGCAGCGCGTCTCCATAGGCTGCGCCCTCTTCCGCGTCGACGATCTCAACCTCAGGCCTGACATTAGCATTTTCTAATCCCGCAGACGCGTTCTTGGCATTTGGGTTGCATCGTTACCTACTAGACAAATGCGTCTTGATGGGTAATTCTCGACGCTGCAAGACCAAATTCGTCCGCTGGGCCTCACCTGATCCTCAGCGCCAGAACCAGGCTGCCACGCAAGCACATTATGAAGATTCTGCTCGTTGAAGATTCCGCTGTGGACCAATGCCGCATTGGAGGTTTCCTGAAGAAATGGAACCTCCCTTTCACGGCTATGGACAACGGCGCGAAGGCGTGGGATCTGTTGCAGAGCCCGCAGGCCCCGGACCTGCTTCTGGTCGATTGGATGTTGCCGGGAATGGATGGCCTGGAACTCTGCCGCAATGTCAGAACTTTGGCGGCCAACGGCAACTACATCTACACCGTGATGTTGACGGCGAAACAGAACAAAGCCGATTTGCTCACGGCGATGGCTGCCGGAGCCGATGATTACTTAACAAAACCTGTGGACGCGGCCGACCTGCGAGCGCGAATCATGGTCGGCAAGCGGATCATCGAACTGCAGCAGTCGCTTAAGTTCGCGGCGACCCATGATTTTCTGACGCATTTATTGAACCGTGCAGAAATTATGTGTACGCTTCGGCGCGAGCTGTCGCGCAGCGAACGCGACCGCAATCCGGTGTCGATCGCGCTGGCTGACCTCGATCACTTCAAAGGCGTCAACGACTCACTCGGACACGCCGCCGGCGATATTGTTCTGAAAGAAGTTGCGCATCGATTGCAATCTGAATTGCGGCCCTACGACTTTGTTGGACGTTACGGCGGCGAGGAGTTCTTGCTCATTCTGCCTAGCTGTCCTTCCACCATCGCGGCCAGACGCGCAGACGAAGTTCGCGGAGCGGTGGCGAGCGGAGCCGTGATCTCCACATTTGCCAAGATATCGGTGACTGTGAGCATCGGAGTCGTGGGCACGGACTTGTCTCCCGGCTGCAGCACAGAGGAATTGCTCCAACTCGCCGATGATGCACTCTATCGCGCAAAATCTAAAGGCAGAAATCGCGTCGAGACCGCGGTGGCGGGAGCTACCGCAAGCGTGACCAAGTAGATTATTGCAGCGGATCTAATCCCAAAATGAAACGTTGCCTTCCTGTTTAGGGCAGAACCAAAAGTGGTCTAATCCGGTTGGGATACTGTCATCCCTCGCACCGCCGCGCGATCCTCAAGGACTTGACAATCCATTCTGCGGGGCGGGGGATCTGTTTTCCGCGGGGTCAAGAAAAGCAGATCCCCCAGCCCGCATTCGATTTGTTGCAGAATTGAAAGCAGCAAGGCGGGCTGAGGGATGACAGTATCGGGCAGGGCTCCGAGGACTAGAGGACTACGGATAGGCATCGGTCTACAGCAAATTTGGTTCCGCTCTAGTGTTCTGGCAGCAGCCCTCCACTTACCGCCTGAACAATGGTGATTTCTGCATTAGCCGGAACAGGAGTGGCGAGTCCTTTCAGGTAGCGCACTTCCTCGTTGCCGACAAATACGTTTACATGTTCGCGAAGCTCGCCTTGCTCGGTGAGAATTCGATCGAGAATTCCGGGGCAGATAGACGACAGTCCGGCCAAAGCTTCGCGAACCGTGCCCGGCGAGAGTTCGATTTCGATTCGGCACTGTCCGCCGCTGAAGGCTAGCAGCGGACCGGGGATATAGAAGGTGACCGGCATCTATCGCTCTCGACGGCTCTTTCGACTTTTTGTTGACGCTTTCTTGCGGACTGGTCTTTTTGGGTCACTCCGGATCCGTTTGCCTGCGGGAGGACCGCCTAACTGATCCAGGACGGCGGCGCGCACAAAGACGACCTGGGGCAGTCCGTCAATCAACTCGGTCCAGGTTTTGCCTTCGTCCCGCGAGTGATAAAGCTTCCCGCTTCGCGTTCCAAAATAAACTCCCGTTGGATCAAGCGAGTCGGTCGTTAACGCATCGCGCAGCACGGTTTCGTACGCATTCTTCTGCGGCAGACCGCGCGACATCGGCTCCCACGACGCTCCGGCATTCCGCGTACGATACACACGCAGCTTGCCTTCCGGCGTACAGCGAAATTCATCGGACTCGATAGGAACGATGTACACGCAATCCGGATCATGCGGATGGCTGGCCATGGCAAAGCCGAAATCAGAAGGCAGTCCGTGAGCGACATCATGCCAGGAATCGCCAGCGTCGTCTGAACGATAAACTCCCCAATGATTTTGCAGGAACATGCGCTCTGGCCGATCAGGGTGGGCGACGATCTTGTGAACACATTGTCCGAATTCGGGAAACTTCTCCGGCGCGTGCACCACGCGAACGCCGCTGTTGCGCGCTTGCCAGTTCCGGCCGCCATCATCGGTGCGATATACGCCGGCTGCTGAGATCGCGATCAGCATTTGTTGTTCGTTTTTGGGAATCGGAACAATCGTATGCAGGCAGAGTCCGCCATTGCCGGGAACCCATCGCGGCCGATGAGGATGATCGAAGAGTCCGCGCACCATCGCCCACGATTCGCCCGCGTCCGTCGATTGGAACAACGCGGCAGGTTCCACACCGCAATAAAGAGTATCCGGCTGTTCGGCGCGCCCCAGGCAAATCTGCCAGATGTTCTTGAGCGATGCCCCCGAATCAGCGGGGAACTTGATCGCCGCCTCAGGTGGGTTCGTCCATGTACGGCCGAAATCGTCGCTCGATTGCAGGTATGTTCCCCAGAAGCTATTGTTCGCGATCCAGAGTCGATGACGTCCTTCACGATCATCAAAAGCGGCTGCGTAGATAGGATGTCCGTGAAAATAAGGGCCGGCTTTATCCCATCGTTTCCTCTCGCGCGATGCCCGAAAGAGAAAAAGTCCCTTGGTCGTGCCCACGATCAGCAGCACGTCTCCGTTCTTCACTGCGAGATGGTTGACTCCGCGGAAAAAGATTGTCCGCAGTCCGAAATGGGAATCTTGTGGTTCGCGGCTCGCGATCGAAGCCGATTGCAGAGCCTCCAACGCGGACCTCAGCTCGCCAGCACGTTGAAAGCGCAACGCCGATTCCTTCGCCAGGCAACGCTGCACCACGGCCGTAAGTCCTGGAGGCACATGCGCGGGGAGCGAGGGCGCCGGCTGCTGCAAAATCGCCGAGCCCACCTCGATGCCGGTGCTGCCGTGAAACGGCAGAGACCCAGCAGCCATTTCGAATAACAGAACTCCCAGCGCCCAAATGTCACTTTGGAACGTTGCGGTCTCGCCGCGCAAAATTTCCGGCGCCATGTAGGAAAGTGTGCCGACCAACTCGCTTCCGCTACCGAGGTCTACGATCGTGCGTGTGATCTGATCGAGCGGACCTTTGTCGAGGCTCATCGCCAGTCCAAAGTCGAGTACTTTGACACGGCCTTCCGTGGTCACCATCACATTCGAACTTTTCAGATCGCGATGGACCACCGAGCGGTCGTGCGCATGCGCCAGCGCGTCGGCAATCTGAATCCCATAGCGCAGGACTGTTTCGTTCGGCAGACCTCCTTGCGTGTTCAGCTCGTTAAGCGAACGGCCCTCGATGAGCTCCATGACCACATAGAACTCCTCGCTGGTTTCGCGCACTTCGTGAATGGTGCAAATGTTGGGGTGGCTCAGCGAGGATGCGGTGCGCGCCTCTAACAGGAGATGCTCGCCTCCGGCTTTCTCGAGCATGGGCGGGCTGAGAAACTTGATCGCAACATCGCGATGTAAGACCTGATCGCGCGCGCGATAAACCGTGCCCATGCCTCCGGAACCAATCTCGGTCAGGATTTCATAGTGATCCAGAGTTCTGCCGGTCATCGCGACTAAGTATTCTCCGCAAAATGGTGTTTACCCATTTAAAGTACGCCAGTCCGCATAGTGAGGCTAGAAATTCGATCACCAGCGAACTAGGATTTCCGGTCAGCGTCGCCATTGGTGGAAGGAATTACAACTAAACGACAGGCTCCCGGATCCTGGACCCAAGCAGTCTCAATTTCTGTAAGCCGAACGGATTTCGTTTCCACCTGCAGTTGTCCTTCGGCGGCGTGAGCCATCACCCAATCGAATGCCGCGACCAGAACTTCACGCGACGGCACGCCTGCAGTTCCCATTATGGTAACGGGCGCGCTGCGCAGCACCGCGGCGGAGAGTGAGATCGTTGCTCCGGCGCTTTCGCCTACTTGGACGAAGCGAGTCTCTGACCTGATTAGGCCGAATTCATGCCTCGTTGCTGCAGAGAAGAACGCCTCGGCGGGTTTGCCCCACACATAATCGAGCACCACCTGAAATCCCGATCCGCCCGCTTCTCGAACAAAAGCCTCGCGCAATTCTTCCGGCGAGAGATCAAGCTGGATCGTCGCGTCGGCCCCTTGCTTCCGCAACATATCCAAGACCTGCCGATTGCGACCTGCAGCCACTACACGAGCGGCGCCCAGCAGCTTGGCAATCGTCACCGCCAGACGTCCGGCGATTCCCGTTGCGCCAAGAACCAGGACGGATTCTCCCGGTTCCAATTTTCCGCGAGACTTCAGAGCGAGGAATGCAGAGATTCCCGGATTGGGAAGAGCGGCTGCCAGCTCATCACTCACCCCAGCAGGGATGGGAAAGGTGAATGCCGCCGGAACCACAGTCCGTTCCGCCATGGCTCCGTACGGTGGACGGCATCCACCAAAGAACACGCGTTGCCCACTACTGAGGTGGCCAACTCCGTCGGTTCCGCAAACAGATGGCGTTTTCGGAGTTGCATAATGGGAACCGGAGGCCAGCATCTTGTCCACCGGCTTGAGCGAAGCCGCGTGCACGTGGACGAGAACCTCAGATTCCGCAGCTACCGGATCCGGGAATGGCTCACATCGAGGTGACTCGCCCAAATGGCGCAAAACCGCCGCAAACATAAACGGGTTTACCTCGCAGACTCCCAGATCATTTCTTTCCCATCTTGCTTATAAATCGTGCCGGCTTTCATCACAAAACTGGCTTTGCTCATCACGTTGATGTCATTCAAGGGATTCCCCGGCACGGCGACTACATCCGCGAACTTACCCGGGGCGATGCTGCCAAAATCTTTGTCCCGCTTCAACAACTGTGCGGCATGGATCGTCGCCGTTTGCAGGGCATACGTCCCAGGAATGCCGGCCTGAAGCATCGGCGCAAAATCCCTCCAGTTTTGTCCGTGCGGATAAACGCCTTCATCGGTGCCGTAGGCGATCTTCACACCGGCTTTGTAAGCGGCGGCCAGCGTCTTCATGATCTGCGGACCAACCTGCAGCGCTTTGGCCGCGACCTGCGGTGGATACGCTCCCGGCACTTTGGCACGTTCGGTGACAAACTGTCCTGTGTAGATGGTGGGCACATACCAGGTGCCGTGCTGCTTCATCAACTCCATGTCGCGCTGATCCATAAAGGTGCCGTGCTCGATGGAATCGACGCCGCCAATCACTGAGCGCCGAATGGCCTCGGCCCCATGCGCATGCACCGCAACGGTGAAGCCGTAATCGTGCGCGGCCGCGACAATCGCGTTGATCTCTTCTTGCGTGAGCTGCGGATTGTCGGCGCTGCTGGAAAGGTCGAGCACGCCGCCCGAAGCCATGATCTTGATTACGTCCGCGCCGTCTTTGTAGTGCTGGCGCACGGCTTTCCACGCGTCATCAGGACCGTTGATGATCGATTCGGCCGGACCGGGATTCCCTTGCAAGTCAAGGCTCAGCCCATCGGTCGGATCAGCGTGTCCGCCGGTCGAACCAATCGGTGGGCCAGCCGTGAAGATGCGCGGTCCTTCCACCCATCCGGCATTGATTTCGTTGCGCAGGGCGACGGATTCGTAACGATCGTCGCCCAGATTACGAATGGTGGTGAATCCGGCAAGCAGTGTTCGCTTAGCCCACACTGTGGAACGGATCGCGTAATCCGGAGGGTTGAGCGTGACCTTGTCCACAAGATGATTACCGCTGTACTCATCGGTGATGTGGACATGATCGTCAATCAAACCGGGCAGACAGGTCTGGTTCGCCAATTCGATTGTGGTCGCACCAGGAGCAGACTGATAGCCACTCTCTACCTGTTGAACGCGCTCTCCCTCGATCACCACGGTGGTTTCGCCCAGCATCTTGCCGGCGACGCTGTCGAAAAGATTAGGACAGTGCAGGACGATTTGCTTCGTTTGCGCCTGAACGGCGATGGAGAAAACCGCGAGACTCAGCAAAACAACAGAAAATCTGATGCGCATAGATCTCCAGTGTTGTGGAATGAGAAGGAGCAGTGTACTCGCTGAAGCAAATTTTGAGTTCTTGAATTTTGATTGTTTAGTTGACGTGCGCCGGTGCGAAGAAAATTCAAACTCCAAACCTCCAAATTTGTTCTATGATTTCGCCCTGATTTCTCGTTCACTCATGAACCACTCGATGCGGTATGCTTCCCTTCTCCTCTGCCTCTGTTTCATGTCCTTTCACGGGTTTGGTGCTGCGAACACCCGCAAGGCGGTCCTCAGCTTGGATCGCGGCTGGCAATTCCGCCTCGCGCCCGATGCAGCGCTGAACCATGTTCCCGGCGCCACGCCGAACGTGGATGCGGCCACGCTCCAGCGTGTCGGCAACTGGACTCTCGCGCAGGTGCCGGGCTGCGTGCAGACCGACCTGCTCGACAACCAGATCATTCCTCCGCCGTTCTACCGCGACAACGAGAAGAGCCTGCAGTGGATTGGGCTCGAAGATTGGCAGTATCAGACCAACTTCGACGTGCCCGCTTCGCTGCTCGCGCGCAAGCACATCGAGCTTGTGTTTCAGGGCCTCGATACTTATGCGACGGTTTATCTGAATGGTCAGGGCATTCTGCGCGCCGACAACATGTTTCGCACGTGGCGAGTGGATGCCAAGCCGCATTTGCAGCAGGGCACGAACACGCTTCAGGTCGTCTTTCGCTCGCCCATCAACGAAGTGCTCAAGCAGATTGAACTCCTTCCGTACCGTTTGCCGTCGATCTCGGTGAACGACGCCGATGTCGAAAAAGGAATCGGCACCGATCCGTACACACGCAAGGCGCCCTATCAGTACGGGTGGGATTGGGGTCCGCGCTTCGTCACCATGGGAGTTTGGAAGCCGGTGACACTGGAATCGTGGGACGATGCCGTGATCCGCGATTTTCACGTGCAGCAGCACGAGGTGACTGCTGATGTCGCCAATCTTTCGGCTGGTCTGGAGATCGAAAGCGACTCCGACGGTACAGCTAAAGTATCGATCGAGTATGCGGGGACAGTACCCCGTGCGGTAGCGGGGGGTGCTTCTTCCGTCGCGCACGCCAGCAAACTTGAGCGCACTGTGGCACTGCATCCCGGAGTGAACAATATTGAATTCCCCATCCAGATCGAGCATCCCGCCCGCTGGTATCCGGCCGGCTACGGCCCGCAAGCGTTATATGAGTTCTCCGCCTCATTGGAACTCAAGCGCGACAAAGTTGATGACGCGAAGCTTCGCACCGGGCTGCGCTCGCTGGAGCTTCGCCGCGATCCCGATCACTGGGGCCGCAGCATGGAGTTTGTCGTCAATGGGATTCCCATTTTCGGAAAAGGCGCCGACGTCATTCCCTTCGACAGCTTCCCCACACGCGTGACTGCGGCGCAATACCGCAACATTCTTCAGTCCGCCCGTGACGCGAACATGAACATGATCCGCGAGTGGGGCGGCGGCGTGTATGAGAGTGATGATTTCTACGACATCTGCGACGAACTTGGTCTGATCGTCTGGCAGGACTTCATGTTCGGCGGCGACATGTATCCGGGCGACGCCGAGTTTCTCGACAATGTGCGCCAGGAAGCCACCGATCAGGTGAAGCGTTTGCGCCGGCATCCGAGCATCGTGATCTGGTGCGGCAATAACGAGTCGGAAGTCGGGTGGTTCTACTGGGGCGATCGCCAACAATGGAAAGCCAGTCTGCCCGAGCAGACGCGGGAAAAAGTCTGGCAGGACTACATGGTGCTCTTCGACCATGTGTTGCCGCAGGTCGTCACCGCTTACGGCGACGGTGTTCCCTATTGGCCGAGTTCGCCCAGCGCCAACTTCGAAGACGTGCCCGGTTCGCAGCGCATCGGCGACATGCATTATTGGGAGGTCTGGCACGCGCTCGCGCCGATAGAAGATTACAAGAACCAGTTCCCGCGCTTCATGACCGAGTACGGTTTTCAGTCGTTTCCCGAAATGAAAACGATCCAAGGCTTCAGCACGCCCGCCGACTGGGACATCAGCTCGCCGGTGATGCTCGCGCACCAAAAAAATAAAGGCGGCAACGGACGGATATACGACTACCTGCTGCGCTACTACGGCCAACCCAAAGATTTTGCGTCGTTTCTCTATGCCAGCCAGGTGATGCAGGCCGAAGCCATCAAGATGGGCGCCGAGCATCTGCGCCGCGACCGTCCGCGCACGATGGGCTCGCTCTATTGGCAGCTCAACGATTGCTGGCCCGTCGCTTCCTGGGCGAGCATTGACTACTACGGACGCTGGAAGGCGCTGCAGTACTACGCGCGCCGCTTCTACAACGATTTGCTCGTCAGTCCAAACGAAGAGAACAGCGCGCTGCAAATCTACGTTGTTTCCGACAGGCAGCAGATCGTGCCCGCGCACTTACAAGTGCGCCTGCTGGATTTGAGCGGCAAGGTGCTCGAAGACAAATCGGCAGACGTTCAGGTGAAGCCGCTCGCCAGCGAGGTCTATATGAGTCTGCCGGTTACGCAATTGTTAGCCGAACGTCCGCGCAACAGCGTGTTCATCGATGCGCAGCTTTCGGTGGGCGGCAAACAGGTTTCGCAAAATCTGTACTTCTTTTCCAAGATGAAGGATGTGGAGTTGCCTCAGCCGCAGATTCAAGCAGCAATCGAACCCGCCGGGCTGGGATATCGAGTGGTGTTACGGTCCCCGCAGATCGCCCGAGATGTGTACCTCTCATTCGGCGATCTCGACACGAAGCTCTCGGACAACTACGTGGACCTGGTGCCGGGAGAGCAGGTCGAAATTCAAGTGCAGAGCAAAGCGTCGCTTGACCAACTGCGTCAGGCGATGAAAGTGATGTCCCTGTACGATGCCTTTTTGCCGCACCAAAACGCCACGTCTACGGCCGCGCTTCGGTAATTTCGCCCGGCAAAACAAAAGTACATCTCACATTGCAGTGAATGACAGTACAATAACGTAACATTACCGCATTACCGTGGAAGGCTGGGGATGCTTAGCTTTTCTCACGTTCCTGCTGAGTTTTCGTGTGACCTTCATTAAGCGAAACTGGATTTGGCTGATCGTCGTGATCGCCGGCGTGGTGATCTTCGCCGCGTTCCGCTTTAATCGTCCAAACACCGCCGAATATTTCAGTTCTAAAGTCGAGCGCGGAGACATTCGCGAC
>DASTJH010000033.1:0-26145 GCA_035716645.1 Terriglobales bacterium | reverse complement strand
GGAATCCTCTCCTCCGGCATCCGATAACTGAACGCATTCTCCTGTTGCTCGTCGTGTCCTCGCATGCCTATTTCTTAACCTATTTGCCTGTGGAAACCTGCTACTCGCCTTGATTCCCACAGCATTTTTCCGCAGCCTGTTTAGTCGTGCCGTTTACGGCTGACGAATGTTTTGCGCTTTAGCGCCTGAGGTCATTTCCGTTCTAACGCAGACCAAAAGGCCTACCTCAGCGGCTGAAGCCGCTCTGTTTTGGAACCGTCTCGACGGCACGGATGAATCCGTGCCCTTCCTTACCGCCAAATAGTTTTTCTGCCACGGAGCAATCCGCGCCCTTTCCTGAATCGCCACGTCGTTTGTCAACTGCCGGAATCCAGCGTATCATCAGAGTTTGGAGTGTTCACCCTGCTCTGGCCTGTGTTGATAGCAAATGGTCGGATAGCAGGGCCCCCAAAGACTTGTTAGGGGGTGGCTAGGCTTCCACTTCACCGCGAACGTTGTGGGTGAGGAACTCGTTTGGCGAAGCAAACCAGTGGGCGATAGCCCACTTTTTATTTCCGGCCAATTTTTGTCGGGTTTTTGGGACGAGAGCATGCCCATCGATGAAGTCCAGGTGCGCGCGATTGCCGAGCGCGTGGCCGCGTCTTCCGGACTGGAAGTGGTGGACGTGGAATTTCACGGGGGCGGCAAAGGCCGGACGCTGCGGGTCTTCATCGAGAAGAACGCCGATGGTCGGCGGGAACTCGAAGAGAAGTTGGCCCAGGAGACAGTCGAGGGCGAGCGGGTTCTGTCGCCACCAGCCTGGGATCAGCTCGCTGGCGTGACGCACGAAGATTGCGCGAACTTCAGCCGCGAATTCGGAACGATCCTCGATGTTGAGGATGCGATTCCGGGCGCGCAGTATTTGCTGGAAGTTTCGTCGCCAGGTCTGGATCGCAAGCTGGCAAAGCCAGAGGATTTTGAACGGTTCTCGGGAAGCCGGGTGAAGATCATGACCCGGGAGCCGATTTTGGGCAACCGTCACTTTGAAGGACGGCTGCAAGCCAACGGTGCAGGCCAAATCACGCTGGACCTGAGCACGGAGAAGAAAAAAGGCAAAAGGAAAAAAGCCGCCGAACCGGAAGAAACCGGTAAAGCAGTCGTGATCGAAATGAGCAACATCGAACGAGCCAAGATCGTTCCAGAAATTTGAAAATTGAGTAATTGGGAAATCGGGTAATTGAGTAATTGAAAACAGATTCCCAAATTAGGAATAAATTTTGGCTTCCCAGCTTAGGAGCTTAGAAGCTTAGCAGCTCAAAATTATGGCTAGTCCGCTGTACGAAAACATTGAGGCGCTGAGTCGCGAGAAGGGCATCGATCCGCAGATCGTGGTGACTGCGGTGGAAGATGCCATTGCTGTGGCTACGCGCAAGCATTACAAGATCCAGGAAAACATGCGCGGGGAGCTCAACAAGGACACTGGCGCCCTCCAGGCCTACAGCTATCGCTCGGTCGTGGAGTCGCCGGAGCAAGTTGAAGATCCCGCCGCGCAGATCGCGCTCGAAGACGCGCGCAAGATCGATCCTAACGTCGAGGTCGGCGGCGAGATTCGCCAGTACAAATCCACCGACGGCGTGCTCGGCCGCATTTCCGCACAACTCGCGAAGCAGGTGATCTTCCAGAAGGTTCGCGAGGCCGAACGCGACACCGTCTACAACGAATACATCGGCCGCGTAGGCGAGATCATCAACGCGACGATCAAGCGGATCGAAGGTCCGGACGTGATCCTCGACATCGGCAAAGCCGAAGCTCGCATGGGACGCAAGGAGCAATCGCGTCTCGAATCGTTTGCCGTAGGCGAGCGCGTGCGTGCGGTGCTCGTGCGCGTCGAGAAAGCGTCGAAGGGGCCGCAAGTTGTTATGTCGCGCGCCGCGCCGGAGTTGGTGCAGAACCTGTTTCAGACGGAAGTCCCGGAAATCTACGATGGCACAGTCGTGATCCGCGCGATCGCGCGCGAAGCCGGCGAGCGTACCAAGATCGCCGTCATGTCGAAGGACAAAGACGTGGATTCGGTCGGCGCTTGCGTCGGCATGAAGGGCATGCGCGTGCAGTCGATCATCCGCGAATTGCGCGGAGAGAAGATCGACATCATCGAGTACCACGAGGATCCGGTCACGTTTGCGGAGAAGGCATTGCAACCGGCGAAGGTCAGCCGTGTCACAATTGTTGACCAGGCAGAGAAGCATCTGGAAGTCATCGTTGATGACACGCAGCTCTCGCTGGCGATCGGCAAAAAGGGACAGAACGTTCGTCTCGCCGCCAAGCTCCTTGGATGGAAGATCGACATCAAGAGTGAAGAGGAAAAGCGGCAGGAAGTCGAGCAGCAGATGCAAGCGTTCGCTCCGGCCGCGACCACGCCGCTCGATAAAGTTCCCGAATTGGGAGAAGCGGTCATCGAGAAATTGCAGGCTGCGGGCATCACCAGCGTCGAAGCTTTGGCGGACATGACTCCCGAGCAGCTTGAAGAGCTGCCCGGAGTGGGACCAAAGACGATCGAGAAGATCAGCATCGCGGTGAACAACTACTTCTCGGCTTTGGACGCCGGCGAGGGCCAGGCACTCGAACCGGGCGCCGAGCCGGAGGTCGCCGTCGATGCCGCTCCCGATCAGATCGAGGGCGAGAACATCGATGTGCCAAATGTGCACGCCGGAGCAGAAGTTTCCGAGTACCAAGAAGCTGCCGATACCGGACAAGCGCTGGAAGCGTCGGAGATCGCCGGAGTCGAGAATGCGCCGACAGCGGATATGGCTGAGGTGCACGTGCACGGCGAAGAGCCTGTTCCAGATCGGGAAGAGGTGGTTGAGCCCGAAGAGGAAAAGGGCGAGTAGTAGGGAAGGGCACGGATTTATCCGTGCCGGAACTCTGTTCCAAAAATGGAACGGCTTTAGCCGCTGAGGTTTCTGCGTGACGAAAGAGTTACCTCAGGCGCTAAAGCGCGAACTAGAGATTGCGTTCGAAACGGCACGACTAAAGTCGTGCCCTTCCCTAGATCATCAATGCGAGAAATGCGCCACAACCCGCGCTTAGCGCGGACATCAATTCCGTGAGGGTGTACATGATCGCTTAACGGGATTTCGGAGAGATACAGGGCGGATGAGCAAGATTCGAATTAACGATCTGGCCAGAGAACTGGAAGTCAAGAGCAAGGCCATTCTCGACGTTCTCGAAAAGGTCGGCGTAACCGAGAAGAAGACGCACTCCAGTTCGCTCGAATTGGACGAGGCGGAGCGCGTACGCCAGCATTTTGCCGGACAAGGCGGCGGAGCAAAAGAAGAACGAGCTTCGCGCGGTGAGCCGGAGATCAAGACCAAGATCGATCTCTCGCATATCTCCAAGCCCGGCGATGTTCTGGCTGCTCTGCGCAAGAAGGCCGAAGCGCCGGCCGCGCCGCCTGCTTCGAAGCCGCCGATTGCTGTGCCTCCGGCGGCGGTACCCAAGAGCGCGACTCCTGTGGCGAAAGCTCCGGCTCCCGCTGCGCACGAGCCCGAAACTCCTACTCCGAAGATTGTTCGTCCCGCTGCTCCAGCGCCTAGCGCGCCTCCGGTCCCGGCGGCTCCCGTTGCGGCTCCGCCCGTCGGGCAACCACCCGTCGAGACTCGTTCCCAAATTGAAACTGAGGAGCGGCCCGAGACTCCGACCACATCTGGGCCGGCAGCCCCGCCTGCCGCCACGACTCCGAAACCGACAACGCCGCCTGCTGTGCAGGTGACTCCGCCCACGATTCCTCCACCGGCGGCGCAAACGCCGGCTCCAGGTTCGATCGCGAACGCGAGCCAGCAGCAGCGCGCGCAAGCTCCGGCTCCGCCTGCGCGGCGCATTATCACGCCGCAGACGGGACCGCGTCCCGTGTACACCGCTCCGCCGCAGCCTGTTCGTCCGTCGGCTCCGATCGGATCGCGTCCGGGAGCGCCGCCGCAGCGTCCAGGCGGTATGCCGGTTCGCGGACAGCCGATTTTCCAGCGTCGTCCTGCTCCAGGCGCTGCTCCTGGGCAGCGTCCGGGGATGGCGCCCGGCGCGCGCCGTCCGATGCATCCGACGCGGCAAACGCCTGGCGGTCGTCCCATGGGCATGGGTGCCCCGGGACTCGCGCCGCCTCCGCCTCCGGGCACGCGACCAGCAGGCCGGCCCGGCGCGCCGCCACGGCGTCCGGGACAGCGCTATGTTCCGCGTGGAGTGAAAGAAGGCCCGATGAAGGGCTTCAATCCGCCTCCGCGCTTCAGTCCACAGGTTTCGAACGAGCCGCTACCGATTACGCGCTCGATCACGATCACCGAAGGCATCAGCGTGAAGGACCTCGCGGAGAAGCTCGACCTGCGCGCGAAGGACCTGATCGCGCGTCTGCTCGCGCGTGGCGTGTTCGCGACTGTGAACCAGACGCTCGACGCGGAGCTCGCGAAGGATCTCGCTCGCCAGTTCGGAGCTGACACCGACATCATCAGCTTTGAAGAGCAGATGTCCAAGGACTCGGAAGCCAGCATCTCCGCAACCGACGGTCTGGACAGCACCGCGGTCACGCGTCCGCCGGTCGTGACCATTATGGGACACGTCGATCACGGCAAGACTTCGCTGCTCGACGCGATCCGTGAAACCGATGTTGCCGGCGGCGAAGCCGGAGGCATCACGCAGCACATCGGCGCTTACAAAGTTCGCATCACCAAAGAAGATTCGCCGGCATTCGGCCGGCAGATCGTCTTTCTCGATACTCCCGGTCACGAGGCATTCACGCGCATGCGCGCCCGCGGCGCGAAGGTCACCGACATCGTTGTGATCGTCGTTGCCGCCGATGATGGCGTGATGCCGCAGACGCTCGAAGCCATCGACCACGCCACCGCCGCTAAAGTCCCGTTGATTTTTGCGGTCAATAAAATTGACAAGCCCGGCGCTTTGCCCGAACGCGTAAAGAAGCAGTTGGCAGATCGCGGTTTTGTGCCGGAAGAGTGGGGCGGCAAGAACGTGTTTGTCGAGGTCTCGGCGAAGCAGAGGACGAACCTGAATCTGCTGATGGAAATGATCTGCCTCGTCGCTGATCTTCAGGAGCTCAAGGCGTCTCCTGACCGTTCAGCCAGCGGCGCGGTGCTCGAAGCCAAGCTCGATCGCGGACGCGGCGCCGTAGCGACCGTGCTGATCCAAAATGGAACTCTGCACACCGGCGAAACGTTCATTGTCGGCAATACCTTCGGCAAAGTGCGCGCCATGTTCGACGATCGCGGCAACGCCGTCGATGCCGCGCCTCCGTCCACGCCGGTCGAGATTCTCGGACTGGAAGGCATGCCGCAAGCTGGCGACACCTTCACCGTGGCCGATCGCGAGAAGGCGAAGAACATCGCGACCTATCGCGAACAGAAAGCGCGCGAGGCGGCTTTGGCCAAGAGTTCGCGCGTCTCGCTCGAAGGACTCGCCGAGCAGATCAAGACCGCCGGCGTGAAGGAACTGTCGATCATCCTCAAAGGCGACGTGCAAGGTTCGGTTGAGGTGCTCGCCGACTCGCTGCAGAAAATGTCGAACGAGCAAGTCAAGGTTCGCGTCCTGCGCTCCGGCGTCGGCGCGATCACCGAAAGCGACGTCCTGTTGGCGTCGGCCTCGAACGCCATCATCATCGGCTTCAACGTTCGTCCGGAGCGCAACGCGCAGGAACTCGCCGAGCAGGAAAATGTCGAGATTCGCCTGCACTCGATCATCTACGAGTTGCAGGACGAAATCCGCAAGGCCATGACCGGCCTGCTCGAACCGGTCTTCAAAGAGACCTACCTCGGACGCGCCGAAGTTCGCGAGACTTTCCGCGTTCCCAAAGTGGGAACCATCGCCGGCTGCTACGTGCAGGATGGCGTGATCAAGCGCGACTCCGAAGTTCGTCTGCTGCGCGACAACGTCGTGACCTTCAAAGGCCGCGTCGGCTCGCTGCGCCGCTTCAAAGACGACGCCAGCGAAGTCCGCAACGGCATGGAGTGCGGCATCGGCATCGCCGGCTACGGCGACATCAAAGTCGGCGACGTGATCGAAGCGTTCAGTGTGCAGAAGGTCGCGGCGGAGCTGGTCGGCGCGCCACGGCCGCAGTTGGTACACCAGTAACGTGGAAGCGGGCGCCCGCGCTGTTCTTTGTTTAGGCGCGTAGCGCCGTCCACCAGAGATCAGCCCGCACCGCTTGGTCGTGCGTAAGCGCAAGATCACTCAGGGCTCGACGTATAGAAATTTGGTCGATCTTGGGGGACCATGTTGCGCGTCGACCGTTTACAGTTGTAGCTTCGGGGCTGCGCAGCTTAGGGGCTTCGCGGCTGGTTTTCTTCCACCACACCCAATTCGCCATTCGGCTTTAGTTCCAAAGTGGGAGCATACGGACCGATGAGTTGACGCCGCCACCACTTTCCCGTCTGCCGCTTTTCTTGCATGCTCGTGAACCAGTACTGCCAGAGCACGGCGCGCACCTGTTTCGGCGGACTCTTGGCGAAGGGATTGCCGGCGAACAGCGCCAGCACGTCAGGATCGTTCGACAGCAGGCGAATTTCCGTATTGGGAACGATCGGCGCGTGCCGCCACGTGGTTAAAGACGCGAACCACAGGTTCCAGTCGAAGCGCGGCTGGTAGGGCGCGTAGATGCCCGGCGGTGTGTACACGTCCTGGGGCTTGTAGCGGAACGGATACGGCGTCCAGTTCTGTCCGTCGCTCGATCCCTGAAATTCGATCTCATAGCGGCCGCGGGTCATCACCGCGAAGAGGCCATATTGATTCGCGATCCGAAACGGATCCAGCGCGGCCACCGGGGAGCGCGGGAAAGGCAGCGCGGGCGCGAGCATCCAGAGGAGCTGGACAGTCGTGGAGTAGAAAATCCAGCTGAGCATCACGGTCGCGAGCGCCAGCTTGAATGCCGACCAGTGCCGCCGCCAGTCCGCGCGCTGCGCCTTGGGCTCAGCAGAAAGTGCATGCAGAACCGGCAAGACAGAACCCGCTGCGGTAGCGGCGGGCGCCTTTTGTACGAGCAAGATGCGCGCGCTCCAACTGCGCGGTAGAAATTGCCCGATGAAGCGATCGTCGAGCAGCAGAAATCCCAGCGAGAGCACGAGGTAATTGAGGAAGCAGTAGTTCGCGGTCAGGATCACGCCGATCTCCCACGGCGTGACGATGAAGAAGCAGATGATTCTTATGCGCCGCGGGAAAAACAGCATCCAGACCAGGCCCAGCTCCATCACCAGCGTGGCGCCGGCGGTGAAGGCCTGAAAGCCGTGCGGCAGATGCTGGACGTACCAGCCGATCCACGTCGGCAGCGGCCCATTTTGGTAATACTCGTCCATCGCCGTGAGGTGACGCCATTCCGGATCGCCGCTTACCAGCTTCGCGATTCCCGATTCGAAATAAATCCGAAACCACTCCCATTGCAGAAGAAACAGGCTGGCGCGCGAGGGCGGCGACCATTTTCCCAATCCGGGAAGAAAGCCGGGCGCGGTGAAGAACAGAGAAATGAATCCGGCTTCGAGCAGCATGCCGTCCGATTGATAGCTGGCAAAGTCGCCGGCAGCGGCGATGAACGACAAATAACAAACGAAGCAGACGACGAGCATCGCTCGCGGCCAGATGTTCACCGTGAGAACGATCGCGGCGATCATCCCCACCCAGCACAGCGCCATCAGCATGTGCGAGCCGCTGTTGAACCAGAGCAGCGTGGGCGCGTACCAGTAGCGCCCCGCGTGCAACGCTTGCGCGACCGCTTTTAGGTAATCGCCGGCGGGAAGGATCCCGTGCGGGCCGACTTCACCCTTGATTTGGAAGACGAGCGAAAAAAACGCGGAGAAATAAATCAGCCCTAGCGCGCGCAGGAAGATCCAGCGCGGGATCAGCCGGTCCGAAGCGCCGCCATCAGAAGAGAACCATCTGCGGATTGCCCCGGCGGCGGCCATGGGGAGAAGTATAAGGAAGTCGGAGGTACATGGACGGCAAGCGGCAACGTGGAACCGGCCGCCCTCGGCCGGGTGTTGACTTTGCTTTTGATTTTGTCGTTGACTTTGGTGTTGCTGTTGCCGTTGGCTCCGGGCCAAACAACAGGTTTTCGCATCGCCCTACAAACATCAAAACCCGGCCGAGGGCGGCCGGTTCCACGCTGAACTTGCTTTCACCTTTGATGTTGGCTCGATGGGTCCGCTGAGTTTTCACTTCCCTGCAAACTTCGCCGCCCGTTTTTCGAGGAACGCGGTCGTCCCTTCCTGCTTGTCCTCGGTGGCGCAGCAGACCGCGAACAGCGACGCTTCGAGAAAGAGGCCTTCCTGCTGCGTCATCTCCATGCCGCGATTCACGGCTTCGAGACAATACTGGATCGCGAGCGGCGCGTTCTTGATGATGCTGCGGGCGATGGCTTCGGCGCGCGGGATCAACTGATCCGCAGGCACGACCTCGTTCACTAGGCCAATGCGATGAGCTTCCTGCGCGGAGATCATTTCGCCGGTGAGGATGAGTTGGTTAGCGATGCCTTTGCCGATGAGGCGCGGCAGACGCTGCGTACCGCCGTATCCGGGAATGATGCCGAGCTTTACTTCCGGCTGTCCCAATTTGGCATTCTCGCTGGCCAGCCGCATCGTGCAGGCCATCGCGATTTCGCATCCGCCGCCGAGGGCAAAGCCGTTGAGGCACGCGATCACCGGCTTACCCAGGTTCTCGATCAGATCGAGCACTGCCTGTCCGCGGTGCGTGTACTCCTTAGCTTCGATCGCGTTGTTCTTCTGGAGCTCGCCAATATCCGCGCCGGCGACGAAGGCTTTTTCGCCGGATCCGGTAAGGATGACGACACGCACTTCGGGATCGGATTTAATTTCGAGGAAGGCTGTGCGCAGCTCCTGCATAGTCGCCATGTTGAGCGCGTTCAGAACTTTGGGGCGGTTTATAGTGACGTAGGCGATCTGGTCTTTTTTTTCGAGGAGGAGATTTTGTAGGTTCATGAGATCTGCCGCGACAGTCAGTACCGTTCGCGGTAGCGAACGGGTACTACTCCATTTGGTTTGAGGTCCACACGCTCACCCATTCCCTACCGGGAATGGTACTGACCCGGCGTTCGGCTTGCCGGTTTTACAGCTTCACTGGCACGGGATTCTTCGCATCCTTCCAATCGTAAAATCCTTTTCCCGATTTTTTGCCATACCAACCTGCGAGCACGAGCCGTTTGAGCAGCGGCGGTGAGGCGAAGCGTTTCTCTTTGAATTCGTCGTACATCACGTGCGTGATGTAGTACGTGGTGTCGAGGCCAACAAAATCCAGCAGCGTGAACGGACCCATGGGATAGCCGCAGCCGAGCTTCATCGCGGTGTCGATATCGGTAATCGAGCCCACGCCTTCTTCATACGCGCGAATGGCGTCGAGCAGATAGGGTACGAGCAGACGATTGACGATGAAGCCAGTCTTGTCCGAGGTGCGCACCGGGACCTTGCCGAGTTTTTTGCCGAACTCGACCGCCGTGTCCATCACTTCGTCGGCGGTGGCGATCGTGCGCACGACTTCCACCAGCTTCATGAGCGGCACGGGATTGAAGAAGTGCAGGCCGATGAAGCGATCGACGCGCTTGGTCGCCGTCATCAGTTCCGTCACCGAAATGGATGACGTATTAGTGGCAAAGATCGCGTCGGGTTTCACTATGGAATCGAGTGCGGCATAGACTTTTTTCTTTTCCTCGACGTTCTCGATGATGGCCTCGATGACGATGTCGCAACCGGCGAGTTCTTCGCGTTTTTGCGTGCCGTGCAGGCGTGCGCGAATTTCATCTTTTTGCTGCGCGGTGATGCCGCCCTTTTCAGGACCGCGCTCGACAAACTTCGTCAGCGATGCGTCGATGCCGGAAAAGCCTTTGTCGAGCGCCTTCTGCTCGGCCTCGACGACAGTAATGTCACATCCGGCCTGCGCCGCGACCTGGGCAATACCAGAACCCATGAGACCGCAACCGAGAACTCCGACTTTTCGAATCTCCATTCTTCTTCCTCTAAGGCGATTTCGTGATTTCGTGATCGGGTGATTTCGTGATTTGTCCGGCGTGAACTGCAATCGCGAAATCACGAAATCGCGAAATCACCAGATCGGGAAACGTGCTCTACGCTCCTATGCTCTCGACTATGACGGCAATCCCCTGTCCCCCGCCGATGCACGCCGTCGCCAGCCCGTATTTTTGTTTTCTGCGGCGGAGTTCATAGAGCAGCGTGATCACGAGTCGCGTGCCGGTGGCTCCGAGCGGATGTCCGAGGGCGATTGCGCCGCCGTTTACGTTCGTCTTCTCGCGGTTGAGTCCCAGCTCTTTTTCAACGGCTAAGTATTGCGCAGCGAAGGCTTCATTCACTTCGATCAGATCGATATCGTCGAGCTTGAGTCCCGCCCTCTTGAGTGCGATTCGCGTGGACGGCACCGGGCCGCTGCCCATGATCGTGGGATCGACACCGGCGATGCCCCAGTTCACCAGACGACCCATAGGCTTCAATCCGCGATGCTGCGCCTCTTCGAGCGGCATGAGTACGATCGCTGCGCCGCCATCGACGATGCCGCTGGCATTGCCGGCGGTCACTGTGCCTTCTTTCCCAAAAGAGGGCTTCAGCTTGCGCAGTCCTTCGATCGTGCTCTCGGGGCGGAGGTGATCATCCTTCTCGAACATCTCGCCGGTGGGATTTCCACGACGGTCTTTGAGCGCGACCGGCGTGATCTCCTCGCCAAGACGGCAGGCTTTTTGCGCGTCGGCGGCGCGCTGCTGCGAACGCAGCGCGAATTCGTCCTGCATCTCGCGGGTGATGCCCTGCTGCGATCCATAACGTTCGGCGGTCTGCGCCATGTACAGGCCGCAGTAGCTGTCGAGCAATGCGACCATCAGCGAGTCTTCCATCTTGCCTTCGCCGAGACCGAATCCCCAACGCGCGCCATGAATTACGTGCGGCGCCTGCGACATCGATTCCATTCCGCCCGCGAGCGCGATCTTCGATTCGCCGAGCTGGATCATCTGCGCCGCCGAAACGATCGATTGCATACCCGAGCCGCACAAGCGATTCACAGTCAGAGCCGGTACTTCGACCGGCAGTCCCGCCCGCAGTGCGACATGGCGTGCGCCGTAAAGTGAGTCGCCGGAAGTCTGCTGCGCGTTGCCGTAGACCACGTGGTCGATCTCTTTTGGCTCAACGCCGGAGCGGCGCATCGCCTCCTTGCCGGCGATCGCGCCGAGATCCATGGCCGTGAAGTCGCGCAGCTTTCCGCAATAGCGTCCCATCGGCGTGCGCGCGCCGTTGACGATGGCAATGTCCTTGACCTGAAGCATGAGAGTTCCCCAAAAAGCTCGCGCGTATAGCGAATGCAAACGCGCACGAGCAAACTCTTGAGTTTATCAGGGGAGGGGACTTCCTGCTCTTTGCTCCTACTCATAGCAAAAGCAAAACCAACCGCAAAAGCTTCAACACGGAGGGCGCGGAGGACAGCGAAGGTCACGAAGGGAACAGAAACCGCGCCTCTACCCTGACTACCTTCGTTCCCTTCGTGTTCTCCGTGTTAAAGCTTTTGACTTTCGATGTGCCCCCCGTGCCTACTCTCCCGAATAAAACTTCGGTTCGCCCAGGCTGCCTTTGGGTGGAAGGTTGCGGAGGTAGTGGATGATGCTCCAGATTTCCTCGTCGCTTAGAATGCCCTTCGACGCGGGGATGCCGGAGGGGTAGATGCCGTGGTCGATGATCCACTTGAGCTGGCCGTCGGTGTAGGCCTGCACGTCCGACGATGCCAAATTGGGAACGGGTGGCGACATCGCGTTCGCGAACGGGACTCCGGTCGTTTGTCCATCTAACCCGTGGCAGGTGACGCAGTAGTAGCCGAAGGCTTTGCGGCCCATCGCGATCGTCTCTTCATTTCGTGGCAGCGGGTTGGACACATCTTTTCCGCCAACTGTGATGTGGTGCTTCACGCTGGTTGCGACGCGCGTCTCAAGTGAGGAGGGCTGCTTGACGCCGCAACCAGCGAAAGCCAGGGTGGCGAGGGAAAGCGCCGCGGCCGCCGTTAAGGAGAGGAGATCACGCATGTCCGTTTTGCTTTCCCTCATGTCGAGCTACTCCACCACATTCACGACAAGATGCATGTTGCCGTGACCCGCGCCGCAGAAGTGATCGCAGATGGCGACGAACTTGCCCACCTGCTCGGGCGTAACTTTCACGTCGGTTGTTTTTCCTGGCGTGATGTCCGCGTCGATCTTCAGCGGTTTGAGATAGAGCCCATGAGTGACGTCGTCGCTGCTGAGCCGCAGAATTACCGGCTCGCCTTTTTTCAACGTGATCTCGCCGGGAGTAAAAGCGAAGCGCTTGGCTTTGAGCTCGATTACCTGCGGAGCAGCGTCATCGTCGTGCCGGGCGAACGAAGCGCTCGTGAGCAGCGCCAGTACCAAAATGGGAAGAATGGTCCAGAGTTTGCGTTTCATGCTGATTACAGATCTCCATCTTTGAGTAGTTGCTGACTTCCTACCAATTCGTTGAACTCGCGCAGGCTGAGTTCCACATCCCGGATTTCAAGCGACGCGGAGGCCGGCCGTCGCCGTGGATTTTCATTAACCAGGCGAATGCCGAGGTTCTTGAATGGCCGCTCCTTGTCGAATGGAATTGGTTTCTTCTGATCGACCGGTGTTACGGTCGGGTCGGGGAATGCGAAGATGAGCGAACGCGCTGCATAATGCCGGGCGTGACCGTCATCGTGTTCGTTGTCGCGGTGAATGTGCCCGTAAAGAACGGTCACGTTCTCATAAGGAGCGAGGACGTTCATTACGTCGTCACCATCGCTGGTGAACCATTCCCATTCCGGTTTTAAGTCGAAGAGCGGACGATGGGTCATCACCACGATCGGCGCCGTTTTGGGAAAACGCGCCAGGTCCTTTTTGAGCCAGGCAATGGCTTCGGCTCCGACTTCCGGTTTGGGATGCGAGACGTTATCTAGCGCGATGAAGTGCACGCCGCGATGATCGAACGAGTACGATGTTTGCCCAAAGTGCTCGCGGTAGAGCGTGCCGCCATCGAGTCCGGCATCGTGTTCGCCGGGAACAAGCTTGAGCATCGGCGCATGCAGCCGTCCGGAGATCTCCTGGAAGAGCTTCATGCGCTCGGCCTGTTCGGTACGATTTTCGCTGTCGTGCGTCAGGTCGCCGGTCACGATTACGAGGTCGGGCTTGGTGTCAAGGCCGTTGACCATATCGACCGCGTGCTCGAAGGCCTTGGTGCCGAGCGGGTCCGGTGGCCCATGAAAGCCGACGTGCGTGTCGCTGAGTTGGACAAAGGAGAAGGGCGTCGGCTTCTCGCCATTCTGTTTGCCGAGAAAGCCGAGGAATTCTTCGCTCTCCCCGCTGGCCGTCATCGGCAGCACCTGGTAGAGCGCGCCGATGCCGAATGAGGTCGCGGCGATCTTCATGAACGAGCGCCGATTAAACTCTTTCTTCACTCTGTTTGCCTCCATAGCGGATTGCGTGAGAGTGAACCGGAGCGCCGGGGCATTTATTTCCTCACTGCTCAAGTCGGCGGGACAAAATTCCTTGGTAGAGTTTGGGAATATCTCGGGCGGATGACAGTCTAAGCAATTCAGAAAGGACTCAGGCGGGGTGGAGCAGGCCGTTCAGGCCTGCATGGAAATGGGCAGTAGGGAAGGGCACGGATTTATCCGTGCCGTCAAGAGGGTTCCAAAATGAGGCGGCTTCAGCCGCTGAGGTAAGCTTTTTGTCTTCACCACCGCGGTGTAACCTCAGGCGCTAAAGCGCGAAGCATTCGCCGCCCGTAAACGGCACGACTAAAGTCGTGCCCTTCCCTAAAGCCAAATGGACTAAGAATGAGCAGCTCCGTGCAGGCACAAGACCGGGTCGAGCGCTTTGAGGCGCTGGTGATGCCTCATGTGGATTCGGCCTACAACCTCGCGCGCTGGATGACGCGCAACGCCAGCGACGCGGAGGACATTGCGCAAGAAGCGCTGCTGCGCGCATTCCGATTTTTTGAGACGTTTCGCGGAGACGATGCCCGCGTGTGGCTGCTGACGATCGTGCGCAACACCTATCTCACCTGGATTCGCAGACAGATGCCTCTGCAAAATTCGGCAGAGTTCGACGAAGGCCTTCACACCGATCTCGAGGACGCAGTCACGCCGGAGTCGGCGCTGTTGAAGCAGACTCGCAGCCAGGAGATTCGACAGGCGATCGAACAACTGCCGGCCGAGTATCGCGAGGTAATCCTCATGCGCGAGCTGGAGCAATTGTCATACAAAGAGATCGCCGCGATTACGCGCTCGCCGCTGGGCACAGTGATGTCGCGCATCTCTCGCGCGCGCAGCCTGTTGCGGAACCGCATGCGGAGCCAGGCAGCGGAGGTTCAGCAACATGACTAGTCACGCCCAACGCAACCTGCTGCACGCTTACCTGGACAACGAACTCGATCTGGTGCGCAGCATGGAACTCGAAGATCATCTCGCCGAGTGCGGTGAGTGCGCGCACGAGGTAGCCAGCTATCGCACGCTGCGGGAGAACATTGCCGGCGCCGATCTCCGGTATGCAACGCCTCCGGATTTGCGCTCGCGCATCGATGCCGCGTTGCGCAAGGAAGAGCGTCAGCGAGCGAAGTCCGCGCGTCCGCAGCGATCGATTCCATGGTGGAACTGGGCGACAGTTGCGGCTGCCTGCGTGATCGTAGCGGCAGCGCTGATTGTGCCGCGCTTCGTCTCGCCGCGTGAGAACTCCACGCTCGCGCGCGAGCTGGTCGCCGATCACGTGCGCTCGCTGATGGCGAGCCATTTGACTGACGTCCTCACTTCCGATCAGCACACGGTAAAACCGTGGTTTACCGGAAAGATCGACTTTTCACCGCAGGTGCCGGATCTGTCTGCCGAGGGTTTCGATCTGATCGGAGGGCGGCTCGATTACCTGGATGGACATCCGGCCGCAGCGATCGTCTATCAGCGTCACAAGCACGTGATCAACCTGTTTACCTGGCCGTCGGCCGGAGCCGACGAGGCGCCGCACGCGACTGAGCAGGATGGTTTCCACGTGATCCAGTGGCGCAAAGGCGGCATGGACTATTGCGCTATCTCGGACGTGAATGAGCAGGAGTTGTCACAGTTTGTGAGTTTGCTGCGGCGGTGAAAAGTCCTTTTCACTCGAAGACACGGAGTACTCGAAGAATCCTCGACGCTAGCCGGCCTTCACGCCTGCCCGCAGTCGCTCGGAGCGGGCGACCCGCTCGATCGCGATTTCGTAAGCAGCGAGGCGCAGGCTGATTTTTTCTCTATGGCTGCGTTCCAGCGTTTGCTCGTAGCTGCGCAGCATGGCGGCTTCGTTCTCGCGCAGCAGCCGATCTTCGTCGATCGCGAAATGCAGCACGTGCCGCGACCATTCCGCGCTTGCGGCGAGCACGTATCCGGCGGCTCCCAGCAGATCGGGGATTACGTGGATCCCTCGTCCGCTTAACGCGCGTTCCGCGGCCGGCGTGATCGCCAGTTCGGAAGCTTCGACCACGAGCTTCGCACGGACTCGTCCGGCATTGGCGCCGTTCAGCGCGGATGCGGCTGCACCGAGGACGAGGACATCGCAATCGAGGCGGAGCACATCGCGAGCCTCGGTCGCGCCGGAAAAGCCCGATAGCAAACTGGTCCGGAGGAGATGCTTCTGCAGTTTGTCGATGTCAATCCCGCTGGAGGAGTGCAGGCTTCCGCGCTCTTCCGAGACGCCGACGATCGCGTGTCCAAGCTTTTGCAGCGCGCAGGCTGCAGGCATGGCGCTCCGATCGCGCGAGTACACCACGATTCTGAGCGGGAAGCGCGAGAGATGAGCATCCTGCGCCGCGCGAGTGACCAAAGCTGCCGTGCTGGACGCCACGATCTGCTCGCGCACCGAACCCCACTCAAGGTCCTTGGAATCTCCGAGCACGGCGGCCGCGGTTCCCTTTTCGAGCGCAGACAATTCGTCCTGCATCCACGCCATCACTTCCTCGCCAGCGTCCACGCCGGGCGCGCTCAAATCCTCGTATGCTCCCAGCACTTGATGCAGGCGCGCGGTGTAGCGGCGAACGAGACGTTGGAGCTCTCCACAACTGAGCTGGGCCGGGTCGCACGCGATTCCGCCTGCAGCACCACCAAAAGGCACACCGGCCAGAGCGCAGCGCCAGGTCATCGATTCGGCGGACGCGCGGAGGTCATCGAGCTCCAAACCGGGTTGAAGACGCATAGCTCCCAGCGCCGGTCCGCGGACGGAGTTGTGCTGCACGCGGAATCCGCGAAAGAGCTGGAGCTTATCATCATCGCGGCGCAGCGGCAGCTCAACCGTCAATTCCCGAAATGGGACTGACAGCAGACGACGCATCTCCGGATGCAGCCCCAGCCGGTCGGCAGCCAGCTCGAAGTATTGCCGGACCGACGAGTACGCATTTTCCCGAAAGCCGACCGCCGCAGCGAGTGACATGGAATTTGTTCACCCCAGAGACACAGAGTCACAGAGGAAGGCAGAAGCCAGATTGGCCAAATTTTAGTTCTTGATTTTCTCTGTGACTCTGTGTCTCTGTGGTGAAAAGCCTCTTTCGCCCAGTTTTGATGCAATCCAGAGACTCTGGAGCCAGACGCCTGCCAGATTTATTTCCGGCCTTCGCGCTTTTGGGCCACGACCAGGCCCCGGGGGGTAGGCATTAAAACCACCGAAATCAGGCCTTCCTGCTCCATTTTTAGGGCAGCTTCGCGGACGGTCTTCAGGTGGGAACTGGCGTCGTGCATGAGGATGAGGCCGTTGGGGTTCATCTGCGGCAGAAAGCGGCGGACCTCCTGTTCCCGGAGCGGGGGATCGCTGTCGCTGAAAAGCAGGTCGATCGTACCGGGAATCTTAATCTCCAGACTGGACTCGTTGCGAGGGTCGATCCACCCGCCCAGGCCGGACTCGGCGATTCGTTTTTTCGCTTTGCCGAAGACTACCGGATCGTACTCGCAGGTGACGATTTTGCCGAAGCCATTGGCCTTCAGGCCCTCGGCGATCCAGAGCGTGCTCACGCCCATGAACGTGCCGGTTTCGACCACGGTCTGCGGTTTGACGGTGCGCACGAGACAGCGCAGGAATTCGAGGACTTCGACTTCGGCGGTCATGGAGTCGTACATGCTCCAGCGCTCGGGATGCGGGCACTCCGGCGTTGGTCGATGGTACTCCGGCTGCAACACATCACCGCGTTCCTCGAAGTGGCGCAGGATGCGGTGCTCGCCTTTCTGGCTGCGGAATTTTTTTTTTACCGTCACCAGAATAATCAGGCCGGCAGCGATCGAGACCAGGCTTGCTCCCTGCGCGTTGCTCATCCCAAAAAAGGAACGAGGATTGATGCGGATGAATTCGACGAAAAAGCGTTCAACGCCCATCCAGATCAGGTAAAGCGCCGCCACTTCACCCACAGGCCGCGGACGAAAAATTGACTTTCCGCCTTGCCGCCACAGGTACCAGAAGATCAGCGTTGCGGCGATCGCCTCGTAAATTGGCGTCGGATGGACATGCTGCGTGGTCTTCACCAGCCCGTTGGGAAAACTCATCCCCCAGGGCAGCGAGGTCGGCGTGCCATAGTCGCCATCTCCGGAAGTGAGGCATCCGATGCGTCCGACGGCATAGCCCAGCGCCGCTGCTGGCGCGCAGAGATCAAGAATCGCGAGATAAGAAATTTTGTAGTGCCGCGCCAGCAGCCACAGCGCAAGCAGCACGCCGAGCAGTCCACCAAACCATGCAAATCCGGAGCGGCTGAAGATCTGGCCGATGGGATCGGCGATCAGGTCCGAAGGAGTTTCGAAGACGTGGTACAGCTTGGCGCCTGCGATGCCAAGCAAGGCACAAATCGTGATCACGTTCTGGGCGTCGACGCGCGAGCCACGCCGGCGAATGTCCGCGCGCAGGATTAGATAGGCGGCAATAAAGGCCAGCAGCATCAGCAGCCCAAAACTGCCGATGGTGACGGGACCCAGGTGGATGTAGGGGATCAAGGTCTAGAGTATAGCTGCGAAGCCCCGGGGCCCCGACGCTGCGAAGCGAAAACCTTTTCACCACGGAGACACGGAACACACGGAGAAAAGCGATATTGAGGCGCTCCAAGCCTGCGAAAATCGGGTGCGGCTCCGCCTCGCCGTGAACTTCCTGTTCACCGGTTTTGCTTCGGGGCTTCGGGGCTTCGGGGCTTCGCAGCTTCTTGCATCGGAATACGCACTCCCTTTTCTTTTGCGAAACCCTGCGCTTCTTCGTAGCCTGCGTCTGCATGGCGAGCTATGCCGATGCCGGGATCGTTGGTGAGCACGCGTTCGAGACGCTTGGCCATCGCGTCGGTGCCGTCTGCAACGATCA
The DNA here is from genome assembly GCA_035716645.1 of Terriglobales bacterium. Classification (GTDB taxonomy): domain Bacteria; phylum Acidobacteriota; class Terriglobia; order Terriglobales; family Acidobacteriaceae; genus Gp1-AA112. The sequence goes on along the minus strand of DASTJH010000033.1, from coordinate 7,805 downwards.
CCTGGCCGGCATGCTGCGAGTAGCCGATGCCGACGCCGCCTCCGTTGTGGATCGAGACCCAGCTCGCGCCGCTCGCGGTGTTGAGCAGCCCATTGAGCAGCGCCCAGTCGGCGATCGCGTCGCTGCCGTCCTTCATCGATTCCGTTTCTCGAAATGGGGACGCCACCGAACCGCAGTCGAGGTGATCGCGCCCAATCACGATCGGCGCTTTAATCTTTCCGCGTTTCACCAGATCGTTCATCGCGAGGCCGAACTGCGCGCGCTCACCATAGCCGAGCCAGCAGATGCGCGCCGGCAGTCCCTGGAAATGAATGCGCTTGCGCGCGAGATCGATCCAGCGGCTGAGGATGCGGTTCTCGGGGAACATCTCAAGGATCAGATCGTCGGTAGTCGCGATGTCCGATGGTTCGCCGGAAAGCGCGACCCAGCGGAACGGACCGCGTCCTTCGCAGAATAGCGGACGAATGTAGGCAGGCACGAATCCGGGAAAATCGTAGGCGTTCTTCACGCCGCGCTTGAAGGCGAACGTACGAATGTTGTTGCCGTAATCAAAGGTCACCGATCCGGCTTTTTGCAACGCGAGCATGCCTTCTACGTGGCGCGCGATCGAATCCATCGAGCGATCGAGATAGCTTTTAGGATCGCGCTTGCGCAAGTCGTCCGCCTGCTCGATCGTCAAACCTGAAGGAATGTAACCGTTGAGCGGATCATGCGCCGAAGTTTGGTCGGTGAGCAGGTCGGGCAGCACGCCGCGATCGGCGAGCTCGGGAATGATCTCCGCGCAGTTGCCGACCAGGCCGACGGAAATCGCTTCTTTCTTGCGAATCGAATTTTTCAGGATGCGCAGCGCCTCGTCGAGACTGTTGACCATGAAGTCGCAATAGCCGGTCTTCAGGCGCTTCTTGATGCGCTCGGGATTCACGTCGATGCCGAGGAAGCATGCGCCGGTCATCGTGGCAGCCAGCGGCTGCGCGCCACCCATCCCGCCCATGCCGCCACTGACGATCAGCTTGCCGGTGAGGTCGCCGTGAAAATGCTTTTCGCCGGCTGCGGCGAAGGTTTCGAAAGTTCCCTGAATGATTCCCTGCGAGCCGATGTAGATCCAGGAGCCTGCGGTCATCTGTCCATACATCGTGAGGCCCGCGCGCTCGAGCTCGTTGAACTTTTCCCAATTTGACCAATGTCCGACGAGGTTGGCGTTAGCGATCAGCACGCGGGGCGCGTAATCATGCGTCTTGAAGATGCCGACTGGTTTCCCGGATTGGACCAGCAGGGTTTCGTCACTTTCGAGATCGCGCAGCGAGCGGACGATCGCGTGATAGCAGTCCCAATTCCGCGCCGCGCGTCCGGTACCGCCGTAGACGACTAAATCCTGCGGGCGCTCGCCTACCTCGTCGTCGAGGTTATTCATCAGCATGCGCATGGCGGCTTCCTGCTGCCAGCCTTTGCATGAGATCGCCGTGCCGCGCGGGGCTTTGATATTAGGCGTCGTTTTGGGAGGAGCTTCGGTTAGAACGGGCATTAAAACCTCGGGGGAATTTCGTGATTTTGTGATTTCGAGATTTCGTGATTGGAACTCAATAGCCTAAGCTGCGGTGATTGCCGGGAGCAAGGGTTAGCCTGATATTCTGCCGGGAGAGTTGAATCATGGGAGCGGCCCCGCATCGCCGTTTGCGAATCATTCATGTAGGTATCGTTGGGTTAATGCTCTTTTCGATTTTCGCTGCGCAAAAGGCCACTCCTCGCCATTCGCAACCCGGGACACTCTATTACGTTTGCTGCGGCGGAGGAATTTGGTCATGGGTCGGAGCTTGGAGAATTCGGCGAAAAACTGCCGCGCAGCTCGCGAATCCGATCACAAGCGAACGAGCACTCAAAACGTTTAAGGTGATTCCAACTTTAAGCCTGTGGTCAGCACTTGCCGTAGCGCTATGGGGTGTCCTCGCACAGTTCAGCGGAATGAGCCTGAGATATGTGCTTCCGTTCTACGTGGGGTCCGCGATTCTGATGGTTATTTGGTGGCCAAGGGATCTGAGTCTCAATTAGGAACCTGATTCAACGTCAGGCGGAGATGAGCGTCGGAGGCGCGCTAGAAGAAAGCCCAATGCGAAGCATTGGGTCGTCGTATCGAAATGATTCGAGCGCCGAAGGCGCGACATACGGTTCGCAGCGACGGAACCGTAATACCGTGCCTCCGGCACTCAGAACCAAAATGGGATTACCCTCCGCGGCGGCTGTCATCAGGCGTCGCTCCGCGACTCTATTTTGCAAATCGACGCCAACAAACATTCCATCATTCTCCACCCCTCCCGCTCGGGCTTGAGCGCACCTTGAACAGCTTCATTGCCATTCTGCGTAGGGTTTCGGGAATGTTCTTGTTGGTCGAGAGCACCTTCAAATCAGGCGCCAGTAGATTTTTCATCAGTCCGAGCGAGACATCGAGCGGCGTGCGCGGATTGCTGCATAAATTGCGCAGGACCACGTAGCTCTTCATGAACTTGTGACTGCGGCCAATGTCGCGCAGTACGTTTTCGCGCACGTTTTTCATGCTGGCGAAGGTCTCGACTTCAGCTTCGCTCACCTTGGGCGAAGAGAGTACGGCGGAAGATACCAGCCTCGATCCGTCGCGAATCAGGATGCTGCGCTCTTCTTTCGATCCCAGCATCGCCACCTTGATGCGCTCGCCCACGTTCATGCGCGCGAGCTTTTGCAGCGTGGAGAGACGCTCTTCGTCACCCTTGTCCTTGGAAGCCGCAAGAGCTTCGGCGGTGACAGTGCTTGGCTCTTCGCTTTCGACGTCTTCGTCCACACCGCCCATCAGCATGAACGGCTTGCCTTCGCGCTCTTCGGCGGCTAGTTCGGCCGCATGCTCCCTGAGCCATTCCAGCACGGCGACGTCGGTGATGGTTCCAAACTCTTCCGCCACATTCACGCCTAGCTGCGAGAGCTTGGCGGTGATCTGCTGATATTCCTCGGGCGTGATGTTGGAGTTGTTGAGCAGCGGCTTCAAAATGCGCGTCGAGTTCATGACGCGCTCGCTGGAGACGAGCACCGAAGTCGTCTCCCGGCTCGCAGTCTCGGCGACGGCAGCTAGGATGTCTTCGGAAACAGAACGATTATTGAATAACGGCAGCAGCAGCGCCGGCCGACGATTACGCGGAGCCAAAAAATAATGCAGAACTTCGCGCGGCGTGTTCGGATCGGCAGCGGCCGTGAGCGACCCTTGTTCGTCAAATCCAGCCAACGTCATCCGTGCCTGCTCGCCGAAGACCGCATGATTGCTGAGATAGACAAGAATCTCCAGCATCTCGCCGGCAGGCAGCGCCAACGCACCCTTCGACGCGGAGCGCATCACGCCTGCGGGAGCGGCGGATTGTTTGATCATCTCAAGCAATCGGGACATGGCTGTAATGACGCTATCAGCACTAAAGCTTTCGACAACTTCTGTCATCCTGAGCGAGGGCGCACGCCCGAGTCGAAGGACCCCGCGAATTTGGATTCCATAGATGCTGTTTGCAATTTTCGGCGCGTCCCGCAACACTGTCTCCTCTGGACTGAAGGGCGCGTCTTCGTGAAATGTGCCACCGCAAGTCCTGCGTCAGCAGCAGCGGGGTCCTTCGACTCGGGCGTGCGCCCTCGCTCAGGATGACAGAGCAAGTGGTGTTCCCGAAATGGAACCACGCACTCCTGGTCAGCTCCCGCCCGCTTCCCGCCGCATCAGCAGATAGCCGCGAATGAACGGCGTCAGGTCGCCATCGAGCACGCGGTCTACATCGCCGACCTCGACTTTTGAGCGGTGATCTTTCACCATCCGATACGGATGCAGCACGTATGAGCGAATCTGCGAGCCGAAATCGATGTCGAGCTTGGAATCTTCGAGCTTCTTGGTTTCCGCACGCTTTTTTTCGAGTTCGTACTCGTACAGCTTGGAGCGGAGAATCTTCATGCCGCGCTCGCGGTTCTTGTGCTGCGAGCGCTCATTCTGGCAGCTCACGACGATGCCGGTAGGAATGTGCGTAATGCGCACGGCCGAGTCGGTGGTGTTCACGTGCTGTCCGCCGGCGCCGCCGGAGCGGTAGGTGTCGATCTTCAAGTCTTCTTGCTTGATTTCTACTTCAATCGACTCATCAATCTCGGGCGAGACAAAAACACTGGCGAAGGACGTGTGACGCCGCTTCGCCTGATCGTAGGGCGAGATGCGCACGAGACGATGGACGCCGATCTCGCTCGTCAGCAGTCCGAAGGCGTAATCGCCGGTTACTGTGAAGGTCGCCGATTTGATCCCGGCTTCTTCACCAGCTTGATAGTCGTTGAGCACAGCTTCAAATCCCTGACGCTCGGCCCAGCGCAGGTACATCCGCATGAGCATCTCCGCCCAGTCCTGCGATTCAGTGCCGCCGGCTCCAGGATGGATGGTGACAATCGCGTTGCGGGCATCGTTGTCACCAGAGAGCAGAGTTTCGGTCTCTAACTTCTCGACCACTTCGCGCAGATTGCCGATCTCGCGCCGCAAGTCTTCATCGACGGCTTCGCCTTCGCGTGCAAGTTCGAAGTAGGCTTCAATGTCCTGGGTGCGGCGCGCGAGATCGCCTTCGGAGGCGAGCACGCTCTCGAGGCGCTTGCGCTCGCGCATTACCTGCTGGGATTGTTCCTGATTGGACCAGAAGTTGGGGTCGGCAGCTTTCTTTTCTACTTCGGCAAGCTGCTCGCGCAGGCGGGGCGCGTCAAAGATACTCCCGCAGATCGTGGGCCTTGCTGCGCACGCCCGCGTATTCGCGTTCGAGTTCTTCAACCATCATTTTGGGTTCCCCGGTCTGTATAAAAGTCACTGCTGGCGCGGCGAAAACGCTCTTCCGCGAATCGCGGCCAGGATCAAAGTCAGTATAGAAATTATCGCACACAGCCAGGCGAACCAATCGCCGTGACGAGTGTAGAACGTGGTTCCCGACTCGAACGCATACGGCGCTTCCAGCACCGCGCGCGTGTTCCGCGGAATCTGCGCGACGACCTGCCCCAGCGGGCTGATCGAAGCCGTGACTCCGTTGTTCGTCGCGCGCAGCAGCCAGCGTCCGTTCTCGATCGCGCGCATACGCGCCATGTTCAGATGCTGTCCTGGCGCGCCGAATTCGCCATACCAACCGTCATCGGAGATGTTGACGAAGAGCTGCGCGCCATTTGCGGCAAACTGCCGAACTTCATCGGGGAAGATCGATTCGTAGCAGATGAAGGTGCCCACGCGGTAGACGTCAGCAGCACCCCCCGCTACCGCAGGGGGTACTGTCGTCGGTGGTGCTTCCCCAGCTGGCGCGGCGGGCGCGGCACGGTCAGTACCCCCTGCGGTAGCGGGGGGTGCCGTTCGGGGTGCAGCGCGGAGTTCCATTGTATTCCGCGCATTTCCCCGCGAGAGGTCGCCGATGTCGTGCGTGAGCGATTGTGCAAATCCCAGCCAGTTCCGAAATGGAACATACTCGCCAAAGGGCACGAGATGGATTTTGTCATAGCGCGCAGCAAAGTTGCCATCCGGCGCGACGAGCTGCGCCGAGTTGTAGACCAGCGGATTCTTAGGATCGGAGCTCGCGCTCACGCCCAGGCTGCCGGCGATTACGTAAGCATGGGAGTCCTGCGCCAAAGCCGACATCCAGTGCCGAAATCGCGGATCGGAGGTGTAGAAGGGCGCCGGCGACTCCGGCCACACGATTAATTTCGGCGACGACCCCTGTGCCGGCTGCGAATTCGCGCTCTGATCGCTGAGCTGCACCAATTCCGCAATCGTGTGGTCATAGTAGGCAGGCGCCCAGTCGGTTTCCAGAATTGGCAGGTTCACCTGCACGAGTTCCGCCACATGATCCGTATGAGTCGGCGGATACGGCACAAGCACGCCCCACTCCAGCGCGATTGCTCCGAGCACCGCAACGAGGCCGACCGTCATCCGACGATTGCGAGGCAAGAGGAATCCCAGAGCAAATGCCGCGTTCACCAGCGCGATGACCCACGAAAGTCCGTACACGCCGGTGTACGTTGCCAGTCGAGTGAGCGGAAGGTTTTCAATTTGGGAATATCCGAGCAAGTCCCAGGGAAAGCTAGTGACGTGCGCGCGCGCGAATTCGACCGCAACCCACAGTACCGGAGCGACAATCAGCGCACGCGCATTCGCGAATGGTTTGCTGCGCGTCACCAATCCGAGCAGCAGGCCGAAGAGCGCGTGGTACAACGCCAAGTAAAAACAGAACAGGATCAACACACCCACGGCGGTTGCCGGCGAGAGGCTGCCGTAATAATGCATGACGTGATAAATCCAGAAACACGAGCCGGCGTACCAAACGATGCCGTTTACGTAGGCAAACAGGACGCAATGCAGGAGCGTGGGCGAGTAGCGCCGGTCGATCAGGATGACGAAGAGCGGCGCGAGCGCGATCCAGCAGAGAACATAAATTCCCGGACTGGGAAAGCACAGCACCTGGAGAGTTGCGGAGAGAAGCGCAAGCAGCCATCCAGCGGCTGGACGTGGGCGCATGGGGGAAGTTTATCGCAAGCGAAAGAACCAGGGGTGAACACGGCACCGCCCACAAAGTCAAAAGCTTTTAACACGAAGGTCACGAAGGAACACGAAGGAATACTAAAGTGGGTTCCTTGTTCCTCCTTCGTGCCCTTCGTGTTCACCCCCGGTTTTCGTTCACGCCGCGTCGAGGTGTCCCATCTTTCCCGCCTTATAGTCCTCGACCGCCTGGATGATCTCCTCGCGCGTGTTCATCACGAACGGGCCATAACTGGCGATCGGTTCGCGGATCGGCTCGCCGCTTAGGACGAGGAGCGTGGTTTCATTTTTCGCTTCGAGCGTCACCTCGTCGCCGTCCTCGCTGAGCAGCATGATCTTCGCTTCGCCTTCGAGCGACTGCGATCCGTTCACGGTTACGTTGCCTTTGAGCAGGACGAGCGAGGCGTTTTGTCCTTCGGGAAGTTGGATCGAAGCTCGACTGCCTGCCTGCAAACGCACATCGAAGACGTTCACCGGCGTAAATGTCTTGGCCGGACCTTTAGCGCCCTTGAGTTCTCCGGCAACTACACGCGCCACTGCGCCGAAGCCGAGTTCCACATTGGGAATCTCCTCTTTTAGCAATGTCTGATACCGAGGCTTCGACATTTTGTGCGCGCGAGGCAGGTTGACCCAGAGCTGCACCATCTCGAAGTTCCCGCCTTGGCTCGCGAACTGCGCTTCGTGTTTCTCCTCATGCACCACTCCCGAGGCAGCAGTCATCCACTGCACGTCGCCAGGACGGATCGTGCCCGAATTCCCGCTCGAATCTCGGTGCGAAACCGCGCCCTGGTAGGCGATCGTCACCGTCTCGAATCCGCGGTGCGGGTGCTCGTCCACGCCGTGCGGATTCTGCGTCGGCTTAAAATAGGTCGGGCCGGCGTAATCCAGCATGAGGAAGGGGCTGACCTCCGTCTGTAATCCATTGGAAGGAAATAGGTTGCGGACGTGAAACCCGTCGCCTACCCAATGCGTCGATCCGCTGCCGTAAGTCCCCAAAATTTTCTTCGTTTTCATGGCAGTCGATAGATGCTTTGATCCCATTGCGGGATTCAAGCTGGTCCGGGACTTAAGTCAGTACCGTTCCCAGGAGGGAATGGGTGTGGAGGTCCTGTCAACGCAATGCCCCGTGTGACCCATTCGCTACCGAGGCTGTTACGAAACTCACACTATCGCTGGAGCAGGAATGATGGCAAGATGCGCTGTAGGAGCGCAGAGGGCATGGCGTTTATTCGCGGTGAGCATCCAGGGCAGGTAATGATGTTTCCGCCGA
>DASTJH010000032.1:0-67478 GCA_035716645.1 Terriglobales bacterium | reverse complement strand
CCGATAACTGAACGCATTCTCCTGTTGCTCGTCGTGTCCTCGCATGCCTATTTCTTAACCTATTTGCCTGTGGAAACCTGCTACTCGCCTTGATTCCCACACCTTTTTTCCGCAGCCTGTTCAGTCGTGCCGTTTGCGGGCAAGAGATGCTTCGCGCTTTAGCGCCTGAGGTAATCGCTTGATGAAAAGACAGGCTTACCCCGGCGGCTAAAGCCGTGTTTTTTTGGAACGCGTTACGGCACGGATGAATCCGTGCCCTTCCCTACTGCGAATGTTATTTTTCCGCAGCCTCTAAATGCGCGCCCTTCCCTGACCGGTCTACATCCACTCTGTAATCGCTCTAACCTGGGAGTTTCTGGCTTTGTTCGCGTTCCTGGCGAAGCTTTTCCATGACGGACGCAATCAGCTCCTTGGCTCCTTCGATAGACGCGAGCACACTTTGAACGTCGAGCGCAGGTTTGCTCGGATTGCGATTGCTGGTGCAGTAAACGCCGTGTTGTCCGACGAGGACGAGGGCGTCGGTGAGCAGGTCGAGTGTGACGGCCAGGCGACCGCGAGCCGTGCCCATCATGAACTCGTATTTTTCGAGCTCGTCTTTTTGGTCGTCGAAGACGGACATGCGGAATCGGGTGATCGGGTGATTTGTTTCGCCCGTTATAAAATTTTTCGAACTAACGTGCCTGCCGACTGAGGTGGATTAGGGTTACTCCGGAGGCAGTTACTTGGCCAGCGTCGCATCCGGACAGCAGCCTGTCCTAGGCGAAGCCATTTTCGCTGCTATTTCACTGCTCGCTTCCCTCAGCAAACGAGCTTCTAGCTGCTAGCTGTGGCTACCAGCTTGAAAACAAAACCAGTTACACCGAATATTGAAACTTCCCTGCTAATTCGCTGTTACGTTCGCTCAGCAAAGACGCCCAACCCGCGTCTTTGTTGGGGAAAACAGAGTTCAGGAGACCCTCCCCCTGCAAATTTCGCTGTTCTCAGGGAAAGTTCGCCTCGCCACAGGCCGGACAAACTCTCAATCTAAGTGGTAACCAGCTCCGGTTTCGGGACTGCCGCCGCCTCCCGTTTTGCTTCGGGTTTCCAGCGCAGGACCGGCCTGCGCGCGGCGGAGGTCTCGTCCATGCGGGCGACCCGCGTATCATGCGGAGCTCCGACGACGAGCTGCGGATCCTCCTGCACTTCGCGAGCAATCGATTTCATCGCGTCGATGAACAGATCCAGCTCTTCTTTCGACTCGCTTTCGGTTGGCTCGATCATCAGCGCGCCGGGCACGATCAGCGGGAACGAGGTCGTGTACGGATGGAAACCGTAATCGATGAGCCGCTTGGCGATGTCGCCGGTCTTCACTCCATTTTGCGTTTGCAGATGATCGCTGAAGACGACCTCGTGCATGGAGCCCGTTTTGTAAGGAAGTTCGTATATGCCGTCGAGCTTTTTGCGAATGTAGTTTGCGTTTAGCACCGCGTCTTCAGTCGTTTGTCGCAGGCCGTCGGGACCATTGGCGAAAATGTATGCGAGCGCGCGTACGAACATGCCGAAGTTGCCGTAGAAGGCGCGCACGCGCCCAATCGATTGTGGACGGTTGTACTCGAAGCCGAGAAGGCCGTCTTTGCGCGTCGTGAGCACAGGAGTCGGAAGAAACGGCTCGAGGAATCTCTTACACGCCACCGGTCCCGATCCGGGACCGCCGCCGCCGTGGGGCGTGGAGAACGTCTTATGCAGATTGAGGTGCATCACGTCGACGCCAAAATCGCCAGGACGTGTTTTGCCAACGAGCGCATTCATGTTGGCGCCGTCCATGTAGAGCAGCGCGCCTTTTTCGTGGAGCACGTCGGCGATACGGTGAATATCTTTTTCGAAAACTCCGATGGTGCTGGGATTCGTCAGCATCATGCCGGCGACGGTGTCATCGACAAGCGACGCTAGGAGCGAGACATCGACCATGCCTTCGGCATTGGATTTGAGATTGATAATCTCGTATCCGCAGATCGCGGCCGTGGCAGGATTTGTGCCATGTGCCGAATCGGGAATCACGATCTTCTTGCGCGGATTCCCTTTTGCCTCGTGGTGCGCTCGGATGAGCAGAATGCCGGTGAACTCGCCATGCGCGCCGGCAGCTGGCTGCAAGGTGATCGCGTCCATGCCGGTGATCTCGCACAGGCACTCCTGCAGCAGCTTGATGATGCGCAGCGCGCCTTGGGAAATTTTCTCCGGCTGATAAGGATGCGCGTTGCCGATGCCTTCCAGTCGCGCAACAAACTCGTTCACGCGAGCGTTGTACTTCATCGTGCACGAGCCAAGCGGATACATGCCAAGATCGATCGCGTAGTTCCAAGTCGAGAGCCGAGTAAAGTGGCGGATGATTTCGATCTCGCTCACCTCGGGCATGAGGCCGAGATCTTCGCGAGCGTATTCGCCGAGAATCTGCTCAGGATCGACTTCGGGCACGTCGAGTGGCGGGAGCTTATAGGCTTTCTTGCCGGGCGACGATTTCTCGAAGATCAGGCCCTCGTTCTGATTCACATGCTGCGAGACTTTGCGGATCATGCCTGCACCGCCTGAGCGACAGCTTCGATCTGCTCGCGTGTGTTCATCTCCGTACAGCACCAGAGCGACGCATTTCCCAATTCGGGATAAAACTTGCGCAACGGAAATCCTCCAATGATCTTCTTTTCGAGCAGACGATCGTTCATCGCATGAGGATCGTCTTTGGTCTGCACGACGAATTCGTTGAAGCGCTTCGCGTTGGGGAAAAGAACACGCGCTTTCTTTGCAAACTGCGTCGCAGCGTAGTGAGCTTTGGCGAGATTTTGCGTCGCAAGTTCCTTTAGGCCTTCGCGTCCATACACATCCATGTAGATCGTGGACATCAGCGCGACCAGCGCCTGGTTCGTGCAGATGTTCGAAGTCGCCTTTTCGCGGCGAATGTGCTGCTCGCGCGTGGAAAGCGTGAGCACGTAGCCGCGTTTGCCATTCTTGTCTTTGGTCTCGCCGACTAGCCTTCCAGGCATTTGCCGGACGTATTTTTCTTTGGCCGCGAGGACTCCGTCGTAAGGACCGCCAAAGCCCAGCGGCACGCCGAACGACTGCGCTTCCAGCGAGACGATGTCGGCTTCTGCGGGTGGTTTCACGATGCCCAGCGAAAGCGCTTCCGCAATCGAAACCACGAAGAGCGCTCCTTTGCGATGGGCAATGTCGGCAATCGCGGCTACATCCTCGATCGATCCGAAGAAGTTCGGGCTTTGGATCAGGACACAAGCCGTTTCGCTGGTAATCGCGCGATCCAGTTCATCGAGGTTGATCTCGCCTGACTGTTCCTCATATGCGACAAAGTGCATCGGCATCCCGCGATGATGCAAGTACGTATGGATAACTTCGCGATATTCAGGATGCACGCTGCGCGCGATCACGGAGTGTTCGCGCCCGGTGACGCGCATCGCCATCAGGATTGCCTCAGCCGCCCCGGTACTGCCGTCGTACATCGACGCGTTCGCGATCTCCATACCGGTGAGCTCGCAGATCATCGTCTGGAATTCGAAGATCGTCTGCAGTGTCCCTTGCGAGATCTCAGCCTGATAGGGAGTGTAGGAGGTGAGAAATTCGCCGCGCTGCGCGAGCGCGTCGATGATCACGGGCCGGTAGTGGTGGTACGCGCCGGCGCCGAGAAACACAGCATATCCAGCGGCGTTCTCATCGCTACGTTGACGGAAGTAGTCGATGATCTCCGATTCCGCCATCTGCCGCGGAACGTTGAGATCGCGATCCAGCCGGTACTCGCCGGGAATTGCCTGAAAGAATTCGTCAATAGATGCTACGCCGATCTCGCTCAGCATCAGCTCGCGATCGGCAGGAGATTTGGGAAGATAACGCAAGGTAGAGAGTCCTAAAAAGGGAAATTCATCGCGATTTCGTGATTGAGCGATTTCGCGATTTCGCGATTTAAATCACCAAATCACGCAATCACCAAATCGCGAAATGATTTCAGTGTCCTTCTTCTTTCACATATTTCTCGTAGTCGTCTGACGAGAGCAGGTTGTTCACTTCGCCGGGATTGCTGAGCTGGATGCGGACGAACCACGCTTTGTGGGCGTCAGAATTGATCTTCTCGGGCGCATTGGCCAACTCGTCGTTGACTGCCGTCACTTTTCCTGAAGCGGGAGCGTAGATTTCGGAAACCGCCTTCACCGACTCCACGCTGCCGAAAGTTTTGCCGGCTGTGACCTGGTCGCCCACCTTGGGCAGCTCAACAAAGACAATGTCGCCCAGCGAGTTCTGGGCGTAGTCGGTGATGCCGACCGTGGCTTGGTTGCCGTCTACCTTGATCCATTCGTGTTCGCGGGTGTAGCGGTAATCCGCTGGAAAGGCCATGCGTTCTATCCTTTGTTGCTCGGGCGTTTGTAGAAAGGCGTCGGCACGACTTGTGCCTTGATTTTCTGGGAGCGGACCTCAACCAGCACGACAGTCCCAATCTGGGAATAACTCGGCGGCACATAGGCCAGCGCGATGTTCTTTTTCAGAAACGGCGCCGGCGATCCGCTGGTGACGTAACCGATCTCCTCGCCGGACTCGCTGAAGATTTTGTAGCCATCGCGACCGATGCCACGCTCAATCATCTCCAGGCCGACGAGAATGCGGCTCAGACCTTTGGATTGCGCCTCCTCCAGCGCAGCGGCGCCGATGAACTCAGGCTTCTCCATTTTGCAGAAGCGTCCGAGGTCGGCTTCCCACACGTTGATCGTGTCGGAGATCTCGTGGCCGTAAAGCGCCATCTTCGCTTCCAGGCGTAGCGTGTTTCGAGCGCCTAAACCGCAGGGTACGATCCCGAACTCTTTGCCGGCCGCGAGCACTTGATTCCACACGCGCTCGCTCGTGGATTCATCCGAGGGAACGTAGATTTCGAATCCGTCTTCGCCGGTGTAGCCGGTGCGGGCGATCATCGTGTTCGGCAAATCGCAGACTGTGCCGTGCGTGAACCAGTAATTCTTGATCGGAGCCAGGTCAACGTCGGTGAGCTTCTTCACAACCTCGATGGCTTTTGGTCCTTGAATCGCAAGCTGCGTGTAGAAATCGCTGAGATCGTTGGCGTGGCAGTGGAAACCGCGAACGTTTTTCTGCACCCAGCTCACGTCCTTGTCGCGCGTCCCGGCGTTGATCACGAGCAGGTAATCGCACTCGCCGAGTTTGTGCACAATCACGTCGTCAACGAAGGTCCCTTCCGGATACAGCAGCGCCGAATAGTGGGCCTGGCCGATCTTCAGCTTCGACGCATCATTCATGCTGATGTGCTGAACGGCGGGCAGGGCCTGCGGCCCGCGAATCAGGATGTCGCCCATGTGGCTCACGTCGAAGACGCCGACGCCGGTGCGCACCGCCATGTGCTCGGAGATGAGGCCGGAGTACTCGACCGGCATGTCCCAGCCGCCGAAGTCCACCATCTTGGCGCCCATGCGGCGATGCATGGCATTCAAGGCAGTCTTGCGCAGCGTGGTGTTGGCTTCAGCGACAGAACTCAACAGCTTTTCCTCGTGAGCAGGCGGAAGGTTGTGCCCGGAGAGCGCAGGGCAACCATTGAAAGTAACATGCTGTCCGAGGGGGGTCAACGCGAGGAGCAGCAAATAGCGATTAGCAATTAGCGATTAGCAAAACCGGCATCACAGCCGAACTTCTGCTCACTTGAATTCTGGCACCTTTCGACAGAAGAATTGACCCTCGTGACGTGCAGCTTTTCGCTAATTGCTCATCGCTAGTTGCTAATTGGTACAGACTGGGTGGTAGCCTCATTCTTTTCGATGAACGAACCCAAACAGGAAATCTGGCTGATGCGCCACGGTGAAACCGAATGGTCCGCTGAGGGCAAGCACACGTCACGAACTGATCTGCCACTGCTGCCCAGCGGCATCGAGCAGGCGCATGAATTATCGGCTCGGCTGACAGGACAGCAATTTGCGTTGGTGCTGGTCAGCCCCATGCAGCGCGCGCGAGAGACATGCCAGATCGCCGGTTATGGAGACGTCGCCCAAGTCACCCTCGATCTTCACGAATGGGATTACGGAGAATACGAGGGCCGCAGCACCGCTGAGATTCGGCGCGATCGTCCGGATTGGTCGCTCTGGCGCGACGGTGTGCCCTGCGGAGAGACTGTCGAGCAGGTCGGCGCTCGTGTTCAGCGAGTAATCGATCGCTGTGTTCAGGCGCAAGGTAATGTCGCTTTGTTTGCGCACGGGCATGTGCTGCGCATCCTGACTGCCGTCTGGCTGGAGTTGCCGCCGAAGGATGGACAGTTTTTCGCCCTGAACACCGGCACCATCGGTGCGCTTGGCTACGAGCACGATTACAGAGTCATCCGACAATGGAACTGCTGAAAGCAATTTTGTGATTTCGCGATTTCGTAATTTCGCGATTTTCAATCAGCCGATCGCGAATGACGAAATCACCCGATCTCCTCCGTACCTCTGTGTCTCTGTCGTGAAGGGTGCTTAGGCGTCAACAAACGCCAACCTCGATCATTCCCTTGTTCATCTCATCAGAGGCCAGTTTCGCGAAAGTTTGCCTTACATGCGCTTAGCCTCGGACAAGACGCGCTTCCTGCGTTTTCGCCTGCCCAGGCCTCGTTCGCAGGCTGTGCCTCTGCTGGTCGCGCTTGGATTAGCGGCAGCTACGCTGGTTTGCGCCTCACTCAATCCAGCGCAGGCGCCGGCTGGATTAATCGGCGTCTTCGCGGTCCTGGTGAGCGCCTTATTGGGCGGACCGGTTGCCGGTTGGTTGTGTCTGGTTCTAACGGCGGCTGGATTTTGGCTCTTTGGCGTCAGTTCTGACGTCATAGGCAGCTCCGACCTGGTCTTCTGGTGCGCTTACGTTGGACTCGGGATTGTATTGATCGAGGTGATTCGGCGCCTGCAGAAGCAGCGCCGCGCGCTCCTCGAACATGATCAGCGCCTGCGCCTTGCCCGCCGCGCCGCGCGCATCTGGTTTTGGGAATGGCAGATGGGCAAGGATTTGCTCCGCTGGTCGCTCGAGAGCCGCTCGACAGCCAGACGCGACGAATACAGTGAAGGCTCATTGCATGAATACGTCAGGCAAAGGGTTCATCCGGAGGATCGCGAGCGGCTGCTCACGTCGCTGTTTCGTGCGGCGGCTAACCGCGAGCGCTTCGAATTGAATTATCGTGTGCTCGAAGGCGCAGCAGTGCGCTGGCTTTCTGCCAAAGGCAAGATCTTTGCCGAGAATGGCGGCACGGTGATGCTGGGCATGGCCTCCGACATTACCGCGCAAATGCAAGCGGAAGAATCGCAATCGCAATTTCGTGCTGTCCTGGGCAGCTTGAGCGAAGGAGTCTGCACGATCAATCCCGCAGGCGAGATTCAGTACCTCAATCCCGCCGGCGAAACGATGTTGGGTTACCAGTCCAAAGAAGTGGAAGGCAAGAAACTGCACGAACTCGTGCACCTGAACTGTGCGCCGCAAGAGCAGTCTTGTTGCCTCTGGGAGGCTCTGCAAACGGACCGGCCTTGTCATATCCGGGAAGAAACGTTAACGACTGCCTCCGGCGCCAAGCTGCTGGTGGAATACACTGCCGCTCCGGTGATGAGCGATGGCATGAGCCTGGGAGAGGTCATGCTGTTTCGCGATATCTCCGATCGTAAGCGAGCGGAGAAGGCGCTTGCCGCGAGTGAGAAGCTGGCTGCTACGGGGCGCATGGCAGCGACGATTTCGCATGAGCTGCGCAATCCGCTGGATTCAGTCATGCAGCTTCTGTACCTGCTAAAGCAGAGTCCCAAATTGGGAGAAGACGAGCGCCGGAATCTCGAACTGGCGGAACAAGAACTCGCTCGCATGAGCCAGGTCGCCCAGCAGACGCTCGCCATGCATCGGCAGCCCTCGGCGATGACCCCCGTGAACCTCAGCAACCTTCTGGACGGCGTCTTGCTGCTGTACGGAAAGAAGCTGAAGACGCAGCGCATCTGCGTGAAGAAGAAATATGACTGGCGAGGCGAGGCGCCGGGCTTTCCTGCGGAACTGCGGCAGGTATTTACTAATCTCATCGTGAATGCGGTGGATGCGATGTCATCTGGCGGTACTTTGATCATCCAGGTGCGCCAATATCGCGAGCCGTTGCCCAGTCATCGCGACGGTGTGCTGGTGGCGCTTTTGGACACCGGCAGCGGCATTCCCAAATCGGTACGGCAGCACATTTTTGAGCCTTTCTTCACCACTAAGGGAGAGAAGGGAAGCGGAGTGGGCCTGTGGGTCAGCAATGGTATCGTGCAACGCCACCACGGAACGATCCGCGTCCACAGTGATGAACGAGCGGGGAAGAGCTACACGTGCTTCGAAATCTTCTTGCCGCTGAACCAAGTACAAGCTCCCGTGATCAACCCGCCTGTTCAGTCCACAGCGGACGGTCGTCAAGCAGCGTAGCGTCCCAACTTCGGTAGAGCTGCAGTCCGCCGCGGCGGACTGCAACTCTATGGCTCTCCGAACATCAGTGCGCCTGCAACAGCAGTTGCGTTCCGCTGTCGAGCTTTACGTCTTTGCCGGTGGAAGTGATCACTGACCCGGTGGTCGCGTTGGAAGCGGCGCTGTCGAGTTGGAGTCCCCGCAAGCCGATCACGCCGGTGCTCGTGGAGGACAGTTGGCCATTGACGGTTCCGTTCGCCGTGCTGTTGACCGTGCTGCCGGCCGACGCGCCGACATTGCCGACTGTATTGCCCACGCCGTTCGCGACGCCGCCTACGGTGCTTCCGGCGCCTGCTGCTCCGCCGAGCAATCCGCCGTTAGCTCCTCGGCTCGGCGCCGGCATCCCGGCGCTGGCGCCTGCGTTGCCCATCGCGCCCATGCTGTCATCTACGTCGTTCATATTGGCCGTGCTCGCCGCGGCGGCGATGGCTTGAATGCTGGCGTTAAACGGGATCTCTTGCCCGTTCTTCAGTACCGCGCGATCGAAGGCGATGCCCAGCGCGGATTCCGAATCACCCTTAGCGCGAGCGTTGGCTTCGGTCACGTGTCCGATCAGCCGTGAGCCGCGCGGGATCGTCACACCGGATTCTGAGCGGACGTTCTGCGTGGTCTTGGCTGTGATCTCATCACCGGGTTTCGCTTTGCGCGCGTCTACGGACTTGTTCAGCGTAGCGGGAATCTTAGTTCCGGCGGCGAACGATCCCTGGCCGCTGGCGTTGCCGCCAACCGCAGGCTCGTTTGAGTCCTCTGCATGGCGACTGTGGCGCTTATGCTGGGAACTCGCGTTAGATGGTGTCTGCGCAGTCACGTCGGCTGACGATTGCGTGTTGGCCGTCGCGCCCGTTTGCCCGGCCTGCACACTGGTATTAGTGCTCGCCGAGCCGTTCGCCTGAGCTCCTGTTTGCGCGCTCGCGCTCAGCGCGAACAGGCCGGTGGCAGCAAGCGCTAGAAGTGCTTTTGTCATGACTTGTGTCTCCTTCTGGAATTAATGGAACCTGCCGGCGTTTCGCAGCCAGCCAAAACTTATTTGGCAGCTCGTTCGCCGGTGTGCGCGTCAGCGCGCGCCTCAGGCTCATTGAGCTGCATGGACGTGACGGAGTACTCGCGCTCTTTGCCGTCGAGTTCAGGCACGGCAAGCAAGAGCTTGTCTTTTTTGATTCTGAACTCTGCCTGCTCGCCTACGGGCAGCAGGACAGGATGCTTATCGTCGCGCGGACGGATGTGATAGGTCACGCGATCAGTTTTGAGTACGTACTCCTGGCACAGCATCTCGCGCGTCTTCTTGTGTGCGCCATCGGTACCGATGATCTCGCCGGCAAAGCTCTTGCCGCTGTTTTCGTCCATACCGCAGGCGACAGCGTCCATATTGGTGATCGTGCCGGTCTGGTGAAACACCGGTTCGCTCTTGTGCGCGAAAGCAAAAGATCCTAAGAGCAGAACAGAAACAACTGCCCAGGTTGACTTCATTGCGTCCTCCTTGAAAACAGCAACTAGCGATTAGCAATCAGCGATTAGCGAAATCAGCGGCAACGCCACCCGAAAATGCTAGTGTCACTAAATTGCGACCACTCGAAAACGGGAACAGCGGCCTGCGTTTGATAGGGGGAGCAAATCTTGTGCCAGCGTGTGAGTAGATGCTGGATTCCAAGTAGCTGGTTGTTTTTCAAGGGTTTAGGAGTAACGGTCTCGAAGGAACATGTTCGATCGTAATGGAGCAGACGAGTCAAGTATGTAGAAAGCACCTACGGAATTAGTGCAGGTTGCGGAAACACGCGAAAAGGTTGTCTAGAGTCACCAATAGCGGATTAGCAACTAGCAATTAGCCAGAGGCGCTATGAGTCAGGCTTTTTCGACGGGTCAGCGGTATGAATTTTGGTTTCGCTAGTTGCTAATTGCTAATCGCTAATTGCTGCTGTTCCCAGCTTCTTCTCTGCTATACTGTTCCCGCGTTAGATGCACCTGGTTGTGAGCAGTCCTCGCCGCAAAGCTGGTCCTGCCTGCAGTATCCTCCGATGACATCTCAGCGTAATTCACAAAGATTAAAGGATTAGAGAGCAACACTATGGAACAAGGTACAGTGAAGTGGTTCAACGACGCGAAGGGTTATGGATTCATCAGCCGACAGAACGGAGAAGACGTCTTCGTTCATTTCTCCGCCATTCAGGCTAACGGCTTCCGCAGTCTGAAGGAAGGTCAGCCGGTGCAATTCACCGTCGTGAAGGGACCCAAGGGTTGGCAGGCGGAGAGCGTCCAACCGCTCTAATCCTGAAATACCAGCGCCACCAAGGGCAGCCACAAGCTGCCCTTTAATTTTTTGGGAAGCTCTCAGCATTCAGCCGTCAGCACTCAGCCAAAAACCTCTTCACCACGGAGACACAGAGTCACAGAGAAAACCAGGAAGAACGGATAACCTGCATCTCACATTGCCGATCTGGGCCCGATCTTGCTTCCGACTTTCTCTGTGCCTCTGTGTCTCCGTGGTGAAATTGGCTTTTTGGCGTTGATCCCTTAAACTAGAACTTCCCGGAAAACTCGCGGAGAGGCTCCGTGTGCCCCGGTGATCCAAAGGAAGGCTAGAGGAATGAAGGAGAAGATTCATCCCGCTTACAACGAAGTGCGCGTGATGTGCGCCTGCGGGAACACGTTCACCACCCGGTCCACCCACAAGGGCGATATCCACCTGGAAATCTGCTCGAACTGCCACCCGTTCTTCACCGGCAAGCAAAAGCTGGTCGATACCGCGGGTCGAGTCGAGCGATTCCGCCGCAAATACGCCAAAGCCACCGAAGCTGCGGCGAAGACCGGCACGAAGTAACCCGCTGGGGGATTTGAAGCAGTCAAGCCCTCGTTTAGCGAGGGCTTTTTACTGATATGTCGCGCATTGAAGCTTCCAAGCTGCGAGATAAGGCCGGGCAGATGCGACAAGCCATGATCTCGCTCTTTTACGACTCGAAACCAGATTGGCGGCGGTTTAGCAGTGGAATCGCACTACTGGCGGTACACTCAGCCATTCTTCTCATGGACGCAGTTCGCGCGGAATTGAGTAGTCCCCGCAAAGGACATTGGGAGCACCACGAGTCTGTCGATGAATTTCACAAACTGTGCAAAAGCAAAGGCGATTCTGCTGGAATTAAGCACATTCGCTGGTTAATTGGTTACAAACACAAAATTGCGTACACGAGCGATCGCATTGACGATTCGCATGTAAATGCCGCCATTGACCACGCCGAGAAATTTTTCACGTGGGCGAACAGAGAATATCTAAAGGAGCTGCAAGGTGTTGAAGAAAATTTTGACTGAGCGCGAACTCGCCAACCGGGCGAGTACATCTGTGGCAGATTTCCTTTTCAAGAGGTTGATGGTTCCGCAAGTCTATATTGATGTGTCATGGCCGAATTCCAAGACTCGCGTCGACGTGCTTGCCATCGACCGGGCGGGAACAGGCGACATCCACGTTGCTGAAGTTCTTGTATTGCAGGGCAACTCTGGGCAGAAATTGCAGCAAGGTTTATCAAAGCTTGAAACGATTCCAGCACACTACAAGTATTTGGCGCTTTTCAATGAAACTGGGCGATCGCTGTTGCCGAAGGATCACCCTCTCTTTGACCAAACCGGGTTTGGAAGAGTTGGCGTGATCCGAGTGCGAGAAGACGAATCCGAGAACCTTAAAGCGGAATTTCTCGTTTCGCCGGAACGATTCAGGCCTGCACCGCAGATATACAGACGGGCAGATCGGTTACGGGCTACTCATAAGCCTGACTTTGAAGTCCGCGATTACTAGGTTATGCGCAAGAACTGGGACAACCCGATCGCTCACTCCATGCCTGAGCAGGCGTGTGTTCCGGCGGGGATGACGATCGGCAATGTGCGCGTGGCGCCGGCCACGGTGCTTGCTCCCATGGCCGGCGTGACCGACACCGTCTTTCGCCGCTTCATTCGCAATGCCAGCGTGTTCACGGCTTCCCGAAATGGGAATCTGGCTGAGCAGGTTGAGGCTGGCATCTCCAATACGCAGTCCGGATGCGGACTAATCATGACCGAGTTCACCTCGGCCGATGGGCTAGCGCGCTGCCGCGAATCTAAGCGCAAGCGGTATCTTTCATTCTACGAAGATGAGCATCCGATTTCGGCGCAGCTTTTCGGCTCGAATCCGCAGATCATGGCTGACGCGGCTCGCGTCGTCGAAGACCTCGGCTTCGACATGGTCGATCTCAACCTGGGATGTCCGGCGAAGCGCGTTGTCAAATGCAATGGTGGCTCGGGTCTTTTGCGCGATCTACCGCAGATTCGGCTCATCTTTGAAGCTGTGCGCGCAGCGGTCAAGATTCCCTTTACAGTCAAGTTTCGCATCGGCTGGTCGGATGTCGAAGTCGTCTGCGTCGAGCTGGCGAAGCTTGCCGAAAATTGCGGACTGAACGCAGTCTCTTTACATGCGCGCACGCGAGAGCAGGGCTACAGCGGCAACGCGCGCTGGGAGTACATCGCCGCGATTAAAGACGCGGTCTCGATCCCGGTCATCGGCAATGGCGATATCCGCACACCCGAAGACGCGGCCAGCATGATCGCGCAAACGAACTGCGACGGCGTGATGATCGGGCGCACGGCTCCGTCCAATCCCTGGATCTTTCGTCAAATTGCCGAGTACACCGCCTCCAAGCAGGCGACCGGCGTTGGCTTCTACACGCAGCCAACCGAGCAGGATCGTTTCCAGATGATCCACACCTACTTCGCCATGCTGATCGAAGAGGAACTGCCGGAGGCAGTCGGCAAGATGAAGCAGTTCGCTTCGTGGTTCACCCATGGCGTCACAAACGGCAGCTATCTGCGCAAGGCAATCTACGAAGCCAAATCTCCGCAAGAAGTGCTTGGAAGAGTGGACGAATTCTTCGAGCGCGAAGTCGCCGCAGGCAATCCGTTATTAATGGTTGATGTTTAGGACGAGCACTGCGAATGCGGTAATCTGAATCTGCTTTCCTTGGATTGCGTGAATGTCCATCATTGGGTGGTGCATAGTCTTTGCAGTCCCGGCTATAGCGGTTGCCTTCGCATGGCGCAAGGCTGCTGCGGATTGGGTAAATGCAAGAAGCAGCATCGCGGGGCTGCTTTGCTTGGCGCTTGCCTCTGGATCAATTGCTTTAGCTCTGGGATTGCTGGCATGGGCCGAGTTTATTAAGCCTCCGTTCTACATCGGCGCTCTGATCGAACTGTTCGGTACGCTCCTCTCGCTGATAGCGGTAATTGCCGGATTTTGTGTGCGTCGGCCGTCGCAGCGCCGCTATTTCGGACTGGGGCTCATCGCGGCAGTGTGGATGTTCGCGCTATATGGCTTAAGCCTGTCCAGCGCTTAGTAATCCAAGGAAGCCACATCTAAGCATTTGGGAAAATCACGAAATCGCGAAATTACAAAATCGCGAAATTCCCCTCAGCTCACCTCGTTCCACAAAAACGCCAACTCGTCCGCAGTGTCATTCACGAGCTGATGAATTGATACACCAGAGCTATGCCCCGCTTTCGTTTCGTAGTGCAGCAGCACTGGACGGTCGCTGGCGTCGTCGGCTTGTAGTTCTGCGGTCATCTTTCGCGCGTGCAGAGGAGCGACGCGCGTATCCGAGTCGCCAGTGTTGAGCATGATTGCCGGATACTTCGTTCCCGGCTTCACGTTCTGATAGGGCGAGTACTTGATCAGATAGTCGTACTGCTCGGGATTTTCGGCGGAGCCGTATTCTGAGGTCCACCAGCGACCGACCAGGAATTTCTGAAAGCGGATCATGTCGAGCAGCGGATAGCCTACCCAGACGGCTCCGAATAGGTCAGGACGCTGCGTGAGCGCGGCGCCCATGAGCAGGCCTCCGTTAGAGCGTCCGCGGATCGCCAGTCGCTTGGCCGAGGTGTACTTGTTGCTGATCAGATATTCGGCGGCGGCATAGAAATCGTCAAAGACGTTTTGCTTTTTCTCGAACATTCCTGCCTTGTGCCAGGCTTCGCCGTATTCGCCTCCGCCGCGCAGATTGGGCTGCGCGTAAAAGCCGCCTTGCTCCATCCACCAGGCGAACTCGGGGTCCCAATGCGCGGTCATCGAGATCAGGAAGCCGCCATAGGCGAACATCAGAGTCGGCGTCTTGCCATCCCGCTTGAGACCTTTCTTTGACGAGACGAACATCGGCACGCGGGTGCCGTCCTTGGAGTTGTAGAAGACCTGCTTGACTTCGTACTTGTCGGAATCGAACGGAACATTCGGTTTGGCAAAAACGTCGGTCTTTCCAGTGGCTACGTCATAGTGGAAGACGATCGGCGGAATGTTGAATGACTCGAAGGTATAAAAGCCATGATTAGAGTCTTCGCGTCCGCGCACTTCCGAAGCTGAGCCAAGCGTTGGATAAGTGATCGTGCCCAGCTGCTTGCCATCGAGGCTGAAGATACGGGTTTCGGTGACCACGTCGTGTAGTCCGGTGACGAAGAGCTTGCCACCGACAATCGAGATGCCGGAGATCACGTCTTTGCCTTCCGGCACAATTTGTGACCAATGCTCGGGCGCAGGATCGTCGATGTGGACTTTCATCACGCGGTAGTTCTCCGCCTGATAGTCGGTGAGCATGTAGAGATCGTCGTCGTAGTTGACGGGCGTAAAGCGGCTGTCGATGCCGTGCACCACTTCTTTAATCGGCGCGTCAGGCTGGCGCAGGTCTTTCGCGTAGATATCGACGCGCTTGGCAGGAACGCCGTGGCTCACGTCGATGACGAGATAGCGGCCATTCTCGGTCACCTGCATGGAGATCAGTTCCATCGGCCCAAAGCTCTCGCCCTGGAACTCTTTGCCGAAGATCATGGCGTCAGAATCCACGGGCGTGCCGAGCTTGTGATAGTAAGCCAGCGTGCCTGTGGGTTCGAACTTGCTGTAATAGAGTCCCTGCTTATCCGGCGAGAGGCTCACGCGGTTGTAGCGCGCTCGCGGCAGCACGTCCGGCAGCTCCTGTCTGGTCGCGACGTCGAGCAGATGGACAGTTTCCTCGTCGGCTCCGCCTTCGCGAACGCCATACACAAGAATCGAGGCATCCTTGGCCACGTCATTGATAAAAACTGAAGTGTTCTGGTCGGCGCTGAGTTTGTCGGCATCAACCAACTTCTCATCCGTACCGTGCAGCCCTTTGCGGACGTAGATCGAGCCCTGGTTCTCGTCCGGCTCCCGCTTTTTGTAGAAATAGGTGTCGGAAGCTTCCCAGGGAATGCTGACCTGCTCGACATGCTCCAGCTCGGTGAGCCGCTTCACGATCTCCGGCCGGACCTTCACCTGGTTGAGGTAATCCTCGGTGTACTTCATCTGTGAGTCGATCCAGGCACGCGTCTGCGGACTGTTGCCGTCTTCGAGCCAGCGGTAATTGTCGGTCAGCGAATGGCCAGAGACCTCATCCGTTACGGGTTCGACCTGGGATGGCGGAGGAGGCGGCAGCACTATGCCATGGCCGCCGTGTACCTCCTGCTTGGGAACGTCGGCGGCGAGGATCGCGATCGATACGGCGGTCAACATCAAGAAGGGGAGCAGAATTCTCATGGCCAACGTTTTACCACGAGTGCAAGCAGAGAAGCACCTGCCGGGCATTTTGTCCCCGAGCACCCCACTTCCGGTGTCTCTGCACCGAAGAGCCGGCGCTTTAGGGACAGGATTCACCGAGTTCTTCGTTGCCATCGTCTTTGCCCGTGGCGGATAATCATAAGGTGTGCCCCTTTTCAGGGCCTGGCAATCCGGTGAACCTGCCCAACTACATCACGCTGAGCCGCATTTTCAGTGTGCCCATTTTCATTTGGCTGCTCTCCAGCAATGTTTTGTCGGCTAAGAATGGTGACAAGGAGTTGGCGGCCTCGGCACTGTTTATTTTGGCCTCGATTACGGATGGCGTGGATGGGTATTTAGCGCGGCGTCGCGGGCAGGTGACCACCATGGGCATGCTGCTCGACCCTCTGGCCGACAAGCTCATGATTGCGGCGGCGTTCATCTGCTTGGTCCAGTTCAATCCGCGGGTTGTGCCGGCCTGGATCGCGGTATTGATCATCGCGCGGGAGTTTCTCGTGAGCGGCCTGCGCAGCATCGCCGCATCGGAAGGGTTCACCATCCAAGCCAGTGAACTCGGCAAGCTGAAGATGGTGGTGCAGATTGTCGCCGTGGCGGCCGCGATCCTCGATCATCGCTGGCTGACGCTAACGTACGGGAACTTCATCTTCTCGATGGACTTGGTTGCGCACCTCGCGATTTGGTTCATGGTTGCCGTCTCGATCGTCTCGGCTGTCGATTACTTCGTCGCTTTCTGGTCTAAGATCGACAAGCAAGTGACTGCCAGCCGAAGACGCCGCCGTGCTTTTGTGCTTTCCCGCAGAAAAGATAACGATGCCCCGAATCGAGTGATCGGGTGATAGCGAAGCGACTGTCATTCCGAACGGAGTGAGGAATCCCTGCCCGATCCGAAAATCGTCCTGGGTAGGGATTCCTCGTCCGCCTGAGGCGGACTCGGAATGACACACCCGATTACAATGTTTCTATGTCTCCCCTGGAAATGAAGGAAATTCGTATTCCTTCGGCATTGATTCGTGAGCGCCGTCCTTCGGTGCTTTGGATTCTCGGCAAGACCACCTTTATCGCGCTGCTGCTGGCAGTGATGTGCTTTTTCGTGATCAACGCGCTGGCTATCGCAGGAGTTGCGATTGCGCGGGGCATTTCCCATCGGCCGTTTGACTTTGCCATCGCGTACCGAGACTTTGCCGCTCCCGTTGCGGCCGGTCTGTTTGTCCTGCTTTGGATTGCGGCGCTAATTTTCTTTTGGCGTGACCGGAAGAATCCTGCCTAATGTCACTCGTCACGATTTCTTCCAGCGATTTGACGAGCGGACTAGCCTCGACGGAGCGCCTGCGCGATTACTGCGCGCAACTCGAACAAGGAAACATCCTGTTCTTCCCGCAAACTCCAATCGAGATTCCGGCTGAGGATTTGTCGTTCTTACTCGGGCACGAACAGGTCGGTGGCGCGTACCACAAAAACATCGCTTATCGGCCCGCCGAAGATAAGATTACGGGATTTACGGCCCGAGATTCTGGTTCTGACGAGCGTCTGCGAAAAATCATGCGGCGGTACTCTCAGGACGTGATCGCTTTTTTGTCGACATTCCTCGCGCCCTATCGCTCGCGGTGGAAGGTCGATTATGCGAGTTATCGTCCGGAAGAAGAACAGGGACGTGACTTGTCGCTGCGTAAACGCAACGATCTCCTGCCTACCGACGCCTTTCCGACCAGGCCGACACACGGAGACCGCATTCTACGTTTCTTCAATAACATCAATCCGGTGAAGACACGTGACTGGATCACCGGCGGAACGTTCGGAGATCTCGTCGAGCAAATGCGGTCCGGCAAGCTCAATTCATCGCGCACTGTCCCAATTCCGAACTCGATGGCCGTGCCGGCCTGGAAGCGCTCGCTCTCTAGAGTGGGGCTTGGTGCGTTAGCGCCTTCGCTGAAGCGCTCGCCCTACGACGAATTCATGATGCGCTTCCACAACTATTTGAAGGAAAACTTTTTCTTTCAAAGAAACTCCGAAAAACAGAATTGGCAATTTGCTCCGGGATCGAGTTGGATGGTCTATACCGACATGGTTAGCCATGCCGTCCTTTCCGGCCAATTCGCGCTGGAGCAGACGCTGATCGTTTCGCGCGAGGCAATGGTCGATCCCGAGAAGTCACCTTATGGAAAGTTGTCCACTTTGATCCCGCGTGGTTAAAGTTCCTTCCAGTCCTGGTTTGTCGTAGAATGTCAGACAAGGAAACAAACATGTCAGACACTCGCGTCACCGTACGCTTAGATTCCAAGTTGCGGAAACAGCTTCGACGTCGAGCAAAGAATTCCAACACCGGAGAATCCGAAATCGTTCGCGGCGCGCTAGAAAAGTATTTGCGCGAGGACTCAAACCGGCGAAGCGCTTACGATGCATTTTTGGAATCCGGCCTGATTGCCTGTGCGCCGGGAGGCCCTAGCGACTTAAGTACAAATCCTAAGTACATGGAAGGATTCGGAGAATCGAGAAATGGTTCTGCTCGACGCAGGCCCGTTAGTCGCGTTGGCAACGCCCGAAGATCAGTATCATCGAAGTTGCCTTGAAGCTCTAAACGATCTTCCGCTCCCATTTGTGACGACCTGGCCAGTGCTAACCGAGGCGGCATGGTCACTGTCGCAAAGTCCCAAATTCATTCAATCGCTCATCAGGAGCTGCTCCCGAGGAGACCTTCACATTGGCGAGCTCAGCGCCAAGTCATTGAGCTGGATCGCAGACTTTATGGCCCGTTATGCCAACGTGCCCGCCGATCTTGCCGACGCTTCGCTGATGTACATTGCGGAGGAGCGAAAAATCGAGACCATCTTTACCGTCGATCGTCGCGACTTTGGTATTTACCGCACCAAAGGCAATCGCGCTCTCAAGATCATTCCTTAATCGACCGAGAGGTACATTGTTGTCCCTGGATGTTCTTTCAGGAGTCGAAAAACGAGCGGAACCGGCAGTCCTACCACGTTAAAGTAGCAGCCTTCAATCCGCGAGATCCAGCGCGAGGCTATGCCCTGGATCGCATAAGCGCCAGCCTTGTCCATTGGCTCGCCAGTGGCAACATATTCTTCGATTTCCCGTTCTGAAATCGGCTGCATGTGGACGAGCGTGGTTTCTGCGGCTTCGGCAGACTGCCATCGCTTTTCTGGCGAGGTCCTCCAAAACACGCAAACGCCGGTGATCACGTAGTGATCGCGGCCGCTGAGCAGGCGCAACATCCCGGCCGCATCCTTTTCGTCTTTGGGCTTACCCAAAGGCGTTCCCGATTTGGGATCGAGGACAACTTCCGTATCGGCGCCGAGAATGAAATTGCCGGTCTGAAGAGAGTTGGCGATCGCCTGAGCCTTCTCCCGCGCGAGTCTGCGCACATACTGCTCGGGTGATTCTCCTGCACGGTGTTCTTCGGGAATGTTGGCCGGTTGGACCAAAAAGGGAATTTTGGCCTTCCGCAAAAGCTCTTGCCTGCGCGGGGAGGCGGAGGCGAGAATCAGCACATCGGGTGATCGGGCCATCGGGTGATCGGGCGAACCAGCTACGCTGAATATACGACTGTGCCGCCGAAGATTGTGTGTCGGACGCGACCGCGCAGGCGCTTTTCCAGAAAAGGCGAGTTCTTCGATTTCGATTTCGATCCGGCGGCTGTGAATGTCCACTCTTCTTCAGGATCAAAGATCACGAGATCTGCACTGATGCCTAGCCGAATCGCGCCTGCATCCTCCCAGCCCATAACTCGTGCCGGTTGCAGCGAAAGCCAACCCACAGCCAACTGCGGATCGCCGCCTGCGACGAGCAGCGCGAACGGCAGCGCCGTTTCGAGGCCGCTGATGCCGAACGGCGCGCGATCAAATTCCTGATCCTTTTCGTGAGCCGCGTGCGGCGCATGATCCGTCGCGATGCAGTCGATGCTGCCATCTTGCAGGCCCTCCCACAGCGCTTGGCGGTCGGCTTCGCTGCGCAGCGGCGGATTCATCTTGCAATTGGTGTCGTAGTCGCCTACTTCTTCGTCCGTAAGCAGCAGATGATGGGGCGTGACTTCGCAAGTGACGTGCACGCCTGCTGATCTTCCGGCTCGCAC
Source organism: Terriglobales bacterium (assembly GCA_035716645.1). Lineage (GTDB taxonomy): Bacteria > Acidobacteriota > Terriglobia > Terriglobales > Acidobacteriaceae > Gp1-AA112. Next base: position 47,364 of record DASTJH010000032.1, on the reverse strand, counting down.
ATGTTCGAGCGCCGCGCGTGTGGAGAGATGCGCGACGTGAAGGTGTGCGCCGGTTTCACGCGCCAATTCAATGTCACGAGCAACGATCGTGGCTTCAGCTTCAGCAGGCGCTCCGCGCAAACCCAAGCGGAAGGAGGTAGGCCCCAGGTGCATCGAACATCCCTGCGTCATGCGCGTGTCTTCCGCATGCTGGATCACCGGCATTTCGAGTTCGCGCGCGGACTTTAGGGCAGCGCGCATCATCGTCTCGGCCAGAATGGGACGACCGTCGTCGGTCACGGCCACAGCTCCGGCTTCGCGCAGTTTGCGAAAGTCGGTGAGACGCTCGCCGGTGCTGCCAAAGGTCGCCGCCGCGATCGGCCTTACTTTGATCATGGCGCCACGCTCGGGAGCTTGCATCCAGCGTGTGATCTCCGGCGAATCGTTCACGGGCAAGGTGTTCGGCATTGCGCAGACGGTCGTGAATCCTCCCGCGGCAGCGGCAGCCGTTCCGGTGGCGATCGTTTCTTTGTAGCTTTGCCCCGGTTCGCGCAGATGGACATGTAAATCGACAAAACCTGGTGCGACGCAAAGCCCGCGAGCATCGATCACGCGATGGCGACCGCGCGGAATCTTGTCGGGAGCATCGATGGCGGCGATGCGGTCGTTTTCCAGGAGGATATCCTTCGGTTCCGGACGAGCGCCGCTGCCGTCCAGCAGCCTGCCGCCCCTGACCAGCAACGAATCCTGCTCCTCCGTGCGAGGGTGCCTCACGCGCGGCCTCCCAGGGCACGCAACAAAATCGCGCGCCGGACGGCCACACCATTGTGGACCTGCTCCAGCACGAGCGAACGCGCGCTATCGGCGACTTCGCTGGTTAATTCCATGCCGCGGACCATCGGACCGGGATGCATCACCAGCACGTCGCGTGGGGCTCTCGCGAGGCGCGCTGAGGTGAGCTGGTAATCGCGCACATAGTCATCGGCCGAAAGCTGCAACCCGGATAGGCGCTCTTTCTGCACGCGCAACATCATGATCACATCGGCAGTAGGCAGCGCGGCGTCGAAGTCACGAGTCACGCGCACGTGTGGCGCGATCGTCGAGGCCAACTCAGGCAACAAGGGAGCCGGGCCGCAGAAAGTGACCTCAGCGCCGAGACGGCTCAGCAACAGAGCATTCGAACGCGCCACGCGACTGTGAAAAATATCGCCAACCAGCAGCAGGCGCAATCCGCGCAAAGTCTTTCGGTGCTGCAGGATCGTGTAGCCATCCAGCAGCGCCTGTGAAGGATGCTCGTGCATACCATCCCCAGCATTCACGATCGGAATATCCAGGTGTCGCGCGAGTAAGTGCGGTGCACCGGAGCACGGATGTCGCACAATGATGCACTCGGCGCCCATTGCGGCCAGCGTGGCTCCTGTATCGACCAGCGACTCGCCCTTCTCAATGCTCGAGGCCGCCGGGCTCACCAGCGTGGTGGAAGCTCCCAAGGACTTGGCCGCCAACTCGAACGAGCAGCGCGTGCGGGTGCTCGGCTCGTAGAAGAGAAGCGCGATATGGCGGCGCATCAGGGGAGCTTGTTTGCGGCTGATCGAAGCGAACCGCGCAGCTTCTTTGAGCAATCCGTGGATATCGGAATCGGAGAGCGACTCGATATCAAGGAGCGAACGTGAAGCGTGCGAAAAACGTGACAGGCGCGCCGGCTTGGAATACAGAGATGCGGAACGAATACTGCTTGGGCGCTGAGCAGATCGCGTGCGGGCGGTCGCCCCTCGGCTCATGCCGTTACCTTTTCCACCAGCAGAACTTGCTCGCTGGGATCAATCTCCTTCAGCTTGACCTCGATGATCTCGTTTTGCGTGGTCTGCACATGTCGTCCAACGAAAGCCGCTTCGATAGGCAGCTCACGATGTCCGCGATCGATCAGCACCAGAAGCTGGACGCGCCGTGGGCGTCCGTGATCGAAGAGCGCGTCGAGCGCCGCGCGAATCGTGCGCCCGGTATAGAGAACATCGTCCACGAGCACAACGTTCTTGTCGGTGACATCAAAGCCGAGCTCCATTTTGTTGACTACTGGCTTCGGGCCGGTGGTCGAGAGATCGTCGCGATAAAGATTGATGTCCAGGGTGCCTAGTTCAACCGGCGCTTTTTCGATGTTCCCGATCAGTTTGGTCAAACGCTGAGCCAGAGGAACGCCGCGTCGCTTGATGCCGACGAAGCCCAGCCGCTCGACGCCATTGTTTTTTTCGACGACCTCATGCGCCAGGCGCACAAGCGTGCGTTCGATCTCGGAAGCAGACATCAGACGCGCTTTTTCGCGCAGGACGATCTTCGGCTGGATACTTTGTGTGCTCATGAATAAAGTGGATGGACGGACTCAAAATCATATCGAGGGAAGCGAGAGAGGGCAAGGAGCGAGAAAGTCAGAAGAGCGAGAAAATCAGAAGAGCGAGAAAATCAGAAGTAAGATCGGAACATCGAGTTCTCGTATTTCTCCGAGTTCTCCGTGTCTCCGTGGTGAAATTAGACGTTGATCCCCAAAATGGAAAACGCCAGAGCTGGTTCACCCTGGCGTTCATCTTTTGGCCCCTCAATTCGGGCCCAAAATTTCCATCGAGACCGTTGAGCACTCCCCCAAATGCCTTCCCGACCTCTCGCTTTTCCCTAACTGCAATTGCCCGACCAAATGCAACGCCAGCGCAACTGATTGATTTCGCGAGCCTTGGATTTACCTGCGTTTTGTCAGCACAGAACGCGGAAGCGCAAAGATTTGCACATGTGAGTCTGGATTTGCCCAAGAAAACAAGCACCCAGCGGTCAGCACTCAGCATTCAGTGGGACGCACTATTTGTCGGGGGAACAACTGAGTCGGCGGATGCGCAGCGTTGTACGGGCATTTCAGGTTGAGAGGAAACGATTCGGAACTGAATGCTGAGTGCTGACTGCTGAATGCCTGTTTTCCCCGCGTTTTCCGCAGATAATCGGGCGGCTGCCCAAAATTGGCCCATACAGAATTGAACGACTTCTTCTAGAATCGGGTCATCGCTCGAATGCTCCCCCATGAAGCAGATCAAGGCCATCTATCCCGGCTCGTTCGACCCGCTCACGAACGGGCATCTCGATCTGATCGAGCGCGGTAGCAAGATCTTTCACGAGCTAGTGGTCGCGATTCTCCGGAATTCCGAAAAAGAACCGCTTTTTGACGTGGAAGAGCGCCGCGAGATGCTGGTGCAAGCCACCTCGCGCTGGTCGAACGTCCGCGTCGATACTTTTTCCGGCTTGCTGGTGGACTATGTCGTCGAGCAGAAGGCCCAAGCCGTTCTGCGCGGGATTCGGGCCATCAGCGACTACGAATACGAGCTGCAAATGGCACTGATGAATCGCAAGCTGAACAGTTCAGTAGAAACTGTTTTTATGATGCCCGCTGAGGCATACTCGTACTTGAGCTCGCGGTTGGTGAAGGAGATCTTCCGGCTGGGCGGATCGGTGCGCTCGCTGATTCCGGCGGAAGTGGAAGAGCGGCTGTACAAGAAAGTTCAACCGGTGAAGTCGATTGCCGGTCGGCAAGGCAAGAGCTAAGGAGAGGCAAGCATGGCAACCACCACGGCAGTGAGCAGTCCGTTTTCCGCGCGGGTCAACCGCATTGAAGTCTCAGCCACGATCGCCATGACAGCCGAAGCCGCGAAGCTGCGCGCCAAGGGCATCGACCTGAGCGATCTCGGCATGGGCGAGCCGCACTTCAACACGCCGCGCCACATCAAGGACGCGGGCATCGCCGCCATCGAGCAGAACTTCACCAAGTACACCGCCGTGGGCGGAATTCCCGAACTGCGCAAAGCCATCGTCAAGCGCCACGCGGCGGATTTCGGCTCGGACTACAAGCCCGAGGAAGCCATGGCCTCAACCGGTGGCAAGCAGGCGTTGTTCAATGCGCTTCAGGTGCTGGTCGATCATGGCGATGAAGTCATCGTGCCAGTTCCATATTGGGTCTCGTTCAAAGACATCGTCGAGTACGCTGGCGGCAAGTGCGTGTACATCCATGCCGACGAGGAAGACAACTTCCGCCTGACCGCCGACATGATCGGACGCGCGATCACCTCGCGCACTCGGGCCATCATTCTGAACACGCCATGCAATCCATCCGGCGCGGTCATGAATCCTGACGACCTGCGGGACGTGCTGCTCATGGCGCACGAGCGCGGCATTCACGTGATCTCCGACGAGTGCTACGTTTACTTGAACTTCACAGGCGACGTGCAATCAGCCGGCTCAGTCGCGGAAGCGCGCGAGCACCTCGTGATCATCGGCTCGCTTTCGAAAAGTTATGCGATGACCGGATGGCGCTCGGGCTATGCGCTCGGACCTGCGCCGGTGATCGCCGCGATGAATAAGCTGCAAAGCCAATCCACCTCGAATCCCTCGTCGATCGTCCAGAAAGCGGCGGTTGCCGCGCTTGAGGGTCCGCAGGACTGCATCGCCGAATTTCGCGCGGATTACGTTCGCTTGCGTGATCAGGTGCTCGACGATCTCGCGCAAATTCCCGGAATTCGCTGCGTGCGTCCGGAGGGCGCGTTCTACGTATATCCGAATGTCTCTGGCTACTTTGGACGTCGGGGGCTCAACTCCGCAATGGAGGTAGCTAACCGCCTGCTCCACGAGGCGCATGTGGTCACAGTTCCCGGCGAAGGCTTCGGCACCCGCGAGCACATTCGGCTGTCGTACGCGACCAGCGGCCCCGTGCTCAAGGAAGCGCTGCGGAGAATGAGAGAGTTCTTCGCTGTGGCGTAATACTGCTGTTCGCAGCTCAGATGAAGCTGGAATTCGAAGACGACAAAACGTGGAAACGGGCGCCCTCGCCCGGGTTTTTCCTGAGGCCGCGAAAAGGCGCGGGCGAGGGCGCCCGCATCCACGTTGGCTCGTTTTTTGCTCTTTGGTTGATTTTCATTGTTGGCTTTTTTCTTGCTCCCGCTCACGCCAGCGACAAGCTTCCTGATCTTCCTCCCGCGAGCAACGCTGCCAGTTATCCTCTGCACGAAACCCACAAAGAAGAACACGTCACGATCGCGCTCGACCCATATTGGGAAGGGAAGGACTCGGTTTTTCATTTGAAGTTCCGCGAGCACGGAATTCTGCCCGTGCGTCTGATTGTCACCAACAACAACGACCAGCCGATCACGCTCAAAGATTGGCAAGTGCAGTTCATTACGGCTCGCCGCCAAAAAGCCGCGCCGCTCACGGTCGATGATCTGGAGCGCCGCTTCGCCAAAGAACCCAGCCATAGCGGGAGCACGCGGATTCCTCTTCCTATTCCTCTGCCCAGCAAGAAATCTTCGCGTCTGCCCAAAGGCGCCGCCGAAGAGATCGATTATCTTCAGTTCAAGGCTGAAGCCGTCGAACCTCACAACACCCAGTCCGGTTTTCTATTCTTCGACGTAAGCGGTCTGGCTGATCCTCTTGCCGGCTCCCACATCCTGTTCACGGGGCTGCGGAATGCGAACGGTCAAGAGCTGTTCTATTTCGATATCCCGCTGCAGAAAGCCCCTTAGCTGGCGACAAAAATCAAAAACTTAACACGGAGGACACGAAGGGCACGAAGATTTTCAAGTGAACCTCCGATTCCTTCGTGTTGTCCGTGGCCTCCGTGTTAAAGCTTTTGACTTTTTTCTTCCGGCTACACGCAATTCATATAATCGAACCATGGCCACGCTGCTCTCTCCCGAGGTCCGCACGAAGTATGAGCCGGTGATTGGGTTGGAAGTGCATGTGCAGTTGCTCACCGCAACCAAAATCTTCTGCGGATGCTCGGCGAAATTTGGCGCGCCGCCGAATACGAACGTTTGTCCGGTGTGTTTGGGCCTGCCGGGAGCTTTGCCGGTTCTGAACCGCAAAGCCGTCGAGTTTGCGGCGCGGGCGGCTATGGCTCTGAATTGCACGATTCGCGAGACATCGATCTTCGCGCGCAAGAATTACTTCTATCCTGACCTGCCCAAGGGCTACCAGATTTCCCAATATGACAAACCGCTTGCCGAAAAAGGATGGATCGAACTTTCAGGCAGCGGCTCATCACGGCGCATCGGCATCACGCGCGTGCATCTTGAAGAAGACGCGGGGAAGAGCCTGCATGACGGATTTCCCGATTCGGGACAATACACCTACATCGATCTGAATCGCGCGGGTACGCCGCTGATCGAGATCGTCAGCGAACCGGATATGCGCTCGCCGGACGAAGCCTTCGAATATCTCACTCGATTGAAGGAGATCATCCTCTACGCCGGCGTAAGCGACTGCAACATGGAGGAAGGCTCGCTGCGCTGCGATGCGAACGTCAGCGTTCGTCCGCGGGGACAAGCAGAATTCGGCTCCAAGGTCGAGATCAAGAATGTGAACTCGTTTCGCTTCATTCGCGAGGCGCTCGAATACGAAATTGAGCGGCAGATTGATACGGTCGAGCAGAGCGAGAAAATCTTGCAGGAGACGCGGCTCTATAACGCGAACGAAGGCAAAACTTACAGCATGAGGTCGAAAGAAGAAGCGCACGACTACCGCTACTTTCCCGAACCCGACCTGCTGCCCCTCGTAGTGGACGGCAGTTGGCAACAGGAAATTCGTTCGTCGTTGCCGGAACTGCCGGAAGCGCGCCGGGAGCGCATGATCGCCGAGTACGGCATCACGCCTTACGACGCGCAGGTGCTAACCGCGAACCGCGAACTGGCGGAGCAGTTTGAGAGCGCTGCCAAATCCGCAAAGAATCCGAAGCGGGTTGCAAATTTGGTCCAGAGCGAGCTGATGGGAAGGCTCAAAGCCAAAGGGTTTGAAATCGAACAATCACCGATCAGCATGAAGGGCGTTGCCCTGTCCGCCGACTTGGTCGAAGACGGTACCATTTCGGGAAAGATGCTCAAGGATCTCTACGATCTTGCGTTTGAGCGCAACCAGGATTTTCCAGAAATCTACGAACAAGAAAAACCGCAGCAGCTTAGCGATGCCAACACCATCGAAGCTCTGGTCGAGAAGGCTATCGCGGAAAATCCCAAACAGGCGGAACAATACCGCACCGGGAAGAAGACGATGATTGGCTTCTTCGTCGGGCAGGTCATGAAGGCTTCCAAAGGCCAGGCAAATCCGGGAGTGGTGAACGAAATCCTCGAAGAGAAATTGAACAATTGAAAGAAAACCGCTGCTGACCGAGAGCCGAGTGCCGAAAGCCAACAGCCTCGGTTTCTTGGCAGGTCAGAGTGTCTCCAGGATGCCTATTCCCGGCGTTCTGGTTCGTTATAGCGGGCTCGCGACTTGCAAGCGGGGAATTTTGGCTTCCAAAAGCTGCAAGCGAACTGCGAGCTGGTAATCGCTGCCAGCGCATGAACAGCGTATGAGACGTAGCCCGGTCCAATGCTCATACCCATCGCCAAAACCCGGCAAAGACTAGGGTTGCTGCTCTCTCCATGGTCGAGCCAGAATCATGATTCCGATGACGTGTCCGGGAGATTTCCCGATTTCGGAATCGAGCCGACTGCTAAATCTACAAAGAAGAAGGCGATAGGAGACATCTGGAAGCTGGAGGCGAGGAACTTGTCGTTGGGCTCTCATGAACAACGTCGAAAAGAACGTCGTTCACGAACGCTTCATGAAGCTCCGACTTGCCATTTGAAACGCCGGCTCCTGCGAACGACCTTCCCTATGCCCGGATAGGCGTCCTGCGCGGGCGAAAAATAAGGCCGCAAGAGCGCAGCCAGACATTTGGCCGCTCGGTTGCCAGTAGGCAATTGTTATTCCGAAAAATGTGTTAAGCGGTACCATTTCCTAAAATGGGAAATGTGTTGCGATCATCACGTTAGAAGTGTTTCAGTTGAAAATGCGACACTTCGTTAAACTGTCATCCTGAATCCGCCTTGGCGGATGAAGGATCTCCGCGGCTGTGTCGGCTTCAAATGCGGTATCCCGGTTCATCGATAAAGGAGTGCGCCGGAAGAGCCGGGATAAGGTGTTTAAGTCCTATGCATCGGCGGAGATCCTTCGTCCGCCAAGGCGGACTCAGGATGACAATCGTTAAAGTCCTATTCTCGGTATGTGAATAATCCAGGCGCCAGGAATTAGGGCATCTCTGCGGCTTTTACCCAATGCTCCCGCAGTGTGCTTCTAGGGCAAGCCTCCGGCACTACCCTTCTTACTATGTCGATCCTGGACCTAACTAGGCTTGCCAATTACTCAGTTCTGCTCTGGCTTACGAAGATCTCTTCCACTCTCTTCACCGTATCGATCTCCCCCACCGGCTTATCCGGCCGCAGCCGAACGATGCGCGGGAAGCGCAGCGCGAAGCCACTCTCGTGGCGGTCGGAGCGCATGACATTGTTGAAGGCTACTTCAATCACCACGGTTGGTTCGACTAGACGCGAGTGGCCGAAGTCAGTAAGCGTGTGGACTTGGAACCATTCGGTCATCTTCTGGATTTCGGCGTCGGTGAGTCCCGAATACGCTTTGCCGACGTTCTTCAGTTCGCCGTTTTCGTCGCGCACGGCGAAGGTGTAGTCGCTGAGCACGGCGGCTCGTTTGCCGTGGCCAAACTCCACCCCTGTGACCACGACATCGAGCGTCGCGAGTTCGCGCTTCATCTTTAGCCACGCGCCGCCGCGCCGGCCGGGCGAGTACGGCGAGTTGGTATCTTTCAGCATCAACCCTTCATTGCCGCGTGCGCGCGCTTTGGAAAATAAGCGGTCGATCTCCTCTGCGCTGCGCGCCTGGGCTACGGGCGCGCGCAGGAGGCGCGGGAAATCTCTCGACGTTTCGGCAGATTCAAATTGGAATGCTCCTTGAGCCGCCGAGGAAACTGATTTTGGCGCAGTAGAGCGTAGGCGTTCGACAATGGAGTCAAGCTGCCGCCCGCGTTCACGCAGGGGCTCATCGATCAGCAGCTTTCCATCGGCATTGAGCACGTCGAAGGCGACATATACGACCGGCACCTCGTGCAGAAGCTTGTCGGAGACCCGTTTGCGTCCGAGCCGCGTTTGTAGCGCGGAGAAGGGAAGAGCGCGACCACTGTTGTCGGAACCTGGATCCCAAGCCAGGATCTCGCCATCCAGAATGACGGCTTCGGCATCGACGGCGAAGGTTGGTACCAAATCGGGAAAGGACTCGGTGATTTCATCTTGTGTGCGTGAGAAGATGCGCACGCGTCCATGCTCCGCATGGACTTGCGCGCGGATGCCGTCGTATTTGTCTTCGATCTGCAGCGCGCCATTCTCGCCGGTCACATACTCCATCGCCTCCGCGCTGGACTTCACCTCGCTGGCCAGCATGAATCCGAGCGGATGGAAGACTCTCATGCGAGCTTCGCCGAGATGTCCTTCCGCCGCCAGACGCAGCGTTTCGCCAATGTCGCCGAGCAGCATGCTGGCGCGGCGGACCGCCTCCGGCGGCTGCTGGTAAGCGCAGGCGATCGCTTCTTCTACCAGGCTTTCGCGCATGCCGATGCGAAGGTCGCCAACCATGAGTTTGATCGCGTACTTCGCTTCTAAAGGCGAGCATTGCCGCAGCAGGGCCGCGACGCGCTCCAACTTGGCCGCAGCTCCGCGTGCGGAGGCGACCTCGTCGAGCAGCTGTGCCAGATTGGGAAGAGTGAGCGTGGAACCCGTGAAGTCCTGCGGCCAAAGATCGTGCGCGGCTGCGCCGAGGTCCCCATGGCGCCGATAGGCCTGTGACATCGCCTCTTCCGAGGCGCCGGTTAATTCCTCGACCGAACGCCAGACGGTCGCGCCGCCTACGTTCAGCGTGCGTTCAGAAAAGGCGGGGTAAACGTCGCCCGAAAGGAAGATGGCCGCGAGCGAAGAGGTCTGCACCGGCTGGGCGCAGAAGTAGTCGGCGACCAGCTTGCGTTTTTCGAGCTTTTTCGAGGTTTTTGAAACCGCTTCGCAGAGCTGGGCAAAGCGCACCATGATCGAAGGTCACAGCTCGACCGGCACATCGAGCGAACGCCACAAATACCAACTCGCGACTGAGCAGTACGGATGCCAGCCTTTAGCGATGCGCTGCATCGTGACGGGTTTGGGCATGACCTTAAAGCCGTAAGCTTTGCGCATCGCGCTGCGAACGCCGTAGTCGCCGGTGGGCAGGACGTTGGGACGACGCAGCGCAAACATCAAGAACATGTGCGCGGTCCAGGTACCGATGCCTTTTACCTGCGTCAGCTCGGCGATTACATCTTCGTCGGACATCGAGGGGAAGCGCTGGAATTCCACGCTGCCCTCGCGGGTTTTGCGCGCAAGATCGCGGATGTACGTGAGCTTCTGCTTGGAAAGTCCAAGAGCGCGCATCTGCGTGGGACGGAGTTTCAGGATCGAGTCCGGCATGACCTCGCCGCCCGCTTTCGCTTGCAAACGATCGAAGATCGCACGCGCGGCTTTGCCGTGCAGTTGCTGAAAGACGATCGAGCGAACGAGGGCTCGAAACGTCGGCTCGTGGTACTGCATGCCATAAGCGCCCACGCGCTCGATGATGCCCGCCAGCACGGGATCGGCCGCGCGCAGATGCATTAACGCAGTCTCGGAACCCCCATTGCTCATGGCAATGGGTAAATCGCCGCGGCAGCCGAACTGGCTGGTAGATTTCTTTTTTGCTGCGGATTTCAAGACATACGATTGTAACGAAAAGCAGCCCCGAAGCCTCGAAGCTGCGAAGCCACGGAGCCAGGGCATTCTTGTCTGACGCATTCTGCATCTGAATCCAACAGCCCCGATTTTGTCTATGAAAGCTTTGTTCTGGTTTGGACTTATCTGCGTAGTTCTGGGGTTGTGGGCGCTGCTGATGCAGGTGCCGCGACAGGGGAAGCCCTCGTTCCAATCGGGAAGCGTGTCGATGAGCGTCTCGCGAACTCACCCAGGTCAAGTCCCTCGTGTTGTTGGAGCGGTCCTGATTATCGGCGGCTTGGGCATGATGGTGACAGGCTGTCGTGAGCGTCGGTGCTAAATTAGCTGCGAAGCTCCGAAGCCCCGAGGCTGCGAAGCTGAACGGCAACATCAAAATCAAAGCAACGTCAAAACCCGGCCGCGGGCGGCCTTCGACAGGCTCAGGGCAAGCTCAGGACAGGTCCGGTTCCACGTTGAGGCTGCCAGTCGCTAGCGCGGCGTGACCGTCACTTTGCCGGCAATCTTCTGGTATTCCTGCTCGGTGATTGCGCCTTTGGTGACCGCGTCGTGTGGGGAAGTGTAGGGACGATGGCGAATGATCGCCCGCGCTTCCGGAGCATGGATTCCTGACAGCGACATGAGCTGGCCTTCCCATGCATGATTGAGATCGACCAGCGAAGACGGCTTGTCTTTGAGTCCGTCGCGCACGCCTTTAGCTACGGCGGTCAGGTCTGTACGTGCGGCCTCGGCTCCGTTCTTGAGCTGACCGGCGGCCTCGCGGCTTTCCTGCTTCAACTGCTTGGTCGCTTCAGCGGCCTGCTGGCGTGTTTGATTGGGATTGCTCGAACAAGCCGTGCAGCAGAAAACAGCAGCCGCAAGTACAAGGAGGATTCGCTTCATGCTACTCACTTGGGAGTGAGTCTGGACGCGCAGAGTTGCTTCTGAGAATCAGCATCCCAAGTACGAACCTGACTCGACATACCGCGAATGGCTCGAACCCTCGGACCCGTGGCGATGATCATCTAAGATGAATCCAATGGCTCGCGCGCATGAATTGCTGCTACCTCCGGCTCTCGAACCGGGTGACGCGATCGGCATTGCTGCGCCTGCAGGAGCGGTGAATCGCGAGGAGTTCGAGAGAGGTGTGGCGCGGCTGCGTGAATTGGAATTTGAGCCGGTTTACGACGAGAGCATCTTCGCGCGTGATCTGTACTTTGCCGGCAGCGTGCAACGGCGGGTGGACGAATTTCATGAGCTTCTTCGTTCGCCGCAGGTGAAGGCCATCGTCTTCGCGCGTGGTGGCTACGGCTCCAACTATCTGCTGCCGCAGTTGGATTTGGATTTGATCGCGCGCCATCCGAAGATTTTGTGCGGCTACAGCGATCTGAGCACGTTGCTGCTGTATCTGCATGATCGCATCGGTCTCGTCGGATTCCACGGAGCGATGGTGGCTAAGGATTTTGCGAAGCTAGACGGCATTCACCTGGATTCCTTTTTCGCAGCAACTTCGGGACGCTCCGCCTGGAACATCACCCGCTCTGATTCGCCACAGCTCGCGCCGTTGCGCGAGGGAGAGGCGGAAGCCAAGCTGTATGGCGGCTGCTTGTCCCTGATGGTCGCTTCGTTGGGCACACCTTACGAAATTCACACGCAAGACACGATTTTGTTTCTCGAAGACGTCGGCGAGTATCCGTATCGGATTGATCGCATGTTGATGCAATTGAAATTCGCGTGCAAGTTGGACAAAGTTCGCGGGATCGTCTTTGGCGAGATGGCGGGATGTTCGCCGCATGCCGGCGCCGAATACAGCTTGAACGATGTGATCGTTCGCGTGTTAGCGGACGTTCACGTGCCGATCGCCATCGGTTTGCGCTCGGGGCATGTGGCTGAGCAGAACATCACGCTGCCGATTGGTGTGCGCGCGCGGCTGTCGGTCAGAAACGAAGTCCGGCTCGACCTGCTGGAGAGCGCCACGGTTAGCCGTCCGCAAACCAGCAAGGCAGGTCAGCGATGAGCGATCGCGAGCACGTGCATCTGATCGGCATTTGTGGAACGGCCATGGCTGCGCTGGCCGGGCTGCTGAAGCAGCGCGGCATGCATGTAACCGGATCGGACGCAGCAGCATATCCGCCGATGTCCGACCTGCTGCGGTCAATGAATATTCCCGTTTCGGAACCGTATGCGGAAGAGAACCTGAAGCCGCGTCCGGATCTGGTCGTAGTCGGCAACGCGATCTCGCGCGGCAATCCGGAATTGGAACACGTGCTCGATAGCCGCATTCCCTTTCGCTCCCTGCCACAGGTGCTGCACGAAAGCTTCCTACGAGGACGCGAGCCGATCGTGGTCGCCGGCACTCATGGAAAGACGACGACGACCTCGATGCTGGCCTGGATCTTTCAAGTGGCGGGAAAGAATCCATCGTTTCTGATTGGCGGCGTCGCCGAGAACTTCGGGACCAGCTTTGCGCTGCGCCAATCGAAGCATTTCATCCTTGAAGGAGACGAATACGACACTGCCTTTTTCGATAAGGGACCGAAGTTCCTGCATTATTTTCCCGAAGCCGTGGTGCTCACATCGGTCGAATTCGATCATGCCGACATCTACAAAGACCTCGACGCAGTAAAGACCGCGTTTAAGCGGCTGGTGAACCTGATCCCGCGCAATGGCTATCTGATCGCTTACGACAATTCGGCCACCGTCGAAGAATGCGTTTCGCGCGCCTTCTGCAAAACCGAGCGCTACGGACTACAGGAAGGCTCGGCCTGGCGAGCCGCAGATGTGACGTTTGCGCCAACGGAAACGCGCTGGAGCATCATTCGCGAAGGGCAGCGCTGGGCTGAGCTGCGCATGGAATTGGCAGGCGAGTACAACGTGCTGAACGCGACGGCCGCAGCGGCCATGGCGGCGCAATATGACATTCCGATTGAGGCGATTAGCGAAGCTCTGGCCACCTTCAAGAGCGTCAAGCGGCGGCTGGAGGTTAAGGCGGAGGTTGCTGGGGTGACTGTGATTGACGACTTCGCGCACCATCCCACGGCGATTGCTGAGACGCTGAAAGCGCTGCGAACGCGTTATCCTGCGCGCCGGCTGTGGGCCGTGCTGGAGCCTCGCTCGAATACGTTGCGACGGAATGTTTTCTTCGAGAAGTTGATCGAAAGCCTCGGAATCGCTGACCAGATAGTCGTTGCCAGCGTTTTCAAAGTCGAAGCCATTCCCGAAAAGGAACGCCTCTCGACTGCCGCGTTGATTAAGGAACTGAAGAAACGCGGACATGCCGCGCGCGAATGCAAGGACGCCGAGGCGATCATAGAATCCATTGCCCCGGAGGTTAAAGAAGGCGATGTGATCGCAATTCTTTCTAACGGCGGCTTCGGGGGAATCTACGAAAAGCTGCCGGCGCGGCTGCAAAGCCAAAGCTAGACCGGTCTACGGTTTTGGCGTACTACCACTGGTTGACAGCTCACGCGGAGACGACTTGGGACAGGGCGGAACCGGCGCAATCGATTCGCTAAGGCTCAGCCTGGTTACTTTCGAAACGTAAAGCGCTCTTGCTTCCGCGGCCTGAATTGTTGGAAAGTGAGAAGTTGCGAAGCTCCTAATCGCAAATCGGATCAGCTTGTGGCTCCTCTTTTACTGACAATTCTTTGTCCTGTTTACAACGAGCAGGAGGCGCTGCCTCTTTTCTTCAGCAGGCTTCGTCCTGTCCTGGAGCAACTGTCTGGGCGCTATCAAGTTCATTTGCTTTTCCTCGATAACGCCTCAACCGATGAGACACCGTCGCAGATCAGGGACATCAAGAAGCTCTGGCCGGATACATATGTAATCCGCATGAGCCGCACCATCAGCTACCATGCCTCGCTCGAGTGCGGTCTGCGCAAGGCGAAAGGCGATCTTCTGGTGTTTATCGATGTGGATTGTGAAGATCCGCCCGAAATGATTGCTACATTCGTCGAACACTACGAACACGGGTTTGACGTTGTTTATGGCGAGCGTGTCGATCGCGAGGAACCGCGAATGGTCGTGCGCGCCCGGAAATTGTTTTACCGCTTGCTGCGAGCGGTAGCGGACGAAGAAATCATTTTGGACATGGCGGAGTTCTCTCTTTTTACGAATGAGGTGCGCGAGGCCGTTTTGGAGGAACAGACGTCTTATCCCTTTTTGCGCGCCGCGATCGGAAGAGTTGGATTTCGTCGCCTGGCGGTCCCATTTAAGCGCCAGAAGAGGATTGCCGGAACAACTCACTACAATCTGGCTTCTATGTCTCTGTTTGCCATCGGGGGCATCCTTGCGGCGTCGACGCTGCTTTTGCGTCTCCCCGTGTATCTGTTGCCCGCCTGGATTGCCGCTTTGGCCGGCTTAGCCATTGGTTACGCCTATACGCACTCGATTTGGTTTGCCGTAGCGGGATTTGTGGTGTTTGCCGCGTACCTGGGAGCCACCGCAGCTTTTACCGCGCTTTACGTCGCGAGAACATATAAGAATGGCTTGCGGCGACCGAACGCGTTCATGGATCGTAAGCTGAGCATTCTTCAACCGGCGTCGCAGTCCGAAATGGCAGAGCATTACGCTCATGACGGCTTTTAGCGTGAAAGCCAATCAGGACTCCACTGATTTGGCCTCTACTGACGCGAACCACTCTTTTGAGTGCCCGATCTGTGGCGGCCAGCAATGCGAGGTCGTGTACTCGCAAGTCGAAGACGCGATCACACATGATCTGTTCTCGCTGCAAAGATGCTCCCGTTGCGGTTTATGTGTGACTGAGCCCCGCGTTACCAGCGACCGCTACTACCCGAAGCAATATCGCGCCTATGGAAAGCCTGTCCGTGCCATGCTCAGCCTCTTCTACGCTTTTCGGGTGCGTCGATGGGCGCGATGGCGTGGTCGCCCCGGAGCGGTGCTGGAAATTGGTTGCGGGCCAGGATTCATGCTGCACGCTTTCCAAAAGCGCGGTTGGCGAGTGCTCGGGATCGAACGAAGTGAGCACGTGGCACAGATTGGCCGCCATTCCTACGGAGTGGAAATCACGACCACAGAGATCCACGACCTCGATGAAAATTTGCGTTTCGACCTGATCGTCGTGTTCCACGTGTTGGAGCACATTGCCGATCCTGTGGCGCTCTTGCGGGAATGCGCGAAGCACTTGACCAGCAACGGACGTCTCATAATTGCGGTTCCCAATTTCGCAAGCTGGCAAGCTCGATTTGCGGGACCGCGCTGGTTGCATCTTGACGTTCCGCGCCACCTAAATCATTTCACCCCGGCAACTCTAAACCGGGCACTGGGACAAGCGGGACTGCATCTGCGGGAAATCCGCTTTGCCTCTCCCGAACACGATCCGTATGGGTGGGTCGAGAGCACGGTGAGTCGCCTAAGCGGACGCATGAACATCATTACGCGCTTCTTGATGGGGCTGGACCGACCCACGCCGACCGTGATCATTTCGTTGGCAGCCGGAGCGATATTGGCGATTCCTGCATTTCTGCTCGCAACCGTAAGCTGGCCTTTGAAAAAAGGCGCCATTATGGAAGCGATCGCGCAATCTGGTTTATCTCGAGAGCAATAGCCGCCGACATAACGAACCCAGTTCACGGTTGCTGTTTAGCAAAGATGTGAGTCCGTTATTACGGATCAATGTGTGTGGAATAATCTTTCCCAACAACACTTTCAGGAAAAGGCGCACATCTCTTGAAGGCTGTAATTCTGGCGGGTGGTAAAGGAACTCGCATCAGCGAAGAGAGCTATCTTCGCCCTAAGCCAATGGTTGAAATTGGCGGCAAGCCGATTCTCTGGCACATCATGAAGATTTTTTCCGCAGGTGGCGTGCACGAATTCGTGATTTGCTGCGGCTATCGTGGATATGTAATTAAGAGCTATTTCGCAAATTACTTTCTGCATGCTTGCGACATCACCTTCGATATCGCCGCGAATAAAATGCATGTCCACCAAAACGAGGCCGAGCCTTGGACGGTTACGCTCATCGACACCGGCGAAGAGACGATGACCGGCGGGCGATTGAAGCGCGTACGTAGCTATCTTGGCGACGACGACTTCTTCATGACTTATGGAGACGGAGTGGCCGATATTGATGTGCAGGATCTCTTACGTTTCCATCAGCAACGCCAACTTCTCGGGACTGTAACTTCCGTGCGGCCGCCAGGACGTTTTGGTGCGCTCGTCACCGATGAAGGGCGGGTGCTTAGCGTCCGCGAGAAGCCGGAAGGGACCAGCTGGATCAACGGTGGATTTTTTGTGCTTTCGCCCAAGGTGATTGATCTCATCCGGGGAGACGATACCGTCTGGGAGCTCGAGCCTTTAGAGCGGCTCGCACGCGAGGGACAACTCGCGTCGTATGAGCACGAAGGCTTTTGGCATCCCATGGATACCTTGCGCGACAAAAATCATCTCGAATCCCTCTGGAACTCAGGCAATGCGCCGTGGAAGCTTTGGCCATGAAGCCGGACTTCTGGCAGAAGAAGAGGGTCCTGATTACGGGCCACACGGGGTTCAAGGGAAGCTGGCTGGCGCTATGGCTGCGACAGCTTGGAGCGGAGCTTGTCGGCTTTGCGCTGCCGCCGCCGACGGATCCCAGCTTGTTTGAACTCGCCAAGGTCGGTCGCGCGATCCATTCGCTCTGTGGCGACATCCGGCAAATGGAGGCTTTCGCGAAGGTGATCGCGGAGCATCAACCGGAAATCATTTTTCATTTGGCGGCGCAGTCGCTTGTGCGCCGCTCCTACCGCGAGCCGATCGAAACCTATTCCACAAACGTGATGGGAACCGTGCATCTCCTCGAAGCGGTGCGACATACGCCTTCGGTGCGCGCTGTTGTCGTAGTGACGACCGACAAATGCTACGAGAACCTGGAACAACGCCGCCCATTTCGGGAAAGCGATCCGCTGGGCGGATATGACCCCTACTCCAGCAGTAAGGCTTGCGCAGAAATTGCTACTGCGGCATTTCGAAATTCGTTTTTCACGACGGGCAACAACTCGAAGGTTGGCATTGCCTCGGCTCGCGCCGGGAATGTGATTGGAGGCGGGGACTTCGCACCGGACAGGCTCATTCCCGATCTCATGCGAGCCGTTGCAGCCGGCAAGCCAGCTTGCATACGCAATCCTGCTTCAGTCCGCCCGTGGCAGCACGTGCTGGAACCCCTGGGTGGGTACATCCTGCTGGCAGAAAGATTGTTGGAAGATCCGATCCGATTCTCCTCTGCCTGGAACTTCGGACCCGCTCAGAACGATGCGGTACCGGTTTCTGTTGTGATCGACCGCTTGGACCGACTCTGGCCTGGAAAGTTTCGCTGGACTCAAGACCAGGCTGCGCATCCCCACGAGGCTGGTTTCCTGAGCCTCGATTGTGCCAAAGCAGAAAGCCAGCTGGGTTGGATTCCACGATGGAACCTGCAGCAGGCACTCGTGGCAACAGTGGACTGGTACCGGGCCTATGTAGATGGAAATGATTTGCGCGCCGTTTGCGAGGAGCAGATAAGCGTGTATCAGCAGGCGATCACTCGAACTGAGAGCGCGCATTCATGATCGTTCCTAAGTGTCGATTCTGCGGCGCCGCCTTGCAGCACACGTTTGTCGATCTTGGCGTCTCTCCTTTGGCGAACGCCTACGTGCGCGAGACACAGCTGAACCAGATGGAGGCTTTTTACCCGCTGCACGCGCGCGTTTGCAGCCGTTGCTTTCTAGTCCAAGTGGACGCATTTCAGAGTCCGAATCGGCTGTTTGAAGATTATGCCTACTTCTCTTCGTATTCCGAATCGTGGCTCCGGCACGCAGAAGACTACGCGCGAGAAATGACTCGTCGTTTCTGCCTGGACGAGCGCAGTCTCGTGATCGAGATTGCGAGCAACGATGGGTATTTGCTGCAATACTTTCATAAATCCGGCATTCCCGTTCTGGGAATTGAGCCCGCGAAAAATGTCGCTCGATCCGCCGAAGCAAAAGGGATTCCCACCCTGACCGAATTTTTTGATACGTCCACAGCCACAGAGTTGCGGTCGGCCGGACGCCAAGCCGATCTGATCGTAGCCAACAACGTTATTGCACACGTTCCCGATCTGCGCGACTTCGTCTCCGGATTCAAGCTTCTTCTCAAGCCTGAAGGTGTGCTGACCATCGAGTTTCCCCATCTGTTGCGGCTTATCGAAAACAACGAGTTCGACACGATCTATCACGAGCACTTCTCCTATTTCTCGCTTCTTACCATGAACAAGGTCCTTGCCGAACACGGACTCCGGATTTTCGATGTTGAGGAGCTCTCCACCCACGGCGGATCGCTGCGGGTTTATGCCTGCCATGAGGAGAACATGAGATGCGGTGTCGCCGACCGGGTCCATGCTTTGAGGGAAAAGGAAGAAGCAGCGGGATTATCCAGCATCGGTGCCTACACTAGTTTTTCTGCGCGGGTTTTCGAGGTAAAACGCGCTCTGCTCGAATGCCTGATCGCCATCAAACAGCAAGGCAAGACAATTGCCGCCTACGGAGCGCCGGCAAAGGGAAATACGTTGCTGAATTTTTGCGGAATCGGACGCGACTTCCTGGAATATGCGGTGGATCAGAGTCCGCACAAGCAGGGCCTATTCTTGCCTGGAACGCGCATTCCGATTTCTCCTCCGGAGCGCCTTTCCGAAACGAAGCCCGACTACATTCTGATTTTGCCGTGGAACTTGAAGGACGAGATTGTAAAGCAGATGGCACACGTGCGTAACTGGGGAGGGCGGTTCATCATTCCGATACCGCGGGTGCAAGTGCTTTCATGAAGTTCCTGGAAACCAGAATAGCGGGCGCTTACCTGATCGAGCCCGAGCCGACATTCGATGAACGTGGCTTCTTCGCGCGAATTTGGGATTCGGAAGTTTTCCGTTCCCACGGGCTCAATCCTAATTTGTCTCAGTGCAGCGTCTCGTTCAATCAGCGAAAAGGCACGCTGCGTGGTATGCACTTCCAAGTAGAACCGAATGCCGAGACAAAGCTGGTTCGTTGCACATGCGGCGAGATTTACGATGTCATTATCGATCTGCGCCCCGAATCACCCAATTATTGCCAGTGGCTTGGAACGCGATTAGATGCGGCTACTCGCAGGATGCTGTACGTACCGGAAGGTGTCGCGCACGGTTTTCAGACTCTCACCGATGGCGCCGAAGTGGTTTATCAAATCTCGGTAAGCTATCATCCCGAATCGGCGCGGGGCATTCGTTGGAACGATCCTTTGTTCGCGATCGACTGGCCTGAGGATGACCGCGTTATTTCCACGCGCGACCAGTCCTTTCCCGATTACGTGCCGCAACGAATTCCATGCCGAAAATAGTGATCACGGGCGCCAGTGGGTTCGTTGGGAGGCAGTGCGTACCGTTGCTGCTTGCGCGCGGCTACGAAATCCATGCGATCGGACGGACCCAGCAGCACCCACCGGAATGGGAAAGTGTTCTTTGGCATGAGGCCGACCTTCTGCAGCCCGGAGCGCCCACGCGTCTCATTCTCGATTTGCGCGCGGAGTATCTTTTGCACCTGGCTTGGTCTCCAGCGGTTCCAGGACAGTTCTGGAACGCGCCGGACAACCTGGGATGGGCGAGGGCCAGCCTCGAACTTTTTGAGGCTTTTGCGCGAAGCGGCGGCCGGCGTGTTGTCGCCACAGGTAGTTGCGCTGAGTACGGCCAAGTGACAGGGGAATGCGATGAGACCACTACACGGTTAAATCCAACTACGCTGTATGGCATCTGCAAACACGCTGTTCAGACCGTCGCGAGCGCCTGGTGCGAGAAAGCGAACTTGAGCTTTGCGTGGGCGAGATTGTTCTACCTGTTTGGGCCTTACGAGAACCCAATGAGGGTGATCCCCTACGTCACGCGCTCATTGCTGAAGCAGGAACCCGCGTTGTGTTCCTCTGGCCGCCAGGAACTCGACTATCTTTACATCAAGGATGCTGCCAGTGCTTTAGTTTCTCTCTTGGAAAGTTCTGTAGAGGGCGCTGTCAATATCGGATCGGGTAAGCCGATTTCGCTGCGGCATTTGCTCGAGGGTCTCGGGAAGACTCTTGGCCATCCCCATCTGATTCGCTTTGGCGAGCGTTCTTCGCCAGAAACTGCGGAATCTTTTTGGGCGAACACGGCACGGCTTCGGAACGAAGTAGGGTGGAATCCACAATACGATCTCGACTCAGCCATTCGGGAGACCATCGCCTGGTGGCAGCAGCAAGATCATCTCGCAAAAATCTAAACCTCAGTCGGAATTACGCTCCCAAATTACCGCGCTCCAGTCCCAGTTTGCTCCGGGATACCACGGCATCAATCGGCGCACAGGCTGGTAGTGGGCTCTGAAGTATTCCCCGACAGGTTGGTCGAAATCCTTTCCAAATACAGTCGTGCCAAATTCGGGAAAAATCCGGCTGGACCAGAGAAGATAACGGACGTGCTTCTGATCGATTTCGCGAATGGTCTCGTCGGTCATCTTGCCCGGCGCAAGTACGCCTGGAGTAAAGGAAAACAGACGAATGGGACAAATCGTCTCCGAAAGAAAATACAGGCTGGTATCTTCAGGGACCGAGAGCACGGACTCGCCCTGTCTCGCCTTTTCTTTCATGAACTGAATCGCGAGTGCATACTGCTCGGCTTTGTTCTTGGAAACGCGAATCGTTCCCCGATCGGTAACGAGGGGAACGTAGCTTCTGCCCACGCTCTCTAATACGCGAGCATGCTGCACCGTAACCCCAAGGCACGCCAGGCAAAATATTGACTCGGCGACGATCACGAAGCGGTGCGACCGTCCTTCTCGCGGAATCGCCAGGCTGAGCAGCACCAGAAAGCAGAGCACTACCGGACCGTTGTAATAGATGGAGTATCCATCCGGATGCATGCCCATCAGAATTCGGAACGCCAGCAGCGTGCAGTAGCTGAATATCAGGAGAAATGCCCCGCTTTTAGCATCGCGATTTTTCCGGAAAAGCCAGACATAGAACACGGTCGCGACCGCAACATACAGCACCATGTCTTGAGGGAAGAAGATCTTCGCGATTTTGAACTTCTCATACGCGAGCAACACCAGGAACATGACTGTCAGGAACGCCTTCCATAGACGCGCGCGTGCATCATTACGCCGCCACCACCAGTAGCAGAAAACCAGGAGAGCGGCGCCAGCCAGCGGCAGCGTCCGCGAGAGCGCCGCTACAAAGTCCGCCGGAGCCACCGTAAATCCATTGAGGGTTAGCCAGCGCTTTCCATAATTCTTCATGAAATACGAGCTGGGCCAACTCACAACATTTTCCTGGGTAATGAACTCGACTCCGCGCAGCGAGATCATCCACAGAACAGCCGCAACGCAAGCCAGAACTCCCGGAATGATGGCCAGCAATTCGCGCCCGATCGAGCGCAGAGATCGCCCTTGGCATGCGTGCAGCACCAGGCAAATCGCCAGAGTGCCATAACAGGCGGTGCCGAATTCCGGCTTGAGGAGAAGCGCCAGCGCCGCCGCACATCCGGCAGCAAACATCCATCCCCAGTGTTCCGAGATATTCGCCTTTAGCACGAACCAGAGGAAGGCACATCCCACTAAGCATCCATACACAGCGGCGAACGCATAGGGAAGCGGAAAGCAGAAGAGCGAGGGATGAAACGCTTCAGCAAGTACTACCGCTCCCGCAGTCCAGCCGATCAATGCCACGCCCAACCGCATGCCGACCAGATAAAGAAAAATCGCGCTCCCGAGAGCGGCGAGAGATCCAGCCCAATAGAGGACGTTGAGATGAATTCCGAAAATACGAAACAGATAGCTGTTCAGATAAGGCGCCGCCGGTCCGTACATGTACCAAGCATCGCGATAGAGAACTTTTCCCTGGGCCAAAATCGCCGGCAAGTACATTTCGTGGCCGGAATCGATCGTCAAATCCCCCCAGGCCTGCCAGGTAGAGAAAAACTTCCAGGCCCAGAACGCGACAAGAGTGGCGTAGCCAAAAAGGATAGGTCGCCACAAGACCCGGCGAGCAGGCACTGAGGTCGTCTGGTCCTGTTCGACAATCATTGTCTCCAAGCTTATGCCCAGGCTATTCGTATGACATTCTCCGAGACTAATTTTTCGATCGTATGCTGACCCACTGTCGAATCATCTTCCATGAACGCCGGATCGCGATTACCGACATGAAGAACTTAGGCCGACTTCGCTACTCACGACCAATAACCCAGGATGCTGTCGAACGGCGCGCCCAAATGAGCCATTTGCGCATAACAGAACAAAAATATGTAGGCGCTGCAAGCGACGGAAATGGCCGACAAGCGGGTTCTCCAGAAATTACTCGGCAGTCGTGATAAAGCGATCGGAATCGCTGCGCCTAAAAACAGTGCTGCCGGGAAATAATAGTAGTAGTACAAGCAACTCTGTGGAGTCAGCGCCCATTGCAGTAAGTTTCCCGCGTAGAGCAGCACAACTAAAGTTTCAGGAAAACCGATCAGAAGTCTTCGGCAGCAAAACAGTAAAGCGAGCAGTCCTGTCCACATGATGAACCAGTTGCCCACGAGGTAAGACAAGCCCCGCTGCGGTGCAACCTGAAGCGGCCAGGAATACCAAGCGGATGTAATGGACGGATTCCCAACCACCGCTCGGTGAAAACGCCAGATATAAGCGTTCATCGCAATCAGTGTAGGCAATGAGAATCGCTGGTGGATGCTTCGGCACAGCGGCCAGAAAGTAAGCGAGTATGCGATCGCCGGAACGACCGAAAGAGACGCCGCCAGCCAACCCAACCCGATCGATCGAACTTGGCTTTGATAATCTCTGGTTTTTTCGTCGGGTGAAGGTTTGATAACGAACAATCCCGCGGCGATCATCGCGAGGACCGCAGGAGTGTCCACGCCGTTCCATTTACAAGCACAGGCAAAGCCGAACATGATGCCCGCGTAGACCACCAGTGCGCGCCGGGCCCTGACGCTGACTTCACGCAATCGGACAGCCGCCGTAAAAGCGGTCAAGCCCCAGATCGTGAAGGCAACCAGAAAGACATCCATCATGGCCACGCGTGCCATAACAAACAAAAAATTATCGAGCAGAGTAAGAGCGGCAGCCGTGAGTGCGAGCGAGTAGCTGTCCAGCAGTAAGTAAATCCAGAAAAAAACTCCGACCACGATAAGCGCGCCAAAGAGTACGCCGGCAGAGCGCCATCCCCATGGAGTATCGCCGAAAAGTTTCATGCTCAATGCAATCAGGAGCTTGCCCATCGGCGGCGCCTCGGGATTGGGATTGGGCGCGTGCATCCAGAATGCCTGAGCTGCGGCGATATATTGCGGCTCGTCGTAATAAGGCGCGCGCGGATTCTGAACTCCCCACGAGAACAGCGAGACGCTTATGACGCCGAGCAGCAGGGCTGTAGCGCCGATTGTTCGATTACTCTTCATTGTTGCGGAAGACTTCCAGCAGTTTAGGGCCGGAACACTCAGATAAGCGCGGGAGAACTCAGCCGATCTAGTGACGATCGGCCTTGTACCAACGCTTTTAGTAACCAAGCGGATAACACGGTAGAACTAATGTTAACTGCTCATTTCCATGCGATCGCGCAATGAGCCAAAATGAGGTGCGATGCGCTTCTCCAGCAAGTCTTTGATCAAGTCGGCGCTCAGCGTGGTTTCGGTCGCCCTCGTTCTGGCGCTCGTTCTGAGCCGCACATTCTATCTTCACTCGATGATGGCGGTGTTTATGGCGGTCGCCATTGCGGGCATCCTGCCGATGCATTTATCGGTGAGACCGCTTCGCGACCTGCTCCCGGTTACGTTGGTGGCCGGCGCGCTTGTCGCGATCCAGTGCTGGGTTCTCGGCATCCCGCCACACTTTGCTTCTAGCGCTTGCATTGTTGGATTGAGCAGCGGTCTTGTCGTTGCCTTTCACGCCATCTGGACGAATGACCTCCACGAACGGCGGACCATGCTTTATGTCCTGGTTCCTTCGTTCCTGCTCTCGTTCTCCGACTGGACGGCAGCTACCACATTAGCTTGGAGCGAAGCTCTCCATCCGAAGGCCTTGGATTTGTTCCTGTACAAGTTTGATTGCAGCTTGGGATTCGAGCCCAGCTTTCTGGTTGGGCAATGGTTCCATCAGTGGCACTGGTTGCACGCGGTATGCTTAGCCATTTATGTCGGACTACCCATTCCGTTAGGTTTGGTGTATGGGCAAAAGCTAAAGACAAAAGGAACAGCAGCAATCGCTGTTTTTTGGGCTTTTCTCGTCACAGGCCCGATTGGAGTTCTTTTCTTCAACATTCTTCCTGCGATGGGACCGATTCATGTGTTTCCCGGTTTCCCGCATTATCCTCTGACGATCGACCAGGCGCGTCGGCTGGCGCTGGATCCGGTGCTCCTCCCAGGCGCCCGCAATGCCATCCCCTCGCTGCATATGGCCTGGGTGCTGCTGGCATGGTGGAGCGCTCGCGATCTTTCCCGGTGGGTTCGCGGGGTTGCGATAGTCTTCGTTGTGGGCACGGCACTGGCGACACTCGGACTGGGAGAGCACTATCTGATCGATCTAATCGTCGCCTGTCCGTTCGCTCTCATGATTCATGCCACATTCCTGACAACGGCTCCGCTGCAACTGCGGAAGACGTCCGCTTTTGCGGGTGTCTGCGCCACGCTCGCATGGTTCGCGATGCTCAGCTTCGATAACCGGTTCTTCTGGATTGGGCGTGCGGTGCCTTGGCTGGCGGTTATTGCCACCGTGGCCGGCGCTTCCTGGCTGGTCTACAAGCTTGGCACTCCTCAGCCAGAAATGGCCATCGAGCAATCCGCGAACGACGCGCCGATGGTTTTGGCGACGGTCGGACAGGAATAGAATCGCCCGCCCGGCTATTCTTCTGAGTCAAACTTGGAAGCGTGTAGCAGCTACTCGTGCGGCTGGCTCACTGCGATCGAGGCCTCTGTCTGCAGCTGGCGACGTCTTCTGCAGCGTTGTGGGAGATATAAACCAGAGCGTAACTGTCCAGCTCTAATTACCGCTTTCTTGGAAGCTCAACTGAGCTCTGGCCCAAAGCCGCAAAACCATCGTCCCGAATGCCGCTCCCAAGACACTTAGAGGAAAAATGTAGCTGGGGTGATTGTAGGAAAGCGTGATCTCTATCCAGCCTGTGAGAAACGATCCCAACATACCCGCCACCGCATCCGCAGCGATTCCAAGGCTATCTCCGCCGATAAACCAACCGGCAACCCAGCCTGAGCATATTCCCAGGAGCATTAAGCCAATTGCGGCGGTCAGACACAGCATCAGCGGAAACGGATAGATGGTCAGATACTGCCGAGTGATCTCCGCGGCCACTGCACTGAACGACAGCCACGCCATAGCCGTCCAAGGCAAGTACCGGCGCAGAGACAAGTTGTGTTTACCAATCCCGCGTCCCACGACATAGGTCGAGACTCCGCCTGAAGCGACCCAGAGCAGAAAGAAAGCTGTCCAAGTCTTCATCGGGCAGCCTCCTCGTAAGCAGCGGGGCTCAGGGACTGGCGGCGAAATCTTTCGCACGCATGCTCCCACAACGCGCATGCGAAGTAACAAGCCAGAATCAGCAACTCTGGTTCGATGGCATGTCGATAGCGCTCTTCCGCGTATGTCAGGTAATAGGGCGCGGGATACAGAAGCACGACGAACGCCAGCAGCAAAGCGCCCCGTTTTCGTTGACCCAATGCCAGTGCCAGTCCGAAAAACGCCGGCACCGCTAAACAAAGCAGCTCCCAGGACTGCCAGTGCCAGAAGCCCGGGCTTTGATAATTGACCATCCCGCCGTCCCAAAACGTAACCATCCTGCGTGCGGTCAAGAGCGCAAATTCCTCAGGATGCTCTCTTACGAATTGAAGGCCTTCGCTTTTGAAATGATGAACGTACCCAAGCTCTCCAAGCTGCGAGTACAGCCTCAACTGCTTGATGTTCTGCGTCGGATGTTTTCCCAGATAACCGAGGCCATTGCTGCCGTGATAATTCCCTAAATAGAACTCAAAGCCGAAATTGTCGCGGATGAAAACTGGGTGTCCCATGACTACCCAATTACGCAGAAACCACGGCAGCATGAAGCCGAAGCAAATCAGCACCACTGTCAGTACAGGTTTGAACCATGGCCGCAAGCAACGCCGGCGCTGGAATGCAATCCAGGCGAGCAGGAACGGCATAGCGCCAAGCAAAGATGGATTCGTGATTGCGGCAAAGCCCCACAAGCAACCCAAGAGCACAAATTTCTTCTGCCCGTCCGATGTAGGGGCGTCTAGCGAGAGCAACACAAGAACGCCGAGCAGCAGTGCCGAAAGGCTAACCTCCCAGATCCACGTTGTTGGCCAGCGCATGAAAAAAACGCAGACTGCCCATGTCCATATGGACAGCGTGGCGGTCCTCTTGCCAAAAATCCTTAGAGCAAGCAGATAGATCGGGACACAAGTGAGAGCCGCGAACACACAGTTCAGGCTCAGAATGACGATCGCCGAAGCGGTGGTGTAAAGGCCGAAGATCTTGAAGACCACCACGCATAGCCCCGGATAAACCGGAGCGATCCACGCGGTCGGACCGGTAGGAAATCCAAAAGGCGAGCTGAATCCGTGCCCTGAGGCGAGCGAACCAGCGATGCTTCCGGTTTCAAATCCAAAGGCAAAATGCCTGGTTGCCGCGGGAATCCATTTGCTATTCAGGATTCTGGTCTGCAACTGATACGTGTGGAAGAGAAAGATGATGCCGAGCCGGAGTACTAGCGCCGTTATCGTGCTCCACAAGACGGGAGAAATGCAGGAAGGCCAATGAAGCTCGACTGATGATTCCGCGAGTCGAAAGTTACTCTCGATCTTGAGCCGACTCGGCGTTTCGGTGCGCATGGAAAGTGCTGGAATGCTGACGAAAGACTACATCTTAAAGAGAATGAGCAAACCGGACTTGCGTCCGGTTTGCCCATGGCTGGTACCCTCCCCCAGGTACTTCGCCAAACTCAAAGTTATTGCAACGGGGTGGAACCAACGGTCGCGGCAGCACCGGTCGGGTCAAAACGAATCACGCCAGACTCATCGCTGAAGAATGAGCGCTGTCCGGTTTGGCCAACCGTGATCGGCGTACCCGTCACGGTGTAAGTAGCGTTGTTGGTGCCGGCAGGCGTCGCAACAAACGTGTAGCCGCTCTTCGTTCCAGCGGTCAGAACGCTATCGATCAAGCAAGCGTTGGTTGATGTAGCTGTGCAAGCTCCCGTGCCCGTAGTACCGATCGCCGCCAGCGATCCAAAACCGATTCCGTACGTCGAGTTGAACTGGATTTCGGATGTGTTGATGGTGCGAATCGAGCCGACAGCCGACGCTTCGTTGGCTGACATTTTGGCGCGCAACAGGTTCGGAATCGCGATAGCCGCGATGATCAGGATGATCGCGACCACGATCAGAAGTTCAATTAGCGAGAAACCTTTTTGCTTTTTCATTGTGCTCCTTGTGTGGCTGCTAAGAAGGTCCTCTCGGCCTCTTGGATCAGCCTGATGCCCCTGTTACCGCAGCTTCCGTGCCATTGCTCCCGGCCAGGGGCCTTTCTGGAAGAACGTTTCTAAGCTGTTTTCTTGCAGTGGTTTACATCGCTAGGAGGCAAAACCGCAGGAGAGGGTAACTGCTGAAATCGTACCCAAACCCGCCAAAAGTGTCAAAAAGTGTCAATTTCGGTGCCGAATACTGTCAGAGTTCGCCCCAGCCTTTTTATGGCTTGGCCGGCCCTTCACTTTTTCCGTTATTTGCCGGTTCCACTGCCTCAAACAACAGCGACGTGGCATCGTTGTACACCACCCGGTAATGTGGATCCCTGGCCAACAAGGCCGCGAGCGGAAGTGAATAGCTGCAGATCACAAGCTTGGCCTGGCGCAGCCCAGGGTTACGGTGCCAACCGGGATCTCCGCGATACAGCGCAATCGCCTGTAGGACTTCCTCTTGGGAATGCACATTGGTGCGTCCGTCGATATACACAGGAATTTCCGGCAAGGCGTAGATAAGAAATCCTCCCCACGAGAAGTCATTGAGAATCGGGCCTTGCAGGTGATGCTGGTGGATGTAGCTCACTGCTCCCACAGGATAACTGTCGCTCACCACTCGGAGTAATCTCTGGGAGTTGGCATGCAAATATCCCGCTCCGGCGATCAAGACCACGAACACTGTTGCGGCAGTCGCGGAGGGCAGTTGCAGGCCGATCTTCCTCCTGGATACTGGATTCCACCTGTGTCGGCTGGCAATCAAGGCGCAGGCTACGACCGGAACAAGCCACATTTCTTTCAAAGACCGAAAACTCATCCAGGCTGCCCACGTCATCAGCAAGAGCCAGACGGGTCGTACGCGTCGTGATCGCCCCAGACAGAAGCAGCCGAGCATGAGCAGCAGTAATACGAGCCAGTCGTCCAGGTTCCGGAACTCCATCGCGTGAAGCTCGCTGATCAGGTCATAGACTTTCGTATCTCGCGCATAATGGATTGCCGTTTGGTAGAGACCGACACCGAAGGGATTGGCCAGAGTAGCAAGCAACGACGCCATCAGAACGAGCCATAACTGTCGATGGGGCAACCGAGTTTCACGCGCTGTTTCAGAGGAATGCCGAAAGGGCCATTCCAGTGCAGGTTCAATGCAGAAGGCGCCCAGCAGAAACAATCCACTCACAAACTCAATGTGAATGTTGGCCCACAACGCAAACAGAACGGGAAGAGCCCAGAGTGCCTTGAATCTGCCTGTGCGCTCCGCCCACAGCAGCACATGAAATTCCAGGATAAAGAAGAAGATCGTAAAGGCTTCCGGTTGCGGACTGAAGGTCTGGACCATCGCGAACACAGCCAGCGCAGTAAGCCCGAGAGCGGCCCAGAACCGCATCCCGAGACTGCTGAGCAAATTCAGCAACGCGGCGGTGATGACCGCGTACATCGCAATCTGGAACCAAAGAATGGATGCGAGATCAAAGTGAGCAACGACGAAGTTTGCCCCGAGATCAAAAAGCCAGCTGTAATCCACCCAGGGATGTCCCATGGTCGTTGCGGAAAACGGATCTACATGCGGAATCTGATGATGCTGAAGGATCCATTCTCCCGTGCGCATATGCCACCAGATATCGGCATCGGTGACGTTGCCAGCTTGCAGCCACAAGAGCGGAAGTACGCTGAACACAATCACCAGCGCTGCCCACATGAGTAACTGGGAGGACGCGATCCTTCGCAGATGTCGCCGAACCCACGAGGAGTTGGAAGCGCTCGCCCCGAACGCTTCGGACTCAATACCCAGTTCCGTGAGTTCTTCTGCGTTGATTTGTTCTGTGTTCATTTGATTTTCCAGCTACATTTCGGCGGGCTACCGTGTCACTTCAGGTGATGTGCCGCCGTAGGATCCGCGACGGGGAACTGAGGCCGTCTCCCGGACATGCCAAATTTCATACTGGCACATGTGATCACACGCCGCATCTGGCGAAGACCTGAGTTTGCGGCAGGGAATCATCGAGTACAACGAACGAAGGTCGCTGACAGGAAGTAATTCGGATCAGAAAGAGGCGGCCTGAGGGCCGGTTAGCAGGCCAGCTGGTCCTGGCTGATCTTCAGACCATCGAGATTGCCGAGGACAGTCACCGCAATTTTGTCCGGCTGGAACAAATCGACTGCCATCTCCTGGAGCTGCTCGGGAGTTACGCTCTCGATACGTTCAATGATCTCGTCGAGCGAGAAGAAGCGATCGAAGTACATCTCTTGCCGCGCGAGGTTCGACATCCTGGCGCTGGACGATTCCAGGCCCAGCATCAGGTTGCCTTTGAGCTGCGCTTTGGCACGGTTGATCTCTTCGGCAGGAATAGCTTCGGTCTTGAGATTGCGAAATTCGCTCACCACTGATTCCACTACTTTGGGCGCCCATTCCTGCGAGGTCCCGGCACACACTGACATGCATCCGGTATCGCGGTAGGCGTTCAAGTCGCTGTAAATCGCATAGCAAAGGCCCTGATTCTCGCGGATGTTCTGGAAGAGCCGCGAGCTCATGCCGCCCCCAAGCAGCGTGTTGAGGATGTAGCTCACATAGCGCCGCTCGTCGGAGATGTGTGGGGCCGGCACGCCCATGCAGATCTGCACTTGCTCCAGTGACTTCTTATTGCGGGTCACGATCTTGGCGAACGTCTGCGGCGCGGAGGGATGAAATCCGTTTTGCTTCGCCTTCAGATGGCTGAACTTCTCTTTCACCAGATCGACAAAGCGACCATGGTTCAAACTTCCCGCCGCGCAGACGATGATGTTGCCGGGATAAAAGAATCCGCTGTAGTAGTCGATCAGCATCTGCTGCTCAAATTTGCGAACGGTTTCCTTTGTCCCCAAAATCGGCTTGCCCAGTGGATGATCTTTCCAGAAGCTTTGCGTGAAAATCTCGTGCACGAGGTAATCCGGACTGTCCTCGTCCATCTTGATCTCTTCCAGGATCACACCGCGCTCGCGGATGATGTCTTTACCGGCGAATACGGGATTCAGCACCAGATCGCTGAGAATGTCCATGGCGATCGGGATATGCTCATCGAGAATTTTTACGTTGAAGCAGATGCACTCTTTCGCAGTAAAGGCATCCATGTTGCCGCCAATCGAGTCCACCTGACGGGCAATGTCCTGCGCGCTGCGGCTGGTCGTGCCTTTGAACAGCATGTGCTCGACGAAATGCGAGATGCCGTTGCGCTCGGGCTCTTCGTGTCGCGATCCGGTCTTGACCCAGATGCCGATCGATGCCGAGCGAATCTGCTGCATCTCCTCGGTCAGGATCGTCAGACCGTTGGGCAAAACCTCCCGTCGAACATTGCGTAGTTCTTGAACCATGAAAAGCTTCTAGCTCCTAGCTGCTAGCTTTGTTGCGTATTGCTCGGAATTTCGGTAGCAGCGAATCGCCCAGGGCAGCGTGACCTCATCAGGCAGAAATCACGCCTGCTATCGGCTAGTATATAGAAGAATCTAGGCCTGAAATTGATGCTAGCGGCTAGAAGTTAGTAGCTGGAAGCTAGCAGCTAGAAGCTTCCTCATGTCTTCCCCGAACGAACTATTAAGCCTATCGAATCAAGAGCTTACGGATCTTCTGCAAGGACTGGGCGAGCCCGCCTACCGGGCTCGGCAAGTCGCTGACGCCATCTTCCGCCAGCGTCGTACGACGCTCGATGGCGCATCTAATCTGCCTCCAGCATTAGCGGGAAGGCTCGAGAAACTCGGTGCCACAGTCGGCTATCCCGAAATCCAGCAGAAATTTACTTCAGTCGATGGAACCGTTCGCTATCTGATGCGCTTCTCCGACGGGGAATCGGTCGAGACCGTCTGGATGCCGGAAGGTGATTTCGGCGAAGCCGGCGACGGCAGCGAAGCTGGGCGGGAATACAGCTCCGAAGCTCCGAAGCCCCGAAGCCCCGCAGCTACCTCCGCTCCGTCCAAAGAGCAGATTCTTCTCGCACGAACGAATCACAAGTCGACAAGGATAAGAAAGCTTCGCAGCTTCGGGGCTTCGGGGCTTCGGGGCTGCCGTTCTACCATCTGCGTTTCCTCCCAGGTGGGCTGCGCGGTCAATTGCCAGTTTTGCCTCACTGCGCTTCTGGGCGTGAAGCGCAATCTTTCCGCTGGAGAAATCGTTGGGCAGGTCCTCGCCGTCTTGCAGGACCACTCCGTGGATCTTCAGCGGGAGCGCATCAACATTGTCTTCATGGGCATGGGCGAGCCATTCCTGAATTACGACAATTTCATGAAAGCCGTCCGGCTTCTCGTAGAAGAAGTCCGCTTCCCAGAATCGAGGATGACGGTTTCAACCTCCGGTATCCTGCCGCGCATCCACGCTTTCGGCCAGGAAACGATCCGTCCTAAGCTCGCGATTTCGTTGAATGCTCCGAACGACGAAATTCGCGAACGTATCATGCCGATCACGCGCAAATGGAGCGTAGAGGCACTGCTCGAGGCGGCTCGGCAGTTTCCGCTGCGTTCGCGCGAGCGGCTGACTTTTGAGTATGTGCTCCTCCACAGCGTGAACGATGCGCCGGAGCACGCTCGCGAGCTCGCGCAGCGGGTGCGCGACATCCGCTGCAAGGTGAACCTGATTGCCCTGAATCCCGGACCGGGCATCGATTTCGAAATGCCCGAACAAAATCGCGTCCTCTCCTTCCAACAAACGCTGGTTGAATCCGGGATTCCCGCGTTCATTCGCCGTCCCCGCGGACGCGACATCTATGCGGCCTGTGGGCAACTCAAGCGCACTGTGGAATGAGCTCCGGAATTCCACGAACCCAGAGCGGGAAGCCCGCGTTTGGATGGAATCCCCCGAGTTCAATCGGGGTCATAGGGCTTTTAAGTTGGCATGTTGAGATTCCCTGATCGTGGCAGCAGCCGCCTCCTGCTTACCGAAGATTTGTAAGCGGAGCAGTCGGTCGAAGGTGTCCTGGTACTGACGCCGCAATCGCTACTGCGCTAGATCGTGAGCGCACGATCAAACCAATGGGCGCAGGAACTCAATCTCTGCTCAGGATCGATTCATCGGCAGAAGTTCAGCCCTGAGACTGTGTTCGGTGATCTCCACTGCACGTACTTGCATCCACTCGTTTGGCTCATGCTGGCCCGCAACTTCCAGTTTTAAGTAATTGTCGCTGAGGGCTTCGGTCCAGCCATCGTGCGAGCGGCGCAACGTGATGGCTTCCAGCGTTTTGCCAAGAAAGCTGCGCCGAAATTCCAGGTTCTTCTGCGCGGCTAAGTTTCGCAGGATGCGATTGCGCTCGCGGGCGACCTCTACCGGCACTTGATGCGGCATGGTCGCCGCCGGCGTTCCGCGACGCGGCGAGTAGGTGAAGACGTGTAAGTACGTGAACGGCAGTCGCTCGATGAAGCGGAGAGATTCTTCGAACAGTTCCTCGCTTTCCCCAGGGAAGCCGGTCATCACATCGGCGCCGATTCCGGCGTGCGGCATAAGCGCGCGAATTCGCTCGATCTTAGCCTGGTAGTGCCAGGGGCGATACTTGCGATGCATCTTGCGCAAAACGACATCGCTGCCGGATTGCAGCGGCACATGCGCGTGCTTGGCAATGCGCGGCGAGGAAGCCATGAGGTCGATCAGTTCATCCGTCCAATCCATCGGCTCAACCGAACTCAAGCGCAATTTTTGGATTGACGTTCGTTCCAGAATGTTACGGAGCAGATCGACAAAGCGCATGGGAGTGATGAGATCGCGGCCCCATCGTCCCAAATTGATACCGGAGATCACCAGTTCGCGATAGCCGGCGCATTCCAGCTCTTCTACTTCGCGCAAAACTCCATCGAGAGGCAAGGATCGGCTTTGGCCGCGAACGGACGGAATCACGCAGAATGAGCAGCGATTGTTGCATCCGTCTTGAATCTTCAGGTTTGGACGAGCCCGGTCCTGATCTTCCGAAACGGGAGCGGCGACGAATTCAGTATGCGCAAAGATGTCGCTGACAAACAGCGACGGAGAGACATCTTGTCCGGCAGCGAGGCTGCGAATGGAAACGAAATCGCCACGGTGGGGGTCACGCGACGAAGTCACGATCTCCCCGATTTTCTGCTTGTGGGAATTCCCGACGACCCAAGTCACGCCTTCGATCTCGGCTATCTCCTGAGGAGCACGCTGTGCGTAGCAGCCAGTCACAAGAATTTTTGCCGCCGGCTGCTCGCGGTGGACACGGCGAATCGCGGAGCGCGCATCCTGATCGGCAGCTGCGGTGACTGTGCAAGTGTTGAGCACTACCATTTCAGCGAGCCCGGCGCTGGCTACTTTCTGCATGCCTTGCATCGCGAGCTGGCGCTCTATAGCGCAGCCGTCGGCTTGCGCGGCGCGGCAGCCGAAGTTCTCAATGTAGTAACCGCTCACGGTGTTATCATAGCCGCAGGCGAGGCAGCAGAATGCCTCACAACCTAAAGTAAACCAGAACGCATCTGAGCTACTCTGGACTGTTCCCATTCGGTCCGCTGTAGTGTTTTTGAGTCGGC
This sequence comes from Terriglobales bacterium, assembly GCA_035716645.1. Classification (GTDB taxonomy): domain Bacteria; phylum Acidobacteriota; class Terriglobia; order Terriglobales; family Acidobacteriaceae; genus Gp1-AA112. Next base: position 12,823 of record DASTJH010000032.1, on the reverse strand, counting down.
TGGGTACCGGCAAATCCCCCCTGGAGCTTCCGATGAAACGTCGCATCCTGCTGGTCGATGACGAATTGGCGATTCTTCTCACGTTGAAGGCAATCCTCGAAATCAATGGATTCGAAGTAGAAACGGCGGCCTCCGCCAAGGAAGCCAAGAGCAAACTTCCGCAGAGCGAGTATCAGATGGTCATCACCGATATGCGGATGGAGACCGAAACCGCCGGCTATGACGTGATTCGCGAGGCGAAAAAGCAAACCTACGATCCGGCTGTCGCGATCCTCACGGCTTTCCCGCTGCTTGGCAGCGACTGGAAAGAAGAAGGCGCGGATTCGATGTTGGTGAAGCCGATGAACACCAACGACCTCCTGCGCCAGATCGAAGCGCTGCTGATCGCTCACGAAGACAAGCGTCAGGCCGCAGACACGCCAAAAAAAAAATTGGCCGGTCGAGTGCGTGAAGAACGCTCCGCTGTAGCCAGACATTCCTAAAAGCTCAGAACTCAGATTGGGTCCTCTGGCGAAGCAGCCCTTTGATAAGTGCGGCATGGAAGCTTGCTGGCTATAGCTTCTTCTCCTCTGTTCCGTTTACCCTCTGAGCGATGCTCCGGCTGCTGGTGCTTTTTCGGCGCGCGGTCTGGCGCGCGTTTCAGCACGACGCGTTCTCCACGGCGAAAGCCGCTGCGTATTCTTCTATCCTCACCGTCTTCCCTGCTTTTCTCGTGCTGGCGGCCATCGTTGCCGCTTCGCATAATACGCTCCAGTTTGCGCGCGAGATTTCGCTGGCTATCGGCAGAGTTCTGCCTACCGGCACCACAACGCTGGGATTCACCTACTTCAACACCAGCACGATCAAGCCTGTGAACGTGCTGATCTCCGCTTCTCTGGTCACAGTTTTTGCCGCAAGCGGAGTGATCATCTCCTGGATGGCCGGCTTTCGTCGTGCGTACGGCATCGAAGTCGATCCCTGGGGATTTTGGAAGGAGCGCGCCGTCGCATTCTTGTTGATTCCCATCGCTGCTGTCCCGATGGCGTTCGCCACGTTGTTGGTTGGTTTTGGCTTCCAGGTGCAAAACTGGCTGCTGGCGCACACATTTTCAGAATTGCGCGGCTTCGTCTTTTTTCTCTGGGTTTGGGGACGCTGGTCGATTGGCGCACTCACCAGCGTCGCGGTGATTGCGCTGATCTATCACCTCACGATTCCGCGCACGCAATCATGGCGGCGCGTGTTGCCGGGAGCGGTGCTGGCGACCGTTCTGTGGTTCATCGCGACCGTCACGTTTGGATGGTATGTGAGCAACTACGCCGATTATGCCGAGATCTACGGCTCTCTCGCCGCTGTGATCGCCTTGCTCGTCTGGCTCTACATCGTTTCGATCGTGGTGCTGATCGGAGCCGAATTCAACGCGCTGATCTTCCCTAAGCGGGAGATGTGATCGCGCGGACAACATCGCATGTACGCGGATGATTTAGCATAAGAAGAGTAGAAATGACGAACTCGCTACCGATTCCTCCGGATTCCTCGATCACGACCAGACGAAAAGCCAAGATTGTTTGTACTCTCGGCCCCGCCAGCAGCTCCGCCAACATGATTCGCGATTTGGTTCGCAGCGGCATGGACGTAGCGCGGCTGAACTTCTCCCACGGCACCCATGAAGAAAAGGCCAAGCTGATCGCGACCATTCGCGACATTTCGCTGTCCGAAAACAAACCCATATGCATTTTGCAAGATTTACAGGGGCCGAAGATCCGAACCGGCCGCCTGAAATACCGCACGCCGGTCGCGCTGAAAGCCGGATCGCGCATCACGATTACCCCGCGTGACATCTCCGGCACGAGCACTGTGATCTCGACCACGTTCAAAACTCTGGCGCACGAGGTTCAGCCTGGCGCACGCATTCTTCTCTCCGATGGACTGATTGAACTGCACGTTCGCGGGATTCAAGGTGAGGACGTGGAATGCGATGTGATCAACGGCGGCATTCTCGGAGAGCACAAAGGCATCAATTTGCCGGGCACAATCGTGAGCGTGCCTTCGCTGACGGAGAAAGATGAGAAGGACCTGGAATTTGGACTAGCGCACGGCGTCGATATGATCGCCGTTTCGTTCATTCGCACTGCAGCGGACGTGCAGGCGGTACGCGAGCGTATTCGCGAGCACGGCGCCGATGTGTGGGTGATCGCGAAATTGGAAAAGCCGCAGGCGATTGAGCATCTGGAAGAGATTCTGGAGATATCCGATGGCGTAATGGTTGCGCGCGGCGATCTCGGCGTGGAGATGCCGCCGGAGAAAGTTCCGATTATCCAGAAGCATGTAATCCGCCGCGCGACGGCGTGGCGCAAGCCGGTAATCACGGCCACGCAGATGCTGGAATCAATGGTGGAAAATCCGCGCCCCACGCGCGCGGAAGCGAGCGACGTCGCGAATGCAATTTTCGACGGCAGCGATGCTGTCATGCTCTCCGCCGAAAGCGCCAGCGGCAAGTATCCGCGCGAAGCCGTGCGCATGATGGCGAAAATCGTGAGCGAAACCGAAGCGCAGATGGCGACAGAGGGCGCGCACCGGCGGCGCACGAACGGACGGCTTTCGATTTCGGAAACTATCTGCGAGTCTGTCGCCCACGCGGCGCAGGAACTCGACATGCGCGCGATTGCCGTCTATACCGAAACGGGAACGACGGCGCGTCTGATTTCGAAGTACCGTCCGAAGACCGATATTTACGCGTTCTCCTATATTCCTGCCGTCTGTAATCGTGTGAGCCTGCTTTGGGGTGTCACGCCAGTGTCGTGCGAGCACACACCAGCGACCGACGACATGGTTCGCGGCGCCGAGCGTCTGCTGTGGCAGCGCGGCACAGTCCACAACGGCGACGTAATCGGTATCGTCGCGGGCACACGCACTTCAAGCGGCTCAACCAACTTCATGCGCCTGCACGTGGTGGGGAGCATGGATTTTGAGCTGGATGGCGCGGGCGAGCGACGACGAGCGGCAAAAGGCGCAGCACCAAAAACCATAGGGGAACGTCGCAAGATGGTAGTCCGCGTTGCCGACTGATCCGTTCGCTTGGGCCATGGGATCACCGGCTTTTTTGGACCGTAAGAAAATTCCAATAATGTGAATGAGCAGGGCATGCCGCTATTCATCCTTGCGCCAGTCTGGATGCTTTGTGTAGTTCTTGGATTTGCATCTCTTTTCTTTACGAAGGCTCGCTACCTTTCCGCTTACCTGCTGCTGGGTTCAACTTTTGGGATGGCCGGAGCTTTTGCCCTCTTTCTTATCGAGACGTCTTACGTTGATCGTCACATCACCAACTCGGCAGTTTCGCTCTTTGGCTACCTTGCATCCCCGTTCATAGGAGCTGCTCTCTGCACTCCAATCGGTCTGCTAGCGGCATCCAAACTCAATGGCACTATCGGGCGGCTGATACATTCAAAACGTCCGATTTGATCTTTTGTTCTGCTGCCTTCTCTCCGTCTGCGAATTTCCTCATCGACGCTGCGCGCGAGAAAAGAAACGCAGCAACCCTGCGTCGCAATACTGTTTGATCAGTCCTCAAAGATCACAATCGCCATCGCGATGCTCTCAGTGTGAGTTAGAGAAAGCGAAATCCGCCGGACGCCGATGCGCTTAGCGATTTTCTCTGCCGCGCCAGAGAGCCTCAAGACCGGGCGTCCTCCCGGCGCATGAGCGACTTCGATGCTCTTCCATGTCACTCCACGATTGATGCCGGTGCCCAGCGCCTTCGTCGTGGCTTCTTTTGCGGCAAATCGTGCCGCGAAACGCTCGATTGCGTTCTTCTTGCTCTGACAGTAGGCAATTTCGGGAGGCGTGAAGACGCGCTGCAGAAATCGGTCGCCAAATCGCGCGATCGACTCCGCAATGCGCGGAACTTCGCAAATGTCAGTTCCCAGGCCAACGATCATCGGAATTCTTAAAGAAGCAGGTCGCCTCGATAGATTAACTGACCGTCCACCATTCGCGCTTCCTCCATCAACTTATGAGGACGTGCCGGCTTTTCATTGTCGATGTGCAGCACCTCGTGGCCATGAGCCACGAGGTAATCGGATACCAACATTCGATGACAACGAAAGTACACTCGTTCGGCGCACATGATCGCTACTGGACCTTGTCGGCTGAACCGTAGCAACTCGTCGATGCCGTGTTGAAATTCGGGTGTAAGCATGTAGTCGGCGTAGTTGCGGAAGGAATCGTTGCGCAGCGCGACATTCGGGGAATCGGTCCGCTGGCGCTTCCGGCGTCCGCCGAGCTCTTTCAGCCAGACATACTGAATGCCGGATTTCGGCAGCTCTTGTTCCAGATTTTCACGATTGAACCAAGGCAAGCGGCGCGACATGGGAAACGAGCGGATGTCGGCGAGTGTGTGAATGCCATGGGCTTGCAGGGCGGAGATCAGGTCGGGGAGCTCGCGCGTCGAGTGCCCGATGGTGTAAATCGTGGCCACACTTCAGTGTGCACCCATTGTCCGGATCTCGGCGGCTGCAGGATGCCTTTTACAAATTCATTTATTCTGGCCAGAAGGAGCGTTGCTGCCGGCAACCACCGCAGGCTTGTGAGTTTCGGGATGCACGTGCCAGGGAACGTTCTCGGCTTCGATTTCTGGATGCTCACGCATGAAGCCCAGCGCCAGTGCGTTTGCTGTTGGATCATCCTTCTCGTCGGCGAAGTAGGAAGCCTGCTCGGCCGCTTTATCTTTCATACCGAGCCGGCGATAGATGAGCATGAGATTGTAGTGCGCGGCAAGATCGTCAGGATCGATCTCTTGTAGCAGCTCGTATTGCTGACGAGCTTGCGCGTATTTGTGCTGCTGATAATAGGTATAGCCAAGTTCGCGATGTGCGTCGCGCATCTGCGGATAACGTTCCAGCACGCTCTGGAACAGCGCTTCCGCTTCTTCCATGTTTCCCTGAATGCGTTCGATCGACGCGCGATAGAAGACGGCCCGCGCGTCGCCCGGCGCGATCTCCAGTGCTTTGTTGAGCGACTGCATCGCCGCGTCATAATTTTCATTGCGGAAGTTGGCGAGCGCCACATTCGTATATCCGTCGGCATAGTCGGGACGCAGCTTCACTACCTGCTCAAAAGCCTGGATCGCCTGTGAGTACTGTTGCTCATTGAGCAGCGCGATGCCATAGTTGTTCCAGCGCATCCATTCGTTCTTGTCGAGTTCCGTTTCGGGAAGGTTGCTTTGCGCGAGTTCTACTGTTCGGCTCCCCAGGGCTGCGGTGGGATAATCTTTGGGACTTCCAAGAACGTAATTCTGGAACGCCTGCCGGAAGCGATGGTAGTTTACTTTCGCCGATACGGTAAGCGGAAACTGCGCATCCTGCGGAATCGTGAACTGGTAGCGCACCAAATCCGAGCTGCCGGGCAGGATCGTATTGTCGTACGCCTTGGTATGCGTCATCCACACCTGGTGCAGATCGAGCCACTGTCCTTGTTTTCCGATCAGGCGGTTGGTGTAGCTGTGCGCCGTCGGATCAACATCGCCATTCGGCTCGAGATATCCGCTGTGCGTGAGCACGTGGCCGGCAGCATCTTTGACTTCAAATTCCACCCAGGATTCGTAGAAGTCGCGCTGTTCCGGAACGAGACTGTGACCGATTTTCTTGTTCTGGATTACGAGCGCCAGCGTCACGTTTTCTCCAGGACGCAAATCCAATCGCTCATCGCCGAGCGGAGCAACTTGCTGCTTGCGATCGTTGTCCATCGCCGCGAAGAGGTCGATACCGAGCGTGTCGTCCTGAAGAAAGGCGACAGTCTGCTGCAATTGCTGATCGAAGCCGTAATACTTGGGAATCGCGGTGTTCGCGGCGATCCAGCGATGCGACGCGATCTTGCCATCCTTCGCGCCGTAATCGGCAGCGGTAATCGCGACCGGCTTCATGTGGCAAGTCTGGCAAGTCGAGACCGCGTCCTTGCGATAAAACGGGAGTGGATTCTCTCGCGACCATGAGGACTGCTGCCACTCGTCGTACACGCTGAATGCGCGCTGCCATTTGTAGTCGTTCAAGATGCGCGGCACAGCGGCTTTATGGCAAGCTGCGCAGAACTGCGGAGTCTTATAAAAATCCTGCATCACCGCCCGGCGGTGCAGTTCGGGATTGGCCAGAATCTCGTCGTAGCTGACCTCACCGGGAATTCGCGTTCCGTCCGGTTTGACCATTACGGCGGGCGTACCCATTACGTAGCTGCCGGTGCCGCTTGTACTCTGAATTTTGACGATGGAATGGCAGACGCTGCATGTGATGCCGTCGTTGTCGATTGCGGTGCGCACGATCGGCGAGCCCTTGGTCAGCGCGCCCGAGAAAAGCGCGATCGGATTGTGGCAGCCCTCGCAATGGCGCGTGAACTCGATGCCTTTGGTGTCGATCAGCAGATTGACGTTCTTGACATAGAACGGCTCGCGGAAAGAATTCGCATGCGCCGACTCTCGCCATTCCTTGTGCGCTTCCTCATGACACTTACCGCAGTACTCGGCCGTGGGAAATGCCCCGACCTGAATGAAATCGCCGGATGCGCTCTCCGCCTCGCTGGGCAAGAACGGTGAGTTAGCGCCGAAGCGCGTGTTGTAAATCTTCTTGACGGATTCGTCGTAGTTGGGAACGACCTTGCTTTTTGAATGCCTAGCGGAAGGTTGATCGGTCGAGGAGTTCTTACCGCCGGGATTGTCCGAAGCGGCGAAGGCAACGGCGACGAAGAAGCACAATGCTAATGCGCTTCCCATCCATCGCTTGCGATTCAGCTCCGGTGACATACGAGAGATGCAGGAACTTTATACCGCGATCTCGCGGCCACAAATAATCTAAAAGCACTAGCATTGTCTAGATACGGCAAAAACCAAGAGCGAACACGGAGGACACGGAGTAATACGGAGAAAAACTGGGAGGTATGTTTGCTCCGTGTTACTCCGTGGCCTCCGTGTTCGCTCTTGCTTTTGGTTCTGTCCTACTTCGCGCGCGCTTCGCCGAAGTCTTTGCGCAACGCGGAGAGGAACTGTTCTGAGCCGGCGGGTGGACGAACCGAGCCGCTCAGGATATTGCGGAAGTTGATGTCGCGTCCGTAGAACGTGCGGGTGTCACCGGCATTCTGCTCGAACCAGCCGCCCTTGAGGGAGATCCCGGCGAAGACGCCGCGCGAACGCGAGTACGTGAGAATTTCCGAGTGCATGGCGATGTTCGTATCGGCTGCGGCGGTACGGCCCACCGGACCTGCCGATGCCGAGGCATCCACACCGAGTTTGACTTTGTACTGCATGAGCGACTGCACGCCTTTGTCATTCATAAACAACATGACGACATCGACGGCTTCCCCGCCGATCTGCAGGCCAAAGCTCCCGCCACCGAGCCGGTAAAACGCAGGCGCGCTCCAGCCATGCCCGTTTCGGCAGGAGACGACACCTTGTCCATACTCGCCGCCAAAGCCAAATCCAGCTTTCATGAGCGAGGGCACCACGGCCACGCACTCGGCATGGGACAGGATCTCGTTCGGAATGCCTTTGTCGGGGGCGGAAGTAATTTGATTCAGAATGTCGCCGGCTTTGTTCATGCGCGTCACCAGCTTGGCGCGGTCGCCTTCGCCTTTGGCTAAGCTGACGGTCACCAACAACAGTACGCAAGATAGGGAAGAGAACAATTTTTTGATCAATGCTTTTTCCTTCCTAATGGTTAAGACACGAGCAAAATCCAGGAATCCAAAAGACGTCCGCTGCCGCGCTACGTCTCTATCCAATGCAGAAGTTTACTATTCCGGCTTGACTGCGCTGATCGTCGGACGATGCGATGACTCAGAAAGCACACTAGCGGCAATCGCCGCGCCAGCGCCTCCCGCCGCACCCGCCTCTTCGGTGTGGCGCACCGCTGCCGCCGAACATCCGAGGCCGGCAAATGATTTTGTGGACGGTCCAGATACTGCCGCGAGCGCCTTCGTTCCATGTTGGATCTGCACAGTTCCTTCACGAGTCGTAACCCGCAGATCACGGCCGCGATTGTCGACGCGGAACACAGAAAGCGCCGACGCATTGAGCTTACTTCCGCCGCTTTGGAATGCAACGACGATGGGCCGCGCAGAAGTAATTTCCAGGGTGCTGCAACGCCACACGTCGATTTTGCTTTCCTCATAGGTCACGCAGGAATTGGCGTCCATCAGCAGCGTAAGTCCCGGAAGCGCGACTCGTGCAGCCGCGTGCTCGCCGGTTTCAATCCGGTCTCCCGGAAAAACCGTGCTGGCAGCCTGCCCCATAACCTCCGAATTCACCTTCACCGGCCCGCTTACCTGGAGAGAGGCAGGAAGAGCCGGCTTCGTCTGCGCAAAACATACGGCGCACAACGAGGAAAGAATCACAAGCGCAATGGGAAATTTCTTCACCATGAAAGCATCTCTGGTGAATGGTATCAATGGTTTGGCCCCCGCCACCAGATAAGTTGGCAGTCTGCCCTCCAAATGCCGATCGCCGATCCCGCACGAAGGTGCTACGACCCTTAGACCGCCGGTACATCCGACCTTCGTTATCTGACAATCTATGCACCTCTCATTGTCTAATCGATGCAGACCTAATCGCATAACGAAAGAAGAACCAATGACGCAGCGGGACAATGTGCAGACTGCCGAACCTCCTCAGCGCACGACTGCACTGCCTGCGAGTCATGCCGGGCAGGCATCGTCCTCGCACGGCAACGGGTCGTTCCACCGCGGTCGTAAAGCAACTCGAATTCCAGTCACGCTGCCTCTCGTAGTTCGCGATCAATTTGGCGGACGCGAAGAGACGCGCACGCAGTTCGTCATGCTTCGCGGCGCGATTTTCGCGCTGGCCGCCAACGTCCGCATCGGACACAAACTGACCATCGAGAATTCGAAGGCCGGAAAAAGCGCCGAATGTCACGTGATTGGTATGGAGCCTGTAAGCAGTGGCACACATCAGATCGAAGTGGAATTCACAAGCTCGCAACCGGACTTCTGGCCGGTGCAGTTCCCGGAGGATGAAGTGAAAGGTTTGCAAGCTTCTGGTGCCGATCACGCGAACTTTCGCGTGGAGCATGTACCGGAACCCGGTGAAGGCGCGCTGCTGCCGCTTGGATCCGAGTTGAGCAACTCTCGCGGCGTGAGCCATAACGAAAAAATTATTTCTCTGGCGGAGCCGATTGCCGGCAGCTTTAACGCGCATGTCGGCCACGTTTCCGCGCGACAAACGCTTCCGAGCAGGTCAACCGACTCAGTCGCGCAGTTTCGCGCGGCAAACCGGGCTGCGCATCGACGTCAACAGCACATGCGGTGGGTGTGGTACGTGATCGGACTTCTCGCCGTCGCTTTCCTGTTCCATTGGGGCAAGCTGTGGCTGAGCAACCATCCCGACGCGCATCTCTCGATTCCGACTCCGTCCATGCAAGCGAAGGCTCGCGCGAATGCGACACCGGCGCCAAGCGATAGCGCCGTGCCTTCCGCTGCGCCTGTCGCGGGCAACGAGTTGCCCGAGGTAGCTTCACCCGCAAACACGAGCGAGGCGGCGAACCCAACAGAAATAGCTGCCCCCGACGCCGCGTCCACAACTGAAGTTGCGGTACACCATGGCTCGTCGGTGAAAGCGGCTCGCACCGCCAGTGAGGACGCGGGAGAAGATCCCGTCGCTCTGCCTCTGCGTACCCCGATCTCCGATTCCAGGTCGGCGCTGTTGAGCAGCGTGGTTTCGACACCCGCCAAACAAGCTGCGATTCTGGCTCCGGAAGCAATGGTGCAGAAGAAGTCCACTCCTGCCCGCCTGATCTCCTCGGTTCCACCCCAATATCCAGCGATGGCGCGGCAGTTTCGCCTGGAAGGCCAGGTAGTGGTCACGGTGGAAGTGGACACTGCCGGCAATGTCGTAAGCGCGAAAGCGATTTCAGGTCCGCCGATGTTGCGGCAGGCCGCGCTCGATGCGGTTAGACGCTGGAAATACGCGCCCGCCACTCTCGGCGACAAGCCGGTAAACAGCGTCGACAATGTTCGCGTAGATTTCAAGTTCCACTGAGTTCCGTTCCCGCAACCCCAGCCAACACCAACGGCCACGTGAACGCCCGGCGTGCGTTTCTCAACGGCTGAACGGCATATAATCGGCGCTTTCCAATGTCCTCGCCGACTCGCATCAAAACAATCCTCTTTTTATTTCTGTTTTCCATGCTGGCCATTTCCCTTTTTGGGCAGGATCCGGCATCCTCACCGGCTTGGAACCGCGCCAAGCATTTGCAGCACGGCATCAACGCGAGCGAGTGGTTTGCGCAATCCTCCGACTACAGCGAGCAGCGGCTTTCCACTTACACCACGCTCGACGATATTGCCTTGATGCATCGGCTGGGATTCGATCATGTGCGCCTGTCGATCGATCCGGAAATCTTCAACTGCGCCGGCGCATGGTCGGATTGCTCGCGGATCAAAATCCTGGACTCCGTAGTCGCTCAGGCTCTCAAGCAGGACCTCGCTGTAATCATCGATGTCCACCCGACGAGCGAGTTCAAACATCAGCTTGCGACCGACAGCTTCGCCGTCGAGCGCTTCCGCATGTTGTGGGGACGCATCGCGGAGCATTTTCGGACCAGCGATCCCGAGCGCACCTTCTTCGAAGTTCTGAACGAGCCGGAATTACCCGATCCCTATCGCTGGTCCGGCATCCAGGAAATCGTCGTCGCGGAAATTCGCCGCATGGCGCCGCAGCACACGATTATCGTTGCCGGCGCCGAGTATTCCGACATCGGCGACCTGATCGTCGTGCCGCCGATTCGCGACGACAACCTGATCTACAACTTCCATTACTACGAGCCGCACCTGTTCACCCATCAGGGCGCAAGCTGGGGAGTGCCGTTCTGGCTCGATTTGCGCGATGTGCCGTATCCGGCGACTCCCGAGTCGGTTGCGCCTGCCATCGCCGAGCAAAGCAACGATACTGCACGCTGGGAGCTGACCGAACTCGGACTGGCTCACTGGGATTTGCCGCGCATCAGCGCCGAAATGCAATTTGCCGCAGACTGGGCGAAAAAGCGGCAGACGCCGCTCCTCTGCAACGAGTTTGGCGTTTATCGCAACTTTGCCCATCGCGAAGACCGGCTGCGGTGGGTCCACGACGTCCGCACGGCGCTGGAACAGAACGGCATCGGCTGGACGATGTGGGACTACCGAAGCGGCTTCGGAGTAGTCACAAAAAAAGCCGGCAGCACCACAGCGGACGAGGAGCTTCTTCGAGCACTGGGCCTGGTCCACGACCACTAATTCGATCGAAATGTGCCAATCCTCGAAGGATCAATTCCCTGAGAACAGCGAAAAAAGCAGCGATTCATAGTCACAAATCGTGACAAAATCCCAAGCGGCTGCGGTTAAATTCCGTGCCCCACGCGATGAGTTCCTCGATGCGCTGCGGACCCTCTTCGACGAGCACGCGAGCAGTGTCGACGTTGTACGAATTGTCAAAGATCGAGGTTGCGTCAGTTCCAGCCCTGGGCGGAACCAGGATTTCCCCGATATTGCAGATTGCAATGCTTTCGTTTCGTCGCCTATACCGGCCGTTCAACAACTTACAAAGAAAAATACCGACGAATACCGGAGCAGGTCTCGGTATCTGCCCGGTATTATTCCGAAGAAGGCTCGGAATCGCCTCGGAATTCGTCGGAATCGCTTCGGTATCTTGATCCACCGCGCTTCCAACCGCATTCCAGACCCCGGGAACCACAAACCCTTACCGCTGCGCTCGGCGCGCTCAGACCGCCTTCCCCAGCCTGAATCGTTGATAGCCACTTTGCCGTCGTTGTCATTCTGAGCAGCCGACCTCGCTTTGGCGAGGTTATGAGGCCAATGAACAAGGGCTCCTAATGCATTTGTCATCCTGAACGGAGGCGCGTTTTTTGCGCCGGAGTGAAGGACCTTGTGGTTGCTTTTGGGGTTGCCGTTGAAGTTGGGTTTGGGTTGCGGTTCTCATCTACGTCAAAACCAACTCCAAAAGCAACAGCAACCCCAAAAGCAACCACAAGGTCCTTCGCCCAAAACCAGGACTCAGGATGACACGCTTTAGGTGGCTTGTAATCCCATTAATTTGATTAGGCTTACAAATTTGTTCATTCTGAGCCCGCGAAGCGGACGAAGAACCTCCGCAGGAATTGTCAGACGTAGATGCATTCCCCCGGTCCCACCCGAAGCCCCCGGCGTGAAACCCGGAAACGGCATTTCCAGACGAAGCCTTCCGCGGAGATCCTTCGTCCGCCACGGCGGACTGAGGATGACAGCAGTAGGCGGTGCACCGTTCAGTATTACCGTTCACCCTCCACCTTGAGCTTTATCCGACGCGCACTGGCTTCATCGGCCTCCCTGTGTCGCCTCTCGCCGCCGTCCTGTGCCGATATTTGGCAAATACGCCCGCGCTCCTCAAACAATCTTTTTTTCGCGTGGTCTCAAGATCTAAAGGAGTTAGCGCCCCTGATCCCTAGAAGTCCCTAGGATTCCTAGAGATCGCTAGAGATGGATCTCTGGAATTCTTGAGATCGTTAGAGATCACAGGCAAGCCGGACGAGAACCCCTCGACTGCTTCTAGGCGCCGAGGCAGTTGCGCAGCGATTTTGAAACGAGGCACAAAACAGCGCATAAACAGGCAGTATTCTCCTTTGATTCGCCGGAGATGTTAGGGCGAGACAAGCGAGAAGTCAAGGGAAAACGCGCTGCGTGTCGTTAGCACATGATATGTCCGGTCGAATTAGCACGTGAGATGTCCGCTTTTCAAGCGGCGAGGGTAAGAGAACATGCGAAGCATGTTCTCTTATTCGAGGGCCGCGGTGGAGCGGGCGATGAAAGTACAGGAAGT
>DASTJH010000031.1:0-32746 GCA_035716645.1 Terriglobales bacterium | reverse complement strand
TGGAACTTGCGGAAACAAAAAAGCAGCCGAAAAGAGCAAAAATCGCCATAAGAACTGGCTTCTGAGGAGGAGCACCGGAAAAATCACAGCATTTTTCCGCAGCCTGTGAAGTCGTGCCCTTCCCTGAATCTGATTTCCACTGCATTTTTCCGCAGCCTGTTTATGCGGGCCGGCAAGCGTCCCCTCACCCGTTCTTTATTTCCGCTGCTTCAGCTGCGCTGAAGCAGCGGAAAGCGAGACATCGAGGAGATTCTCCGTTACGGCACGGATGAATCCGTGCCCTTCCCTGAAGCGAACTTTGGTCTACAGCAACTTTGAAATTGCTCTAGAAAAAACGGAAATGCCTCGTCCGCTTGCGAACGAGGCATTTTGTTCTTACAACGTCCAAGCTAGAAGCGATACAGCAGCGCGAACTGCATGACGCGTGCCGAATCGGGAACAACACTGGTCCAGTTCGTGAAGTTCGGGGAAGGCTCGGTGGATCCCGGCGTTATACCGAAACCGCTACGGCTGAAGTCGAGTCCCTGAAATTCCTGCGTGTTGGTGACGTTGAAGGTTTCCCACCGGAACTGGAGCGAATGTCCTTCGTTGTAGGGCATCTTCCACGTTTTTCCCAGGCCAAGATCGAGATCGACATAGCCGGGCAGGCGGAAGTAATTGCGCAGTCCGGTTTCGCCGGGATACGAGTTGCGGAAGCTGAGAAATGCCTGCGGCTCGCAGTTGCCGAACATCTGCGGCGTCTCCACCAGGCGGGTGCTGCAGCCGCTGATGGGGATTGGCCGGGTGATGTTTGTGTAACTCTGCACTTCCCAGTTGGTGGACCACTCGGCAGCGTCGTAGGGCGCGCCCAGCGGAACGCCGGTATTCCAACGGAAAATATTCGAAAGCTGCCAACCGCCGATCAACTGTTGGACAACACCGTGTGAGTCACGTCCAAATGGCTTTCCGTGTCCAAACGGCAGTTCCCAAACAGAGTTGATGTTGATGATGTGGCGCATGTCGAAGTCCGAGGCCGTGTAGTTGTCCTGCGGCCGGAAGGGATTCAGGATCAGCGCCGAATTGGAATAGGAGCCGGCGGCCTGTAGTCCTGAAGCGTTGTCCAAGGAATGCGAGAATGTGTAGTTGAAATCAAGAGTCAAATCGTTGTGAATGCGCTCGCGGAATGACGCGGCGAACGCGTGATAGTTCGAGTATGCGACCGTGGACCAAGCGTCCAGCGCGCCGTACTGGGGCTGGAAGAAGGCGTACGAACCGAGGGTCGACAGATTGTTCATGTCGAGCATCGTCGTGGTCCAATCGTTAGTGTTAAACAGAGCGTCTTGATAGACGGCTTGCGTCGATGACGCGCACGGTTTCGAGGCCGAGCATAGAGCCGCGTTCATTCCCGCAACCGGGAACAGGTTCTCGAAATACGGGATCACCGGCACGGCGCCACCCGGCACTCCGACCTGGTTGAATGGGACGCCAGCTTGACGCGCTTTCTCCAGGATGGTGGCGGCGGTGTAGAAATCCATGCCGCTCTTGGGATCTCGCAGATCGGCCGGCGTAGCCACGTCTCGCTCCGCCAGCAGGTTGCGCGCGAAGTGTCCGAGATACGAGAGTTGGAGCACGCCATTCTCGCCGATGCCACGCTCGTAAGTCAGGTTTACTTCATAGTTCCGGGGAGTCTGGAGCTGCGAATCAAGCGAAGACTCAATGCGCGTCGGGAAAGCCTGGTCTGACTTCTGCAGCGGGAAGGTCAGATTGGCGGGCGTGGTGAGATTCGGCAGCGAGCGCACGTCCTGGGTAAACGACGTAAACTGCGGTCCTAACGCAGGTGTGCAATTGGTAAGTCCATTGCCAACGACTACGTAATGTCCGCAGCCGACGTTGTAAGTATTCACCGGCAACACGTTCGCAGAGGCAAAGCCTAGCGTATTGCGCTGATCGAAGAACGTCGCGATCGACTCGCCATAATAATCCGGCAGCATGGCAAAGCCGCCGCGCAGCACGGTATTCTGGCTTTTCCCAATCAGCTTCGACCAAATGCCATCGCCGGTTCGCGGAGACCACGCGATGCCCACACGGGGCAGGAACACAGTCTTGTCCCAGTTGTACATGGGTGGGCCGCCGTTCGCCGGACCGGAACGATTGATGATGATGTCCTGGTTATAGGCCTGGCCGTTGTTCATCGCGTTCACTCGGTTTTGGAAGAAGGTGCCAAAGGGAATCTCCGGCTGAACTTCGAATCCGTGCGTCTCGTACACCGGGCGCCACAAGCTGTAACGGAGTCCGGCGGTCAGCGTCACATTCGGGGTCATCTTCCAGATGTCCTGTGCATAACCCTCGTATCCCTGGGTGGCAAACGTGCGCGCTTTCGGCGTGCCGGCAGCCATCAGCGAGCCATCATGAGCAAAGAGGTAATTGGCGGTGTACTGCGTGAAGCGTCCCAATAGAGCGGTGATTGCGTTCTCGACTGAGCTCTTGTACGCGGAAGAAACCGTGTAACCCGCCGTCTCGGTGAGATATTGATTCACCGCGTTGATCAGCAGGTTGGTCTTGTATCCGGAGGGATTCGTCGTAGCACTGTCGAACGAGTTCGAGAAATTCGAGCTGCTGTTGCTGATCAGCTCAAGGTTAGCCCCAAATTGGAACGTGTGGCGGCCTTTGATCCAGGAGACATCATCGACGAAATTCTGGACTGGCGTCGTGCGGCTCTGATCGTAGGTGAGCGCCTCGGGCTGATAGACAAGGCGGAAATAGGCCTCGTTGCTTTGAAGTTCGCCGCCACTAGTGATCCCCTGCCGAGTCATACCGTAGTGGAAGTTATTGATCAGATTGTCGCGAATGCTCCACGTGTGCGAAACGGCGAGTCCCCACGGGTGATTCCATATCGACGGAGCGCGAGTACCAGGAAAATTCGGCGACTCCGTGATGTGGTCGTAAATCACGTTCAAGCGCGCCGAAAGCTGCTGCGCTTGACTCAGGTTGTAGTCGAACTTGGCTACGTGCGAATTCAAACTGACGGGAGCGGGAGCGTTGAAAACAAATCCGGAAGTGTTGAGCCCGTCGCCCACCTGCGTGCTGTTGGCAGTGAATTTCGTTCCCTGTGCCAATGCGGTTAGAGCAGCAGGATTGACTCCGCCGGTATCCGGAAAAATGTTCGCGATGTCGGCCGGGCCGATCTGCTCCAATTGGCCATTGCTGGCGATGAACTTCACGATGCCCTGGGACAGCGATGGCAGCGGGACGGTGTTCGCGCTTACCGGTGACTGGCTGGCATCGCGCCGACCTTCATAGCTGTAGAAGAAGAAGAGTTTGTCCTTGATGATCGGACCGCCAATCGCCGGCCCGAAGGTGTTACGGATGAGCGCTGGCCGCGAAATTCCGTTGTGATTGTTGAACCAGTCGTTGGCGGTGAAGATCGTATTGCGGTTGAAGTCAAAGGCGGACCCGTGAAAATGGTTGGTGCCGCTCTTCGTCACCAGCTGGACCTGCGCGCCGGAGGAGCGGCCTCCCGCTGCATTGGACGAAACCGTGGACAGACGAAATTCCGAGATGGCTTCGGAATTCAGGCGCAGCACCGGTCCTGCAATGGGACTTGGCGACGTAGTCGCTCCCAAAGTGTCCGGCCCCGATTGATTGCTCTGGGCATCATTGACATCGACTCCATCCAGCGTGACGTTTGCTTGGTCCATGCGGCCGCCGGCGACATAGCCGTCCTTGGTGACGCCGGGCTGGAGGCTCAGCAGTGAGAGAACGTTGCGCGATTCAATGGGAAGCTCGGCAATCTGCTGACTCACAAAAGTGTTGCCCAGGCTGGAATCTTGTGTATTCACCTGAACGGCCGCATTCTCGGCGTTCACAGTCACAACCTCATTGGCCGCGCCGATCTGAAGAATGATCGACAATTGCAGCGGAGTTGCGACCAGCGCGTGCACCGCGCTGAGTTCTGCCTTCTTGAAGTTCGGCGCTTCGGCCTCAAGCTTGTAGTCGCCCGGAGGCAGCAAGTCGAAAGAGAAGTTGCCGGCCGGGCCGGTCTTCTGCGTGCGCACCGCATTATTTTCGGTGCTGGTCAGCGTCACCGTTGCGCCGGGAATCACGCGACCTTGCGGATCGTCCACAGTCCCGCGCACCGATGAGGTGCCGGTTTGGGCGAGAACGGGAAGAGCGCCAAGTACCACGGCGCAAAGCAGAACCACCACTGCCATCAAACTGGACTTCGGAAAGCTTCGATTCATCGAGAGTCTCCTGAGACGAAATGGAACGCGTCAACAGAACGCGCGGAATGCAACCTGCGGTGCGTCCAGATGCAAGTTGGCCGCAAAGTTATAGTCTGGGCCGCCGATTTCCAAGGACAGTCGCGAGGAGCGGCCGATGGCGGTGGAGCACGCCTCATTCAAGTGGAATGAGGCAGAGCTGGTCTGTGGGTGCCTGTAATTCCGGATTTCATTTACCCTCTCCTGTGTGCCGGTAGCCGTCGTCTAACCTGGACGCTCAGCTCACAGCTCCTGATAAATTGAAATGATTAAAATTCCGGGAGAGGCATTCTTCCCTTGAAGACCACTCCTTGTCAATAAAAAAATCCATTTAGGACCTGAAAACATGCGACGACTCCCGATTCTCCTAGCCTCGGCTGTGCTCATCCTTTTCGTCGTCACCAATCTCTCCGTCCACTCTCCAGCTCAGAACTCGGACAATTCACAACTCGACCTTCTCCTGATTCACGGTCAGATCATCGACGGCTCAGGAAGCCCAGCACGCCCCGGCGACCTGGGTATCCGCTCTGACCGCATCGTCTTTCTCGGCGACGCTACGAAGGCCCACTTGAAAGCGGCGCGCACGATCGACGCTACCGGGCTGATCGTCGCTCCCGGATTCATCGATCCGCACACGCACACCTTCGACGATCTCTCCACGCCGCCGCACAACAGCAACGAGCCTTACCTCATGCAAGGCGTCACGACGGTGATGACCGGCAATGACGGCTCCGGCCCGCTGCCGATTGCGCCGGCGCTTCAGAAATGGGACCAGCAAGGGATTGGCACGAATGCCGCCGTCTATCTCGGCATGTGTACGGTCCGGCGGCGGGTGATGGGCATGAGCGACGCCGCGCCTACTCCGGATCAGCTCGAAAAAATGAAGGCGCTCGTGAGCCAGGGCATGGACGACGGCGCGTTTGGACTCTCGACTGGTCTGTTCTATGCGCCCTGTAGTTTCGCGAAAACCGAAGAAGTCATCGAGCTGGCAAAGATCGCGGCGGCCAAGCACGGCATCTACGACTCGCACATGCGCGACGAGAGTGACTACACAATTGGCCTTCTCGGTTCCATCGAGGAAACGATTCGCATCGGTCGCGAAGCTCACCTGCCGGTGCACATCTCGCATATCAAGGCACTCGGTGTGGATGTTTGGGGCCAGAGTACGCAGGCGATTGCAATGATCGATAAAGCGCGAGCGGAAGGAATCGAGGTCACCGCCGATCAGTATCCCTACAACGCATCCGGCACGAGCCTCGTTCCGGCGCTGGTGCCGCGCTGGGCTGAAGCCGGCGGACGCCAGAAGATGCTGGAGCGCTTTGCCGATCCTCAGGTGCGGCCCAAGATCTTTTCCGAAATGGAACAGAATCTCAAACGTCGTGGCGGCGCCGCGTCATTGCTGCTTACCTCTTCCGCCGATCAGAGCGTTGTCGGCAAGGACCTGCAGCAGATCGCCGACGAGCGGCACGAGACACCGATTGCCGCGGCGCTGGAAATCATCAAAGCCGGCAGTAACGACGTAGCGAGCTTCAATATGAGCGAAGCCGACATTGAAAACTTCATGAAGCAGGATTGGGTGATGACCGGCTCGGACGGCTCGCCTGGACATCCACGCAAGTACGGCACCTTCCCGCGCAAGATCCGCGAGTATGTCTTCAAAAGAAAAGTCATCTCGCTGCCGTTCGCGATTCGCTCTATGACTTCGCTGACGGCACAAACTCTTCAGCTTCCGCAGCGCGGCTTGCTGCGTGAAGGCTACTACGCCGACGTGGCCGTGTTCGATCCCAAAACAATCGCCGACCTCGCCACCTACGAGCACCCACAAATTCTTGCGGCTGGAATGCGGTACGTGATCGTCAATGGAAAACTGGCAGTCGACGGCGGCAGGTACACGGGGGCTCTCGCGGGAAAGGCGCTGCGACACAAACCGTAGAGCATGTTTGAAAGTATCTATCTTGATCAGAAGTGCTGGATCGTTTCAACGGTCTGTCATCCTGAGTGAGGGCGAACGCCCGAATCGAAGGACCCCAAGGATGCGAATGCTTGGATGCTCTTCGGGCTTTAGCGCGGAATCAGCACAGCAATCCGGCATCTTTCCAAAACTTAGATCGGCACTTCTGGCGGGATAGATCGCCGGGGTCCTTCGATTCGGGCGTTCGCCCTCGCTCAGAATGACAGAGTTATGGATTCAAAGAGAGTATGAGTTGAGGGCGAGGAGGATATTTTTAAAACAGCGTCTTTGTAGGTTTACGAAATTTCCGGTCTACGACCGCGGCAACAGCTCGTCGCAGCAGGCCACGCACATCTCAGGGCTGTGCTTCCAGAGTTCTTCCAGACTGTAGATGCCGGTAGCGACGGCGATCGCGGGGATTTTGTTGGCGTGGGCGGCGTGAATGTCTGCGGGAGTATCGCCGACCACCACTGCGCTTGCATCTCCCCGATGCAGCAACGATCGGGCCTGCGAAATGCCATGCGCGATCACGTCTGCTCGTTTCTCCCGCTCCCCCGAAAAAGAGCCGAACCGGAAGTACTCGCGCAGGCCGCAAGCTTTCAGTTTGGCCCAACCGGCGCGTTCGATGTTGCCAGAGGCTACACCGAGGAGCTTGCCGCGCTTGGCTAAATCTTTGATCAGCTCGGGAATGGAAGGACACGTCTCCGGCCGCAAGTCACCTGCATTGCGCTCGACCTCGGCGTTCATTTTGGCAATGACTTCGGGAACTTTGGGGAGCCATTCCCGTTCTGGAACTCCGACAGTCTCCATGTACGAGCGCAGGATGCCAACATCGGTGCTGCCGTGGACGGGAACGCCGTCGAGGCAGAGATCGAGGCCGAAGACCTCTTTCACGGCGTGGTGGAACGCGTGATAGTGGACGGCGTCGCGGCTGTTGAGCAGCGTGCCGTCGATGTCGAACAAATAGGCGTCGAAGGCAGTCCAGTCAAAGCCAGGCTGGACGCGCAGACCGCAGCCTGCGCCCACGGGTAGTCTTTCCGGACCTACCCAGCCGGTCTTCAGTTCTGGATGGGAGTTCCCGTTTTGGGAACCTGTAGCCTGCTTGTCTGGAGCTTTATCGAGAAGCGCCATCCCCTCATCGTACCGCTTTTTTCTCCAGCAGTTCCGGTTCGGCTACGCTGCGCGGAGGACGGCGATTGCCGTGGCGCAGCTCTCCCAGATCGAGGTTCAACTCGGAAATCGTGCGGCTCAGCGTATTGCGGTGCATGCCCAACTCGCGGGCCGCCTTGCTTTGGTTGCCGTGGTTACGGTCAAGGACGTTCAGAATAAAGCGCTTCTTGAACTCGCGCACCGCTTCCGAATAGAGAATGCCGGACTCGTGCATCTGCGCCACGAGCGCCTCAAGCTGGTTCTTCACAGAGCCTCCCAATCACGGCGAGCGCGGAAGCCAGGTCCGCATGGCCGCAGTCAAAATGAATGATTTATTTGCCGGCTCCCACGGGAGCAGCATTCTTCTTTTCAGTTTCGGCGCGCAACCCTGCACTGCTCTGTAGATCGCGAACCGCCTGCGCCCCTGCCCGCACGCGAGCACGAAGCTCGTAGGGCGCAACCCAGGTCGCAGTACGCGCGGCGATCAGAAAATATCCGCCCATACTCGACTTGGCCAACGCCTGGGAATTCGGAGCGAACGCGGCAATTGCCAGCACCCCTACAGTCACAATCGCGACTCCACGCACGAGGCCAAAGGCCCCGCCGAGGAACCGGTCAACCCAACTCAGTCCCGCTTCTTTCACCATCCAACGCGCAAGCCTGGCCACGATTCCCGCGAGAATTACAACCGCGAAGAAGATGGTCAGGAACGCGGCAATGTCGGCGTACTGAGTCGCATTCACGTACGGACGAAACGTGGCCGAGAGCCGGTGATATCCCCACACTGCGCTGAGATATCCGAGAACTACTCCGGCCAATGAGAAGATCTCGTAGAAGAAGCCCTGGGCCGTGGCTAACAACACTGAAAGCACAACCACACCGACGATTCCCCAGTCGAGCAGCGTCACAGTTCGAGCTCCTTCCCTGCGAGCTGACGGTAAGCCTGGAGATACTTCTCGCGCGTCTTCGCAATCACATCGTCGGGCAGTTTCGGAGCTGGAGGATTCTTGTCCCAACGAATCGATTCGAGATAGTCGCGCACAAACTGCTTATCGAACGACAACTGCGGACCGCCGGGTTTGTACGTCTCGGCCGGCCAGAAGCGAGACGAATCCGGCGTCAGCACTTCGTCGGCCAGGACGATCTGCTCATCGATGATGCCGAATTCAAACTTTGTGTCGGCAACGATGATCCCGTGGCGTGCCGCGTACTCCGAAGCACGCGCGTAAATGTCCATCGTGAGATCGCGGAGCTTTTCTGCGGCTTCCCGTCCGACGATGTTCTTCACATCGATAAACGAGATGTTGATGTCATGTCCGCTGCTCGATTTTGTTGCCGGCGTAAAGATCGGCTCAGGCAAGCGGTCAGATTCGCGCAAGCCTGCCGGCAAATCGATGCCGCAGATTCTTCCGGCCTGCTGATAATCCTTCCAGCCCGATCCGGAGATGTATCCGCGCGCGACGCACTCCACAGGAAACATGCGCGCACGCCGTACCAGCATCGAGCGTCCGAGCAGTTGATCGGCAAATGGCCGCAGCGATTCGGGATAACGATTCACGTCGGCGGTAATCACGTGATTCGGAACAACATCCCGCAAAAAATCGAACCAGAAAAGAGAAAGCTGGGTGAGAACTTTGCCTTTGTCCGGAATCGTGCTCGCAAGAATGTGATCGAAAGCCGAAATACGATCCGATGCAACAAAGAGCAGATCGTTGCCCGCTTCGTAGATGTCCCGCACTTTTCCTCTCGCATGCAACGGGAGAGACGAAAGTTCGGGTTGGGTCAGCACGGCGGTCAAGATCGGTTGATTGCTCTTCTGAGAAGTGGCGGAAGCATTCGTATTCTAACCCGCGAGAAATTTTTGTCAACGCGATTGGAGATGACTGATCACGCAATAGAGAGTGAATCACTTGCGCAAAAAATGTTTTTGTGATCGGAGAGAGAAAAATATTTTGTGTGATGAAACTTTTCTCAGTTTGTCATCCTGAGCGAGGGCGCACGCCCGAGTCGAAGGACCCCAAAGATGCTTGCGCCAACAACTACTCTAGAGGATTTCTGCGACAAATATATGCACAACGGCAAATCACACTTGGGTAGAAATCGTTAGCAGCCCGAGCGAAATGGAATGCATCGGGGTCCTTCGACTCAGGCGTTCGCCGTTCGCTCAGGATGACAGAGGGGTCCAGGAATGGTCAGTGATCATTCCTGCCGCAGCGCATTGCACGGATCGATCCGCGTGATCCTGCGCGCAGGCAGCATGCATGCAACCGTGGCCACAACAAGAAACAGCAGACTCACTAGAGCAAACGTCGCCACATCGTGAGTACTGGTGTGATAAAGGAGCGAAGAAAGCAGTTGTCCCAACACAAGAGCTCCGCCGATTCCCAAAATGGTACCAGCCACGGCAAGGGCGAGACCGTGCCGCACAAGCATCCGGATGAGCGAACTCTTCGATTGACCCAGCGCCATACGAACACCGAGTTCACGCGTGCGCTGGCTGATGGAGAGCGCCATCACGCCCGCAATTCCGGTGGCGCTGATCAGGACGGCTAAAGCGGCAAAAATTCCCATCAGTATGGCAATGGTTCTTGTGGGAGCAAACGACTCCTGCTGCAGGCGGTCCACGCTATTCATATGATCGATAGCAATTTGCGAGTCGAAACTGTGCACAGCCGCTTTCACCAGGGAGCCCATCGACTCCGGATCGCGAGCGGTGCGCACAACCAACCACCCGCCATAGCCCGACTGCGAGGGCGGGAGATACATCTCGTCGCCAACAGCTCGAGTGATTCCGTACTCTTTGACGTCGCCAACAATGCCGACAATCTGGACCCAGTGTTCGCCATGATCGAAGCTCACCCGTTTGCCGATCGCGTCGCCCGTCGGCCAGCGGTGGTGTGCCATCGATTGATTGATCACCGCGACCAGGGGAGCCTTTGGCACGTCATCCTCTTCCTGAAGAGTTCGACCGACGATCAATGGCTGGCGAATCGTCTCGAAAAAGCCTGGACTCGCTGAATCCGTATCGACAGTCGGAGCGACTTCTCCCTTCGATTCCGGACGGCCTTCAATTTCGAATTCATTGTTTCCCGGTCCGCCGACAATGCCGCCGGGATTGAACGGAAAGTTGGACGCCATCGCGGCCGATTCCACTCCGGAAACACTGCGCACACGGCGCAGGAGCTCATGCGTGAGATCCGTAAGCTTTGCGTTTGTGGTAGTCGAGTTAAAGTTCGGGCTGAGGCGCATGGTGAGCAGATGGTCCGGACCAAAACCAGGATCTGTCTGCTGCATGTTCCACAGAGTGCGCAGCATGAGACCGGCGCCGATGAGCAACAGGAACGAAATAGCAACCTGGGTGACGATCAAAAAGCTGCGCAGGTGCTGCCGGTCTCTGCTGCTACTCGTTTGCGCGGCTCCTTGCTTAAGAGCATCGGCGAGTTGACTTCCTGACGAAATCGCCGGCGCTACACCGAAGAGCAAACCTGCAAAGACAGAGACGAGTAGAGTGAAAATGAGAACGTGCCAATCCACTCCCACTTCGGCCGCACGGGTCGTGAATCGAGCCGTAAATCGCACGAGCACAGCCAATGCCGGAGGTGCCAGCAGCAGTCCCAATACTCCTCCGGCTAACGAGAGCAGCACAGCTTCAGTTAAGAGTTGGCGAATGATTCGAGCTTTGCTGGCGCCCAGCGCGGAACGCACGGCGAACTCGCGCTCGCGCTTCAGCATGCGCGAGAGCATCAGGTTGGCGACGTTCGCGCAGGCGATCAGCAGCACGAATCCGGCGACCGCGAGAAGGATGAGCAGAGTTACGTGCGCGCGATTCGTAAGATCAGCGCGCAACGAGTCGGCAGCCAGGCCGTAGCCGTATTGTTTGGGATAAACGTCGGGATACGTGGTCTCCAGGCGATGCGCAATCAGCGAGAGATTAGCTTGTGCCGCCTCGAGCGACACACCAGGCTTGAGCCGGGCAAAGGCCGTCATCATTCGTGACTTGCGATTCTGGATGAATGCTTTGGACGAACGGTATGGACACGCGCTCGTCGGCATGTACACGTCGTTTTCCGCGGGATACTGCGGAATCGGCGGCAGCACGCCGATCACGGTATGCGGGCGGTCGTTCATCTCGAAGACCCTGCCTACGATCTTCGGATCGCCGCCCAGGTGTTGTTGCCAATAGTTGTAACTGAGCACGAGAACTGCGTCGGCGTTTGGCGACTCGTCGCTGGGTAGGAAGGTTCGTCCGAGGAGCGGCTTCACTCCGAGCACGTCGAAAAAGTTATGCGACACCACGCCGGTCTGCACGCGCTCGGCACTGTCTTTGCTGAGCAACAGAAACGACATGCTGTGGTATTCCACCACCCCGGCGAGAGCGGGGCTGCTGCGATAATCCTCGATTTCTTTTACCGAAAAAGGGACATTCGGAATGTTCGCCTTCGTTGCCTGTTGATGCAGCACGATCAGATCACTGCCACGCGCGTAAGGCAGTGGCCGGAGTAATACACCATAAACGACGCTGAAGATCGCGGTATTCGCGCCGATCCCGAGAGCGAGCGTGACGATCACGAGCAGAGAGAAGCCGAGGTTGCGGCGAATCATGCGCGCGCCGAAGCGTACGTCCTGAAGAAAAGTTTCGAATGCTGCGCCCGCGCGAACATCGCGCACGCTCTCTTTCACCTGATCGGCTCCGCCGAGCTCGATGCGCGCCACACGACGGGCTTCGTGCACGGGAACACCCGCTGCGATCTTCTCCGCGACGAGCATCTCGAAGCAGGAATCGTACTCGGCATCGAGCTGGCTATCGACACTTCTCTTGTGCAGAAGGTTGCGAAAGAAACTATGAGTTTTCACGCTCATCGACATGGTTCACCTCTCGTTTCTCAGCTGGCGCATCGTTTGGCCGTCAGTCCTGTTAGCTCAAGTACTTTTCCGGCGCCGCGTCGAACTGCGTCTTGTGCGTTGGCGAGCAAAAGTAATAGCTCGTACCCTTGTACACAGATTTCGGCGCCGTTTTTGGATCCACATCCATCCCGCAGACCTCGCATAGCGGATGCGCGGCGGTCGAGACTAGCTTCGCGGCATACACTTGGTTCGAATCGGATCCATCCAGCCTGTGCCCTGATATTCCATCTGATACGCCGTTTGCTTCGCGACTTCGTGGCCGTAATATCGCTCCACGACGTGCAGCGCGAGGTCGATGCCGGAAGAAAGTCCGCCGGAGGTGGCAATGCGCCCGTCGTCCACAAATCGTGCGCCGCGCTTAACCCGAATATCCGGGAAACTCATGGCCAGCGTCTTGTACGAGCCATGATGAGTCGTCACCGCCTGGCCGGCGAGCAGCCCGGTATGCGCCAGCAGAAACGCACCGGTACAAACCGACATCGTCAGATCGGCGCTCTTTGCCGACTGCCGCAGCCATGCCTGCATCGCCTGGCTAGGTTTGCTTTGGGCCGATTGTGCGGGCACTACGATGACCTTGGGCGTCGGCGCATCGGCAAACGTGTAGTTGGGAATAATCCGCATGCCCCCGCTAGCCTCGATCGGCTTGCTCGTTTCCGCCACGGTGTACAGCTTGAATAAGTCGCCAGTAGCTCCGGGAATGAAGACATCCTGAAAAACCTCCCACGGACCGGCAAAATCGATCATGACTGCGCCGTCCGAGAGAACAAACGCAACTGGAATTCCGCCGGTTGCAGGCGGCTTCAGCGGAGCGGAATCCGATAATGGACCTTCGGAAGCTTGTGCGCTCGACTGCGCCTCTTGAGCCAGCAGCGAAAGCGGCATTGCCGACATCAATCCGAATGCCGCCGCATTCTTGAGCAGATCTCGTCTTTTCATCGTTCCTCGCTTGCACCCTCAAAGTTGGTGGCTCACGAACTCGCGAGCGCTTGCGTAATGGCCAGCGAAATTCGGCTCCAGCGTTCCGTCTCGGCTTCGAGTTGGCGACGTCCCGCTTTCGTCAGCTTGTAATACTTCGCGCGGCGATTGTTCTCCGATTCGCCCCACGTGGATGCGATCCAGCCTTCCTCTTCCATCCGGTGCAGCGAGGGGAAGAGCGAGCCTGGCTTCACCTGAAAGGTACCTCCGGTGATCTGCTCCACGCGTCTGGCTACTCCCAGCCCGTGCATTTCCTCAAGCGCGAGCGACTTCAAGATCAGCAAATCGAGAGTGCCTTGCAGCAATGCCGTTTGTTCTTGCGCCACCATTCGTCTCCTATAGACGTTCTGCATGAAAATAGGCGAGCGACATATCGAATGTCAATAGGAAGCTTCGGAAGCTGCGAAGAGGCTGCGAAGCTAAAGTTCCTTCGGGGGGAACACTGGCTGCAATTTGGGGACGAACGGCCTACGGCCGAAGCAAGGGGAAGAATTGACCATCCACCTTATTCCCGGCTGGAATGGGAGGAACGCCTTCTAACAATGGCTGATCACTGGCCGATCGAACGCCATCACGGATAACGTTGATCACGGTCGCGCGCCGCGAGCGGTTCGAGTGATTGGCAAATGATCCGTGCACCAGGCGTGGATGATGGAAGGAAGCTTCTCCGCAGCGCAGCTCGACCGCTACCGGCGCGGCAAATTGCTGCCGCTGTTCCTCATTCAGAACGGCGTTGATGGCGTCCATGTCGCCGGCGAGTCCCGTAATGGGAAAGTCGGGCCAACGATGGCTTCCAGGGATGTACTGGAGGCAGCCGTTCTCGCGCGTGGAATCGTCCAGCCCGATCCAGCAAGTGAGGTGCGCGAGTGGCTGCGTGCGCGTCCAGTAGGAGTAGTCCTGATGCCAGGCTACTACGCCGCCATGATGGGCCGGTTTGCAGAAGAGCTGATCATGCCAAAATCGCACCGAGCCGCCGAGCAATTGACTGGCAGGAACCGTAAACGCCGGATTCCACAATAGATCGTGAAAACCCGGCGCGATCCGCCACGCGCCTAACGCATGGAACAGCACGTGATTCGGATCGCCCGATTCGTTCGAGTGGTACTCGTAAAAAAGCTTCCGCATTGCCGGAGTGGCATCGACCAAGGCGGTCAGATCCTGCCGCAACTGTTCGACCTGCTCGCCGTCGAGTATGCGAATGCCGCCCAGGTAGCCGTACTCCTGAAAAAACTCGATTTGTTCTGAGGTCAGGTGGAAAGAGTCGGCGCTTCTTGTCTGCTGCTTCTGGAACAGAGTTCCCACCGGGTGGTGGAATTGCGAGAGGTCCTGAAGGACTTCGTTCTGAGGTGATTCTGTTGTTGACCGAGAGACTTGAGACGGCACTATGGATTCCCGAGGCACTGCTAAAGAGCTTAGCAGTTCATGTGGCGATTGCGATCAAAGAGAAAGTTCGCGTTCTGATGAAGCTTCTTGTGTTGTCATCCCTCCGACCGCACACGTTGACCTTTCCCGATTCGCAGCCTGGGGTCGCGGTCGGGGGGACCTGCTGTTGCGTTGCATTGGGGACAGCAGATCCCCCGCTCCGCAAACCAAATTTCGCAAGTGAGTAGCGGCTCGCAGGCGGAGCGAGGGATGACAAGGACCTAAGGATGATCGACCTTAGGGAGTCTCAATGCCTATGCCGTTTGGAAAAGAATCGCGACTTTCAGCCTGCACAAACGGTCTAATATAGTGCCATGCGGAAACTCCTGATCGCCGGGCTGACCGCCCTGCTTTCGACCGCGCCGGCGCTGGCGCAGCGCCAGAACGGCGGAGTCATTTTTCACGGCGTACCCGGTTCGGTGACTTCGCCGGATTGGAAAGGTGGTCTACGCAGTCCATCCGGCAGTGTGACCGATCCCACATTTGGCATCCCGGGAACTCACCCGAATTTTCACCATCGTTTTCCAGCGCGCACTCCCCGGCGTGTGCGGCCCGTGATCGCTTACGTTCCGTACTATTGGTATCCCTATCTCTACGACGACTCCATGTATGACGAGCCGGAACAGCAGCCTCAGGTCACGCCTCCGGCCATAGCTCAAAGCGAACCCCAACAAGCTGGGCAGGACGACAGTTCCCGTTATGGAACTCACCGCTTCGACGCCAGAGACGAACGCGATGACTACGAGACAGAAGCGCAGAACAGGCCCGTGCCAGTGGCGAGACCGGAGGAAAAGTCAGAACCTGGTCCGATGACGACCCTCGTCTATCGCGACGGCCACAAAGATCAAATTCAGAACTACGCGATCGTCGGCCAGAACATCGTCGATCTGACACGCAGTCCTGTGCTCAGGAAAATTCCACTCGCCTCACTCGACCTGGACGCCACGCGCAAGGAAAACGACGACAATGGCGTGGATTTCCATCTGCCGTAGTTTGCGCCCAGCAAGGGCATCCGCCCGAACGATTCTTTTCCTTCTCCGTTTAGAATCAGAGGAACGTGCAACAACGCAAGCCCACACGCCTCACCGAGCAGGTGAAGGCGGCGGGTTGAGCTTCCAAGCTGAGTCCGGCGGTGCTGGACCAAGTGCTTGGGAAATTAGCCCGGCAACACGACCCGAATCTGTTGGTCGGCTTTGACACAGCCGACGACGCCGCCGTGTATCGTCTGAACGACGATCTTGCGCTGGTGCAGACGGTCGATTTTTTTACGCCGATCGTGGACGATCCGTTTACCTTCGGCCAGATTGCCGCGGTCAATTCGCTCAGCGACGTGTATGCGATGGGCGGCGAGCCGACGCTCGCATTGGCCATCGTGTGCTTTCCCGATGGCGAAGACCCCGAAATCCTGGGCTCGATGCTCGCCGGCGGCCTGTCAAAAATGCAGGAGGCTAACTGCATCGTCGCCGGTGGACACAGCGTTCGCGATCCCGAGATCAAGCTCGGCTACAGCGTAACCGGACGCGTGCATCCGAACAAATTTTGGACCAATGTCGGAGTGCAACCGGGAGACGCGCTGATTCTGACGAAACCTATTGGCACCGGCGTGATCTCGACGGCGATCAAAAAAGGCAAAGCCCAGCAGGAGTGGATCGATGGCGCAATCGCCTCGATGACGCGACTCAATCGGCGCGCGGCAGAAGTGGTGATGGAAGGCGAGTTCCCCGTTCATGCGGTAACTGACGTCACCGGCTTCGGATTGATCGGCCATCTGCGCGAGATGGCGCTCGGCAGCAAAGCTACCATTCGCGTGCAGGCGCGATCCATCGAACTTCTGCACGGGGCGCTGGAGTGCGTGCGCGCCGGGTTCGTTCCCGGCGGCTTAAACGCCAATCGCGCCTTCGCTGAATGCTGCGTGGACTACGCGCGCGATTTGGAAGAAGACTTTAAGACGCTGCTCTACGATCCGCAAACGGCCGGCGGGCTGCTTCTGTCGGTTCCCAGCGAGATTGTGAATGGACTCATCGCAGCCATGGAAGTTGCCGGAGTTCCCGCCACGAGGATCGGCGAAGTGGTTCCAAAAGAGGAAAAACTCATTCATGTGGAACTGTGATCGAGGTATCTCTGTAGACCCACAGCATTCCCATCTCGGGGGCGCGCGCTCGTGATCGTGATGAAATTCGGCGGGACCTCCGTCGAGGATGCCTCCGCGATCGATCGCGCGGCGAAGATCGTAGCTGGGCGGCGAGAGCAGAAGCCGGCCGTTGTCGTGAGCGCAATGTCGAAGGTTACCGACCAGTTGCTGGCGGCGGGCTCAGCGGCGGGCTCGGGTGATGCCGAAAAGGCGCTGAATCTTTCGCGCGCACTGCGCGAGCGCCACTACAACGCTGCCGGCGAGCTGCTCGGTACCGGAGTGTTTACGCAATTTCATGGCGACCTCGCGGCCGACTTCGATTCTCTCGACGAGCTGCTGCGCGGCATCGCCGCCGTCGGCGAGCTTACACCGCGTACGACCGACTTGGTCGCCTCCTTCGGCGAGCGCATGTCCAGCCGAATGGTGACGGCGGCCTTCGTTGCACGCGATCTCCCGGCCGCGCATGTCGATTCGCGAACATGCGTCATTACCGATAACGATCACATGAAAGCCGCGCCGCTGTTCGCCGAGATCGATCTACGCCTTGGTCATCGAGTCAGCCCGCTGATCGAAGATGGCCGCATTCCCATTCTGGGAGGATTCATCGGCAGCACGCGCGAAGGCGCGACTACCACGCTAGGACGCGGTGGGTCGGACTTCACCGCGGCGATTGTGGGAGCGGGCCTGAACGGAGAGAGAATCGAGATCTGGACCGATGTCGACGGCATGATGACCACCGATCCCCGTATTTCAAAAGACGCGCGCCGGATTCGCAACATCAGCTTCGAAGAGGCGGCAGAGCTGGCCTACTTCGGCGCTAAGGTGCTCCACCCGGCAACACTTTTGCCCGCCATTCAGAAGGACATTCCTGTTTACGTGCTGAACTCGCGCAATCCGGATTGCGAAGGCACACGCATCAGCGCGCGTACTCAGCCTTGCCGCAATCTGTTCAAGGCCATTGCCGCCAAACGCCGGATCACGATCGTCGATGTCGTCGCCACGCGCATGTTGATGGCGCATGGATTTCTGAAGAGCATCTTCGACGTTTTCGACCGGCATCGCTGCCCGGTGGACATGGTTTCTACATCGGAGGTGAGCGTGTCGCTCACTGTCGATTCCACGGAAGCGATTCCGGCCATCGCCGCTGATCTGGAAAAGCTCGCGGACGTGAAGTACGAGGGCCGCAAAGCGATCGTCTGTCTGGTCGGACAAAACATTCGCGGAACCCGCGGCATCGCGGCGCGCGTATTCGGCGCTTTGCCGGACACGAACGTGCGCATGATTTCGCAGGGTGCGTCGGAGATCAACATCAGCTTTGTGATCGACGAAGATGACGTGGAGGAGACCGTGCGGGCGCTTCACCGCGTGTTCTTTTCCGATCCCGATCCGGCGGTGTTTGCGTAGGGAACCGGCAAAGCCGAGGACAAGGTCAGTACCGCTCCCGGTAGGGAGTGGGTAAGCATAGGACTCAAGCGACCATGACAGTCACCCGTTCCCTACGGGAAACGGTACTGACTGCTGCATTCCCCACTGCGAGGCACAAATGAACTTGCTGCTCCTGGGCCATGGAAAAACCGGCACGCTGGTCGAGCAGGTCGCGCGGGAACGCGGACATGCTGTCCAGGTTC
This sequence comes from Terriglobales bacterium, assembly GCA_035716645.1. Lineage (GTDB taxonomy): Bacteria > Acidobacteriota > Terriglobia > Terriglobales > Acidobacteriaceae > Gp1-AA112. The sequence goes on along the minus strand of DASTJH010000031.1, from coordinate 14,347 downwards.
TCACTTCGCGGGAGAATCACGGCGGCTCTGCGCTCACCGCAGAAAAGCTCGGCAGCATCGACGTCGTGATCGACTTTACGAATCCCGACGCCGCGCTGGACGACATACTCGCTTGCCTGCGGCACAATCGGCGCATCGTGGTTGGGACAACCGGTTGGTATCAGCATCTCGATCGTGTACGCGAGCAGGCACAGAATTCCTCGGGTGGCATCGTGTATGGCTCCAATTTCTCGATCGGCGTGAATGTCTTCTTCGAAGTTGCGGCCACAGCGGCCGCCGCCGTTCCCTACGGATACACGCCGAGTATCGTCGAGCGGCATCATGTGCATAAGAAAGACGCGCCCTCCGGCACAGCGATCTCCATTCAGCGGATTGTGACCCAAATTGGGAAATCGGAGCCTGAGATTACGTCGGTACGCGAAGGGGAGACGGTCGGCAGTCATGTCCTGCTGCTCGATTCCCAAAACGATACGATGATGCTCGTGCATGACAGCAAGAATCGGCGCGGCTTCGCCGAAGGCGCTGTCCTGGCCGCCGAGTGGCTGCGAAGTAAGACCGGGTTTTACGAGTTCAGAAACATCTTTCGGGAACTTCGAGCGTGAAGAGCTGAGTGTCATTCCGAATCCGCGCAGCGGGCTCGGAATAACAAAAGGCGTCAAGTGTTACTTCGCGAATACATCAATCACAATGCCACAGGCCTGCGAATGCCCTCCTGCTACGATCACCCTCGATGACCCACTCTCATCTGGTGGAAGAGGCGGTTTGCTGGCTGCGCCGCTATCGCTGCGGCATTGTGCTCTCGGAGCAAAGCTGCTCCAGCGGAGAGACGCCGGACGCAATTGGCTGGAAGCGGCGCAATCATTCCGTTGTGGTGGAATGCAAGGTCAGCCGCTCCGACTTCCTGGCCGATGCGGCCAAGACTTGGCGTACCGATCCTGCGTGCGCACTAGGATGCGAACGCTACTATCTGTCTCCCGCTGGTCTGATCGAAGTTGCGGAGCTGCCACTCGGATGGGGTCTGCTGGAATGGCGATGTCGCGAAGTCCGGGTCGTCAAGAAGTCAAAGGCAAACCTCAGGACAGCGGAAGGTCTAGCGAACGAAATGAATCTGCTGCTGGCCAGCCTGCGGCGCGTCGAAGTCCGCATCGAACCGCAGACTATTACCGACTTCCTAAAGTGGAAGAACCGGATGAGCAAGTACAACGGCGGCGCGACGCCGATCGGTTTGACTGAGCAAGAGTCGGAAGCGAATTCTTATCTGCTCGGATAATTAAACCGGTGTCACAACGGTTTAAAGCGCGAATTCCTCTTGCAGCGAGGGCGATATGGCGCTGTCCTGCGCGCATAAATCCAGCACAAGCTTTTCCAGAACCATCTGCTTGCTGGGCGGGCTCGATCGCAGAGCTAAATCGGCGCGGGCGAGGAGGCGTAGCGCGCGTGTGAGTTCGCGGCGCGAGGGATAACGCCGGGCTTGGCGCACGAGATCGTCGGCCGCGAACGGTGGGACGCGAAATCCGGGCCAGAGTACTTGCCAGATCGCTCGCGAGTCGCGGACATTCTTCTCGATCAGCACCAGCATCTGACGAAAAGTGCGGGCGAGCATGTGAATGTGTCCAATGGCGGACTCTTCTCCGTTTTCGCTCGAGAGAAGCGCTTCGAGCACTTGCAAGGCGCGCACACGATCTTTGCCGGAGATTGCGTCCGTCAATTCATAGAGCGAACGCTGCTTGGCGCCGGTGACCATCGTTTCAACGTCGTCGAGAGTGATCCGCCCTTGTGGACCGGCGTAGAGGACAAGCTTTTCGAGCTCGTTGCTGACCAGCATCATGTCCCCCGCCAGCACATCCACGAGTTCGCGCGCGGCGTCAGGCTCGACCTTCACTCCTTCTTTCGCCGCCTGATCGAGCACCCAGCGGATGCCATCGCCTTCCTCCACGCGCGCGAGTTCGACGATCGTGCAACACTCGCCGAGGGTTTCACGGATTCGGTCATATCGATCTTTGTCCTGCATCTCCATGCGGCGGGCATCGGCAGGAATGCTGATGTGGTCGGCGACGAAGATCAGTACCGCTGCGGGATTCGGATCTTTACAGTAGGCGCAGATCGCGTCGTATTCCTCCTGGTGCGAGCCGCGTCCATAGAGCGCTTTCAGATTGCGGAGAAACAGCACCTGAAACGGCGCCATCAGCGACGGCGTACGCGCCAAGTCGAGCGTTTCCGCAACGCTTGTGGTAGACAAATCCAGATCGTGCAGACTGAATTCGCGCAGGTCCGCCGGGATCAGATGCTCGATGAGCGCGGCCCGGCAGCGATCGCGGAAAAACACCTCGTCACCGACCAGAACGTAAGCGGGCTTCAGCTTGCGTGAGGCCACGTCGGCAACAAAGCGATCGGTAACGGCGAAACTGCGTCCGGACATTTAAGGCTATTGGAACATGAAGTTGCGATCGGGCTGAGATAGGGTATAAAGAATCAAAATGCAATTTGGCGTCGAAGACAAGTGCACTTGAGTCGGTTACCTCTGCAAGATGCTTAGAAATCCGTAACTCACGACCTCGTATGGCGCTTACTCTTGCTTTCACTAGGCGCCGACTTGACTCCGTGGCTGGTTGGTTCACCCTCGCCTCGCACAGCGCGAGCAATTTTTAAGATCCCCCGAAGTGCCTCATTCACCGCCTCTTCTGTGGGAAATGCTTCCGCGATGTCTTCGCCGATAACTACTATGTTGCTGCCCGACCGAAAACGTTGAGCGTACTTCCCTCTAACTCCATCTTTCATAGACGCGAAGTCGTATTCGGGTCGCATTTCGTCTGATTCATTCGGGTTCGTTTTCTTCATAAAACCTTTTTTCGCGTATCGTGGCCAAGCGTGCGCTGATGATCCGAATCGCTTCCTCATTTTCTGTGTGCGCGATCAGCAATGCTCTTCCCCACACAGACAAGCCCATCGTTAAAAATCTTTCTTCCGAAAACGAATGATCTATATCGCGGAAAGTAATCGACAGAGGATCAGCAAATACCGATGCCGCCTCGCGAAACCCAACGCCATGTTTCTGCCGATTGGAAGCGTCTTTGCGCTGGTCCCATTCGAATTTCATCCGTCACGAGTATAAACATTGGAAAACAATCACTGCCTTATCTAAAAACCTTCCAAAACATCCGCCACAAGCGTCCGCGCGAAGTCGCGCGAAAGGCGTTCAACCGCAGGCGGACTCTCGTCGAAGAAGCTGGTCACTTCACGGCTCACCTGATATTGCTCACGAAACTGATAGTTAGGATTATCGAACAGTGTGCGCCCGTGCTTGTCCACGAGCTTGACGGCCATTCTGATCTGCACGATCGCGCTGGAGAGGCGGCCAGTTTGCGAGTCGTAGGTTAGCGGATATTGATCGACGGAAACTACAGTCCCCTGCAGCACGGCATCGGCAGTGCCGTCGTCTTGCGCCACAATCTTATAGGAACTCCGGTTGAGCAATTCGCGGGTGACCGCTTCGGTGAGCACTTGCTCCGCACGATAGCTCTCGGTCTTGTTGACGAACATTGGGACAGCAATCGTGTCGATGCCGGCAGGTAGTTTGGTAATCGGATGAGTTTCAGCGCGATAACCGCAACCCGTCAGAGCGAGCAGCAGAAGCCAGCAGACTGAGGCACTCAGGCTCGCACCGCGAATCGCTGCCAACTTCTTCATTGCACTTTGCCGACCGGCCGCAGGGCACTGAGCGTCGCGGCGCATTCCACGGCCGACATCGCGGAGACTTTCAGGTTGTCCGCAGCCGCCCATATCCAGACGCAGTTCTTATTGCGCTCGTCCGCACGCAGGGAAACCAGGATCGTACCCTGGCCTGCCGCAGCCACGTTGCTGGGACCTTCCTCCGCACCAGTCAGCGTCACGTGCTCGCCTTCCAACGCCGCGGCCAGATCGACGACTGGAACGCTTCTACTGAACTGAAGGCAGATCGAGAACGCATGCGCATGGAAGGTTGGCGCCTGCACCAGCATCAGCGACGGAGCCGGAATTTTCGGCCCCGCGAGCAGTTCCACGTGCTTCACGATTCGATCCTGCGTGGACTGCAGCGACAGCGTGGATCCTTCCCCGAATCGGCCGAGCATGTTGAACGCTACTTGCTCGTCAAAGACTTCTTTCGGCAAGGCCGTGAACGAAAGCAAATTGACAGTTTGCTGATGGAGCTCGTCCATCCCGCGCTTGCCTTGCTCGGATACTGGCTGGAGAGCGGTTACGGCGGCGGACTGAATCCCGCCGGCACGCTGGGCGCGCAGCATGAGCAAGCTCACGACAGTGGCAACCGGATGCGCCACAACCACGCTCGTCGTAGTCAAGTCTTGGCGTTCCGGTTCCGCGCCGGACCCGCGCTCCAGTTCCCGCTCAACCCACGGCGAACGCACGGAAACATTCTTTTGGCCTTCCAGAGCGTAAGACAGATCGATCACCGTACTGCCCGCCTCAAGAGCGCTCTGCCAATGACGTCGGGTAAACGTGGGATCAGAAGCGAAGAACGCAAAATCGACCTGACGAAAATGTTCGGGATCCGTGGGCTGAATGAACGTCGCTTCTTCGCCGACGCTCTCCAGTTGTCCGAGCGATTCGTCATCGTCGAGCAGCTTCATATCGAGGACGGGAAAGTTCACCTCATCAAGAACCTCTTTCAGCTCGCGGCCTTTGAGTGTGGCCGCGCCGACGATCGCAACGCGAAAGATGCCGCCACTGCTCCGCGCCATCATGCTAGATCGACCCGTGACTCGTGTTCATACGTCGGACTGGGACTAGCCGGAGGACGTCGCCCCATCGCGTAGGCAAAGCGGGCGATCACTCCGGAGACGAGATACAGCAGACAAATCGCGAACAACACGTACTCAGAAAAGAACCAGACGAGCGCGAAGAATCCCGCAATCAGCAGAAATATCCAGAAAGGCTGGCGCGAGCGCAAATCGATGCCCTTGGGACTCCAGAAGCGCCAGGTGCTGACCATCAGATACGAAATGACCACGACAAAGATCATCCACAGCACGGTTTCCCACCAGCGGTCCAGAGGCGCGCCATCGCCGAAGTGTACAGTCGCCGCCAGCATAGCCGCACCTGCCGGAATGGGCATACCAACGAAGTATTTGCGTCCCGGCCTGCCGGGATTTTTCGGCTGCGGATTCTTGGCAATGTTGAAGCGAGCCAGACGCGCGGCGCCGGCAATTACAAACATGAAAGTAGCAATCGCGCCGAGTTGAATGAGCTTGTGCTGGACGCTCGGGTTCCACAGCGCGGGAAGTTGATGACATCCCCAAAGCCAGGCCAGAATTGCCGGAGCCACGCCGAACGTGATCACGTCGGCGAGTGAGTCGAGTTCGCGGCCAAAATCGCTGGTCGTGTTGGTCATCCGCGCAATGCGCCCATCTAGTCCGTCGAAGACGACAGCAAAGCCGATTGCGATCGCAGCGTAATCAAAGTGCTGCGGCTGGGTGACGCTCCCCTGAATTGCCTGTGAGATCGCGTAATAACCAGCGGCAATATTGCCGGCAGTGAAGAGCGAAGGCAGGATGTACATGCCGCGTCTCATGCGATGCGGTTGCTTGGGATCGTCGCGGCGGCGGAATGGAGTTTGCATGTTCATCGCGCCACTTCTGGACGCGGCTTTGAGGATGCAGCGCGAGCGATTCCGAGAATCGAAGATCCGCCGGCAACCTGGTCGCCGATCTTGACTCGGATGTCGACGTCTGACTCGACAACTACGTCAACTCTCGACCCAAACTTGATCAGTCCCACACGCTCGCCTCGACCCAAGGTATCGCCGGTCCGATAGCGAAACACGATGCGTCGAGCTAGCAACCCGGCGATCTGCTTGAAGATGACGGTCTGATTTTCCCCTTGCATGGTAACTACGTTCTGCTCGTTGGCTTCGGACGAATTGGCCGACATGGCATTGCCGAATTTGCCCTTCTGATACGAGAGCCCGGTAATCGTCCCCGCAATCGGCGAACGGTTTACATGGACGTTGAAGACGTTGAGAAAAATGCTGATGCGGCGCTTGCGGCGTCCGTTCTCCTCAAATTCGGCAATGGATGTAACCTTGCCATCGGCGGGAGAAACCACCACTCCCGGCCCGTCTGGAATCTTGCGCTCAGGATCGCGAAAAAACCACAGGAAAAACGCGCCGAGAAGCACCGGCGGTATCACCAGCCAGGGATTGACCAGTCCCAGGAGAACGGCAGCAATGGCCGCACCCAGGCCGTAAAGAAAACCGTCTCGAACCATAGGGGATCAGGATTGATTATAGCTGCTAGCTCCTAGCTACTAGCTTCTAGCCAAATCAAAACTGAGCTCCGTTTCTACTTCGGTCGGGACTCCACAACCGAGATTGTCGGCGTTTGCTTTCGGTTTTGCCTTTGCTTTGGTTTTGGGCTAGGAGCTAGAAGCTAGTAGCTGGTCTTCCACACACTAATCCTCCGGCACTCCAATGGTTGTACCGTCTGCGACAAATCCGGTCAGGCGACCTGATGTTGCCGGTGCTGCTGTTCAATCGTCTCCATCTGGTCCTTCAGACGGAGCTTCAGTTTCTTCAGTCGAACTTCTTCTAGTTTTTCTTCTTCGGAGAGGTACCGCTTTTGGAGGAGACTTTCGAGGCGTTGAGAATGTTGTGAGTGTTCCTGGGCCAGCCGCCGAAATTCATCGTGGCTGGCCAATAACTCTTCGCGGAGGGATGCTGCCATCCTTGAACCTCCTGACCAAACCCTTGGGATAGAAAAGTTAGCACAGTTGGCGAGCGCCGTTCAATGAATTTCCAGAGTAGCCGAGGAGGGAGGAGCACTCCCCAAATCCGAGCCCGAGACTCAGTACCGTTCGCGATAGCGAACGGGTGATCGACTGGTGTGTTCGGAGTACGTCACCCGTTCCCTACCGGGAATGGTACCGACCGAGTCTTGAGCGTCAGCAGCACGGCATCTTCTTGAGGATCAGCGTAATAGCCGCGGCGAATGCCAGCGACCGCAAAACCTGCCGATCGCGCAAGCTTCAGCGCAGGCTTATTGGAAGCCCGAATCTCTTGTCGGATCTCCTCGGCGCCTTTTTCAACCGCTTGCTTGATCAGGCTGGACATGAGTAACCGGCCAATGCCCTGCCGACGGAGGCCCGGACATACGACGATGTTCTCTAATTCCCACTCTTCCACTCGGCAGGAAGCGACAAGGAAGCCGTGCGCGCGGTCGTCGTCTTCGGCTACGAAAACAACTCGGCCCATGTCGCGAAGCACTGCGTCATAGACCGACTCCGGCCAATGCGCGGCGCTGCCGGAATTGCGTTCGATTTGGAGGATGGAAGAAATGTCCGCCGAAGTGGCAGCACGAATTCGCACAGGGAGAGCTTACAGGAGGATCGGAATCACAGCAGGCTAGGTGACACTTGGCTGTTATTCAGCGTCGGTACGCCGGAGGAAGGATCACAACCTGCTGCCGCGTGTCTCCGCTGCAGGCCCAGGCAAAGCAGACGATCCAGCCGATAATGGACCATCCGAGGAACAGATTGATCAGGAAGATGGCTCCGGAGCTCACGTGCCTGCGCTGATGCGCGACAATCGCGGGCAAGAAGTACATAAACACACAGAAAAACAGAATCAGAAGCTCCATGGTGCCTCCTTCCCGAAAGTCAAAGAGCGCCACCCGCTACCGCAGGTGGTTGCGTTCCACCCTGAAAATCAACAGCACCACCCGCCACCGCACGTGGTTCCGTCCGCTCTAGCCATGCATACGCGATCAGCGACCAATTTGTTCCCTCATCGCATAGGCTCAGATTAGAACCAGCTCTTCCTGCTCTCGTCCCGTCACCTCTGCTTTGCCGAAACGCGTGATCATGTTCACCTCGCTGCGCACACCGAACTCCGGCAGGTAAATTCCGGGTTCGATAGAGAAGCAAGTATTGGGCAGAATTTCGCGTTCATCTTTGGTTTCGAAGTTGTCGATGTTCGCGCCGTTGCCATGGATCGCCGCGCTGATGTTGTGCCCGGTGCGGTGGACGAAGTAGTCGCCAAATCCTTTCTCGCGAATGAAATCGCGCACGGCCCTATCCACCTCCCACCCCGCGATCTTGCGTCCTTCCGCAAAGGCTCTCTTCACGGTTTCGCAGCCGAGTTTGCGCGCGTCGCGGACGATGTTGAAGATCTCGCGATGACGCTCGCTGGGATTCTGCCCGATGAATCCCGTCCAGGTGATGTCGTAGAAACATGCGCCCGGCGTCTTCTGCTTGCCCCAAAGATCGATCAGAACAAAATCTCCCTCGCGCATCTTCTCCGAGCGTTCGGCGCGAGGTTCGTAATGGGGATCGCCACTATGCGCGTTCACGCTGACGATCGGGGTGTCCTGCGTGAGCAAGTTCTCGCGGCGGAAAGCTTCGGTAATCCATTGCGCGATGTCGAACTCGGTAACGCCACCGTTGCGCACGCGGCGCCCAATCTCCTGGAAGGCCTCGGCCGTGATGCGGTCAATCGCGTCGCGCGCCGCAAAGTGACTGGCAATCTGTTCGTCGGTAAGCACAGCTTCGAACTGGCTGACCAAGTCGCCGGAGCTGACGATGTTCACGCCAAACGTGCGTAGCAGCTCGACGGTGCCGGCATCGACCAGTCCCACATAGGGAATTTGATTCTGCGGTGAGTACTGCATCGCAATGTTGCGATAGGGCGTCACCATCTTCTGCAGCTCAGTCTGCAGCTCTTGCCAGGACGAATAAAGATGCTTGGCGCCGGGCAGAGAATCCAGATGGCCGGCTTCGATGCGATGTACCAGTTTCTGCGGCTCGCGACTCGCGGGCACGAGGTAGTACCAGCGGCGTGTGACCATCAGATCCGGACGAAGCTCCAGCACGCGATAAGCGATCGGATCGCGATGGTGGTGATCGTAGAACAGCCAGGCGTCAACCTTGCGCTCGCGCAACGCCGATTGGAGTCTTTCCAAGTTCATGGAAGCATTCTAATGCCGACTCACCACAGAGACACAGAGGCACAGAGAAAGTCGCAATTCAGATCGGGTGAAGGCAGAAGTAAGCTTTCGGCGTACCCTTTTGGAGTGAGACCTGTTCGTCTACTTCTTATTTCTGGATTCTAATTTCTGATTTTCTCTGTGACTCTGTGTCTCTGTGGTGAATTAGATTTTTCGTAGGACCAGCGCTGAATTTTTCGAGCCGAAGGCGATACAGTTGCACACCGCGTGCTCGATCTCTTGCTGGCGTCCCACATCGGGGACATAGTCAAGATCGCATTCCGGATCGGGGGTCTCCAGATTGATGGTCGGAGGAATTTGACTGTGGCGAATGGCAACCAGCGTTGCTGCGATGCCCGCCGCTCCGCTTGCACCTTGCGGATGCCCAATTTGGGACTTCAGTGCGGACATGGGCACTTCATGCGCACGCTGACCGAGCGCCAGCTTCAATGCGCGTGTTTCAATGCGATCGTTGAGCTGAGTAGAAGTGCCGTGAAGATTCACGTAATCAACATCCGAAGCCGAAATTCCCGCTTGTTCCAGCGCAAGCTGGATGGCACGCGCCGGTTCCTCGCCGCATTCCGCCAAACGCACGCGATGGAAGGCTTCGCATGTGGACGCATAGCCGCCTACCTCGGCGTAGATTCGGGCGCCGCGCGCTTTAGCGTGCTCATACTCTTCCAGCACAAACATCCAGGCGCCTTCGCCGACGACAAACCCATCTCGATCCTGCGAGAAAGGCCGCGACGCTCGCTGCGGTTCATCGTTCCAGGAAGCGGTCATGATACGCATCAGGCAGAATCCTTTGAGAATGCCGGGAGCGAGAGGGACATCTACACCGCCGACGAGAAGCGCAGGCAAAGTTCCGAATTGGATCTCGCGCAGCGCGTAGCCAAACGCATCGGTCGAAGAGGTACAGCCAGTCGTGACCACGTGACTCAGTCCGCGAAAACCGAAGCGCATGCTCACTTCACTGGAGAGCGTGCCCATGGTCCCACTCGGGATGCTGAATAGGCTCGCCTGCTTCACGGTCCCGGTAAAGTAATGCCGATATTGTTCTTCGCTGAACTCTTGCGCTCCGCCGCCGCTGCCGAGCAGCACACCGATCTGCCGCTTCTCCTCCATCGACATCTTTTCCGGATCGAAGCCGGAATCGTGCAGCGCCTCAGCGGAAGCAGCGATCGCCAGCGGCACAGCGCGCGAGACGTGCTTGCGTTCATGAGGATCGACCCACGCAAACTCATCGAAATCCGTGATCTCGCCCGCAATCTGCACGGGAAGATTGCTCGTGTCAAAGCGCGAGATGCGCTTCACTCCACTCTTGCCGGCGAGGATCGCGCGACAGAATGCGTCCTTCCCAATTCCATTCGGGCTGATCGCTCCCATGCCCGTAATTACAGCCCGTTTTGGCATTGTTAACCCCGCTGCTAAGCCACTAAACTGCTAAGCTTCTAATTGCTGAGCTTAGCAGCTTAGAAGCTCAGGAACTGAGAAGCTTGCCTATTGGAATTTACATCTCGATCCCGTTTTGCCGCTCCAAGTGTACGTTCTGCAACTTTGCTTCGGGAGTATTTTCGCGGGACAAGATGGATCGATATGTTTCGCGTCTGGAACAGGAGATCGCCGCCGCAGAATCTCGCGCACTCTCACTGGGCGCGGCTTTCGAACGTACAGTAGATTCCGTTTACCTCGGCGGCGGCACGCCGACGACATTTTCGCCGGAGCATCTCAGTCGCATCTTTTCCGCAGTCCACAACACATTCGACGCAGAGCGCGCAACGGAAGTTACGGTGGAGTGCGCGCCCGGGACGCTTCGTCCCGAAATTCTTGCGACCCTGCGCCGAAATGGGACGAATCGAGTCAGCTTAGGTGTGCAATCGTTCTCCGACGCAGAGAGTTCCGCCGTAGGCCGTCTGCACACGGCGCAGCAGGTTCGCAACGATATCGCTCATCTGCGGCAGAGCGGGATTACGAACATCAACATCGATCTGATCGCCGGGCTGCCGCACCAGACCGCAGAAAGCTGGCGCGATTCGCTTACGCAACTTATCGACACAGGCGCGCCTCATGCCAGCGTGTACATCCTCGAAGTCGATGAAGACTCCCGCCTCGGACGCGAGTTGATCGCCGGCGGATCGCGCTATCACGCGCATGAGGTTCCCAATTCGGACCTGTCTGCCGACTTATATCTCGAAGCCGTTGAGTTCCTTAACACTCGTGGCCTGAAGCAGTACGAAATTTCCAACTTCGCTCAGCCCGGATTCGAGTCGCGACACAACCTGAAATACTGGACACGTGAGCCTTACCTCGGCTTCGGTCTGGACGCTCATTCCATGATGCCCGCCTACAAGCCATCGCGAGAGTTGGAATCGGTGCGCTGGAGCAATGGCGACGATCTGGACGACCATCTCGCGGGCACTTCCAAGAGCGAAGTCACTCAGGTGAGCACAGCGCAAGCGCAAGAGGAAATTATGTTTCTCGGCCTGCGCCTGAATCGTGGCGTTGAAAGCCGCTTCGTACCTGCGGAATTCAATGGAATCGTCCGCGAGCTCACAAGCGAGGGCTTACTGGAGCGCTGCGACGATCGCGTGCGGTTGACGGATCGCGGACGTCTGCTATCGAATGAAGTTTTCGAGCAATTCATTTCGCTTCCCGTTACTACACAGTAGGCTTTTTGAACCGAGCGTGAAAGCTAGCAGCTAGTAGCTAGAAGCTAGTAGCTGCCCCCGAAAGGAATCATGTACAACACCTCATCCCAGGTTCTCGACGAACAAGAACAAACGTCAAAAACGAAAGGCATGATCGACCTCCGCAGCGATACCGTCACGCGGCCCACAGCGGCCATGCGGCGAGCGATGGCCGAAGCCGAAGTCGGGGACGACGTCTATGGCGAGGATCCCACGGTCAATCGTCTGGAAGCCGCTGCGGCGCGCATCTTCGACCGCGAAGCGGCGCTGTTTGTGCCTAGCGGGACGATGGGCAATCAGATAGCGATCCACGTCCACACGCGGCCTGGACAAGAAATCATTTGTGAAGAACGCGCGCACATCCTCGATTGGGAGATGGGCATGCCCGCGATGTTCTCCGGATGCCTCTTGCGCACGCTGCGCGGAGAAGACGGCATTCTCACTTGGGCGGAGATCAAGCAGAAAATCCCTGCTCGCAGCTACGCCCGCGCGCAGATCGGCCTGATTGAGATCGAGAACACGCACAACATGGCCGGCGGCACAATTACCCCGGTCGAAGTGATGGAAGAAATCTGCGATCAGGCCCACGAGCGCGGAATTCCCGTGCATCTAGATGGCGCGCGAATTTTCAATGCTGCGGTTGCACTGGATAAGCCGGTCGCCCAGATCACGCGCAAGTTCGACTCTGTTATGTTCTGCCTGTCGAAAGGACTCAGCGCGCCGGTCGGATCCATGCTCGTCGGCAGCCGCCCCTTCATCGAGCAAGGCCGCTCGGCGCGCAAAGCACTAGGAGGCGGCATGCGGCAAGCGGGCATCCTCGCAGCCGCGGGATTGATCGCTCTCGAAGAGATGCCTAAGCGCGTGCACGAAGATCACGAGAACGCGAAGCTGCTGGCCCGCTCGCTTTCGGATATTCCCGGATTGGGAATCGCGCCCGAGAAAGTCAAAACCAACATCGTGATCTTCGACGTCAGCGGCACCGGCATGGATTCTGCCACGTTCTTGCGCCGGTTGCGCGAGCAGGGAGTCATCGGCAGCTCGGTAAATGCTTCCACTGTGCGGCTGTTGACGCATAAGGACGTGACGCAGTCCGATTGCGAGCAGGCAGTGACAGCGATTCGGAAGGTCGTACATACTGTTTAAGAGCTGTCATCCCTCGGGCCGCCGCGCGAAAGCGTCCGCAACAGCGCAGCCTATCCGGCCCGGGGGATCTGCTTTTCATTAGCGAACAGCAGATCCCCCGCGCCGCAGAATCCAACTTTCCTTTGCCTGTGACGTTCTCGCCGCGGCGCGGGGGATGACAGCTCAAAAAGAACCTCGCAACTTCGCGCCAGATAAACCCTTTTTGACGCCAAGGGATACGCATGAACCTGATCTTCTGCGGCACTCCAAACTTCGCGGCTCCCACGCTTGAGGCGCTCATTGCTGCCGGCCATCGGATCGCGCTGGTGGTCACACAACCGGATCGGCCAAAGGGCCGTGGACTTGAGCTGACACCCTCGCCGGTGAAGCGCGCTGCTGTTGCCCATCATTTGCCGATTGACCAGCCGGAAAAAATCAAGAACAACACCGAGTTTCGCTCGAAACTGGAGCAGATCGCGCCGGACGCGATCATTGTCGTCGGCTATGGTCGCCTGATCCCTGCTTGGATGCTGTCTTTGCCGCGCCGCGGCAATATCAATCTGCATGCTTCGCTGCTGCCGAAATACCGTGGCGCTGCGCCGATCCAGTGGGCGATTGCCAGCGGTGAAACCGTGAGCGGCGTCACCACCATGCTGCTCAATGAAGGACTCGATACCGGCGATATCCTTTTGCAACAGGAGCTGTCCATCGCACCAGATGAGAACGCCATCAGTTACGGCGAGCGCCTCTCCGCGATCGGAGCCGAGCTGATGATTCGGACTCTCGAGGGACTCGAATCCGGCAGCATCGCTCCTCTGTGTCAGGACGATGCGCGGTCGTCACTCGCTCCGCTGCTCAAGAAGGAAGACGGCATCGCTGACTTCACATTGCCCGCACAGGCGATCGTCAATCGCTTGCGTGGCTTCCAGCCCTGGCCGGGCTGCAACACAAGTTTCCGGGGAAAGAAACTGGCGATTATCCATGCTCGCACCACGTCTGTCGATCAGACGAAAGTCAACCCGGGAGAGATCATCGCGAATGTTAGTCAACTTCTGGTCGGCTGCGGTGGCGGGCTTGTTGAACTGCTCGAGGTACAGCCCGAGGGCAAGCGCAAAATGTCCGCAGCAGATTTTCTGCGAGGGTACAGGCTGCAACCGGGGGAAGTGCTGGGCGATGTAGTTAGGTAGCAGTACCACCTGCGGTAGCGGGTGGCGAATTTCTTAAGCCAATTTACTTTTTTCTGTCCGGATTTTCTGGTGGAAGCCCCGGACTTTCACAGGCTGCGGAAAAACGATCCTAGCGGTAGGGAAGGGCACGGATTCATCCGTGCCGTAGCGCGTTCCCAAAAGGGACGGCTTTAGCCGCTGAGGTAAGCCTTTTGTTTGCATCGAACGGTTACCTCAGGCGCTAAAGCGCAAAACATTTTTCGCCCGTAAACGGCACGACTGAACAGGCTGCGGAAAAATGCTGTGGGAATCAAGGCGAGTAGCAGGTTTCCACAGGCAAATAGGTTAAGAAATAGGCATGCGAGGACACGACGAGCAACAGGAGAATGCGTTCAGTTAT
>DASTJH010000030.1:0-20337 GCA_035716645.1 Terriglobales bacterium | reverse complement strand
AGAACGATGATGATCGCGAGGATCATGATTGCCGCCTCGCGCCAGAGCCGTTGTGGTTCCCATTGTGGGCTCGCTCGATCAGGCCGACCGGCAGCTTCAGTTTCTCGCGTAGCAGGCGCTCACGGGCTTGCATCTCGCCATCGTCCTGCTCATGGTCGAAGCCGGCGAGGTGCAGTAGACCGTGCAGGATGAGGATCTTTAATTCTGCTTCGAAGCTATGTCCGAGCGACTCGGCGTTGCTCTGAGCGATCTCGGCAGAGATAGCGATATCGCCGGCGATTGCTTTCTCACCAACAACCAGTGGATCTACCGGGAAAGAGAGCACGTCGGTAGCTTTGTCTTTGCGGCGGAACTGGCGATTGAGGCGGCGGATTTCCTCATTAGAGGCGATGCGGACGTTCACTTCACCTCTGACACCGATCTGCGCTTGAGCGAGGCGAAGAAAGTGGCTCAGTTCACTTTTGGGAATAAGCCGGCCGCAATGGTCTGCATCGATCATGTTTGGACCGCCCGCGACGCACGTGTCGGTCGAGAGTTTGAAAGTAAAAGATGATAGTCGGCGTCGCTCATAGCATCTGATTCTCGTCTACTGCTCGAGTACAGGAGCCGCTGGAGTTTCATTGATGATCGGCTCTGCCGGTGCAGCCGGAAGCAATGAAAGCTGTTGCTCCATGCGCTGCTTGTGATCGTCGTAGGCGCGGATAATCCGTTGCACCAATTGGTGACGCACAACGTCGCTCTCATCAAAGAAGTTGAACGAAATGCCGTTCACGTTCTTTAGGATTTCGGTGGCCTCGATCAATCCACTGCGCCGCGCATTAGGCAGATCGATCTGCGTGATATCGCCGGTGATCACCGCCTTAGCGTTGAAGCCCATGCGAGTGACGAACATCTTCATCTGTTCGGAGGTTGTATTCTGTGCCTCGTCGAGAATGATGAAGCTGTCGTTCAACGTGCGTCCGCGCATGAAAGCGATCGGAGCGATCTCGATGATGTTGCGCTCCAGATAGCGATCTACCTTTTCCTGATCGAGCAGATCGTAAAGAGCGTCGTACAAGGGACGCAGATAAGGATCCACCTTCTCTTGGAGCGTACCAGGAAGGAATCCCAGGCGTTCGCCGGCTTCGACCGCCGGGCGCGCCAGCACAATCCGGTTCACTTGTTTGTTGACCAGAGCAGCAACAGCCATCGCGACCGCGAGGTAAGTCTTGCCGGTACCCGCCGGGCCGACGCCAAACACCATGTCGTTCTTCTCGATCGCTTCGATATACCGGCGCTGGTTCAAGCTCTTTGGCTGCACGACGCGTTTACCGAAGGAACGCTGACGTCCGGCTTCGGCGAGTCCGCGTAGCGTAGCGGTTGGATCGGCGGTGACTACGCGCAGCATCGATCCCAAGTCCCCGTTATGGAAGCTGAAGCCGGCTTTGCGCAGGTACTCGTAGTCGGAGAAGACCTGCTCGGCGCGAGCCACATCGCGCGCTGCGCCTTCGATGGCTATATGGTCCGAACGAAGGTCAATCGAAACATTCAGTCCACCTTCGAGCAAGTGAAGGTTCTCATCCCTGGTACCAAACAGGGCCTCCAGACTTGGGGTGATCTCAAGCTGCTTGTTCATCGATAACTAGGGTTTATCCTCCTGGGAAAATAACGCGGACTACCGGGCCATTGACGACCCTGGATTTCACGAACACAGTGCTGGGCTGAGTCGGACAGAGGAACTGCGGAATGGGGGCCACGAGAGTGGGGCACATCCATTGGGCGTAGAGTACCCGCGCTTGCAGGCGAAGTCAATAAATGGATTCTCAATCGTTTCAGCTACTCGCAGACATCCGAGTTTCGCGTTCTCCGTCAGTTAGATGCCTGGGTTTGTCCAAAAGACACGTAGGGTATGCACCCCTGATTCGGACCTCGCATCACATCAACCAAATCCCAAAACAACTGAACTGAAGGAGGAAAAAGCATGAATCCGGTGCGAGAAGAATCCAATCGTCTTCAGAGCTCCAACCACATCATACCGGCCTATTTCCGCAACCCGGCGGACGCGGAACAGGCCATCAAGAACCTGAGTTCCGCAGGGTTTCCGAAGGAAAACATCGGAGTTGCTCTGAGAGAGGACGGGGCCGGCAAGTCTGCCACGAGCGGATGGGCCGATCGGCTGCGTTCCCTGTTTAGCGCGAAGGAACGTGACGAGTACGACAGCGACAATGCCATTGACGTGCTCGATCACATGGGTATTCCCGAGGACGAAGGCCGCTACTTCAAGAACGCGCTTCAGTCCGGAGGAGCCTTGCTGACCGTCGATGCCGGTTCGCGCTCGAACGAGGCGCTCTCGATTTTGAGAAACTCGAAGGCCTCTCTGTCGTCTCAGGAGCTGCGCACGCTCAGCCCTGTTTCTCAAATGTCCAACACGGGAACGCAGCATGTTGAGCTTCTCGGGGAGACTCTGCGGGTCCACAAAGATCGCGTGCAGCGTGGCACCGTGAAGCTGCGCAAGGAAGTGGTCTCCGAGCATCAGAACGTGGAGGTGCCGGTCACGCGCGAAGAACTGGTCATCGAGCGCCATCCGGCTGACGGACGCGCCAGCGCGAGAACTGGATTTGAAGATGGCAAGCAGATCGAAGTTCCGCTAAGTGAGGACCAGGTCCGGGTAGAGAAACGTCCTATCGTCCGCGAAGAAGTCGAAGTGGGCAAACGGCAGGTGCAGGACACGAAGCGCGTTGGCGATGATGTGAAGCACGAGGAACTGCGAGTTGAGAAGGAAGGCGATGTAAAGGTCGACTCCTCTCCTAAACGCAAGACCGCATAGTTCCAATTCAGACCGTCGAAGCCTTTGAGGAGATGCGGTCCGTGTGTGGGATCGCATCTCGCCGGGGCTTCCAGACAGGAGCTTAGAAGCTCAGCAGCTCAGAAGCTGCTTTCTTAGAATGCATCTCCGCCGCCGCCGCCGAATCCGCCGCCGGAGAAACCGCCGCCGAAGCCACCACCACTGCTGAAGCCGGAAGCGCCTGCTGCGGCTCGGGGCGTAGAGACAAAGGCGGAGGTAGTGTCGGTTGTCATCATGCCGAGATCATGCATGAAAATCCACGTGTTGAAGCCGGGGCCGTATCCGCCTTCATACCAAGTAGGTGGGTTCTGCACGATGCCCTGAAACGCCTTGGCCCAGTGGTGCTCGACACCGAGCGCCATCGCATAAGGCAGGAATTTTTCAAAAGTATCGGGCGGCATGCGCTTGAGCCGGTCGGCATCGACTCGGTTCATGAATTCCTGGAAGCCAAGAATCGCAACCCGCGTGCGCACGCCTTGCAGACTCTTTGCGGTCATCACGCGCGCGAACAGAAAGATAATCAACGCGGTGATTGCGATAGAAACGCCGAGAAGCCATCCCGATTCGGAGAAGTCCACGTGGAAGAAGTAACCGGCCAGAACAAAAGGAATCGCGATCAGCACCGCCCCGAGTATCCAGTAGGAATGCGCGCTATCAGGATCGAGCGTGTACATGCCCTTGTCTTTAAGCGCAGACATCACATAAGCCTTGATGGTGGGAATAGCGACATAAAAGCGGTTGCGCAGATCGGCTAGATGCGTTTCCGTGCCGCCGCCGGCAAACAGGTTCTGCATCATCACCTTCTCAAATGGCGCAAGATCGTTCCACTCTGCCGGGCCCTTGAGCTGGACGAAGATGTAGTCCTTTTTCTTGAAAACCAGCGCGTGCACCACCTGCTCTTCGCGAATCTTGAGATAGCCGCGCACGGCCATATCGACGAGAGTGGAGGTGATGTCGCGTGGATCGGTGCTGTCGTCGATCAGCGTTCCTACTTCCGCCGGCGTCATACCCTTCGGCGGCTCGTACATCGGCGCGACCGACAATCCCGATTTGGGATCGCGTCCTTTTGCCCACCAGAGCCAGAACATTACGACAAAGGCAACAAGCGGGAGGAAAACAATCGGATTGCTGCGCAGAAACCAGACGACTTTAGTGAATCCGCTCGGCGACGCGAGCACACCTTTGGGAATGAAGACGTCGACAGTGAGTCCGCCATGGGCCGAAAGCGGATTCGAAGTCTCGGCCACGACATTGGCGCCTTGAATGTCCGTGATGGCCTTGTCGCTGGAGTGGTAAGCGCCGGCAAATGACTGTGCCCGCAGCTTGCCGGTCGCATCCTGCGGAAAGCGCACGTAAGCGGACGCCGCATCGATCGGGACGGACCAGCCATTGCCGGTCACGTTCCAGTAGAACTCGTCGTGGTCGTCGAAGAATTTTACGGCGTTCCGAACCGAGTAGAGGATATCGATTCGCTTTGTAGTATCGGTCGCGCCGGGAATGTAGATCGTGAGCACGCGAAAACCGCGTTCCGTTTTGGTGGAATACTTCAGTGGTGCGCCGGTATCATCGGTCACGCTTTTCATGTGCAGGAAGATCGAGTAGTTCGTGCCATCAGGTCCGGCGTAATCGACGGGAATGTAGCGGTGGATGCCATGAAAGGGGCCGATGAAGACAAGAGCAATGCGCTCTTTCACGTCCGCCGAGCCGTCCTGGTGAACGTCAATGTCCGCACTGAAGTCGGCGATGCGCCAACTGCGCTCCTGCGCACGTACAGGTAACGCCAGCACAGTGAGGAGCAGGACTGCGGCAATTTTCAGACCACGCACCTGCAGAGGGGGCATCTTAGAACTTCACCGCCGGAACAGCGCGATCTTCGGGCGTCTCGGCCTGGAAGAACTGGCGCGGCTGGAAGTTGAACATGCCGGCGATGATGTTGCTGGGGAAGGTCGCGATCTTGGTATTCAGGTCGCGGACAACAGCATTGTAGTAACGCCGCGCGTTGGAAATGGCGTCTTCGGTTTGTGTGAGCTGTCCTTGCAGCGCGGTGAACTCTTCCGAGGCGCGCAGTTGAGGATAATTCTCGGCCACGGCGAGCAGTCCGCGCAGCGCTTGCGTGAGCTGGCCTTCGGCCTGCGCTTTCTCATCCACCGTGGTAGCCGACATGGCCGCTGAGCGATAGCGCGCGATGTTCTCGAAGGTTCCCTTCTCGTGCGCGGCGTAGCCCTTCACGGTCTCGACCAAATTGGGAATCAGGTCGTGACGGCGCTTGAGCTGCACATCGATGTCGCTCCACGCGGAGTCGGCGCGCACGCGCAGCCCGGCCAGCCCGTTGTAGAGCATGACCAGTAACAAAAGAATGACAGCGATGATGACAATAATCGCAATCGACATTCAGCCTCCGTGCAGCCTTTTAGCTGCAGAGCTTCTCAGCTTCTGAGTGCAATTTCACTAGCTTTGCGCAACGTATCATAACTTGCGCCGCTTTGCCGAAGCGGGCTTCTGCGACGATGTGCCTACGAAGTTAATGACTGCTCAATAGAGACATTTCTGGACGGCAGTCTCTGAAATATCTGAAATAGACGACAACTTCCATCCGTGAAGACGCAGTGACGCTTCGTGGATAGACGCAGGCCGTTTTGCCGATGCGAGCTGAAACAAGCGGACTTTTTGTGTCACCTCAGACTTTCGCTTGCGCTCTATAGCACTCCACAGTAAGCTTCCCCCATGCAGCTCACCTGGCTCGATTGGTCCGCGATACTGGGCTACTTCCTCATCACGATCCTGATGGGACTCTACTTCCGGCGGCGCTCCGGCAGCAGCATGGAAGAGTATTTCGTCTCCGGACGATCGGTCTCCTGGTGGCTCGCCGGCACCTCAATGGTCGCGACCACTTTTTCTGCGGACACGCCGCTCCTTGTCACGGGCCTCGTCTACAAGCAAGGCATCGCCGGCAACTGGCTGTGGTGGTCGTTCCTGCTGTCGGGAATGATGACAGTGTTTCTGTTCGCTCGACTCTGGAGACGCTCGGGGCTGCTGACCGACGTGCAGTTCGCAGAAATGCGGTACTCCGGTAAGCCGGCAGCTTTCCTGCGCGGATTCCGCGCCGTCTACATCGGACTGCTGATGAATTGCTTGATCTTGGGTTGGGTCACCAAAGCCATGGTCAGCATCGTCAGCGTAGTGATGGGCGTGAACGATAGGACGGCGCTCGCGATCTGCATCTTCATCGTCATTCCCTTTACGGGGCTGTACGTTGCCATCGGTGGGCTCTGGGGCGTGCTCTGGACCGACCTGTTTCAGTTCATCCTCAAAATGGGGGTGGTGACTGCGGTTGCCTATTACGGCGTAGTTGCTGTTGGCGGCATGCATGCGCTGATCGCGAAGCTGAAACTTGCGCTTCCTCCTGATCCAGCGGTCGCCCACGGTAACGCGCTGAAGTTCTTTCCTGATTTTTCTCAGGGGCTGACTTCGGAAACTTGGTGGACTCTTCCGGTCGTCACGCTGCTGGTTTATCTCGGCATGCAGTGGTGGGCGTTCTGGTATCCGGGAGCTGAGCCGGGTGGCGGCGGCTACATCGCGCAGCGCATCTTCAGCGCGAAAGACGAACGTCAGGGATTGCTCTCCGTCCTGTGGTTCAACATCGCGCACTACGCGATCCGGCCCTGGCCGTGGATTCTGACTGCGCTGGTCGCGATTGTTCTGTACCCGCATCTTTCCACGTCGATTCCCGGACATCATCCCGAAGACGGGTACATGTTGGTTCTAACCCAACATCTGCCGGCTTCGCTGCGCGGACTGGCGATCGCCGGCTTCCTGGCAGCGTTCATGTCCACGATCGCCACGCAGCTCAACTGGGGAGCGTCGTATCTGGTGTCAGACTTCTACAAGCGATTTATCAAGCAGGACGGCTCACAGAAGCACTACGTGCGCGCATCGCGAGTTGTGACGGTGATCCTTGTAGTTTGCGCCGCCGCGGTTGCCGCGCAGCTCACGTCCATCCAGGCGGGATGGCAGTGGGTACTGGAGCTGAGCGCCGGCACAGGCGCCGTTTATCTGCTGCGTTGGTACTGGTGGAGAATCAATGCCTGGAGCGAGATCTCGGCCATGGGTGTAGCGCTGGTGGCTTCACTTGCGCTGCGCATCGCGCAGCCCTTCCAAGGCAATGAAGCTGTTCTTTTCGCGAAAACTGCTGCAACCACCACCGCGATCACGACCGTCGCCTGGATCATTATTACTTTTGCCACGCGCGCGGAAACACAAGAGGTGCTGCTCAGCTTTTACCGCCATGTGCGTCCCGATGTGCGCGGCTGGAAGCGAATCGCCGCGTTAGCTGGGGACATCCGTCCGACCCGCGATCTTGGCCGCAACCTCGGACTCTGGGTGCTCGGCTGTACCATGGTCTATTCGTTCCTCTTCGGCTCCGGCTACGCGCTTCTCGGACTTACAGTACGCGGAACGGTGCTGCTGGTAATCGGTGTCGTCTGCCTGATCGTGATGCTGAAACAGCTACGCTCGTTCGTCGCCGAACCGCAGCCCGAAGCCAAACCCGCGGAGACGCCCGCGTTCATGGGACATTAGCTACAGCACTGGTTGTCGATTGGGCGCGTTCTCGCGTATCTTGAGGATGCCCTGTCTTTTCTTTGTGCGCGCCCTTAGCTCAGGTGGATAGAGCGACTGACTTCGAATCAGTAGGTCGGGAGTTCGAATCTCTCAGGGCGCGCCATTCCTTCTATCGCGACAGCACATCTCCCCTGATAGGAAGGCGTAATTCGTTTCGATAGAACGGCAGAACTCAGCTCCGTTGTGCCTCCGGAACCGGAAACATACAAAACTAGGAACGAGTCTAGACCTTCGATGTGCCGCCGGCAGACATTAGCAGCTCGCGCAATTTCGCAGCCTGGTGCTGTTCTGTGGTGGTGTCGTTGAGGAATTCGAGACCCCAGGAGTATCCGCGTCGATTGCGAACCTCAGCCTTCACGCGCAGTGGTTGTCCAGAATAAGCGGGTGTGAACTCCACTTCGACGATGTCCCCGATGCGCAGTTCGACTCCGGCGAAAACGGCCATGCCGCCTTCGCTCATGTCGCGTCCGCGGGCTTCGGCGATCTTAGAGTTATGCAGGGAATTCCAGAAGATCAGGCGAATCGGAACGTCGATCAGATGACGCTCCCAGCGGCGTTTGCGTGCGAAGCCCATGGATGGCTGAGTGGAGAAAGCAGTGGCCATGTAGATCATGATAGAGGCCACTTCTCAGCTCTCGAAGATTACGAAAGGCATAGACCCAGACCTCGGAGCGGACAAGCTCCGAAATTCCGTACCGAGCATCAGGCAATATGCTCGCCCTTTTTCTTGGGCGCGCTCTTCCCGGCTCCAGAGACGTGGACCTGACTCTCACGCTGCGCTTCCGTCGCGCGTTGCGGACCCTTCTTCTTGCCTTCCATATCCGCGAGACTCTGCTTCAGAGCTTCCATCAAATCCACCACTGGCGCAGGTTTCTTCGGTTTTTCGACCGCGCTTACTTGCTTGCCTTCGAGATGCGCTTTGATCAGCTCTTTCACGTTCGCCTCGAACGTGTCGTAATACTTCTTCGGCTCCCATTCGGCAGCGAGCGCCTCGACCAATTGATGCGCGACCTTCAACTCCGCCTGCTTGAGCTCGCCATCGTGCTCTCCGAATTTGTCGAGCTCGCGGATTTCGTCCTGGTAATACATCGTATGCAGCATCAATCCACCCTTGTACGGACGGAGAAAGACCGTGTACTCGCGGTTATGCATCGCCAGCTTCGCGATCGCGACGTAACGGCTGTCTTCCAGGGCTTTTTGCAGCAGCGCGTACGGACGCTTTCCCGCTTCTTCCGGCATAAGGTAGTACGACGACTCGAAGTAGATCGGGTCGATTTCGTCCGACTTAACGAATTCCAGAATCTCCATGCTCTTCGCCGTCTTAGGTTCGATCTTCTTGATCTCTTCCGGCTCGATGACGACGTACTCGCCCTTGCGGAACTCGTAGCCTTTCACGATCTCGTCGCGACCGACGACCTTGTCGTTTTCATGCGGACAGACGAGCTGTTGCTTCACCCGCGTAAGGTCATCGCGGTGCAGCATGTGAAAAGAAACGTGACTGGCGCGTGCACCGGAAAACAGACGCACGGGCATCGAGATCAAGCCAAAGGTCAAATATCCTGACCAAACCGAAGCTGCCATAAGTCGTTCCTCTTGCGGGAAATTCGGTAAAGACGCAGGGCACAATTCTACCGTTCCCGCTACGAAACTCAAGGTAACTGGCCGTGCTAGTTGTTACGATGCAGGTACCCCTACGGAGGCCGTCCCTGCGGTCCGATGTTCACTTGTAGAGCTGCCGCTACGGGAACCACAAGATGAAAGATCCGCTAAGGAAACATAGACGCCTAGACAGACTCGACCCTGCGTTGACTCTCTTTTGCGGCTGGGAGTAACATGACCAGCCACCTAAGAAGGAGGCACGCCCATGTCTTCTCGTATTCAATCTGTCTCAGCCGGATCTTCGCCTGATGCCACAGTAAATGGGATTCTCGATTTTTCCCAAAAAGGCTTTGGCGACACACAAATGTTTGGCCTATTGGCCCGGCGGCCTGAACTGCTCAAGCGAATGGCCCCAATCTACGCCTACTTCCTGGCGGGCGACGGTAGCCTGATCGAACCGCAGTTGATAGAACTGATGCGGCTACGCGGCGCTCACCTGAACGCGTGTACCTATTGCGCAACTGTTCGGCTGCAGCCTATCGCCGCCGAGATAAAGCCAAAGGAAGATGCTGTCGGTGTCACTGACATCAGTCATATGACGAAAGCAGACGCGATTGCGGCATTGAGAGACCGGCTCGACACCAATGCGTTCACGCCGCGGGAAGCCGCCGCGCTCAACCTGGTGGACCGCATTATTGTGGACCCGCACACGGTGGATGATGCCTTGTTCGCCGAACTTCGTCATCATTTCAGCGACGATGAGATCGTCGAACTGATTGTTGCCAGCAGCTACTTTACTTTGTCTGGAACCCTGAACATTGCCGTACGGCTGGAAACTGGCGAAGACAGTATTTACGGTCAACAGTGCGCGTACGCAACCGCGGGCTAAAATTCGATAGCTGAAATCACACGCACGGCAGCTTGACGGCTGGACCATGAACACACAAAGTGTTGCACTTGCAACGTAAGGGAATTTCCCGCCCAAGAGCCGAGAGCTAGGTCGCTCACCAGCGCTTTCTGGAAAGAGTGATCTCCCGACGCGCCATACTAAAGGGAAAGCTATAATAAAGAATTCCTCACTGCCTGCGCGCCGCCTCTGTGCGCCCGGGCAAAGAGGAGGGCTTTACCAGGATGTCGAGCGACAACATTGTGGTGCGCGGTGCGCGAGTCCACAACCTGAAAAACGTGGATTTCGAGATTCCCCACAACACGCTCACGGTTGTGACCGGAGTGTCAGGATCGGGCAAGTCTTCGCTCGCCTTTGACACGATCTACGCCGAAGGCCAGCGCCGTTACGTCGAGTCGCTCTCCGCCTACGCTCGCCAGTTCCTGGAACGAATCGAAAAGCCGGATGTCGATTTGATCGATGGTATCTCGCCCGCCATCGCTATCCGCCAGAAGAACACTACTCGGAATCCGCGTTCGACCGTCGCGACGGCGACAGAGATTTACGACTATCTGCGCTTGCTCTTTGCCCGAATTGGGAAGACCTTCTGCATCCAGTGCGGGATTGAGGTAAAGAAAGATACGGTTGACGAAGTCTTCGCCGCCTTATCCGAGCTGCCTGAAGGTACTCGGTTCAACGTGCTCTTTCCGGTATTGCCGGCACCGACTGGCCCGGCGCCGCAAAGTTCCAAGCGTGGACGTGGCAAAGCAGCGCCCTCCCCAGCGCTGGATAATAACCGTCTCAAGGAGCGCCTCGGACATCTGCGCGCGCGCGGCTTCAATCGGCTCTACCAGAACAACAACATCTACGAATTCTCGACGCCGGAGTCGCTCCTCGAAATTGATTTTTCTCAGCCGCTGCATGTGCTTGTGGATCGCATCGCCCTCGCGCCCGAGCAGCGCGCGCGCATCGTAGATGCACTGGAAATCTGCTACCGGGAAGCCGGCGAGGCGATCTTCGAGATCGTACCGCGCGATGACACTGCGCGGCGGCAACTGCGTTTTTCTCAGCGCTTCGAATGCAAGAACTGCGGACGCAAATACGAAGAACCAGAGCCGCGCCTGTTCTCTTTCAACAATCCTTTCGGGGCCTGCCAGCGCTGCCAGGGATTCGGCAACACCATCGACTTCGACCTGAATCTCGTGATTCCCAATCCGGGACTCACCTTGAATGAAGGCGCGATCGAGCCGTGGACCAAGCCAAAGTACCGCGCCTTCCAAACCGAACTGAAACGCTTCGCCAAATCGCGCGCGATTCCCATGAACCGGCCCTGGGCCGATCTTGATGAGGATCAGCGGGCACTCGTCCTCCAAGGCGAAGGCAAATTCCCAGGCATCAACGGCTTCTTCGCGCTGCTCGAACGCAAGAAGTACAAGCTCCATGTCCGCGTCTTCCTGAGCCGCTATCGAGGCTACGCCATGTGCCAGGACTGCCAGGGACAGCGCCTGCGCGCCGAAGCGCGCAACGTGAAGATCGACGGCAAGAACATTTGCGCCGTCAGCGCGATGACGGTGGAGAAAGCTGTCGAGTTTGTCGAAACCATTCAACTCACGGCTCAGCAAGCCGAGATCGCCGATAAAGTGCTGGAAGAAATCCGCAACCGCCTCGGCTTCCTCAACAGCGTGGGACTCGAGTACCTCACGCTGGATCGCACAGCATCCACACTATCGGGCGGCGAGTCGCAACGAATCCAGCTCGCCACGTCTTTGGGATCGCGCCTTGTCGGCGCTTTATACGTCCTCGATGAACCTTCGATCGGCCTGCACAGCCGCGACACTGCGCGCCTGGTGCGCATCCTGCACGAACTGCGCGATCTCGGCAACACCGTCTTAGTCGTCGAGCATGATGCGGAAGTCATGGCGGCTTCCGATCGCATTCTCGATCTCGGACCCGGAGCCGGCGAACTCGGCGGCCGCATCATCGCCACGGGCAACTACAACGAAATTGCTAGAAACACGCAGTCGCTCACCGGACGATATCTCGGCCGTAATCTCTCGATCCCGATTCCCAGCTCGCGACGCAAGCCGACCACAGAACTTCGCCTGATCGGCGCACGCGCCAATAACCTGAAGAATATTGATGTGCGCATTCCGCTCGGCATGCTGGTCGTGATCACTGGTGTTTCAGGATCGGGCAAGTCCACGCTCGTCCACGATGTCCTTTACAAAGCTCTGGCATTCGCGACGGGTGGCTCCGAAGGCGGCAATCCGGTCGGCGCGTTCCAGCGGCTCGAAGGCAGCGAGCTCGTACGCGAGGCCATCTTGGTCGATCAGTCGCCGATTGGACGCACACCGCGCTCGAACCCTGTGACCTACATCAAAGCCTTCGACGCTATCCGCGAACTGTTCGCCTCACTCCCCGAGGCGCAAAAGCGAGGCTTCAGCGCCGGACACTTTTCGTTCAATGTTCCCGGGGGCCGCTGTGAAGCGTGTCAGGGCGACGGCACTGTGACGGTCGAAATGCAGTTTCTCGCTGACGTCGAGTTGATTTGCGAGGAGTGCCGCGGAACGCGATACAAAAGTTCGGTGCTCGAAGTTCGCTACAAAGGCAAGAACATCCACGACGTTTTGAATCTCACGGTCAAGGAGGCGCTGCAGTTCTTTTCCGGTGTGCCCAAAATTGTCGATCGCCTGCGCGTGCTAGAAGAAGTCGGGCTTGGCTATCTCCGGCTGGGACAATCGGCGACTACCTTGAGTGGAGGAGAGGCTCAGCGCATGAAGCTCGCTGCTCATCTCACCCCGTATGCACGCGAGGATCGTTTCTCGCGCGCAGCTTCCGGTGAAAACGAGAATGGCAGCGGACGGCGTTCTTCCCCGCGCAAGACTGTATACATTTTCGACGAGCCTACCACCGGCTTGCACTTCGACGACGTGAGCAAGTTGCTCGTCGCGTTCCGTCGGCTGATCGATGCCGGCGGCTCTCTGATCGTGATCGAACATAATCTGGACGTGATTAAAGCCGCCGACTGGGTCATCGACCTCGGTCCCGAAGGCGGCGCTCGCGGCGGCGAAGTCATTGCGGTCGGCACGCCGGAGGCGATCGCGCGCAACAAGAATTCCTATACTGGGCAATGGTTGGCGCGCGTTTTGTCCAAGAACGGAACGCAGGAACCGCAGCATGTCCTCGCGCCTGCGTAGACCTATGCCGGTTTTGCCCTATCTCGGTGGAAGCCCCCGACTTCAGTCGGGGGAAGCGACGCTTCAGCGTCGCGGGAAAAGGGCGCTTTATTTCAGGGAACGCATTTGCGCCGGCCTAAAAGGCCGGCGCAAATGTGGGATTTGGGAGAGGTGTTCTCTTTCCGCTGCGCTAAAGCGCAGCTTCCCCCGACTGAAGTCGGGGGCTTCCACCCAAACACAATCAATTTGGCTCTGCTCTAAGCTGGTTATTGCAATCGTATGTTGTTTGACTTCCCTCACAGCGCAGAGCAAAGCGCCGTCGGCTTCCACTTTGCTCGACCGTGCCGAAGGCCTGCTCGCCAAAGGAGACTACACGGGCGCCGAGCCTTTGTTGCAGCAGGCCACCAGCAAAGATCCGAAGAGCTATCAGGCGTGGTACGACCTCGGCTTCGCCGAAGAAGCGCTGAACAAGAATGTGGATGCCATCGCGGCGTTCCGCAAATCAGTCGGCATTAATGCCAAGGTCTTCGAATCGAACTACCATCTCGGCTTGGCTCTTGCCTCAACCGGACAGAACAACGAAGAAGCAATTTCGTTCCTGAAGGCGGCTACACAGCTCACGCCGCAGAGCCACCCGTCCGAAGCGAAGGAGCGCGCCTGGATTGCGCTTGGCGAGTTGCAACAATCCAGCAAGCCGACAGAAGCCGAGCAGTCCTTTGCCGAAGCGGCAAAACTTATCCCCGCCGATCCCAAACCTCTCTTGCTCAGCGCAGCGCTTCTTGAAAACGAAGGCAAGCTCGACGAAGCTTCGCAGCAATATCGGCAGGCTTTATCCACTGCGCAGGGCGAGCAACGCGCGCAAGCTCTGCGTGGAATGGTGAATACCGCGATCGCTGCGAAGCAGTACGACGAAGCCGAGAAGGACGTTCGCCAGTATCTCGCCGTGGACTCTTCGGATCGCCAGGCACATCTGCTGTTGGGACGACTGCTCGCCGCACAAGGCAAGAATGCTGATGCCCTGACCGAACTCCAGCAGGCGGGAGATGCAAACGACGCCGGTGTCCAACTCGAAAAGGCGCAACTACTCACGGAGCTGAATCGCGTCCTCGAAGCTCTGCCGCTTTACGAACAACTTGTGCAGCGGAGCCCGAATGACGCTCAGCTTCATTACCAATATGGGCTCGCGCTGATGAAGCAGCACCAGTTCCCTGCTGCCGAACAACAGTTGCTCGCGGCGGTTCAGCGCAATCCCAATCTGGCGAATGCTTATGGAGATCTTGCCATTGCGGCGTCGGACGATCAGCATTATGACCTCGCCTTGAAAGCACTCGAGGTTCGCACTAAGCTGCTGGGCGACAATCCGGGAACGTATTTTCTGCGCGCGACCGCGCTTGATCACCTTCGCCGCTATCCGGAGGCGACGCAGAATTACCGGCAGTTTCTCGCGGTCGCGAACGGAAAATTTCCAGATCAGGAATGGCAGGCGCGCCACAGGCTGGTCGCGATCGAGAAGATGAAATGAAACGGACGATCCTCATTCTTTGCGCCTTGTCTCTGCCTCTCGCCTGTGTTGCTTCCGATAAGAAGAAGGACCTCTCGCCCAAAGAGCAAGCGGCGGCGCGCATCGAACAGATGAAAGAAAAAATCGCGCACGATTCGCCGCGTGAGATCTGCTATCACTCGGCCCAACTGGTTCGAGAACTGGTCGAAGAATTCAACCTGCAGATGAGCGCCGGCGAGCTCAAGCCTGCCCAGCAAACGCTGAATGACATCGGCGCTTACGCTCAGAAGGCCGGCTTTGCCAGCCTGAACAGCCGCCACAAGCTCAAGCAGGCAGAGTTGATCCTGCACGATGCCTCGCGCCGCATGCGTGATATCGAAGAAACGCTCTCGGTCGAGGACCGTCCGGCGATGGAAGCCGAGATCAAGAAGATCGACGCCGCCGATGACACGGTTCTCAAACAAGTCTTCAAGGAATGAGGTCTCCCATGCTCAAGCGCTGTCTCATCCTGACTGCCTGCGTTATCACGATCGCGGCACCTCTGTGGTCGCAAGCCAATCAGCGCGATCCCTTGAACGATAAAGAAGTCGATCAACTACGTGAGACGGCGGTCGAGCCGGAGAAACGGCTGAAGCTCTATGTCCAATTCACGCGAGAGCGCATGGATAACGTTGAAAAGTTGCGCAACGATCCCAAAGCTCCGCCGGACCGTGGCACGAAAATTCACGATTTGCTCGAAGACGTGGCCAGCCTGGTCGATGAGATTGACGACAACGTGGAGAATTACGATGAGCGCTCCGCCGATTTACGCAAGCCGCTCAAAGAAGTCATTCAGATGGACAGCGAGTTTCAAACCAAGCTGCAGCAGATGAAAGCCCAGGCAGATGATCCTAAAAACTCCGCCCAATCCGCCGAGTACCAGTTTGCTCTAGATGACGCGATCGACTCAGTCAATTCCAGCGCCGGTAGCTCGCGCAAGCTGCTGGCAGAGCAGAATGTGAAATTTGAGAAGAAGAAGGAAAAGAAAAAATGACGAAAAAATTCGTCTCAGGCGCGTCCATGAAGCAGATTGATGATGCTTTCAATGACACTGTTGAAAGTCTCGGGCCGGAGAGCGCCGATTTCTCTGGAAACCAGGCTACCGCTTGCGGTGACTAGCTTTCCCGGGCGTACGTGCTGATCAACTGTAACGATCCTAAAGTAAATGACGAATCTTCGATTCTGATGGCTCTTGGATCGCCGTAAGCTTTGCTGGTAATTTGACACAGGATATGATCGCCGCGACCGGCATCCGCGAGTACTAAAGGAGGACGCAGTTTCGAGCGGGAGAGATCCGAGAAAGGAAACCGAACCAGGACTACGGCGCCTGCCGCAAGTGCGCCCACGCGTCGTCCTCCTCCGGTCTGTTCCAATCTGCAGGAATCGCGCCTTCGCTGAGGCACGCGCCATCATCCGGGGACTCCTCAAGAATCGTGACCAGCGCCCGACGCCGACCTGCCGGACGAATACTCTCGAGCAGTTTCACATTCCCCTGTTCATCGATAACCGCTTCTACCGTTTTCATTCCACTAGCACCAGATCCAACTTCAAGAGTGGCATCACCAACAATGGCGGTCAAGTAGAAACTTGGGGACATAATGCTGACAGCTGCCATTCTGCTATCTTCAAATCAGGTGATTCCACGGGCTGAAGAAATTTTCTATGCCGCGTATCGCGAGCTGCGGCCACGCGCGCCTTATCCCGAGTGCACGATAGAGTTCTTCCCTTTCGCGAACATCAACAACACGATTCGCCTGAAAGACCGCAAGGTCTTCGTTCGCCTTTCGGACTTGCTCGAAGGCGCTCCTGACGACGTTCTGCACGCGATTGCGCACATCCTTTTTGCGAAGATCTATCACAAACCCATCGAATCGCGGCACGCTACCCGCTACCGTCGCTATTTGGGACGGCAGGATGTCTCGGCCAAAGCACATCTGCTGCGACAAGAGCGTGGACGCAAGGTCCTGCTCTCCGCTCAGGGCGCACATTATGATCTCGAACAGATTTTCGAAGAGTTGAACCTGCGCTTCTTTCACGGACTCATGGCGCGTCCGCTGATGAGCTGGAGCCGCCAGCCCTCCCGCCAGAATCTCGGCCACTACGATCCCGCGCACAACACGATCATGGTCAGCCGAATTTTTGACCGGCCGAAGGTACCTCGGCACGCCGTCGAGTATCTTGTCTATCACGAAATGCTTCACCTCAAGCATCCGGTCAAGCTCAACGGCAGCCGCCGCTGCGTGCATTCCAAAGCTTTCCAGGCAGAAGAGAAGCTCTTTCCCGAATTGGAACAGGCTAAGCTGGCTTTGAAGCGACTCTAGTCAATACTGACTGAGAAAGATACCTGGCCGGCGGGCTGCGCCCTCTTTCGACTGCCTCACCCAAGTCGAAGTTTTCGGCTTGACTTTGCTCCTCAGTCCGTGGTTACATCTAGCGAATAAAAAGGGAATGTTCTTGAATTTGGAACGAAGATGGGAGAAGTCCTCGATGGTTGTGCAGGAAGTCAAGATCGCTGGAGCGCACGCCGGGAGCTTGCTCGCACTGGGATTGGCCGCCGTCTCTAGAACCAGGGATCGATCCCTGGAAAGGCAGCGATTGACCTCAAGATTTCTAGGGATCAGCTAGGGATCTTGGCGTGTAAGTCCTTTAGATCTTGAGAACACGAAAAAAAGATTGTTTGTGGCACATGGGCCGAAAACGGCAGGTGCGTCCACCCCGTCCACAACGTCCATGCCGTCCACCCGGGTCGCTTCTTCCGGAGCATGGCCGGGCGAGAAAGCTAACGGAGCAGGCGAACCACGTCAATTATGGACATTGCCATCCAATCTGCGATAATCAGGCTGCTCTGGCGATCTCTGCGACAGCCAGTCCCTGAATCCTGGGCGGCTGTGCGAGACGCCTCATGAATGCTCTGCTTCGGCTGGTGACTCCGACCAAGAATCGCCGTCTGAATGAGCTGATCGGCTTTGCGCTCATCTCGGCGGCGCTGTTGCTATTTCTTGCTTTGGCGTCGTACTCGCCGCTCGATCCTTCGCTGAACACCGCCGCTGCTGCTTCAGCGAACGGCCCTACGCACAACTGGATTGGCCGGGTCGGCGCACTGGTCAGCGATCTGGCGCTGCAGCTCTTCGGCATTTCAGTGTTCTGCGTACCCGTGATGATGGGTTTTCTCGGACTGCGCTGGTTCCGCTCACGTCCTACGAATTCACCAGTCGAAAAGCTACTCGGCGCCTTCATTCTGATTTTTTCGGTTCCCGCGCTTGTCGGCCTGCTGCCCGGACATCTACGCTGGCTTCATGTCATAGCCATTGAAGGCGTAACGGGCAGGATTTTGGGCGATTTCCTCATCCATTACTTCAACTTGATCGGCGCTTATCTCGTGGCATTCACGATGATCGCCGCCGCGCTGTATCTATGTACTGCGTTCTCGTTCTCGACGGCCCACACTTGGGCTGAGACCCGCTTCGCTTTCGTTGGCGCGATCTGGCAGCGCGTGCAAGACTGGCGCGCCGCACGTGCCCATGCGAAAGCGCAAAAGGAACTGGAGAAGAGAAAAGCAGAGCGCCCGATCGTCACCAGCCAACTGCTGCCGGCGAAGAAGGTGGCGCCAATTCAGGAGTTCACCAAAAAGGAAACGCCCATCGGGCGGCCCAAAACTGGCCTGGAAAAAATGGCGGAAAGCGAAGCTGCGCCCGCAGGGCCGGCTTCGCCCTCCGGACCTGCACCGATTGAAGTCTCTGAGCGTGCGGACAGCACGGTGAAGCCGAAGACGGTTCTGCCAAAAAACTATGGCAACTTCCAGCTTCCCCCAAGCTCGATGCTCAAGCGTCCCGACGAGCAGCGCGCAGTCAACGAATTCGAGCTCAAGGAACAGGCGCAGGTACTGGTGCAAAAATGCGCCGAGTTTGATGTGCTGGGATCGATCACTCACATCAATCCCGGTCCGGTAGTCACGACTTTCGAGATGAAGCCGGATGCAGGCGTGAAGTATAGCCGCATCACCGGTCTCTCCGAAGATCTCTGCCTTGCCATGAAAGCTGAAAGCATCCTGATCGAACGGATGTCCGGCAAGAGCACCGTAGGCATTCAGGTTCCCAATGCGGAACGCGAGACTATCTACCTGCGCGAGGTGGTCGAGTCGCAAAACTTCGTCGATGCGCGCTCGCGGCTCACGCTGGCGTTGGGCAAAGATATCAACGGCCGCATCATCACTGCCGACTTAGCGACCATGCCGCACCTGTTGATCGCCGGCTCGACCGGATCAGGCAAGAGCGTCGCCATTAACGCGATGATCATGTCCCTGCTTTACAAGGCGACTCCGGACCAAGTGCGACTAATTCTGGTTGATCCCAAGCGCGTCGAACTCGGCAACTACGATGGTGTGCCTCATCTATACACTCCAATCATTACCGAGCCAAAGCTGGCCGCAGTAGCTCTGCGCAATGCCGTGCGCGAGATGGAGCGCCGCCTCAAGCTGTTGGCCGAAAAGAGCGTACGAAACATCGATCAGTACAATCGGCTCTTCCTCGAAGACACGCCGAGTTTGTTCGACGAGAACTCCGAACATAAGCCGCTGCCTTACATCGTGATCATCCTCGACGAGTTAGCCGACTTGATGATGCTCGATGGAAAGAACGTCGAAGAGTCGATCACCAGGCTCGCACAGATGGCGCGTGCCGTCGGCATTCATCTCGTTCTGGCTACGCAGCGTCCATCGGTCGACGTGATTACGGGACTGATTAAAGCCAACGTGCCCACTCGCATTTCGTTCCGAGTTGCGACCAAAGTTGATTCCCGGACGATCCTCGATTCGAACGGCGCCGAGTCGCTGCTCGGACGCGGCGACATGCTCTTCCTCGCTCCCGGCTCAGCCCGCGTCCAGCGCGTACACGCCCCCTTTGTCACCGAAAAAGAAATCGCGCAAGTCGTAGAGTTTTGGCGCTCGCAGGGTGAGGCCGAATACGAGAAGCGCTTCCTCGAAGCTCCCAAGGACGAAGGCGACAGTGTCGGCGCGCCGGGCGAGGTTGGCGAGGACGACCACGACGAACTCTTCGAAGATGCCGTGCGCCTCGTCCTCGAATTCGGCAAGGCCTCCACTTCCCTGCTGCAACGCCGTTTGCGCATCGGCTATGGACGCGCCGCTCATCTGATCGATTTGATGGAGCGCGACGGCATCGTAGGCGCCGCA
Organism: Terriglobales bacterium; assembly: GCA_035716645.1. Lineage (GTDB taxonomy): Bacteria > Acidobacteriota > Terriglobia > Terriglobales > Acidobacteriaceae > Gp1-AA112. The sequence continues at coordinate 504 of DASTJH010000030.1, read as the reverse complement.
GACGGTCCTAAACCACGCGAAGTGCTCAAGCGTCCAGACTGGATCGACGAGGTCGAGCAGGCAATGCGATAAAGGCAGCCCCGAAGCTGCGAAGCTTTCTTCTTCTTAATCCTGTAGAGACGCGGTGTTGCTGCGTTTCACAGGCCGGGTTCGCGATGGGTTAAAGCCATAAACCGGCTTAGAATGAACTAGAGGTTGGGATTCCACTTGGCGCTCAGACACTCATCGCTGATCTACGACTGGAACAACGTTCCCGGCGCGCAGTTCAAGCCGGCTGGACGCGTCATGCTCACCGACGAGTCGTTGCGCGACGGCTTGCAGTCGCCTTCCGTCAAAGATCCGAGCATCGAGGACAAGATTCGTATTCTCCACCTCATGGAGAAGCTGGGCATCAACTTTCTCGATTTGGGACTGCCCGGCGCTGGTCCGCGAGCCTATGCCGACGTGGAACGGCTCGCACAGGAGATCGCTAACAGCAAGTTGAAGATTCGCGGCAACTGCGCC
>DASTJH010000029.1:0-36735 GCA_035716645.1 Terriglobales bacterium | reverse complement strand
GAACCCATACAGTCTGGGTGAGGTAGGGATTCCTCACTTCGTTCGGAATGACAAACCTACGTTACTTCGCTCCCGTCTTGCCAACCTTCTTCTTCAACCGCTCGCCAGCGTAGCGCACGCCTTTGTTCTTGTACGGATCAGGCGGACGCAGCGCGCGCATGTCGGCGGCAACCTGACCGACCTTCTGGCGGTCGATGCCGCTGATCGTGAGGCGCGTCTGCTTGGGGTCGACCGCAACGTCGATTCCGGTAGGCAGCGGGAACTCGATCGGATGCGAGTATCCCAAAGTGAACACGACCGTTCCCTTGCCCTTCAATTCCACGCGGTATCCGATGCCGACGATCTCCAGCTCTTTCTTCCAGCCATTGGTCACGCCTTCGACGGCGTTAAAGACCAGCGCACGAGCGAGTCCATGCAGCGCCGACTGCGAGTCGTTCTCGCGCGTCGCCACCAGATGCCCGTCTTTCTGCTCGAGCTTGATCCCGCTCGGAACCGGTGTATCCAACTTGCCTTTGGGACCTTGCACCGAAACTACGTTGCCCTGGATATTGACTTTCACTCCACTGGGCACTGTGATCGGCTTTTTTCCAATTCTCGACATAAATTCCTTCTTGAGCTGCCAGCTACCAGCCGCCAGCTACCAGCTTCTTTGAAGTGATCCCCTGCTGCCGCGACTTTCCAAAAATTGCTGGAAACTGGAAGCTGGCAGCCGGAAGCTGCTTTACCACACCTCGCAAAGTATCTCGCCGCCCACCCCGGTCTTGCGCGCCTGCCGACCGGTCATCACGCCTTTCGGCGTGGTGAGAATGCTGATTCCAAGGCCTCCGAGTACGCGCGGGATCTCGTTGTGACCGACGTAAACCCGGCATCCCGGACGCGATACGCGTGCGAGATTGGTGATGGCAGCGTCATTGTTCGAACCGTACCTGATGTAGAGCCGCAGCAGTTTTCGTCCATTTTCTTCCGTGGCCTTGTAGTTGGACAGGTAGCCTTCCTCTTTGAGGATGCGGGCGATCTCCGTCTTCAGCTTCGAAGCGGGTACGTCCAGCTTCTGCTGGCGGGCATTGATCGCGTTACGGATACGGGTCAACAAATCTGCGACCGGATCGGTGAAACTCATTCTTATCTCCTCTTCATCGTTTCGCGTTAGTCCGCCTCAGGCGGAAACCAGTCCGAAACGGTACTGCGTTGAGCACTCAGCAATCAGCGCTCAGCATTCAGCCAATTCACTTCATGCACTCGCAGGCTGAATGCCGACTGCTGAGTGCTGATTGCTTCTTTACCAGGACGACTTCGCGATGCCGGGAATTTCCCCGCGCAGCGCCAGACCGCGGAAGCACAAGCGGCAGATTCCGAACTTGCGCAGGTATGCGCGCGGACGTCCGCAAAGCTTGCAGCGGTTATGCCGACGCGTCGAAAATTTCGGTCTCTCGACTTTTTTGTCGCGCGCCTGCTTGAACTTGTCCTCGATCTTCTCGTCCTTAACTCTTTTTGCGATAGTCATGCAATCCTTAACAAACTGTGTCAGTACCGTCTGCAATAGCGGACGGGGCAAACCTCAACTGCACCACCCGCACCGCGGGCGGTTCCGATTAGGCAGCGCGGAACGGCATGCCGAAGCTGCGCAGCAGCGCGCGCGCTTCGTTGTCGTTCTTGGCGGTTGTCACAATCGTGACATTCATGCCTTTGAGCTTATCGACCTTCGCGTAGTCGATCTCCGGGAAGATCAACTGATCGCGGAGGCCAAGCGTGTAATTGCCGCGTCCATCGAACGACTTGGTCGAGACGCCGCGAAAGTCGCGCACGCGCGGCAGCACCACATTGATCAGCCGATCGAGGAACTCATAGGCGCGATCGCCGCGCAGCGTCACCATCGCGCCGATTGGCATGCCTTCGCGAACTTTGAAGGCGGCGATCGACTTCTTGGCCTTGGTTACGACCGGCTTCTGTCCCGTGACCTGTCCCAATTCGGTAACCGCCGGATCGAGGACCTTCGCGTTCTGCGTAGCCTCACCAACGCCCATGTTCACGACGATCTTGTGCAGGCGCGGCACGGCCATCGGGTTCTTCAGCTCCAGCTCTTTCTGGAGAGCCGGAGCAATGTCCTTATGAAATTTTTCGCGCAGCCGGGATGCCATAGCTAACTCTTCTCCAGCGTGGTCCTGCATTCTTTGCAGACGCGCACGTTCTTGTCGCCCTGGCGTTCGTGGGCGACGCGCACCGGGCCGCAGCTCGGGCAGATGAGCTTCACGTTCGAGATCGAGATCGGGCTCTCCTGCTCGGCGATGCCACCGCCGATGTTCTTCTGCGGATTCGGGCGCACGTTCTTCTTGATCATCATGACGTGCTCGACCAGCACGCGTCCCGATTCGGGAAACACGCGCAGCACGCGCCCTTCCTTGCCTTTATCCCGCCCGGAAATGACCTTCACCTGATCATTGCGGCGGATGTCGTAAGTTTTTTGCATCATGTCTTTAACTTCCAAATATTTGTTCGGTTACTTGGCTCTCGGCTTTCGGCTGTCGGCGTTCGGCCCCTTAGCGGAATGTCAAAGGGCCGAATGCCGAAAGCCGAGTGCCGATAGCCCTAAAGAACTTCCGGCGCCAGCGAAACAATTTTCAAAAACTTCTTCTCGCGCAACTCGCGGGCAACCGGACCGAAGACGCGCGTCCCTACCGGCTCGCCGGCTTCGTTGATCAGCACGGCCGCGTTCTGATCGAAGCGGATGTAGGTGCCGTCGCGGCGGCGCGATTCCTTGCGCGTCCGCACGACCACGGCTTTAACGACAGTACCTTTCTTCGCGGTTCCGTCCGGTGACGCTTCTTTGACTGCGGCAGTAATCACATCGCCGAGGCTGGCGCGCAGCCCGCTCGAGCCACCCAGCGGCAAAATCATCTGAAGCTTGCGGGCGCCGGAATTGTCGGCGACCTCCAACATGCTTCGCATCATCACGCTCATAAAAATCTCCCGATCTGGTATCAGCGTCTTGAACCAGCTACCTAGCTTGCCTGCTCCAGCTTTTCTGCACCTGGGACAATCGCGGCGCGGCGAATCACTTCGGCCAGACGCCAGCGCTTCAGCTTCGACATCGGACGCGTCTCGACGATGCGCACCCAGTCACCCGTGCGGGCGGTGTTTTCTTCGTCGTGGGCGTAAAACTTGTTCGATTTCGAGATCACGCGCTTGTACTTCGCATGCGCCCTGCGCAGCTCGACCTCGACGACGATCGTTTTCGCCATCTTGGTCGAGACCACTTCGCCGATCTTCTCGTTGCGCCGGGTTACCGGCTTCTGTGCTTCCGCGCTTCCTTGCTCAGCCATAACCTAAACTCTCCTCAAACTCCGCTCGACTACTTCTTCGCGGCCTTCTTCTTTTTTGCCTTGGCAGCAGGCGCTTTCTTCTTGCCCGCGCTCTTCGCGCTCGACTTCTTCGCGGCCGAAGCTTTCTTTTTCGTTTTGGCAGCTTTGGCCGCCGGCTTCGCGCTTTGCGCGCGCTTCGGTTCCTTCGCCTGCTCCTGCGCAGATTCGGCAGAGGCGGATGTGTCGCTCAAAGTGTCACCGGCCGCAACGTCGGAGATCCCAAGCTCGCGCTCGCGCGCAATCGTTTTCATGCGCGCTAGGTCTTTGCGGAGCTCGCGCATTTTTTTGAGACCGGTCGTCTGCCCCATTCGGAGCTGGAACTTTAGGCGGAAGACCTGTTCCGCGGAGTCGCGCTCCTGCTGCCGCAGCTCGTCAGGACCAAGATTTCTAATTTTTTCGATAAGCATCGCTGTAATTTCGTAATTGGGTAATTGAGTAATTTCGGAATTTTCAAACTGCGCTGTTCAATTACTCAATTTCGAAATCTCCCAATTACTCAATTCTCCTCAGTGTCCTTCGCGCGCCACGAATTTCGTTCGCAGCGGCAGTTTGTGCGAGGCCAGACGCATCGCTTCCTGCGCGTCCGTGTGGCTCACGCCTTCCATCTCAAACAGAATCTTGCCTGGACGAACGACGGCGACCCAATGATCCGGCGCTCCCTTGCCCTTGCCCATACGAGTTTCGGCCGGCTTCTTCGTGACCGGCTTGTCGGGGAAGAGGCGCAGCCAGACTTTGCCTCCGCGCTTGACGAAGCGCGTCATGGCGATACGGCTAGCCTCGATCTGGCGGTCGGTAATGTGGCCGCATTCGAGCACCTTCAGTCCGTAATCGCCAAACGACAGCTCCGAGCCGCGCCAGGCCTTGCCGGCCATACGTCCGCGCTGCTGCTTGCGGTACTTAACTTTTTTCGGCATCAACATAGAATTGCCCTAATTTTGGTTCCGAGTTCTCACCTGGATTTCGTAATTTCCCAATTTCGGAATTACACAATTACGAAATTTAGAAAGCCGTCGCTACCTGCGGCTCGCGTTTCTTCTGGCTGAGGATCTCGCCTTTGTAGATCCAGCACTTCACGCCAATTACGCCGTACGTCGTGCGCGCTTCGCTGAAGCCGTATTCGATATCGGCGCGCAGCGTGTGTAGCGGCAGTCGTCCTTGCAGATACCACTCCGAGCGCGCGATTTCATTGCCGTTCAACCGGCCCGACACGCGGACCTTGATTCCTTTGCAGCCAAAACGCAGCGCCGAGTCCACCGACTTGCGCATCGCGCGGCGAAAACCGACGCGTTTTTCCAGTTGCAGCGCAATTGATTCGGATACTAACTGAGCATCGAGCTCCGGCTTGTGCACTTCCTGGATATCGACGAAGACATCGCGCTTGGTGCGCGCCTGCAACTCGCCTTTGAGCTTATCGATCTCCGCGCCTTTGCGGCCGATGATGATGCCCGGCCGCGCGGTCTTGATGATGATGCGCAGCTTGTTGCCGGGACGCTCGATCTCGATCGCGCTCACGCCCGCTGACTTGAGCTTCTCTTTGAGCTCCGTTTTCAGCTTCACGTCTTCATGAAGCAGCTTGTCGTAATCGCGCTCGACGAACCACCGCGACTTCCACGGCTTGGTGTAGCCCAGCCGAAATCCGTACGGATGTACCTTTTGACCCATAGCTATCCTTTCGCCGCTTTCTTCGCCGCTGACTTTTTCTTGGCCGCTTTCTTCGGCGCGCGCCGCTTGGCTGTCGCGCCTTCTTCGCCGACTACGGTCGCCGCGTTCGCCGCACCGGCGAGCGTACGTTCCGCCAGCGCGATCTCGATGTGCGCCATGCGCCGCTGATATCGGTAAGCCCGTCCCATCGGCGCCGGACGAATGCGCTTCATGCGCGGGCCGTCATTGGCGATCGCCCGCTTCACGAAAAGCTGATCGACATCTACGTCAAAGCCCTTTTCCTGGCCGAGGTAGTTCGCGTTCTCGATCGCCGAGCGCAGCAGCTTGTGAATCGACGGCGCAATTCCCTTTTTGGTAAACGCGAGCGTGTTCATCGCCTCCTCGACCCGGCGGCCCTTAATCAGGTCCAGCACCAGCCGCGCCTTCTGCGGCGAGACGCGCTGGAAGCGCGCTCGGGCTCGAAATTCCTGTTCGGCAAAATTCATGATTTGTCTCCGCCTTACTTCGCCGGCGCTGCTGCCGCCGGAGCGGGCGCTGCCTTGGCCGCGACTTCGGTGGCGGCCTTCACCGAGTGTCCTTTAAAGTTGCGCGTCGCACTGAACTCGCCCAGCTTGTGTCCCACCATGTTCTCGGAGATGTACACGGGAATGAACTTGCGCCCGTTGTGCACCGCGATCGTGTGTCCCACCATGTCCGGATGGATCGTCGAACGCCGCGACCAGGTGCGCACGACCTTCTTGTCGTTCGCCCGGTTCATGCCCTCGATCTTCGTCATCAGATGACCGTCGATGAAAGGACCTTTTTTTGTGCTGCGTGCCATGCTTCCTCTATTTCGTGATTTCGCGATTTCGTGATCTGGCGATTTGAAAATCGCGAAATCACGAAATCACCCGATCACACAATTATTTCGCTCTCCTGCCCACAATGAACTTGTCCGTCCGCTTGTTGTTGCGGGTTTTGTAACCGCGTGTCGGCTGGCCCCAAGGTGTGACGGGATGGCGTCCACCGGAAGTCTTGCCTTCACCGCCGCCGTGCGGATGATCGACAGGGTTCATCGCCACACCGCGGTTCACCGAACGACGTCCCATCCAGCGCTTGCGTCCAGCTTTGCCGATCGAGACATTTTCGTGATCGGTGTTGCCGACCTGGCCAATCGTAGCCATGCAATCGATCAGCACGCGCCGCGATTCACCGGAAGGCAGCTTCAGCAGCGCGTAGTCGCCTTCTTTAGCCACGAGCTGCGCGGCTCCGCCGGCGGAGCGCACCATCTGCGCGCCTTTGCCGGGCTTGAGCTCGACATTGTGCACGGTCGTGCCCGCAGGGATATTGCGCAGCGGCAATGCGTTCCCAACCAGAATGTCGGCCTCGGCGCCGCTGACGATCTTCTGCCCAACCTGCAAGCCCACCGGCTGCAGGATGTAGCGCTTCTCGCCATCGGCATACGCGAGCAGCGCGATCCTCGCCGAGCGGTTAGGGTCGTATTCGATCGAGAGCACGGTCGCTGGAATGCCGGCTTTATCGCGCTTGAAATCGATCACGCGCACTTTGCGCTTGTGGCCGCCACCGCGATGCCAACTGGTGATGTCACCCGAGTTGCGGCGTCCGCCGGTGCGCAGCTTGATTTTGGTCAGCGCCTTATGCGGGCGGTCCGTCGTGATGTCGTCGTTGACCAGCGTGGTCTTGAAACGCAGCGACGGAGTGAGCGGTCTGTATGTCTTAATCGGCATGGATCTTTACCATTGGTAATTTCGGAATTTCCTAATTGCGAAATTTCGAAATTACAAAATTACGAAATTCTCGTTACGCGTTATCCGCGTATTCGGGCATTTTCTCGCCCACTTTCAGGCGCACATACGCCTTCTTCCAGTCCGGACGATGTCCGGCAAAACGTCCGCGGCGTCGCTCTTTGCCGTGCGCGATCGACGTACGCACGGAATCAACTTTCACTTTGAACACCTGCTGCACCGCTTCCTTGATCTCGGTCTTGGTCGCCTTTGAAGCAACTTCAAAAACGAGCTGGCCCGAGGTCGCTTCCTTCTTGCGCGAGGTCTTATCTTTTGCGGCTTTCGGATCGAACTCTTTGGCGCGCTCCGCCTTTTCCGTAATCACAGGACGACGAATAATCTGGTATGCGGACTTCATTACGCCACCTCCGCTTTCTGCCGCCGGGAAACGCTCTTCTTGAGCGAGTCCTGTAGCTTCTCTATGGCCGGCCGCGAGAAGATCGCGCGGTCGTAGCGCAGCAGGTGATACGGATGAACTTCGTGTCCCGCAATCAGCTCCACACCTTCGATGTTACGCGAGCTGAGCCAGAGATTGCGACTATGCTGCCGGTTCTCGGGATTCAGGTTCGCGACGAGCAGCGAAGTCTTGTCGGCGCCGAGCGTGTCCAGCACCTTGCGCATGTCTTTCGTCTTCGGCGTAAGCACTTCCAGGCTCTCGACGACGGTCAGCTTGCCGTCGGCAAACTTGGAGGCTAGCGCCGAGCGCAGCGCGCCCAGCAGTTTCTTTTTGGGAAAGCCGAAATCGTAGCTGCGCGGCTGCGGTCCGTGCACGGTGCCGCCGTGACGCCAGAGCGGAGAGCGGATCGAGCCAACACGAGCCCGGCCGGTACCCTTCTGCTTCCACAACTTCTTGCCGGAGCCGGAAACCAGTTTCTTGTTCTTGGTCGCGTGGGTGCCCGCACGGTGCGCAGCGCGGAAGTGCGTTACCGCCTCCCAGACCAGGTCTTCGTTGATGACGCCAAAGACCTCGTCCGCCAGCTCGAAGCTGCCGACCTTTTTGCCGTTGATGTCGAGTACGTCAATCTTTGCCATTCGGAAACTCTTTATTCGGGATCGCCCGATTATTTCTTTGTCTTTCCGGCCGCTGCCTTCTTGGCAGCCTTCAGCGGATCGACAGTCTGCGCGCCTGCGAATCCGCGACGCTCGCGCGGCGGCTGCTTGGCTTTGTTGATGACCACATATCCGCCCTTGGGACCTGGGACCGCGCCTTCCACCATCAGGAGGTTGTCTTCGAGGTCGATCCCGAGGATGCGCAGATTGCGCACCGTGCAGGTATCGACGCCCATGTGGCCGGACATTCTCTGCCCAGGAAACGTGCGCGACGGAAATGACGAAGCGCCGATCGAACCTTGCACTTGGAACATGTGTCCGTGCGATTTAGGACCGCCGCCGAAATGATGCCGCTTCACGACGCCCGCGAATCCGCGGCCTTTGCTCGTGCCGGTGACATCGACGAATTTTTCGTCCTGGAAGATATCGACCAGAACCTTGTCTCCGGGCTTCGCGACGCCATTCGTTTCCTGCGCCGGATTCTCACCTTTGGCCTGCTTCTCGCCGGCTTCCGCCGGACCGGTCACGGCGACTTCCTTCATGAACTTCACTGGAGGCAGCTTGTGCTTGGCAAAGTGTCCCTGCATCGCCTTAGTGATGCGCGAGCCCTTCACAAACTCAATCAGCCCAATCTGCACGCAGTCGTAGCCGTCGCGCGAAGCGGTCTTGCGCTGCGTGATGACGCACGGCCCAGCTTGCAGCACGGTGATCGGGCGAACCTCGCCTCGGTCATCGAAGACCTGCGTCATGCCGACTTTCTTGCCTAAAATTCCTGAAACCATCTGCTTCTCAACTCCTCATCATCCCGCTAGGGGACTGTAGGTATTTTGTGATCTGGTGATTTCGTGATTTCGCGATTGAAAAATCACGAAATCGCGAAATCACACAATCGCGAAATCTACTTCCCGAAGGCCTTGATCTCCACGTCCACGCCGGCGGGCAGGTCGAGCTTCATCAGCGCATCGACGGTCTGCTGCGTGGGATCAAGAATGTCGAGCAGCCGCTTGTGCGTGCGAATCTCGAACGCCTCCCGCGACTTCTTGTCCACGTGCGGTGAACGCAGCACGCAGTACTTGTTCTTGATCGTGGGCAACGGGATCGGTCCCGCTACTTGAGCTCCGGTGCGCCGCGCCGTGTCCACGATCTCACCCGTCGACTGATCGAGCACGCGGTAGTCATAAGCCTTCAGCCGGATGCGAATTCGTTGTCCTACCATTTCGTCCTTCTTCTCTTCTCAAAGATCTGTTGCGGTCAAGCCGCCGATTTCATTTCGTGTTTCGTGATCGGGCGATTTTGATCTTCAATTACCCGATTACGAAATTTCCCAATTACTCAATTCTTACTTAATGATTTCCGCGATCGTCCCCGCGCCCACTGTCCTGCCGCCTTCGCGGATCGCAAACCGTAAGCCCTTCTCCATGGCCACCGGCGTGATCAGCTCGATTACCAGAGCGACGTTGTCGCCGGGCATCACCATCTCCGTTCCGCCCGGCAGCTCGGCTACGCCGGTTACATCCGTCGTGCGGAAATAGAACTGCGGACGATAGCCTTTGAAGAACGGCGTGTGCCGTCCGCCTTCTTCTTTTGTCAGCACATAAACTTCAGCCTTGAACTTCGTGTGCGGCGTGATCGATCCGCCTTTGGCCAGCACCATGCCGCGCTCCACATCTTCCTTCGCGATGCCACGCAGCAGCAGTCCGGCATTGTCGCCCGCCATACCTTCGTCGAGCTGCTTCTTGAACATCTCAACTCCGGTTACGACCGTCTTGCGTGTCTCGCGGAAGCCGACAATCTCCACTTCCTCGCCCACCTTCACCTTGCCGCGCTCGATTCGGCCCGTCACGACGGTGCCGCGTCCCGAGATCGAAAAGATGTCTTCAATCGGCATCAGGAACGGCTTATCGACATCGCGCGCCGGCAGCGGCACGTTCTTGTCCACCGCCTCCATCAGCTCGTCAATCGTCTTCTCCCACTTGGCTTCCCCGTTCAGCGCGCCCAGAGCCGAGCCGCGGATAACCGGCAGCGCGTCGCCCGGGAACTGATACTTGCTCAGCAGCTCGCGCACTTCAACTTCCACCAGATCGATCAGCTCAGGATCCTCAACCGCATCGCACTTGTTGAGGAACACCACGATGTACGGCACGCCAACTTGACGCGCGAGCAGCACGTGTTCTTTGGTCTGCGGCATCGGACCGTCGGTGGCCGCAACAACCAGGATCGCACCATCCATCTGCGCCGCGCCTGTGATCATGTTCTTGATGTAGTCGGCGTGACCCGGGCAATCGACGTGCGCATAGTGCCGGTTCGGCGTCTCGTACTCGACGTGCGCCGTGGCAATCGTGATGCCGCGCTCGCGCTCTTCCGGCGCATTATCGATCGAGTCAAACGAACGGAACTGGATCTTCGGATTGTGCTTCGATAAAACCTTGGTGATCGCCGCCGTCAGCGTCGTCTTGCCATGATCGATGTGTCCAATCGTGCCCACGTTCACGTGCGGCTTTGAACGGTCAAACTTTTCTTTTGCCATTTCTCGTTAGCTCCTGGCTAGTAGCTGCAAGCTACTAACTCGAATCTCATTGCTCTCACTTCGAGGCCGCGCTTTTCCCCTGCACCTTGGCAATGATCTCTTCGGAGATCGTCCGCGGTGCCTCCTCGTAGCGGTTGAAGTGCATCGAGTAGGTCGCGCGTCCTTGCGTGGACGAGCGCATCTGCGTCGCATACCCGAACATCTCGCTTAGCGGGACATTCGCTTTGATCACTTGCGAGCCGGCGCGGTGTTCCATGCCTTCAATGCGTCCGCGGCGCGAGTTCAGGTCGCCAATGATCGTGCCCATGTACTCTTCCGGAACCACGACTTCTACCGACATCATCGGTTCGAGCAGAACCGGATGCGCCTTTCTCGCCGCATCTTTGAACGCCAGCGATCCGGCGATCTTGAATGCCATTTCGTTCGAATCAACTTCGTGATAGCTGCCATCGTAAAGCGTGGCCTTCACATCGACCATCTCGTAGCCAGCGAGCACGCCGCCGAGCAGCGCTTCGCGAATACCGTGATCGATCGGCTTGATGTACTCCTTGGGAACGACGCCGCCGACGATGTCATTCTCAAACTCATAACCTTTGCCAGGATTCGGCTCCAGCCTGATCTTGGCGTGGCCGTAGTTGCCGGAGCCGCCGGTCTGGCGAATGAATTTGCCTTCCCCTTCCGACGCTTTGCGAATGGTCTCGCGGTACGCGACTTGCGGCTTGCCGACGTTGGCTTCGACCTTGTACTCGCGCATCATGCGATCGACGATGATCTCAAGATGCAGCTCGCCCATGCCGCTGATGATCGTCTGTCCCGAATCGGGATCGGTGTGGACCTTGAACGTGGGATCTTCCTGGGCGAGCCGGTTCAGCGCCATGCCCATCTTTTCCTGATCGCCCTTGGTTTTCGGTTCGACGGCGACGGAAATCACAGGCTGCGCGAACTCGATTGATTCGAGTCGGATCGGTGACTTCTCGGAGCAGATCGTGTCGCCGGTCGTGACGTTCTTCAGTCCCACGCACGCGCAGATGTCGCCAGCGTAGATTTCGGTGATCTCTTCGCGCTTATTGGCGTGCATCTTGAGTAGACGGCCAATGCGCTCGGTTCTGCTTTTCGTAGTGTTGAATACGGAATCGCCGGTCTTAAGATGGCCGGAGTACACGCGGATAAAAGTCAGCTGGCCGACGAACGGATCGGCCATGATCTTGAAGGCCAGCGCCGAGAACGGTTCGCTGTCGTCGGCTTTGCGATGCAGAACTTTTTCCGGATGGTCGGGATCGGTTCCTTCGGTCGGAGGAATATCGAGCGGCGACGGCAGATAATCGACGACCGAATCGAGCAGCGTCTGGACGCCTTTGTTCTTGAACGCTGAACCGCAGATCACCGGGAAAAGCTTCATCGCGATCACGCTCTTGCGCAGCGACGCTTTCAACTCATCGGGCGTGATCGGTTCGGCTTCGAGGAACTTGTGCAGCATCTCGTCGTCATTTTCGGCGACGGATTCGACCAGTTGTGTGCGGAAAGCCTCGGCTTTCTTGGCCAGGTCAGCAGGGATGTCTTCGGTGACGTACTGCGCGCCCATGGTCTCGTCTTTCCAGATGATCGCTTTCATCTGGATCAGATCGATGACGCCTTTGAAATTTGCTTCTTGTCCGATGGGGATTTGGATCGCTACAGGACGGGCATTGAGGCGCTTGCGGATGGTGTCGATGGCATGCTCGAAATCGGCGCCCATCTTGTCCATCTTGTTGATGAAACAAATGCGCGGCACGCCATATTTATCGGCCTGGCGCCATACGGTTTCCGACTGCGGCTCGACGCCATGCACGGCGTCAAAGCAGGCGACCGCGCCGTCAAGGACGCGCAGCGAGCGCTCGACTTCGGCGGTAAAGTCCACGTGGCCGGGGGTGTCGATGATGTTGATGCGGATATCGCGCCAGAAACACGTCGTCGCGGCGGAGGTGATGGTGATGCCGCGCTCCTGCTCCTGCTCCATCCAATCCATCGTGGCGGTGCCTTCATGCACTTCGCCGATACGGTGCGTGATGCCCGTATAGAAAAGGATGCGCTCAGTCGTAGTGGTCTTGCCGGCATCGATGTGCGCCATGATGCCGATGTTCCTGCAACGCTCTAATGGGACCTGTCGTGGCAAAACTTTTTCCTAACTAAATGCCTTCTGCAAAAATTTTGTGATTTCGTGATTGTGTAATTTCGTGATTTTTCAAATCGCGAAATCACGAAATCAAGAAATGACCTCACCACCGATAATGCGCAAACGCCTTATTCGCTTCCGCCATCCGGTGTACGTCTTCCTTCTTCTTCATCGCCGCGCCGCGACCGTTGGCGGCGTCGAGTAGCTCGTTCGTGAGCTTATCGACCATTCCCTTTTCTCCGCGAGAGCGTCCGTAGCTCACCAGCCAGCGGATCGCCAGCGAAGTGCGGCGATCGGCATTCACCTCGATCGGCACCTGATAGTTCGCGCCGCCCACGCGGCGGGTCTTCACTTCGAGCAGCGGCTTGCAGTTCTCGACGGCCTTCTTGAACAGCTTGAGCGCCTCGTCGCCGCCTTTCTGCTCCAGGTTCTTCATCGACTGGTAGAAGATCGACTGGGCTGTGCTCTTCTTGCCCTGATACATCATCGAGTTCACGAACTTGGTGACCAACGACGAGTTATAAACCGGATCGGGCGCGACCTCGCGCTTGACAATGTGTCCTTTACGCGGCATGGATGTTAAGCACCTTCTAAATCTCTGTTTCTGCTCGATTGTGATTTCGCGATTTCATGATTTCGCGATTTGAAAATCACGAAATCACCAGATCGCGAAATCGCGAAATGTTTAGGCCTTCGGCCTCTTGGCTCCGTACTTCGACCGGCTCTGCTTGCGGTTGGCTACGCCGACTGTGTCCAGCGTGCCGCGCACTACGTGATAGCGGACTCCCGGCAGATCTTTCACGCGGCCACCGCGGATCAGCACGATCGAGTGCTCCTGCAAGTTGTGGCCGATGCCGGGGATGTAAGTCGTAACCTCGATCCCGTTGGTCAGGCGCACGCGCGCTACTTTGCGCAGAGCCGAATTCGGCTTCTTCGGCGTCTGGGTATAGACGCGGGTGCAAACGCCGCGCTTTTGCGGCGACTCCTGCAACGCCGGACTGGCCGTCTTGTACTTGGGCTGCGTCCGCCCTCGGCGCACAAGCTGATTAAATGTCGGCAAATTCCACTCCTTGCAAAACCTGCAACAATCCTCGGGCACTACGGAACTGCTCCACCCGTTACAGGTGGTTCGGTTGGCTGACCACCGGCAAGCGGGGTCATACTCTCGCACACAACCGGCACGAGAATTTCTGGGTCGTGCTTCGTCCTTAGGGTTTGAACAACGACGGTGTCGCCAAGGGAACCGCAGGCGATCCGTTTCGTTATTCCCGACCTGCATATCCCTCTTGGGAGAGGGCAGCGCAGGTTGCGTCAGCGAGGAAGCTGTCTGTAGACCTCCCAAACAGCCATTTCGACCTAAAGCGCTACTGCTCTAGAAGAACTTACCGAACTCGCAGAACCTTCTGAATATAACAAGCGGTTTGGGAGTGAGTCAAATGCGACTGAATCCCACGCAACGGTCAGATCATTGCGTCGCAAATTTCTCCTTGATCGCCAAAATGCAGAGGACAGTGCCAACCACCAGCACAACCGCGACCAACCATGCGTCAAGCTTGAAATACCAAAGTGCGGCCGCCGCATACACGACATAAGGGCCAAGAACCGTCTTAGGTATCTTGCCCCAAGGCACCCAGCGCGAAGGGAGCCACACGACCAGAAGCAAAGGCATCAATGTGAATCCAACAATGATGTCAACGCCTGAAGGCATTCGCTACCTTCCTATGCTCTGTCATCCTGAGCGAGGGCGAACGCCCGAGTCGAAGGACCCCGCTGCGGCTGCGGTCCGTACTTGCTGTTGAAAATTTTCTGCCGCTTCGATCTCCTGATCCATATACGCGGCCAGATCTTGCCAGCGGGGATTTTGGGTTTCAATGAGCGCAATCTTTTTTGATCTGCGCCAACCCTTCAACTGCTTCTCGCGAGCAATCGCGCGAAACACTCGGTCATATTCTTCGCGGTAGACCAAACGCGTGCAGTGATATTTTTTTGAAAAGCCCTCGAATGTACCAGTTTTATGTTGCCGTACGCGTAGTTCGAGATCGCTGGTCATGCCGATGTACAGGGTGCCACTCGTGCTCGACATGATGTATGTCCAATACCGATGCTCCATCGCAGGAAACCTCGGGCGGCAATTCTACTCCTGAAGATTCGCGGGGTCCTTCGACTCGGGCGTTCGCCCTCGCCCAGGATGACAGGGGTCTGGGTGATCTAAAAAAACTTACAAAATATACCGCGACAAATCCTGATCCTTGGCAATATCCGCGACCATCTTCTTCACATAGTCCGCGTCGATCAGCACACGGTCTTTGTTTTCTTTCGCCATCTCGGGCGCGGAGAAGCTGATTTCATCTAAAACGCGCTCCATGATCGTGTGCAGGCGGCGGGCGCCGATGTTTTCTGTCGATTCGTTCACGCGGAAAGCGAAATTTGCGACCTCATCTAACGAGTCGCGGGTGAACTCCAGCTTGATGCCTTCGGTTTCCAGCAGCGCGGTGTACTGCTTGACCAGCGACGACTTGGGTTCGGTGAGAATGCGGATGAAATCTTCGATCGTCAGCGATTGCAGTTCGACCCGAATTGGGAATCGGCCTTGGAGCTCGGGAATCAGATCGCTGGGTTTGGAGACATGGAAGGCGCCGGCAGCGATGAACAGAATGTGATCGGTGCGTACCATGCCATAGCGCGTGTTGACCGTAGTGCCTTCGACGATCGGCAGGATGTCGCGCTGCACGCCTTCGCGCGAGACGTCCGGTCCGTGGCCGCCTTCACGGCCGGCGATCTTATCGATCTCATCGAGAAAAACGATTCCTGACTGCTCAACGCGTTCGACCGCCGTGCGCGTCACCTGGTCCATGTCGATGAGCCGCTGCTCTTCTTCCTGGATCAGGTAGTCGAAAGCCTCGCTGACCTTCATCTTCCGCTTCTTGGTGCGCTGGCCGAAGATGTTGGGCAGCATGTCCTTAATATTGATGTCCATCTCCTCGATGCCCTGGTTGGAGATGATCTCGAAGGCCGGCGTCGAGCGCTCGCGCACGTCGAGCTCGACCATGCGCTCGTCGAGTTTGCCTTCGCGCAACTGCTGGCGCAGCTTCTCGCGCGTCCGATGCTGGCTTTCGGAGTGTTCGCCGTCGCCGGTGCCCAGCGCCAGCCCGGCTTGCGGCGTTGGCGCTGGCGTCGGCGGCAGCAGCAGATCGAGCAGCCGCTCTTCCGCGTTCTGCTCGGCCTTCTCTTCGACCTCTTCCAGGCGCTCCTCGCGGATCATATCGATCGCGATCTCAACCAAGTCGCGGATCATCGACTCCACATCGCGTCCCACATATCCCACTTCGGTAAACTTCGACGCTTCAACTTTCAGGAACGGAGAATTCGCCAGCCGCGCCAGGCGGCGCGCAATCTCGGTTTTACCCACGCCAGTTGGCCCAATCATGATGATGTTCTTGGGCATGATCTCTTCGGCCAGCTCCGGCGAAAGCTTCTGCCGGCGCATGCGGTTGCGCAGTGCGATCGCTACCGCGCGCTTCGCGGCATTCTGGCCGACGACATACTTGTCCAGTTCGGAGACAATCTCCCGCGGCGTAAGCTCGTCGAGCGCCAGCTCTTGTTCTTCCTGTGTCCCAGGCAGATAAATAGCCACTCTGTTAAAAATCTCCCGTGAGTTAAGTGTAAAACATCCCTCTGTCATTCCGAGCGCAGCGAGGAATCCCTACCCTCTTAAGTGCTCTCAAGGGGTAGGGATTCCTCTCCCGCTTCGCGGGATTCGGAATGACAGCACGAAGCATTTGACAGGACTACGATTTTCTATTTAGCCTGACAGCAATGCGACGCTCCACCATTTGCGCCTGTTGTTGTTGCTGTGCATGTTCGCGCATGTGTGTGGAGGCGCATCTCTAGAGTTCTTTTCTTCTCCTCGATAAGTCCTCAGAAGCTCATCCACATTTCGGATGAGCTTTTTCTTTTGCTCCAAAGAATCGACCAGAAAGACCAATGCCCGAAGCCACGCAAGCTACAAAAGAAACGAAGGCGCGGAAGCTCGAGCGGCTGAAGCGCGAGCTGAATCCCTGGGAGCAGATCGCGGAAATTCGCCGCTTTGCCCGCGAGGGCAGAAGCTCGATTCCGCCGGAATGGGCGAGCACTTACTTGAAATGGTGGGGAATCTACACGCAGGGAGATGGCGTCGGCGCCACCGGCGGCAAAGGCGGCGAGGGCCGCGCCAGCGAGTACTTCATGATGCGCATCGCGCTGCCGAACGGCATCGTGAGCGCCGCCCAGTTGCGGACGCTTGGGGAGATCGCGCAGAAACATGCGCGCAATTTGGCGGACATTACCGTTCGCCAGAACATTCAACTCCACTGGCTGACCGTCGAGGACTTGGTGGACGCAATGGACGCTCTGGCCCGTGTAGGACTGGGCCCGAAGAGTGCCTGCGGCGACGTAGTTCGCAACGTTACCGGATGCCCGCTGGCCGGAGTTGCCGCTGACGAGATCGTCGATGCTTCTCCGGTGGCGCGCGAAATTGCGCGTTCCCTTTCGGGAAACTCCGAGTTCTACAATCTGCCACGCAAATTCAAGATCACTGCGACTGGCTGCCGAAGCTGGTGCTCGTATCCCGAGATCAATGATGTCGCCTTCACCGCGAAGGAGCGACGGCGTGCGAACGGCATAGAAATCGGATTCTCCGTCCGCGTGGGCGGCGGACTCTCTTCTGATCCTCATCTCGCCGTGCGCTTGAACGCATTCGTTCCGTTCAACAAAGCCACGACCGTAGCGCGCGCGATCGCCGAAATCTTCCGCGCTCAGGATGTGCTGCGCGAGAACCGCGAGCGCGCGCGCCTGAAGCATCTGTTCCTCCAGCACGGCTGGACCGCAGAAATGTTTCTGGCTGAACTGGAAGCGCGGCTGGGCTGGAAGGTCGATCCGGCAGAGCCAGAGGACATTCCAGCAGATGTCTATCGCGATCACGTCGGCATTCACGCGCAAAAACAGAGTGGACTTGCCTATGTCGGCGCTTCGGTATTGCGCGGTCGCGTTACCGGCGGGCAGCTCGTCGCAGCAGCCGAGTTGGCCGAGCGCTTCGGTAACGGCGAACTGCGCACAACGACGATGCAGAACCTGATTCTGCTCAACGTTCCGAACGCTCGCGCGAGTGAGTTAGCGAAGGAACTCCAACAAATCGAGCTGCCGGTCGAAGGTACGCCGTTCTGGCGCGGCGCGATCGCTTGCACCGGCACTGAATTCTGCAAGCTCGCGATTACAGAAACCAAGTCGTTCACGCGCTGGCTGGTTGAAGAACTCGAAGCGCGGCTGCCCGAATTCGATCAGCAGATCAAGCTCCATGTGACCGGATGCCCGAACAGTTGCGGCCAGCACTGGATTGCCGACATCGGCTTAGAAGGCAAAAAGCTCAAGCATGAGGGCAAGCTGGCCGATGCGTACTACATCTGCGCCGGAGGATCGCTCGGTGAGTGGCCGCGCACCGCGCGCCCGCTCGGGTACCGGGTGCTGGCCAGCGAAGCGCCGAATGCGCTGGAACGCCTGCTGCGGTCATATTTGTTGACTCGCTACCCGGCTGAGACTTTGCGTGGGTGGTTTGCGCGCCACAGCGACGTTGAACTGCGCGAGTACCTCGGCGGCGGGCAGTTTGCGCCAGTCGCCCGCGATCTGCCCACAGCAGCTGCGCCGCAGGGAGTGGACGGATGAGCCTGTTCCCGATCGCACTCAAATTGAACGACCGGCGCTGCCTTGTCGTCGGCGCCGGGAAAGTTGGCACCGAGAAAATATTCGGCTTGGTCGATGCCGGAGCACTGGTTCATGTGGTCGATCCTGCGCCGTCGAAAGCGGTTCGCGAGATGGCCTGGGCGGGGCAGATCGAGCTTCGCCATGGCGAATACAGAGTTTGCGACTTGGCTTCTGTGTTCCTCGCGGTCGCCGCTACTTCAAATGCTGATCTCAACCGGCGGATCTTCGAGGATGCGCTCGCGCGTGGCATTCTCGTGAACGTGGTGGACGTGCCCGAGCTATGCGACTTCTACTATCCGGCGACGATTCGCCGCGGAGCCCTGACGGTCGCAGTCTCGACGGAAGGCGAGAGTCCCATTTTGGCACAGCGCCTGCGCGATGAAATATCCGACCTGCTGCCGGAAGAGTTCGAAGAGGCAGTGGCGCGCATCGGTTCCGAGCGGCGCCGCATTCTAGCTACTTACGAGCCGGGAGAGCATCGACGGCAGCTGCTGCGTGATCTCGTCTATCCTCTGCGGGCGGAGCGCTTCGCATGAGCATCGCGCAGGGCAAGGTTTATCTCGTCGGTGCCGGTCCTGGCCATCCCGATCTGCTCACGATCAAAGCCGCGCGCATTCTGCGCGAAGCCGACTTTGTACTTCACGACGATCTGGTCAGCCAAGAAATCCTGGCGCTCTTGCCCAGACAGGCGACGGTCCTCTCGGTCGGCAAACGCTGCGGCATGCCGAAGACCACGCAGGCGGAGATCAACGCGAAAATGATCGCCTACGCTCGCGCTGGACGCGCAGTCGTCCGCCTCAAGTGTGGCGATCCGATGATCTTTGGCCGAGCCAGCGAAGAGATTGAGGCATTGCGCAACGCAGAGGTCACCGTCGAGGTCGTGCCTGGCATCAGCGCCGCAATCGCCGCTGCCGCTGCGGCGCAAGTCGCGCTAACTGATCGCCGCAGCTCCTCGAGCGTGATTTTCGAGAGCGGCCATCCTGCCCAGAGTGGGACTTCAGTAACTCGCGTGATCTACATGCCTGGACCAAATTGGGAATCGCTGGCGAGCAGGCTTATCTCTGGGGGCATTGCGCCGGATACACCTTGCATGGCGGTTTCTGCTGCGTCCGGCGAGAGCGAAATCTTGCGGCATTGCTCGTTGAGCGAAATTCCGCAGATTGCTGTTCTCGCGCCCAGCATTTTGATCGTAGGAGAGGCATGCGCGGGAGCGACGCGAGATTCGCAAGTCTCAGCGCCGAAGGCGCGCTATTCTTTAGCCCAGCCCGTGAGGGCTGGGTAGAGGCG
The DNA here is from genome assembly GCA_035716645.1 of Terriglobales bacterium. Classification (GTDB taxonomy): domain Bacteria; phylum Acidobacteriota; class Terriglobia; order Terriglobales; family Acidobacteriaceae; genus Gp1-AA112. Next base: position 17,178 of record DASTJH010000029.1, on the reverse strand, counting down.
TTTAAGGGCAGAGCGCCGGAGGCGCGGCACTCCTTCATCATGGATCGCCTGTGCCGCCCCTCCGGGGCTCAGCCATAAATTGTTCACGAACCCAGGCCTCACGGCCTGGGCTAAAGAATGGCGGCCTCCGGCCTCTTTTCTCCGGCGTTCGCGTTCGCTGGATGCAAAAAATATTGCTGACTCGATTTCATGCGAGATTTGCAATGTCTGCCGATTCCTGCTCAACATCGAGAGAGTCAGTACCGTTCGCGGGTAGCGAACGGGTGACACGCCGTGCTCGCCTCACCCATTCCCTACCGGGAATGGTACTGACCTAGTCCTCATTCGCCGAATGCGCCACTGCTACTATGGTTTTGAGAAATTCAATTTCTCAATTACCCGATTACGCAATTGCCCAATCCCCATGGCCCTGCCCGCATTCAAGCTCCTTCGCCCCCGCAGCATTGAAGAAGCTGTGAGACACCTCTCGTCGCACTCCGGCCAAATCCAGATTGTTGCCGGCGGCACCGACCTGCTGCCGTCGATGAAGCAGCGGCTGTTCACGCCGAAGTTTCTGATGGACATTCGCGGCATTGCCGAGCTGCAAGGCATTCGCGTGGTCCCCGGCTACGGTACTGAAATCGGGACGCTGGTCACGTTGAGCGCAATCGAAGATTCGGAGTTCATTCGCCGCAGCTACCCCGTTCTGCGCGAAGCGGTAAGCACCGTCGCTTCGCCGATCCTGCGCAATATGGGCACGATCGGCGGGAACATTTGCCTGGACACGCGCTGTCTCTGGTACAACCAATCGCTCACCTGGCGGAAGTCCTGCGGATTTTGCATTAAGAAAGATGGCGATCTATGCCATGTCGCTCCCGGCGGCACGAAATGCTGGGCGGCGTTTTCGGCGGACTCGCCGGCGGCGCTGCTGTGCCTCGAAGCCGAACTGGAAATTACCGGACCGGACGGATCCCGGCGTTTGCCGATTGCCGAGTTCTACACCAACATCGGCGATGCGCCCATGAAGCTCGAGCCCAACGAGATGCTCACGCGCGTCTTCCTGCCTGAGCGCATGGCGGGCTATAGCGGCATTTATCAAAAGCTGCGCTTGCGCGGATCGATCGATTACCCACTCGCCGGAGTCGCCGCCGCGCTCAAGAAAAACTCACGCGGTCTGATCGAAGATGCGCGCGTGGCCATCACCGGCGTGAACCCAGCGCCGCTGCTCGTCCAGGAAGCCAAGCACGCGCTCGTCGGACGTCCCGTGAACGAGACCTCCGCAGCCGCCGTCGGCGAACTGGCCGCGCGCGTCGCGCGTCCGCTCACGACCTCGGCACTCACGCCGGAATATCGACGCGAGATGATCCGCGTCTACGCCAAGCGAGCCGTGTTGGCCGCCGCGCGCGCTTGAGGCTAGACCGCCCGACTGACTCGAAGCATTTGTCATCCTGAACGGAGGCGCGTTTTTTGCGCCGGAGTGAAGGACCTTGCGGTTGCTTTTGGGGTTGCCGTTGAAGTTGGGTTGGTTCTCATTTGCGCTGAAACTGATTCCCAAAAGCAACAGCAACCCCAAAAACAACCACAAGGTCCTTCGCCCAAAACCAGGGCTCAGGATGACAGAGCTTAGGCATGTTGCCAATCCTATGTTGCTAGCATAGTCTGTCTATGCAACGGAGAACCCCATGCATTTCCGGGAACAATTTGGCGAGTGGGCGCGGCGGGTTCGCATGCTCTTTTCGAGCCACTGGCGCTTTGATCGCGAGATGGAAGAAGAGATGGCGCTGCATCGCGATCTGCGGGCTGAGCAACTCCAGCAGAGCGGGGTCAATCGCGAGGAAGCTCACTACTCTGCGCACCGCCGCCTCGGCAACACGCTTCGGCTGCGAGAAGAAATTCACGACGCTTGGAGTTGGGCTTGGATCGACGATCTGATCCAGGACCTGCATTACGGACTTCGTCTTTTGCGCAAGGCTCCGGGCTTCAGCTTCGTCGTGATCCTCACACTCGCGCTCGGCATAGGCGCGAACACCGCGATCTTCAGCGTGGTCGATGCCATTCTGCTGCGTCCGCTTCCTTATTTTCATTCCCAGCAATTGGTCAGCGTGCTAGAAGAGAACAAAAAAGAAGGCGTCACACCGATGGGCGCTCCTTACACCGATTTTGAAGAAATTCGCGATAGCGGCATGTTTGCTCAGATCGGCGGCGCCGACCGCCACGATCTCACTCTAACTGGCGCGGGCGACCCGACCACAGTAAGTACCGTTTCGGTGACGCCGGCACTGTTTCCCATATTAGGAATCTCTCCGCTGATTGGCCGTTATGTGCAGCCGGAGGACAACCAGAAAGGCGCGGCGCCCGTCGTGATTCTGAGTGAAGGATTGTGGCGCTCGCGTTTCGGCGGCGATCCGCAGATTCTTGGACGCACGGTCCGACTCGATCAACAAGCATTTACGGTCATCGGCGTCATGCCTGCGGCCTTTCACGTGCCGATCTTCCCGCCGGACCAGCAGATTTGGATTCCGCTCATTCAAGACCCGCTCTTCGGTCCGTGGATGCAGATCCCGGACCGCCACCTCCTGCCGATGATCGCGCGGCTCAAGCCCGGATCGTCGCTGGCCGGCGCGCAATCGGAAGCGGTCGCGATGAGCCGCTCGATCGTTCAGAAAAATCCCAAAGATGGACCGGGCTGGACCATCTCAGTCCAGCCGCTGCATGAGATCCTCACCGGCAACGTGCGCACGCCGCTGCTCTTGCTACTCGGCGCCGTAGGGCTACTTTTGCTGCTCGCGTGTGTGAACATCGCAAATCTATTGCTGGCGCGCGCGACCTCACGCGCACGCGAGATGGCGCTGCGTCAAGCTGTGGGCGCCGGACGCGGCAGGATCGTCCGCCAGCTGCTCACCGAAAGCGTGCTACTTGGGGCGATCGGTGCCATTCTGGGAATCCTATTGGCATACTCGAGCACGAGCGCGCTGGCGTCGATGCTGCCCAGCGATCTTCCCGCGATGCAGCCGATCGAAGTGAATGGATGGGTGCTCGGCTTTGCTTCGTTGCTATCGCTTTTGGCCAGCGTGGGTTTTGGTTTGGCGCCTGCGCTGATCATGGCGCGCAGCAGCGTGCATAAAAATTTGAAAGACGGCACAGCAGGTTCCGGCTCCGATGCCGGACGGCTTCGGCTACGCAATTTGCTCACCGGCGCGGAGATCGCGTTGGCGACGGTGCTCGTGATCAGCGCGGGACTGCTGGCACGCAGCCTGGCGCGTGTGACCTCGGTCGATCCTGGCTTTCTGCCGGAGCATCTGGTGAAGGCGCAGGTCTCGTTGCCCCGCTATCAGTACTCGACCAAACAGCAGTGGTCCGAGTTTGGTGACGAGCTGCTCGCTCGCGTGCAGGTACAACCGGGTATGCAGGATTCCGCGCTTGGGATTCCTCTACCGATCGCAGACCAGCAGGTAGCCGGCATCCCGTTCTCGATCGTCGGCCAGCCGGATCAAAGCTCGGGAAAACCCGATGCGGCGGATTACGTTTCCGTGAGTCAGAATTATTTTCGCGTGATGGGCATTCCGCTGCAGCGCGGGCGCGTGTTCTCGTCGCACGATTCGTTCACCTCGTCGCCAGTCGCGATCATCAGCGCGTCACTGGCAAGAACGTATTTTCGCGATCAAAACCCCATCGGCCAGAAGCTCACCTTTGGAGCGCCTCTGGACGCGAACCGCTCGCGGGAAATTGTCGGCGTGATCGGCGACATCCACAATCGCAGTCTGACGGACGAGCCTGGACCGATGATGTACGTCCCCTTCGCGCAAGCGCCGTTGTGGGGCAGCAATGTCGTAGTCCGGAGCACGCTGCCCACGAGCGCAGTCGTGAGCGGCCTGCGTGCGTCGGTGAAGACGATCGACAAGAATCTGCCGATTACCGATGTGGCTACCATTCCCGACGCGATGGATTCTTCGGTGGCGGCGACTCGTTTCCGAAGCTGGCTGCTGAGCGCCTTCGGCGTCGTCGCTCTGCTGCTCGCAGCAGCAGGAGTGCTCGGCGTGATTTCGTATTCCGTGGCCCGGCGGACGAAAGAATTCGGCGTGCGCGCCTCGCTGGGCGCCACACCATCCACGATCGGCCGCATGGTTGTGAACGAAGGACTATTTCTGACTGCGTCCGGCCTGGCCGCAGGTTTGATCGCTGCCTTCGGGCTTACGCGCTTGTTGAAGAGTCAACTTTACGGCGTGACAACCTACGATCCGATTACCTTCGGCGGCAGCATCGCCGTGCTGCTGCTGGTAGCTCTCGTCGCCTGCTACCTGCCGGCGCGACGCGCCATGCGCGTGGACCCAATCATTGCACTGCGATGTGAGTGACATCCAAGCTAATCGCTTTTCGCGTATCGTCGCGATTGACGCTTGGCCGCTCCATCCCTTCCCTTTTTCACTTCTGGCATCTATGCGTTGCAAATATATCCAGTGTGGATATAATCATTGCCGTCATGGATAACCCCGACTCGCTCCTGCCTCTTCAGCCCGCCATGTTTCACATTCTTTTGTCGCTCGCCGATGAAGAGCGGCACGGGTACGCGATCATCCTCGACGTAACCGAGCGCACTCGCGGACAAGTCAGGCTGAGCGCCGGGACGCTCTATCGCTCCATTCAGCGCATGCTGGAGCTGGGATTGATCGCGGAGACGAAGTCGCGGCCTGCTCCGGAACTGGATGACGAGCGCCGGCGTTATTACCGCATTACGCCATTCGGCGCCGCCGCGGCGCGAGCTGAAGCTGGACGCCTGCGCGATTTGCTGAAGATTGCCCGCGGATGCGGCGTGGTGCCGAGGACAACGTAATGCTTTTTTATCGCTTGCTTCTGCATCTGTATCCCTCTTCCTATCGCGCCGACTATGGGGAGGAGATGTGCGCAATCTTCGCTCGCGAACTGCGCGATGCGGACGGCATCTTAGAAAAATGCGCCACCTGGCTGACTGCGGTCGCCGAGATCATCGCGAATGCGACTATCTTGCACTTTCAGATAACTAAGCGTGACCTCAACTACTCTCTGCGCTCGCTGCTTCGTTCTCCCAGTTTTTCTATCACGGCGCTTCTGTTGATCATGATTGGCATCGGAGCGAACACCAGCGTATTTACGCTCGCGGACTTCGTTTTCGTGCGGCCGCTCCCCTTTCCCCATCCCGATCGGCTGGCGGAAGTTTGGGAAGAACATCCCGGCTATTCCGAAATGGAACTTTCCCCGATCAACTATCGAGACTGGAAGAACGCGAGCTCGTCTTTTGCGAATCTTGCCGCCTATTTCAACATGCCCATCAACATGGTCGGAGAGGGCGCTCCAGAGCGGCTCGATGGCTGCATGGTCACGGGGAACTTGTTTTCTGTTTTGGAGCGAGCAACGCTCCTGGGCCGTTACTTCACAGCGGACGACGATCGCGCCGGAGCGCCGGGAACAGTCGTCCTGAGCTACGGATTATGGCAACGGCGGTTTGGAGGTGAAGCGAGTGTCTTGGGAAAGATCATCGATCTGGATAATCAGTCCTACACCGTGATCGGCATCATGCCTGCGGATTTCCACTTCCCAGACCGAGACGAGCAGCTCTGGACGCCCATGCGATTCAACGAGAGCGATCCGATGTTCCTGGACCGCACCAACAATCTGTTCACCGGCGTCGCGAGGCTTAAACCCGGCATTTCCGTCGCTCAAGCGCGCACAGGCTTTTCTTTGATTGCGGCGCAATTGCGGAAGCAGTATCCGAAGGAAGAAGAAGGAGTGGGCGCGACGGTGCTGTCTTTGCGTGACCACCTGTCGCGACAATCGCGCTTGCTTCTCTACGCTCTGTGCGGCGCTGCCCTTTGCATACTAGTCATCGTTTGTGCCAACCTGGCCAACCTCCTGCTTGCCCGCTCGCTCGCACGGCAGAAAGAGTTTTCGATCCGTGTGGCGCTGGGAGCAAACCGCCGCCAGATTGTGCGTCAACTGGTCACCGATGGCCTGCTCCTGGGATTGGTCGGGGGTATTGGAGCTGTCGGAATTGCTGTGGCGGCCATGCCGCTGCTGGCACGGCTCACGCCCACTAACCTGCCCACTGCGCAGGCGCCTTCGCTGGACGGCCGCATGCTGCTGTTTGCGCTAGGCGTCACTTTATTTACTGTGCTCGCCTTCAGCCTCGTTCCCGCCCTGCGGGTGTGCCGAAATGCCGGCGTCAACAATCTTCGTGAAGGCGTTCGCACAGGAACCATTGGCCAGGGCCGTTTGCGATCCGTGCTGGTCGTGTCGGAAATCGTTGTTTCGGTCGTGCTGCTGGTTTCTTCCGTCCTCCTGATTCGCGCGTTGTGGAGAGTGCGGGCGATCGATCCGGGATTTCAGACGAAGGGCATCCTCACGCTGCGTACGGCATTGCCGCAACCCAAATATGCGAATCCCACCACCAGAAAGCAGTTCTACGATGCCGTGCTCGGACAAGTACGCGCCTTGCCGGGCGTGATCGATGCCGCGTACGTCACCTGGCTTCCCATGACAATGGGCGGAGGCATCTGGCCGGTAAGGGTGAATGGACAACCTGACGTCCGCACCGCAGCCAATTCCGCCAGCCTCAGGTTCGCCACCCCGGATTTTTTCGCGACGCTCTCTATTCCGATTGAATCGGGACGCGACGTTAGCGAGAGCGACACGAGCGACCGACCTTACGTCGCCGTTGTTAGCGAATCGTTCGTGCGGCGCTACTGGCCCAACCAGCAGGCGCTAGGCAAGCATTTCCAGTTTGCGCTTCATGATCGCGAGATCGTTGGAATTGTCGGAGATGTCCACGTCCGCGGACTGGAACGAGCCAGCGAACCTCAGGTGTACATTCCGTACAATCAGGTTTCCACAGGCGATCTGCCGTTCTACTCGCCCAAGGATCTGGCCATCCACTCTTCATCGGCAAATGTGCAACAACTGCTGCCCGCGATTCGCAGGATCATTGCACGAGCAGACCCGGAGCAGCCGATCTCGAATGTGCGCATGCTGGACGAAATCGTCGCCGATCAAACCGAATCGCGCGCTGTTCAGGTGCGTGTGCTGGTCGTCTTCACCGCAGTAGCGGTTCTCCTTGCGGGATTGGGAATCTATGGTCTGCTCTCGTTCGCTGTATCTTTACGCCAACAAGAGTTTGGAATTCGTATGGCGCTTGGAGCCAGGCGCGGCGACATTTTCGGCATCGTGCTCCGGCAGGCTACTGCTCTCGCCATGGTTGGCTTGCTACTCGGACTAGCGCTGGCTTACAGTTCGGCACGCGTGCTCCAAAGCTTGCTCGCCGGAATCAAACCAGGCGATGCAGCCACGTTTACCTTGGCGGCAGTCACTTGTTTCGTCACTGTGCTGCTCGGAAGCGTCGTCCCGGCTATGCGCGCAGTTCGGGTGGACCCCACAAGTGTAATGCGGGTGGAATAAAAGGAGAGTCTCAGGTCAGGCCCTTGGCCTGGGCTATGCCTTCTTTAACAAGGCGATCTGTGCCGCGTGGTAGGCAGCGTGTTGTGACATCCCGTGCAACAACCAATGGAACGAGTACGTGCGGCCGGGAACAATCGCGTCCAGTCGGTCTTCAGGAAATTGTCCGGCGGCGGCCGCTAACTGCTCGTGCGTCAGCTTGAGTTGTTGCTGTGCTTCCTGCCAGGCTGCCGGGTTACTTACTTTCGCACCGACCCAGTCCCCGCTCCAGGGCATCTGCGGCATCGAGTGGCCTGCAAGCGCGGATAGCGCTGCCTGCTCCCAGGCGGTCAAGTGAAGCACCAACTCCCAAATCGTGTGCGCTCGCGGTATGGCCCGGTTCAAAGCGCGCTCAGCATCGATGTCGGCGAGCAAATCTCTCAGGTTGGGGCCATGCCATGGGGTGCCGTCATAGGCAGCCCTCAATTCTTTAGCGATGCGTTCAGGTTCGGTCATGTTTGGTTCTCATTAGAAAGGGCGGCACAGCCAAATTGGGAACTTCGCAAGCCATGAGTCTCGCGAGTTACCGATAGGCATATGCTTTGGCCCGCGCCTTACCGGGCCAGCATAAACCTCGGACGCACAGCACACAGTTGGAATCGGGACATATGCTGGAGTGCCGGACTGACATCGCGATCGGCAAACCGACAAAGAACCAATGCTCTACAAACTCCGCGAGCTTCAACAGAGCGGCCATGTGACTGGGATGCACAGCCGAAAGCGGCAGGACTACCCAGTGCATCACGAGGTACACCACTGCGCCATAGATGAGTCCGCTTACAAAAGCGCGGCGAATGAGGAACGAAACTCGGCGACTCACTAAGTAATAAATCGCCGCGGCAACAAATGCGATGAAAAAATGCAAGACAACGCCGAGTACGGCCGTGGCGCCGCCTCCGCTGTATGCCTTTGCGCCGAGAACTCCGCTGGCGATGGTTTGGGGAATAAGAATGGGGTGCTTCGGGCTATAAACACCGATGGCATAAACCAAGTCGAGGATGCCGACAATGAATCCCCCTACCAGAATCGCCGATACAGGACGGCTTCTTGGCCCTATTGCTGCCGACGGATCATTCGGTTGCGTGTCCATACAGCCCGCTGCCCTCCCTGGATGCCAATCCAACGAAACACAAAGCTATCGCCGTCACCCGCCGCACCTCAATGGAAAAGTGACGAAACGACAATCCAGTCATCCGAAATGGGCGGAGCATGGCATAACGACCTGTTTCCGTTCGAAATATCGTGCGGCGAGAGCCCAGGCCTACTGCAAACAGACTTGAGGTGGACAAATGACGGGGGAACCCCGGTTCTGATACAGAGAGAAATTCCCAGCTATTCCGCTGTTCTCAGGAAATGCTCAGTTTGGGTCGAGGACAAAAAATTGGCGCGACTTTACGTCGCGCCTTAGTTCCGGTCGCTGTCCCGTCGCCTAGTCGGCTACGGTGACTTTCATGTTGTCCACGTAGACCTTGTAGGGGGTTCCGCTGCCGTTCAGGTCGAGCTGGAAGGCATTGGTGAACTCCAGACCGTTGCCGGTGTACTTGGCGTTGTGCCAGATGTTCACGTTGTGAGTAACACCATCGACCGTCAGCGAGTCATGCACCGTGTGGGTTCCCGATGCGTGATACAGCGCGATAATGTGATGCCATCCCGGAGCAAATCGCTGCAGAGGAATTCCCGTACTCTCCCAGACTCTGTTGGTGTAATTGAACACGCGCCAGGTATTACTGTCGTAGTCCGCCTGCCAGGCATAGTTATAGGTATATCCGTTCGCGTTTTGCTGGCATTCGAACTCGAGCGCCTGCGGTGTATTCGTGTAGGCGGAAGGTACATACAGATCGAACTCATATTTCAGATAAGTAACCGGATTGCTCATCTTCGGCTGTTCGATGTAGTAATAAGCTCCCGCATACGATGGGCCGCTGCTGATATAAAAATCCGCCGACTGCCCGCTCATGCTGGGACTGGAAATCCACTGTGCGATGTTGTAGTTCGGACCCTGTCCTGTACCGCCGGCATTGCCGCATCCGCCGCAGGTCAGCCATCCTTGCTGGTTCTGAATGTTGGAGATCACCGTAGCGTTCGAAGGCGGCGAAGGAATGCTCGGAGTTGGCGAGGGAGAAGGCGAGCCTTGTCCGCCGGCATTAATGGTGATGGACTTCTGGTAAACGCGGCCGGAACTGTCCCATCCGACAAGCGCGAGATTGTGGCTTCCCGAAGAAACGTTCACGGTGGTCGTGAGCTTGGTGGAGTGTACGAGATCGACGTACGGATCGTGTCCGTCCAAATACAGCGCGATGGCGGTGATGTTACTGGCGCCGGCTGCGCTCACCTGAACGGAAGTTGAAGTTGTACTGCCGCTGGTCGGCGAGCAGAACGCTACGCCGCTCGACGCGCCGCACGTGGTGGGAGTCGGATCGGGAGTTGGATCGGGAATTGGACTCGGCTGCGAGCCGCTCACTGTAATGTTGATGCTCTTGGTGTACACATTGCCCGGAGTGTCCCACCCGACTAGGGTCAGATTATGACTGCCACTGCTTAGGCTCACAGAGGTGGTCATCGAACCAGACGAGGTGTATTGCGCCGGATCGTGGCCATCGACATACAGTTTGATGGTATTGATGTAGCTGGCGCCACCGGCGACAATCTGCACCGTGCTCCCGGTAGTGCTTCCGCTCGTCGGCGAGCAGAAGTTGACGCCAGAGCTGACCGAGCAGGAGCTTGGAGTCGGAGAAGAGGTTGATCCCACGTTGATGTTGACGGGGGTCTTATAGATGTTGCCGTTGCCATCCCACGCCTGGACGACAACATAGTGACCGCCGGCCCCCATGCTTAGCCCTGTGTTGATGGAGTTGGAGTGGATCGTATAGTCCAACTGGTTATCGACATACACCTGCATCGCCGTGATGCCCGAGCCTGAGGTGGCTCCGGCGAGAATTTGAACTGGCGAGCTCACAGTCTGGCCGCTGGTCGGCGAACAGATGCGGACGCCGGTGCTGCCGGCCGCGCATCCCGAAGCTGTGGTGCTGGGAGTGGCGGAAGGAGAAGACGAACCGCCAAAAAATTCGCTCATGTCGGGCGCACTCGCCGCTGCTGCCGGAAAGTTGCTCATGCCAAGAGCTTCCATGATCAGCCTGAGCGTGCTCTGGTGCTGGTAGGTGGTGCTGGACGTGTATCCACTCTTCCCTTTCGGACTGATGACGAGCATCGCGACATGTCCCCCACCGTGGGTGGTGTCAGAGTCGGCAGCTTCGTCAAACACGATGATCATCAGACCGTTTTGCTGGAAGGCGGAGCTGGACAGCACCGGCGCAATGTTCTGCTGGAGCCACTGGTCGGCCGCAGCCAGAGAGCCATCATGCGCATCATGCATGATGTTGGGAACGATGTAGGAGAAGTTGGGTAGCTGGCCATTATTCAGATCAGTTTGGAATTGGCTGAAGGGCACCAGATTCAGCTTCTCGTTGCTGCTGTTTCGCACGTCAGAGAAATAAGCGAAGGGATTATGGTGTTCCAGGTAATACCCCGTGTCCCCTCCTGTGTAACCCACCGACGGCAGGCCTTCGGCGTACGACTTCCAGCTCTTGCCGGCGTTCAGGAGGTGCCGCATCAGATTGTCACTGGTGACGGTCGAAGTGTAATTGTCATTATTCGTGAGGATCTGTCCCGTGCTCAGCATGAAATAGTTGCCGATGGACGGGTGCGTGTTGGCGTAATACTGCGTCGCCAGTCCGTAGCGCTGCGCCAGACTATTCAGGTACGGCATGCTGGAACTGCCAATGACGCTGTTGTAGCTATGGTTCTCTTCCATAACCACAAACACGTGGTCGGATTGAGGAACTTGAGCGAAGGTCGCTAATACGCTCAGGACGAGCCCGATTGCTATCGTGATGACTTTGTTCAACGCCTCTTACTCCTTCTGTGGTGTTAAGGAGAGAGGCTACGGAAGCATCTACTCTGGCTATATCCAGCTTACGGCCCACATTAGTTCGGAAGTGAGGCCTAGTTGCTGTTGGGAATCGTACTAGATGACACCCTAGCAAAACCTTAACTCGCGGATGGAAATCCACCTCAAGCCAAGGAGCAGCAACTCTGAAGTTGTGCAGCCAAGTTGCTGAAAAAATGTGAGTTGCAGAAAACCGCGGCAAGAACACCTGAGCGGACCTAAGTTTCGGCTGACTTCGTCTGTGGAAATCGAAAGTTAAGCGTTTCTCAATGCTGGTGCGCGCGTGCCGAAACGTCACGTTTCCCTCAGAACAGCGAAATTTGCAGGGGAGCGGCTTTTTGAACTCTGTTTCCGCCAATACAGGCGCGGGGTTGTCGTTTTAGCTGAGGGTAGCTAGCAGGGAAAGAGCAGGGAATTCCCAATTTGTCCCATAAGTCATCTGGATTCAATCTAGTAGCGACAAACTGGCAGCTGGCAGCTCTGGGGTGAGGGAAGCGAGCAGGGAAATAACAGGGAAAACCAATTCTCACATGGGAGACTGCTCTCTTGAGCATGTCCCGAAGTCTGCCGCCTCGGAGCCCCGAGTGCCGTGCAACACCAGCAAACCCAGACCACACCAAAAGCTAAGCCGATCTCAGCCGGATGCAGGCCGGCCCTGGCGAGCCGCGTCTCTACGGCAGGCGCAGGCGATCACGCTTTCTGCGGTCGAAGCGTGCCAGATCTATGATCTCGGCCACCATATCGGGATACGACCGGCCGGATTTCTTGGCGGCCATGAAGAATTCCGAAGTACTGGAGAGCCAGGGATTAGGGTTTGCCTCGATCACGTACACCTCTCCGGCATCGGTCAGGCGCATGTCAACGCGGCCGTAGTCGCGAAGCTTGAGCGCCCGATAAGCGGCCAAAGCCGTTTTCGAGAGGCGCTCGGTGGTGTCCTCGTCCAGATCCTCGACCGGAGCAGACTTCGTCAGCTTGTAAGCTTCGGTCTCCTTCTCCCACTTCACCTCTGTCCCAGCAACGCGGGGCACGCCTTCGGGCAGCTTCGACAGATCCAGTTCGATCAGCGGAAGCGCTTCGGCATTCTCGTTGCCAAGGATGGCGGCGTAGATTTCCCGGCCCTCAATGTACTCCTCGATCAGCGCCGGAGAATCGAACTCCTCCTGAATGTAATGAATGCGCTCCATTAGTTCCTTCACACTGCTCACGACCGAACGCTGATCGATGCCGATCGAGCCGTCCTCTGACGTCGGCTTCACAATCAGCGGGAACTTCACATCATGCGCGTGGTCAAGCCGCCCGTGATAGCACGCGGCAAAATAAGGAGTTTGGATTCCATAAAACCCGAACAGCTTCTTAGCCAGCGCCTTGTCCTGCGCCAGATAGAGAGCTTGCGGGCCCGCGCCTGTGTACATTCGCCCGAGCAAATCGAGATACGCGGCGACGTGCATCTCCTTCGTGTCGTCGCCGGCATAGGACTCCGTCAAGTTAAAGAACAGATCGGCATCACTCTTCGCGAGAGTGGAGAGCGTCTTGTCGGTGCCATCGAGCACCTGATAGCTCGGCTCGTGGCCGAGCTTCTCCAGCGATTCGAAAATCTCCTCGCGATCGTGCTTCTCGCGGCGGCGACGTCGCTTCGTGCGCGACTTGCGCTTCGGCTCCGGCGCCGGCTCAGCCTCTTCCTCACCCCATACGTCGTAGAGAATGGATATTTTGAGTTTGTCCATAAACAAAGCTGCCAGCTATCAGCTACCAGCTTCCAGCTACTCGCTTGCAGTCGTCCATTCGAGACTGAAGCTGGTAGCTGGAAGCTGATAGCTCCTACACAAACTTCCCCCGGTTAACATAGTTCATCGCCAGCGCGGTCGCGTACACCGTGATCTCAGTCAAATACTCCTTCTCTTTCTTGATCTCTGCCTTCAGCGCCAGCGCGTTCACGCGATCTTCCATTGATTCGACCAGTTTCTTGATAAGCGGACGCTGCACGCCACTCCAGTACGTGAGCTTTCGGATCAGCGACTCACGATTCTCCCGCAGCAGATCGGCAGCGGGACGTACTCCAGCTTTCTTTCGCCGCGAGACATTGAAGATGTCCTCCAGATCGCTGTCGAGGGCGAGGTCGCCGGGTGAGGGCTGCTCCTGCAGCGCGCGCTCGTAAAACTCGGCAACCGTCGTTTCCATTTCTTCCACAGTAATATCGGTGTCGCCCTGCGGCCTCACCGGATCCAGATCGGCGACCCGCCGCGCCATACGATCGACATACCGCAGCTTCTCGATTGCCGGCCAGTTCTTGTAGCGCTCGCGCCAGCGCGAACGCGGCGTGAGCCACACCGCAAAAGTTTCGGCGAAGTCTTCGTCCGGATGCTTTTGCGCGTACCAGCCTTCCATGTGACGAACGAAGTCGCGCGAAAACGGAACGGGACGATACAGCTCGCGATAAGGCCGGCGGAATGGACCAAACCTCTCTTTCCACTCCGGCGTTTTGTACAGCGCGTAAGCGTAGTTGATCGCGTGCCCTGCCTCGTGGCGAAGATACATCATGATCTGCCGCGAGTCTTCGAGATCGTTCATCTCCTGTTCCAGACGTGCCAATTTGGGATCGGCCAAGTAGAACGGAATGCCGATCACCGGCTCGCCCGACGGACATCCCCACTCATCCGTCAAATAGCACAGCGGACGAAACTTCTTCAGTCCCTTCTTCTCCAGCTCGCGATAAAGCTGCTGGACGAAGCGCTCCAGCGGCGATCCCTCGAGCTTCAATCCCAGTTCACGGATCGGCTTGCCGAGGATCTCCTGCACATCCGGCGGCGCTTTCTCAAAAGCAGGCATGTAGAGAACAGGTTACAGGGGACAGGGGACAGGGAACAGCTTACGGAGGTTAGAGGAATGGTACGGGACAGACAGGTTACAGGTTATAGGGGGACAGGGGACAGGGCTCGAAAAGGTCAGTACCGTTCCCGGGAGGGAACGGGTGAGAGGAGCGAGCACCAGACGATGGACCCGTGTAACCCGTTCGCTACCCGCGAACGGTACTGACTCAAATAGCCCGGGCTACAAACAAAAGGGAACAAGGCTCTAGGCCCTGTTCCCTGTAACCTGTTCCCTGTCCCCTGCCGTTAAGCTACTTGGCGAACGTCAGGACGTTCATTGCGATCGATGGTCCGCACTTCAGCTCGTCCAGCGCCACCCTGATGACCACCGATGCAAGCGGCGATCATTGCTAGAACCAAAGCGACAAATGTCCACCATCCACCATCGGCAAGAACACGCGCAACTCCGCTGGATGAAGCGACCGCGTTGTTGGCCGTAGTGGCGGCGGTGCCGGCTACTGCCATGCTGATCACAAGAACCGTCGTAAATAGCGCCATGCCATAAGTCACCAGCCCGTGGTACAAGCCAACGTGGCGACTCGTAGTCCGGCTCAGAACTGCCGCTGTGCGTCCAGCAAAATACAGCGCAATAATCGAGAGGACAATCGCCCAAATCCCGACTCCCGTGCTGATCCCGCTAGTTACAACGTTGCCGTTCGCCGGGGTGGTCGCCGAAGCAAAGACTGCCGCTCCCAGCACGCCGAACGTAACTTCAATTGCGAGGAAGACGAACGTCCCCCCGAAGATTGCCGACCAGGAGAGTCCCCGGTCCCAATTTCCTAAACCTGCGTAACTCGACATCTCGTAACCTCCTTAGAAACACCCCAAGCGCCAGCACTCGGCCATTGCAGAAGCGCTCGCTCTCAGTCTGTGCTGTTTTGTGGCCTATAAGATGAGGTGCAGCGGAAGCCTCTGCCGTTGTAAAAAAGCATTATCTGCTGTGG
This sequence comes from Terriglobales bacterium, assembly GCA_035716645.1. Taxonomy (GTDB): domain Bacteria; phylum Acidobacteriota; class Terriglobia; order Terriglobales; family Acidobacteriaceae; genus Gp1-AA112. The sequence goes on along the minus strand of DASTJH010000029.1, from coordinate 1,981 downwards.
CAACCTTAGAGGCAGCCACGAAGCTTCGAAGCCGCGAAGCTTGATCTCTGCGGCTGGGGATCGTTGTTATCCAGTCCACAACGTCCACCTGCGTCCACCTCCGGAAAACGCCAGTTTTTGCAGGTGTAAGCTTCGGGGCTTCGCAGCTTCGGGGCTTCGGGGCTGCTTTTCTACGACGGAAAGTGGAAGTGCACGTCCTGTCGCGAGGGGATCGGAATGCCGTCGCGAGTAGCTGGACGGAAGCGCCAGTTCTCCAGGACCGCCAGTACCTTGTCGTCGATCCCTGTGCCGAGCGACTGCAGCACGCGTCGCTTCACGATGTTGCCATAAGAGTCAATCGTAACTTCCACGACAACATCTCCGGTCAGTCCGGCGGGCAGCTCCGAAGCATTCACGTGCGGATCGGGAAAGTTGACCGGCAACGCCGGACGAACATCGTGCCCTTCGCTAGGCCCAAAATCGAACGATCCAAAAGAGGAACCCGAGGCCGGACTCTGGAGCTTCGCGTCGGTAGCATGATCGTCCTCGCGCACCGGGGCCACTGAATGCGCCTTGCGCAGCGCGCGCTTCTTCTTCACCGGACGAGCGTAGCGCAACGCATGCGCCTGCTCGTTCACCGCTAAATGCAAAGAAGGATCGGTAGGCAGATAGACGATCCCGATCGAGCTGCCGCTATTCCCTTCCATAACGGCGGAAGCCGTTACCAACGGAGGCTCAGGACGCCAGCAGAGCCAGGTGAGAAGTCCAACGTGGAGAACAAGAGAGAAGACCAGCGCCCGCCGCCAAGCCGTAGCCGAATTCACAGGCTGCACAAACATGCCGAGCGCCTCTCCGAAGCCGAGGAATCAGCTTCGCTGCTCCTATCTATGCTAGCGCATTTTCCAAGGTGCAACTACCTCCAGCGCCGCCCCCATCACTCCCCGTAGATTACGAGATGTGTCAAGACAAAATGAGGTGAAAGTGTGGAACCGATCACTCTCGGCCGGATGTCTGACGTAGGTTTCTCCCAGCAGCCAGAAGCCAGCAGCTAGCAGCTGCTTTTCAGATGCACTCGATGCACGCGTGATGGCCGGCAGCTGAGCTCAGCTTGCGGTCTCGCGTCAATAAAACAGCATCGAGAAGTTCGGCCAAAGCCAGGTAAGCTGCGTCATACGCGGTCAGATTGTTGCGCATTTGCCAGATTCTGGGCAGGAGAGGTGCATGCCCATGGCGTATCAGGCGCGCATCCATCAAGTCATGCAGCGCGATCTCCGCACGTGTCGGGGTAAGTCTTCCCTCACGCACGAAACGGCGCAATACCTGCGCCACCTCCAAGTCGAGCAAATGAGGAACATGCACCTGGGGTGCGTGCGCGTAGACGCGCTGTCCCACTTGGATTCCTGCCGGCGTACGGAGAATCCAATCGATCGTGGTGGACGCATCGAGGACGATCAACGCGCCTCACGTTCGGAGCGCACGGCCGCGGCTGTATTCAGGCTCTTTCCGGCGGACTCGCGTCGTTGCAGGCGCTCCCGCAACTCCGCCCACGTGGGACGCTCGGCGATCTCCCGTATCTCGGCCAGCAGGTAGTCGGATAAGGACATGCCTTGACTGGCAGCCCGAACTTTTAACTGCCGATGCAAGCCTTCCGGCACGTTTCGCACCTGGATCATCTTGCTCATGTGCCGAGCATAGTTTCATGTGGAGCACATGTCAAGCCAGCTACTAGCTTAAGCAACATCCCGGTGCGCTACTTCCGAAGCTATTGAGTCACGCGGAATATAGTGACACTTCCATGAAGGAAGTTGGCTTTCCCGCCTATCATCGAACAGCAGATTCCCCGCGCCAAAAGACGGCGCGAGGACTTCCGCCTGCCCTCGATCTTCCTTCGGGAGATTTCATAGGTTCCGCGTACCGCAACGCAAGTTCCCGATTGAGAGTATGATCGAAATACATCGCACCTCTCCGCCACGAATTCGGTAGCGGTCTTCTGCGACGTTCG